>JAZQSE010000033.1:0-151593 GCA_045629945.1 Fibrobacteraceae bacterium
TTATAGATTTTTAATTTCCTCTTCAGATAATCCAGAAATAATCCTGATTTTATCAATAGGAATTCCTTCTACAAGCATCGCTTTTGCCATTTCACGTTTAGCATCATTAATGCCCTTGATCTCTCCATCCAAAAAGCCTTCCGCTTTGCCTTTAGCTTCTCCTTCAAGAAGACCTTCAAGGAAACCTTCTTCGTAATCGGCTTCAGCGATAGAAGTGTAGCCTTTGTTTTCTAAAACTTCTAAAGAGTCCATAATTGTTTCCTTTTCTTGTTGTGGTAGGGTTTCTCTTAAATATACCAAAATTTCTTCTAAAACAGAAGAATAGCTGTTTCCTTGTTTTAAAAGGGATGCAAGTGCTTCTTTAAAGGCATCTTGTTGCCCGAATGAATCAAAAGCGTAACGCATGGCCACTAAAACAAGTGCTAATTGCGGGTCTAGAGAACTTAAATCAAGCTCAGCATGGCCAACATCGATAAATTCCAAATGGAAAGGTAAGCCTACATTTTGGAAAAATTCAGGATACTTAGGATAAGGTTTGGCGTTTAATGGATTCCATTTTTCGCGACCATTGTAAACGATAATCGCCACAACAGGAATATCACCAGCTTTTTGTTGCATGACTTCAAAGAAATATTTCAAAAGTTGTTTTCGAACATTAGAATCGCGGTAAGACTTGTGCTCAAGAATTAAGCCAACAATTAAATGGGCTTTTTGGTTGGAATTGTTTAATTCCACTTGAAATGTGATGTCGCTCTGTCCGGAGAATCCTTCTCGTGGGGCAGTTCCTGGAATTTCTTGGAGGGTATCAAGGTTTACAAGTGTGAGCAATTCAGCAAGATGTGGGTTGTTTTTACTTGCCAGAGTGAGTAAACTTGCTGCATTTTTCGGGTCCGAGAAAACGGTTCTAAAAAAGTTATCGTGATGTTTTTTTTGTTTTTTCGTCATAAGCGTTTTTTTGTTTAAGGTTAAAGTTTCATATAAAAAAGGCAGAACTTTGCTTTAAAAACAAAGCAAGGTTTCTATTTGTATAAACGCTTAAGCAAAGGAATTGTTATCAGAATATTTTGCAAAAGAATGTTTACAGAACTTGCGACCAAAATTGCGATGAGATTGCTTCTGTCGTTTCACTCCATCGCAATGACAAGATTCGCGGGCAAGTGTAGAAACAACTTGTCATGGCGAGAGGCCTTGCGCCTCGTGGCCATCTGTTAGCAAGTTGTCATCGCGAACGCAGTGTGGCGATCTGTTGGCAATGAGATTGCCGCGCCGTGTATTCTACACGGCTCGCAATGACACAGGGAATGACAAAAAGCGTGCGACAAGTTTACTTCGCAATGACAAGATTCGCGGGCAAGTATGTAAACAAGTTCTCATATTGAGTGGCCTAGTGTTTAATGGCTATTTACTAGCAAAACCTTAGATTTTTCAATACTTTTACAAACCTTCCCTTGCCAGGATTTTTACATAAGCTACATTTCTGTTGCAATTCCCGAATAGTGTGCCTCATCCAAAATCATTTGGATGTTTTTTTATTAAAGGAAAAATGCGCACTATGAAAAATCAGAAAAAGCACTTTGCTGCAACTTCTAAAAACAATAACAGACCTTACATTGTAAGGAACGCTGCAGGCGAAGAATTTCTTTTGCCGACTTATCCAGAAACATTCCGTGCCTTAATGGACGACAAAGAACTTATCCGCGATTTTTTAAATAGTATTTTAGAACTTGATTATAAACATGAAATTACAGATCTTTCGTATGAATTTGAAAAATACATAGATGTATTCATGCCTGGCGATAAACCAATGAAATTAGATGTATGGGTTAAAACAAGAGATAATAGATTTATCAATATTGAATTACAAAATCGTCAACACCCATTCTTTTATGATCGAATTCAACTTTACAATGCCTATCAAATTCTTAGAGGAAAATATGACTATAATAAATCAGAAACTTTTCTAGAGTATTCAGAAAAAGAAAAATCTACGCATTACTATGAAATACCGGAAACAGTCTCTATTTGGCTTTGCAATTTTAACATTTTAAAGCAGAAAAATATTTACAAAGATGTATGGACTGTTTATAGCGAAAACGATATCAAGGGCAAAAACGCTCGACCGATCTTCCCTAAAAATAAGTATATTATAGTTGACTTGCCAAAGTTTGCCAAACTTCGCCGAAACATACAATCACACGAAGATTTTTGGCTAAAGCTTTTACGTAAGGGTCCACTTGAGGTAGTAGGAACACGGGATTCGTTGCTTACTAAAGCATTAGAACGTTTGCGCGTGAGTAATGTAAAACCCAAATTTTTAAAAAATATGGAGAAAACTATGTTCGATACCAATGCAGACAGAGCAATTTTGGCAGATGAAATGCTAAAAGCAGAAGCAAAAGCAATGCGTCGTGGCATGAAACGTGGTCTAGAAAAGGGCATGGAGAAGGGCATGGAAAAAGGTCTCGCCCAAGGCATGGAGAAAGGTTTGAAACAAGGAGCAAAACAAGCAAAAGCTAAATATGCCGTTCGAGATAAAAAAATCGAGGAATTCTTACGCTCCAAAGGAGTTTCCCCAGAACTCTTAACAGCAGCTTTAGCCATTAAATAGTTTTTTAGCTTGCCGAAATTTGTGTAACAATTCAAAAACATAATAATATGCCAGATAGCTGAAAAATCATTCAATTTAATGTGAATTTTTAAACAAAATTCATAAATTGTAAGTTTTTTGTTATATTTAAAAAGTCGTTTTTAGCAATGAAGGCAAATTGGATGGTGGATATGGATATAGTGCTTTTACATCGTTTATTTCAATCGGTTAGAGCTACGGACTCATAACCAGTAAGGATTTCTTCAATGAAAATAGCGATAGTTCACGACTGGCTTACAAATATGGGTGGCGCGGAGCAGTGCGTCCTTAATTTCATGGATATTTATCCGGATGCTCCGATTTACACGTCCATGTTTACTCCGAAGAATGTGGATCAGCGTTTTTCAACGAAAAAAGTCGTTATGACGTTCCTGCAAAGGTTTGCGAAGAAGGGACACCAGAAGTTTTTCCCGTTGATGCCGCTTGCTTTTGAACATTTGGACCTTACGGACTATGATGTCGTCTTGAGTTCCACTTCGTGCTGCGCGAAGGGCGTTGTCACGAGCCCGGATAGTGAACACTTCTGCTACTGCTACACCCCGATTCGCTATGTTTGGGCGCGTAGTTTCGAGTATATGCAGGGCATGGGGAAGATAAAGAAGTTCTTCTGCTCCATTATGATGCATTACATGAAGATGTGGGATTTTGCCGCCGCACAGCGCGTGGACCACTTTATCGCCATATCTACCGAAGTCCAGCACCGCATCAAGAAGTATTACAATCGCGATTCCGTGGTCATTTTCCCGCCGGTGCGTTGCTCGCTGTTCAATATTAGCGAAACCGATGGCGACTATTACCTAGTTGTTTCTCGCCTTGTCTATTACAAGCGTTTTGACCTGGCTGTAATGGCTTGTACCAAACTCGGCAAGAAGTTGATAGTCATTGGCGATGGTCCCGAGCGTAAGAAATTGGAAGAAATGGCTGGGCCTACGGTGCAGTTCCTAGGGCGCCAACCGGATGAGGTCGTGCGCAAGCACATGGCAGAATGCAAGGCGCTCCTTTTCCCGGGCGAAGAAGATTTCGGCATCGTTCCGGTTGAGGCTATGGCTAGTGGCAGGCCCGCGATTGCGTTTGGCAAAGGTGGCGCACTTGATACGGTTATTCCTGGTAAGTCGGGCGTCCTGTTCGAAGAACAGACTATTGATTCGCTAGCCAATGCAATCGAAAAGTTTGAAACAATGGATTTCAACAAAGAAGAAGTCCGCAAGCATGCGTTGAAGTTCGATGAGCCTGAATTTAGGCGGCAAATCGAAACATACATATGTGAAACACTCAATTCACATAAAACCAAAACATAGGTACAACCTGATTATGAAAAGTGCACTGATTACGGGCATTACTGGACAAGACGGCTCTTATTTGGCAGAACTTCTGCTTTCTAAGGGCTACAAGGTTTTTGGCTTAGTTCGCCGCAAGAGCAAACTCGATTTCAACAATGCAGCTCACTTGTCGGGTAAGATACAATTCATTTTTGGCGATATGACGGATTTGGCATCCCTTATCCGTGCTCTTGAAATTTCTGAAGCAGATGAAATCTACAACTTGGCAGCGCAGTCCTTTGTGACAACATCGTGGGAAACTCCGCTTTCTACGGCTGATATCAACGCCATCGGCGTGACGAATATTCTCGAGGCTATCCGCCTGACCCGCCCCAAGGCTCGTTTCTACCAGGCATCTACTAGTGAAATGTTCGGCAAAGTGCAGGCTATTCCGCAGAATGAGACCACTCCGTTCTATCCGCGTAGTCCGTATGGTGTTTCCAAGCTTTATGGTCACTGGATTACGAAGAACTACCGCGAAAGCTACGGCATGTTCGCTTGCTCCGGCATTCTTTTCAACCATGAATCTGAACGTCGTGGTGCTGAATTTGTGACTCGCAAGATTACCATCGCTATTGTAAAAATTAAGGCTGGGAAGCAGGATGTTCTCGAACTCGGAAACCTTGATGCCAAGCGTGATTGGGGCCATTCTCAGGATTACGTGAAGGCTATGTGGCTCATGTTGCAGCAGGACAAGGCAGATGATTTTGTCATTGCGACTGGCGAGACCCATCCGGTTCGCGAATTCGTGACCCTCGCTTTCGAAGCTGCTGGTATGGCTATTGAATGGCATGGTCAGGGTGTCGATGAATACGCGACTCTCAAAGGAACTGATAAGGTTGTCGTCAAGGTGAATCCGGCGTTCTACCGCCCTGCCGAAGTCGACTTGCTCATTGGCGATGCGTCCAAGGCAGAAAAGACCCTTGGTTGGAAGCGCGAAATCAGCTATCCGGAACTCATCAAGCGTATGGTCGAAAATGACCAGAAACTCTTGGCGGAAGGCAAGATTTAATGAAACAGACGATTGTCATTGGGGCTGCAGGCTTTGTCGGCAAGTATCTTGTTCATGAACTCGAAGGGAATGGACACCGCGTATGTGCGGCGGATATTCCTAAGTTGAACATACTGGATGCGGAATCTTTGGATAAGACGTTTTCTAAGACCGAATTTGACTATGTGGTGAATTTGGCTGCAATTAGTTCTGTCGGGGCGTCTTGGAAAGATCCCGTGATGACATTAGAAGTCAATGTTCGCGGGACTTTGAACATTTTGAACGCAGTTCAAAAATATTGCCCCAAAGCCAAGGTTCTTTTGGTTGGATCTGCTGAGGAATATGCGCCGAAAGACGCTCCGTTGACAGAAGAAGACCGCCTGGAAGCGAGCAACCCCTACGGCATCACGAAAATAGCTCAGGAAAACTTTGCGGAACTATACCGCAAGAAATATGGAATGAAGATTGTCTGTACCCGTTCGTTTAACCATACGGGAATTGGACAGAATACAAATTTCGTTTTGCCCAGTTTCGTGAAGCAAGTCGCGGAGATAGAAAAGAGTGGCAAACCTGGGAAAATTTTCGTAGGAAATCTCGCCGTATCCCGAGATTTTTCGGACGTGAGGGACGTGGTATTCACCTACCGCAACCTTTTGGAGCGCGACAACGATTACGATGTGTACAATGTCGGTTCTGGCAAGGCGCATCTGCTGTCGGACTTGTTGGATTACATAGTATCGCTTGCCAGGGTCCCTGTAGAAATTTGTGTTGACCCTGAAAAATTCCGTCCAGTGGATGTTCCCTGCATTTGCGCAGATAATTCGCGTGTTAAGGATATTTGGCCTGGAACGGATATTTGTGACACCATCAAGGGAATGTTTAAAAGCTTGTTATGAGAATTCTATTCGTCAACACCTACTATTACCCAAATATGTTTGGTGGTGCTGAGAAATCAGTAAAGCTACTCGCCACTTTTTTTTCAAAAAAATACCCATGCGCTGTTTTTTCTGCTGACGCTTCCATTAAAGGCTTAAAAAAAGAAAATATTGATGGCGTTGTCATTTATAGAAGCGGGTCGAGTTGCTTTAATTTTATGGCGAGATTCACCAAAAGTGAGTCCCGTTTTTGCAAAGTCAAGAACCGTCTTGCTGATTTGTACAACCCGGCAGCATGCAGACATTTTAAAAAGGTTTTGGACGAATTCCAACCGGATATCATCCATACGAACGGAGTCCGCGGCATAAGTCCTCTGGTTTGGAAAATCGCCCAAAAATGTGGAATAAAAGTCATCCACACTTTACGTGACTACTATGCAGCAGACCCTCTAATGCGGGAAGAGCCGCCTAAAAGTCTCATTCTTTCAGTCTGGCAAAAATATTGGAATAAGAAGTCTAAATACATAAACGCGATAACGGCACCTTCGTCTTTTGTTATAAAGAAAATGTCAAGTTTCGGCTTTGGTAATAAGGCCGTCCTTCGCGCAATTCCGAATGGTATCGTTTTTGACAAAAATTACTTCTCCAACATTATCAACAGACCTCAAAAGAGTGATGCTAGGAAAATTCGTTTTTTGTTTGTCGGAACATTAGTTGATTTTAAAGGTGTGTTAAAGCTTTTGAGCGCTTTTAAGGAAGTTCAAAAGAAAAGGGAGGATGTAGAATTAGTTTTTTGCGGAGCCGGGCCGCTAGCAGAATTAATCCAAGAGGAATCAAAAAGAAACGAATCTGTTATTTATCGCGGCAAACTTGACGCTTCGGCCATTTCTAAAGAATATCAAGACGCCGATGTCTGCGTGATTCCTTCATTATGGGAAGAACCTTTTGGACTCGTCGTTATCGAGGCTGCTTATAACGGATGTGCTTTAATAGCCTCGAATAAAGGCGGAATTCCTGAAATCATTGATAATCTCAATGCAGGAATCTTGTGCGATTGTTCCAATGTTCAGTCCTTAGCGCAAAGCATGCTATTTTTATGTGACGAAGAAGAAAGGAACTCTCAAAGGAAAACTTTTGCAGGAACTGCCGAAAATTTTTCCATTGAGAATTGCATTAATCAGTATAACAATCTTTATACCGAGGTATTAAATGGGTGAACACGCAAAAAAGATTGGTCTCGTTTCTAGTTATAAGGTATTGAACTATGGTGCAGTACTTCAGTCTTTAGCTACCGTAAAGTTCTTGCAAGCGCGCAGTTTCGACGTTGAGTGCATCAATTACAAGAAAGACAAAAGCATCGTACAGATTTTACGTTCGTTGCCCCTTTTGCTGATTTCAGATGTCCGTCAAATGAAAATGGATTCTGTCAAACGCAAAGTTTACACGAAGTTTTTTTCGGGCCACCTGAAGAAGCATTTTTCTCTTAGAAAAAATTGCTTCGAGAAATTCGTCAAAGAACATTTTGTTGAATCAAAGCCTATTTATGGTTATTCAAAGCTTAAAGAAGCCGGCAAGAAATTTGATGCGACTATTGTAGGCAGTGACCAAGTATGGCACCCCATTAATTTTGGAACACATCTAAACGACTTGAGTTGGGTCGCAGATAGCATTCCCAAAATAGCATATGCATCAAGCTTTGGAGTTAGCGAAATTCCGGCGATTCAAAAAAAGACAACGCGTCGTTATCTAAATAGCTTAAACAACATCTCTACACGAGAAAATGCCGGGGCGACAATCGTGAAGAATCTCACCGGAAAGGATGTTCCGGTTGTATGCGATCCAAGCGTCTTGTACGATGCCAGTTTTTGGAACAATTTCGCGATAGAAACAAAGCCATGCGAAGGTGATTATATCCTTTGCTACTTTTTAGGTAAATCACCTGAACATAGGATGTTAGCTAACACATTAAAGGCCAAAACAGGAGCAAAAATCATTTCGTTGCCACATGTATCCTCGATAAACAAAGTCGACTTTGACTTTGGCGATGTACAGGATTTTGCCGTAGGTCCCGGAGAATTCCTTGGATTAATCAAGAATGCGGCTTATGTCTGCACGGACAGTTTTCATGCCTCGGTATTTTCCATTCTCTATCACAGGAATTTTGTCGTCTGCAATCGTTATAAAGCGGGGCACGGTTCAAAGAACTCTAGAATAGATACCTTGCTGAAAGTCGCAGGACTAGAAGCCCGAAGAAAAACATCTGATTTTGAAGACTGTAGCATTTTTAACGTCCCTATAGATTACTCTCTTGTCGACAGCAAATTGGAATCTTACCGCAAAGAATCTATTGATTTTTTTGAAAAATGCTTGGCTTCTATAGGTAATGCATGATAGATTCTGTTGGCAACAAATGTTCCGGATGTAGCGCATGCGCCTCGGTTTGCCCCAAGGGCTGCATTTCTATGCAACCCGATTCCGAGGGATTTCTATTTCCTGTAGTAAACCAGGATATTTGCATCAAATGTGGCTTATGCGAAAAAAACTGCCCCGTATTGCATCCGCCTGTTTTTGACGAAGAAAAGCAACCCGTTGCATTCGCCGTTCAAAATAAAAACGTTAAAATTCGCCTGGACTCATCTTCTGGAGGAGCCTTTACGGCAATTGCACAATATGTGATAAACCGTGGTGGCGTTGTTTTTGGAGCTCTGTTTAACGAAAAATTCGAAGTAGTTCACGACTATATTGAATCCAAAGAAGATTTGCATAGATTGCGTCGTTCAAAATATGTCCAAAGCCGAATTGGCCAATCGTTCAAGCAAGCAAAGACCTTTTTAGACAACGGCCGTTGGGTTTGCTTTAGCGGAACTCCATGCCAAATTGCGGGACTAAAGAAATATCTGCGTAAAGATTATGCAAATTTAGTGCTGATAGACATCATTTGTCACAGCGTTCCTTCTCCAAAAATGTGGGACAACTATAAATCCACGCAAGAGCGCAAATTTGGCAGCAAGATATCGGAAGTACGATTTCGTGAAAAAACTTATGGGTTTTCGAATCCAACACTAACACTCCTATTTGAAAATGGGAAAAAATACGCAAACGGTACGATAGACCCATACCTTGGCGCGTTCACTCGTGGAATGGTTCGAAAGTCATGTGCAGAATGTGCTTTCAAAACCTGGAACCGAGTAAGCGACTTTACATTATACGATTGCTGGAGTGTCGGCAAGCTATTAAAGGAATGGGACGACAACAAGGGTACGGGTGGTATTCTTGTGCACACCGCAAAGGGGGCCGACATTTTAAAAGAATGTCAGATTAATTTGAGCCAAGCGCAAATAGACTTGAAGAAATCCATGAGTCTCGACGGAATAAAGGCAACACAAAAAGCGAAGCTAAATCCGTCAAGAGATACGTTCTTCGATGATTTGAACAGCATGGACATGTATTCACTCCAGAAAAAATACTACCCCGTATCTCCGCGCTCAATTTTTTTCGCAACAATTAAGCCCGTATTTTATCGAATAGGAATCCTTAAATTGTTCAATCAGCTTAAGCGTTCTTTTGAAAGGTCGAAAACAAACCATGCCTAGATTTTCCATTATCATCCCAGTCTACAACGTTGGTGAGTACATTGTCCAATGCCTCAACAGCATTTGCGCCCAAACATACCACGATTTTGAAGCCATTGTTGTCGATGACGGATCACCAGACAATGCACCCGCAATTTGCGATGAATACGCCCAAAAAAATCCTCGCATAAAGGTGCTTCACAAGGAAAACGGCGGCGTTTCGACAGCTTTGAACCTTGGTTTAGAACACGCAAAGGGAGAATGGATTTATTTTGTAGATGGTGACGACTGGATTGAATCAAATACACTAGAAACGATCAATAGAAACATAGAGAAACATCCAGAACTAGATATTCTCGGATTCAACAATTACTATAACGAATCCGAAAAGGAATACAAGAATAAGCCTTTATCACCAATTGAAAAAATACTAGAGAATACAGAAATAGAAAGGTTGGCTGTTTCCACAATTAGTCCTAAGTGGATAGAACGCAAATATGGATATTCCTTACCCGTTATCCGAGGTCGATGGAGCAAGGCGTTCAAGCGAGATCTGATTTACTCGAGCCACTTACAGTACAGGCCCGAACTAACAACAGGAGAAGACGCCTTCTTTGTTCTCGAATCTTTCTTGCGAGCATCTAAGGTAATGCTTGTCAACGAATATTTGTATCACTATCGAATTTACGAGAATTCCCGCATACACAAGTACCGCGACAAATGGGACCACGTATTTGCGCGCATGAAGTTGACAAAAGAACTGTGTTCTGAGAAAAATATCGATTTTTCTGTTGCCTCTGGACTACTCACATGGGGCGCATTACGCCAATTCTTTGAAAGATTCTTGTTCCATCGCAATTGCACCTTAAGCAAAGCGGAAAAGAAAAAACAGATGCAAAGTTTTTTTGACAAGGCGAATGTCAAAGACATCAAGTTGTCTTTACAGATGTTTCGCTACATGCCCGAATACTATCCAATTCTTTTCCTTATGAAACATCATTGTTCGTCAATACTTCTGATGCTCGGAAAGTTTGTTTATGGGAGAAAACAATAATGAATTTTGCATTTGTCATTCTCCACTACATCGTGATTGCAGAAACCGTTGCCTGCATAAAGTCAATTAAAGAAAGGGTGCAGGATCCCGTCGGGATTGTCGTTGTTGACAACTGTTCGCCAAATGGTTCAGGAAAAGAGTTATTCGAACAGTACAAAGAAGACAATCAAGTCACAGTTCTTCTAAGTGAAAAGAATCTGGGCTTTGCCAACGGGAACAACATGGGCATTCAATACGCCCGCAAAACCTTAAAAGCCGATTTCGTTGCCGTACTAAATAACGACACTTACCTAGTGCAAGACGATTTTCTAGAAGCAATCGAAGCCGAATGGAACCAAAGTGGATTTGCGGTTTTGGGTCCCAAAATACATACCTTTAGCGGGAAGAATCAAAATCCGGTTCAACACAAGATTGCAACTATAAAAGATGTGAATTTCTGGATACGTCACCATACTTGGGGGCTCATTCGTGCCTATCTTGGCATAAACGGGCTATACCTTAGCAGTAAGGACCGAATTAAGCATCTATTGGGATACAAAAACAAGGCGAAGAAAATCAAAGAGTCCAAGGACGATGTTCGTCAAGAAAACGTGAAACTTCACGGCTGTTGCTTCGTTTTTTCTCCAAAATTTTTTGAATACTTTGACGGATTCGACCCCCGGACCTTCATGTATATTGAAGAAGATATTCTTTATACACACGTAAGAAAAAAAGGACTCTTGACGGTGTACAACCCGAAACTTGAAATTTTCCATGCTGAAAAGGCTGCCACCAAGTCCGCGACAAAGACGTCGCGCAATCGTATGATTTTTGGGTATCGTGAAGGTTTACGTTCTCTGAAAGTTTTGAAAAAAGTGATTGAGGAATGATTTACTTCGCCGCCATATCATTGAGTGTTTTTTTTGCGTGGCTATTGGGGCGCGTAAAAGGGATGTTTCAACTACCCTGTTTTCTTGCCGCAGTTCTCATTCCTTCTCTTGTCTGGGGAATTCGTTCTACAGACATGGGCAATGACGTAAATCTGTACGCACTACCCATTTGGAATTTTTCACAAGAACTAACATTATTTGATTATGGTAGCTATTATGGTTCGCACATAGAATCGGGATACCTACTCCTAAACTATATTCTAACACGGTTTTTTGTAGACATCCATTGGATGCTATTTATTTTAGCTTTTTGCGCCTGTTTTGCAGTTCTTTTTTCTCTCTTTCGTTCAGAATTTAAAAACGTTGCCTGGCTTGGCTATGCTTATTATTTACTAATTTTTTTCCCAAGAACAATAAATATTGTACGGCAAGGATTCGCCAATGCTTTATTAGTTGCCGCGGCAGTTGCTCTTTTTCAAAGAAAATGGAAAACATTTTGTGTCCTTGTCTTATTAGGCTCATCATTCCATAATAGCGCAATGGTAGCAATCTCGTTTCCAATCATATTTTTTATATTCAAAAAGAAAAATAGTTCTTTCCGTCAAATAGCGCTATCCATCGTTGTTCTAGTTTGCACTCTATTTGCGCAATCATTTTTTTCTCATTTACTCTTTTTTAACGACAAATACGAGATTTACTTAAATGGTTCTTTTAAGCCACATTTTACAATATTTTCATTGATTAACATACCTTTTATTGCAATCTTTTTCTTGTATTATAAATCATTCAGAGCCAAATTTACTTTTTTTTCAGAAGAACTTTTTTGTCTCATTTCAGGTGTAATTTTAGGGCAATTAAGCTGGATTGTAGCAGTATATATGGCTAGAGTTTCACAACCATATAACCTATTCATCATTTTCGCTCCAATGATGTTTGTTCTTTGGATAAAACAAAGATATAATAAAGAAACAGTTTGCCTCGCAAAGATTTTAAGTGTTTCGTATGCGATCCTATATTTCATTCTTGTTTTTGTCATAAATGGGGAATCTGGCGTATATCCATACCAATCAGAAATTGCCGACCATTTACTACAAAACATTCTTTAAATATAACGCAATGAGTTTTAAAAATGAACCTTTTAATAATTAACCAACCTGACAGCAACTATGGTGATTTGGCAGCCCATAGAAGCCTTACAAGGCTCCTAAATCGAATAGGAAAAAATTGTACTGTATTGCCAAGGGTTTTATTAGGAAAAAAACATCCAGGCATTCAACCGCCTTCTATTTTTATTGGCGATAACTGTTATATTGGCACAGGAGCAACTATTTTAGGTCCGATTCATATTGGTAATAATGTTACTATTGCTGCTGGTGCTGTTGTTGTCAAAGATGTTCCCGATAATTGTGTTGTAGCAGGCAACCCCGCAAAAATAATAAAGTATAAAGAATAAATTTTTCTATGAATCAACGTAAAATAGGTGCTTTACTTTCTTATGCAACAATTGGTTTGCAGAATTTGGTGGGGTTATTGTACACACCTTATTTGTTAAGAATGCTTGGAAAATCAGAGTATGGATTATACTCTTTAGTTACGTCAATTATTTCATATTTAACGCTATTGGATTTTGGTTTTGGAGATGCTGTAGTTCGATACACTGCAAAATTTAGAGCAGAAGGAAAAAGAACAGAACAATATTCAATGTTTGGAATGTTTACTGTAATTTACTTTTCAATATCAATAGTTTCTGTAATCTTTGGAATAATTTTATCATTAAATTTAGAATATTTCTTTTTGGATACAATGTCAATTCTGGAAATATCGCGAGCAAGAATTATGTTGTTGTGTCTTGTTGGAAATCTTGCAGTGACATTCTTTTTTAGTATATACAAAGCAATTTTAGACGCATATGAACAATTTATTTTTGTTCGAATGTTAAATGTTTTTAGAATTATTTTAAATACATTGATAATGGTAATACTTCTTCAATATGGTTTTAAGGCTGTTGCTTTAGTTGTTGTTGCTACAATTTTAAATGTTATAATCATGATTTTAAATTTTTTATATTGTGTAATTAAATTAAAAATTCATGTATTATTTAAAAATATTCCTTGGGGTAATTTAAAAGAAATAGCAGGTTATTCTATTTTTATATTTTTGAATAGCTGTATAAGTCATATATATTGGTTCTCTGGACAGTTTATATTAGGTATGTATCGAGGAACACAAATTATTGCGGTATATGCTGTTTCAATACAATTAGTTAATATGTTTAAACATTTTTCTAGTTCTATTTCATCTGTATTTTTTCCAAAAGTTATTTCTTTATCAATACAAACAGAATCAGATAGAGAAATTTCAAAATTATTTATAAGAATTGGCAGATTGCAATATATAATAATTTCTTTAATTATTTCTGGCTTTATGGTATTTGGAAAAGAATTTATTGTATTATGGGCGGGAAGTGGTTATAAAGATGCATACATTCTCACCCTAATTTTTTTCATATGCTTGATGCCAGCGCAAACTCAACAAATAGGTTGGATTGTGTGTAAAGCGAGAAATCATTTGAAATTTCGAACATTCACATATATTGTAATAGCTTCGCTTTGTTTAGTTGCGCAGGTGTTAGGCTCTAAATATTATGGTATGTTAGGTAACGTTATTTCTATAGGGGGGGCGTTAGTTTTAATGGAAGGAGTTATTTTGAATATTTATTATCAAAAAAATGAGCATATAGATATTTTTGATTTTTGGAAAAATATTATTAAATTATCTCTAATTCCAATTATTTTAGTGATTCTATTTGAATATATTAAACAATATATTGTGTTTGATTCTTGGAAAATATTAGTGCCTAGTATAGTTATTTATAGCTTGCTTTTTATGAGCCTCTCTTATCTTTTAAGTTTCAATAATTATGAGCGAGGATTAATCGTGAAACAGAAATAATTTCATGTTTATATTCGTAAAAAAATAGCCTCATGCCGAAAAAGAAATCATTAAGAGTGTAAATGAATTAGAAGTAGGCATATCTGCAAACAAAATTTCTAAATATTTAAATGTCTCTCGTGTCCTTAACATTATTGATGATTATAGTCAAGTTAGAGTAGCACAAAAATTTGCTTCATCGATACTTTCAAATTACCAAGAACCTAACCCTAAAATGCAAGATCGTTTGGGTAAAACAGAGTGAATTTGTATATTTTAGAATAATTCTAAAAATGGGGTGGGGCTGACAGAGGTTAATAATCTAGGCTTAGCCAATTTGGTCCTATTTCATTATAAGGGTATTTTATTATTAGCATATGTAAGAAAATTTCTGCAGGAAAATGATCTACCTTGGCTAGAGTATTTTCTCCTTCAATTTTATCTAGAGCCATTGCAAATTCTAAGACGGAAAAATAGATTTTTTGGTTCTTGTATTCAGCTGTACAAATAGCCTCTAGTTCCGACCAGTTTTCTTTGACATACTTACTGTTTTCAAAGAATTGTAGTAACAACGAGTCGTTGTATTTAAATGTTATGTCTTGTGGTAAAGTAATTTTTTTACGGATTGTAAGTTTTTTTACGATATTTTCCTTCATGCTTTCGTTGGCAGAATTTTCAATGGTACGTTTGATTTTTAGAAAATGCAACCACTCTTTTTTACTTTTAAATTCTTTTAAAATCATATTATAAGAAAATCGTACTTCAAAGCCAGGAGGTTGCATCTGTATCGCAGGAAAATGTATGTTTTCCCAAATAGCTATCAGCCTCGGATTTTGTGCCATAACATTATTAGCATTTATTTGTAGAGATATTTTTTTAAATTTGGAACGGACATTATTTCTCGCGTGTTCTGATGTAATTCCAAAAACCATGCCCTGATGTGGAAAAGCTATTGCAGTGACATCAATTGCGATCACACCATAACAGGGTTTACTCCCTCGTTTCTTTGGCATTCGTGTTTTTAGTTGATTATTGGCTTCATTGATTTTTCGCATCCACTTTTTTTCACTGTGAATGCGCTTACACTCAATATATAAGAAGAATTTTTCAAACTCAATAATAATGTCGGTTTCTGTCGATACATCAATAACAAGTTCTTTGTTACAAAAGTAGCTAGCTATGCGTAATTCAAATTGAGTGTCCCTGCTTGTTGAATTCGTGTCAAATGCGGAGAAATCACGACCTGAATTTATAAGCTTTAGTTTGTTCTCTACTCCTATCGGCATTCTGATGTTTAAAGCTCGATAAATCCAAAATAATTCGCTTACTTCTCTTATCGTATATACGAACCAATCTTGAATGTTGTGAAAGCGGTCATCATGTGTTTCAGGGAAAATTTTTTTTGGATCAAAATTCTTTTTTTTATTTATAGCACTTAAAAAATCAATGTATTTAGCAATTCTAGAATGTTGAGCATTAATTCCTAAATTGATTAAAAAATCTCTAAATTGGATGAGATTTTCAATTCCACATTGAGAATTGGATACAATTATTTCCTCGGGTATTTTATATGTTTCAATCATTTTATTTACTCTGTAATGGATGAAATATTTTTGATATTTAGCAAATAATAAAAATGAGCATTAATTTAATTTTTTTGTTATCGCACTTTTGTATTACAACATTTTTTATTTTTTTTAAATTCCTTGTCTAAAAATACCATTAAAAAATCATTGCCTCTAAATTACATCAATTGTGCTACGTTTGAGTTTTATAAAACAAATTAAATATGATTAAAGCACGTTTTTATTAATGAGAAAAGTAATTCAGAAACTGAGATAAGTTATTTTAGTGGTCTTAAAGAATGAAAGAATAAAATTCTAAACTAAAATGAATGTATGTGGATTTGTCAGCTACCCATTTTTAGGACTGGTTTAAAGTATACAAAATCACCCAGTTCTTGCCAACCGATATCCCATTAGATCGAGGTTGGTCAAGACTATTGCCGAAGAAATGGGACTGCCAAAAGTTAGATTATATTCATAGAATGCCACAGAACGGCAAAATAACCGTCAAAGAATCACTATTAATAGAAAGACATCAAAAAGATTGGTATTCAACAAGTTCGCCTCGTCGCGAAAGAGGGTATGTGGCATAGACGAACTTGAAAAGTTCTGCAGGAGAATGAGGCTTTTGACTCTCTGTCGGGTGCGGTAGATTTTTTAAAAGCCTTGTCAAAAAAGTTTATCATAAAAAATTCCAAAATGGAATAATTATATTGAATTTTAGCCAAAAATTTTATATATTATTCTGAAATGGAATAAATACGTTTTGATTAAAGGACTGAAAATGAAATAATAGGAGTCGTTATGCCGCAAGCAATGCAGCCGTGGGAATACAATATTGCCCCGTGCTATTCAAAATCCACCGCTGAAAAAATTTCAAAAAAGCACACGCAGGAATTCCAAAACGTATTCAAGAATCTGGATACTTACAAAAAGACGCTAGATGCTGGAGTTCCTATAGAACAGGCAAAAAGAACGCTCCCGTTTGTTCATAACGAACAAAAAGGATTGCTTGCCATAGATCAACGGCCGCCTAAAGGAGGTGTTCAACTTCGGTTATACATTTATCCGCAAGAGCAAACTCGAATGATTCATCTAACGTCAATTGGCGATAAACAATCGCAACAAAAAGACATAAAGATCGGACATCAGTTCATCCAAACGCTATGAAACAACTTGCAACCCACCCGCAGGAGATCAACATGGACCAGAGATTATCGACCATATCAGATTTAATGAACGAAATGGGGATAGAAAAAGCAACGGCAAAAAAAGTAACGGAGAATATCAAGAACTACAGTATTAGCCAAAATTTGACAATTCTCCGAGCCAGTGCGAACATTTCGCAGGCCGAAATGGCGAAGAAAATGAATACTTCGCAATCGTTCATTTCTAAGTTGGAAGGTGCCAGCAACGATCAAATTAAAGTCGATGATATGTGCGCTTTCTTTGCCGCACTCGGTTACGAGACAACCATAACCATTTCCAAACCACAAAATATTGCTCAGAAAATTAAGGCGAGTTATTGCCAGTTAGTCGATTTGGTGAAAGAACTGCAAAAGTATGCCGTCAACGACGAAGCGATTCTTGAAGGTATAGCGGGATTTGAAACCGAGGCTGCCAGAAATGTTTTGGACTTGGCGTCAATGCTTATTGAAAGTTCTTCTGCAAAACTCGATAAAATCCATCCGCGTCAGGAACCTCGGATTATTCTTCAAAATGAGAATGTGAATAAAACGAAAAAGGAACTTGTTTCTGTATAACTTCTAAAAGGATGAGAAAATCGATATCAAGATGCCCGTGATGAGCATCTTTTTTTTTTGTTTTTGCCGGAATATTCAGCTTACGCAGAGTCCATGAAAGAGAAGTGTCTTTTCTAGTGCGTTGTATCTTGCGAAATGGTTCTTAAAAATGTATATTAGGAGTTAAGTATGTTCATGGGAAAATTTGATTTCATCAAGATGTTCATCGAAGGCTTTCTTATGTGAAACAATCTTGAAAAATTGATTCCGCTGTTCATCAATAACATTCGCCACAAAAAACCGCTGTCAGTTTATGGTAAAGGCGAGAATGTTCGCGATAGGCTTTTTGTAGAAGACCATGCCCACGCTATTGACGTGATTTTCCATAACGGGAAGATTGCTGAAATCTATAACATCGGCGGATTCAACGAATGGAAAAATATCGACATCATAAAAGTTGTGATTAAAACGGTTGATCGCTTACTTGGTCGCGAAGAAGGACCTACCTTTGTAGCCAAAGAACAGCCCTTAGAAAACTAACACATTCCGAATCTGAAATTATCAATAGCGTAAACGAATTAGATGCCGGCATGCCAGCAAATGAAATTTGCAACCTTCTCGCGTTTGTGTATATTTAGTAGTGAACAAATGTATGGTAGTTTAAAAGATTGCATTGATGAGCTTGTACTTTGTCGTATTTTCCATGACGGGCATGATTGTGAATTGAGATCATCGGAAGACGCTTGTGTTTGTAAATGAGATGTCCGGTCAGGTTGGCCTTGTTACAATTAATTCTAGACCATATTCTAAGAAAGGGGTGGAAACGCAGTTGAAAATCTGTGCTTCGAATTTCGCTTTTCTAGAACATGATTCGTTCATAGATTGCTCGGCGCTTTTTGTCAAGAGTGTATCCGATTTTAAAGCCCTGATGCAAAGCGGGCAGGTACGTCTAATTGGCCATTTGGATTCTGATATAATGGACAAGGTTGTTTTGGCCGCTGCCGACAGCAGACATTTGAATGCTCTGCAGAAGAAGTTCTTTGATTCTGCATTGTAGTTTCCATTTGTAAAAAATCTATTTTGAAACTTTTGACAAAAATGGGGTAGCTGACAGTCAATAAAAAAAGCGTTTTTTATCTTATTTTGTTTCACTTCTTGTTTTTTTTATTATATTCCAAGTTAGAATAGTGCTAAAAATGCTTTTTTAGGCAATTTTTGGCTTTTAACCTAAAATTTTAAGACTTATTTATGAATCGTTATGATCTTGTTTTGCTTGGCCTTATCCTTGAAAAGGATTGTTGTGGCTATGATATCATAACTCAAATCAGAGAACGTGAATTAGACCGTTGGGCTAAAATCAGTACATCGACCGTTTATACGCGTTTGGCTAAGCTTGAAAAAACAGGTTTTATTGTTGGTCATATTGAAAGGGAAGGGAACCGTCCAGAAAGAACGGTTTATTCGCTTGCTGAAAAAGGTTTGGATTTGTTCCGCAAAGAAGTGGTGCGGCATTTAACGGGTTTTAACGATGACCCACGAACCCTTGGTTTTGCGTTTCTTTATGGTATTGAACCTAAAGAGGTTGTTCGGGCGCTTGAAGCGCAAGAACGCCAACTTTTACGCGAAGTGGAACGTTTGAATAAAATGATTGAAGACGAACCTAAACCTACTCTTTACCCGGAAGGTCCGTTTTTGAATTGTATGAGTCGCGATCATATTTTGGTTGAATTGAAGTATGTTCGTGCAGCAATTTCTATTTTAAAAGACCCTGCCAGAAATACCAAGTTAGACAGGTATTTTGGTATTAACTTCGGGGCAAGGAACTTTAACCAACAGGATTGATTTTTTTCACACTCTCACGGAGAAACTATGGCAAAGAAACCATGTAACAAAAAATGCGCTTGCAAAGCTTCACCAAAAAAGCCTGCTTCTAAGGCTTATGGTTACTTTGATGACGCAAATAAAGAATACGTGCTCACCACACCAGCTACTCCAATTAAATGGTGTAACTATGTTGGCACATTGAACTTTGGTGGTATCGTTGATACAACCGGTGGTACTCTTATTTGTAAAGGGGACCCAGCTCTTAACCGTATTACCAAGTACATTGCTCAAATGCCTAACTCTGATTTCAAGGCAAGCACTATTTATATCCGCGTTAAAGACGGCAAGGGTTACAAGGTATTTTCTCCATTTGTTACTCCAACACTTACTAAAATGGATAAGTGGGAATGCCATGTTGGTCTTTCTTACAGCCGTTGGATTGCAGAAGCTTACGGGCTTCGCGTTCAGGTAACGATTTTTGTTCCAACTGGTTCAAATACTCTTTTGCAAGATATCCAGGTAACAAATATTGCTGGCCCTGCTAAAGAAGTTGACATTATTCCAGTTTATGAATTCAGCCATTTTGAAGCAGAAAAGCAGCTTACAAACGCTGACTGGGTTCCACAGACAATGACCCTCAAGGCTCATAAAGAAAAAGACGGCCACTTGGTTCTTGAACAATACGCTTATATGAAACGCGATTTTGCTGTGAACTATGTAACGGCTGATTGCAAAGTTTCAAGTTTCGATGGCGACCGTCGCGTGTTCCTTGGCCAAAACGAAAT
The DNA here is from genome assembly GCA_045629945.1 of Fibrobacteraceae bacterium. Classification (GTDB taxonomy): domain Bacteria; phylum Fibrobacterota; class Fibrobacteria; order Fibrobacterales; family Fibrobacteraceae; genus UBA1765. Next base: position 20,175 of record JAZQSE010000033.1, read on the forward strand.
GGGCTCTTGGGCAAATCCACTTTCTTTGCAAAACAAAGAACTTTCCGATAGCGAATGCGACCGCGGCGATAACATTGCTGCCCTCATGATTCACGCAGGCAAACTCGCTGCTAAGAAATCTTTCCGCACTTGTACACAACTCGGTCAGGAACAGAGCTTAAAAGTGGCTGCTAAGGCAATTAAAAAGTATCGTGATTTGAAGAATGTAGATAAGGCTTTTGATGAACTTGCAAAATTCTGGGAAAACTACCTCTCTACTATTCAAGTAGAAACTCCAGATGCTGCTTTCAACTCAATGGTGAACGTTCACAACCCACGCCAGTGCCACACCACAAAGAACTGGAGCCGTTACCTTTCCCTTTATCAATTGGGTTATGGTACAAGCCGTGGTATCGGTTACCGCGATTCTAGCCAGGATTTGATGGGCGTTATGAGCCACATGCCAGAAGAAGCTCTTGTGCTTGCTAAAAACCTCCTTTCTGTACAACGTCCGGAAGGTAATGCAATGCACCAGTACGCTCCACTTGCTCTTGAAGAAGATACTGGTAACGAAGCAAATGCCGGTGACTCTCGCGAAAAAGCTGGCGTTTTAGACGAAAAGGGTAAACCAGCTTATGCCGATTGGTATGGCGATGACCACCTTTGGATTGTTCTCACTGTTGCAAGTTACTTGAAAGAAACCGGCAAAATGGAACTTCTTGACGAAGTGATTCCGTTCTACGAAGCTGGTAAAAAACGTGCTGACCGTGAAAAGGGAACAGTTCTTGAACACTTGAAACGTTCCTTGAACTTTACTCGCACTCACCTTGGTAAAAACAAGCTTCCGCTCCTTGGCTTTGCTGACTGGAACGACTGCATGAACTTGCCACTTGGTGCTGAATCTTCTTTCAACGCTGGTCTTTATGCAAAGGCATTGCTTGAAATGATGGATATTTGCGAAACTCTTGGTGATACAAAGTCCGTAAAAATGTATAAGGGCTGGTACGAAGATATCAAGAAAGCATTTAACGATGCTGCTTGGGATGGCAAGTGGTGGATCCGTTGGTTCGATAAAGAAGGTAACGCTTACGGAACTCACAAAGCTAAGTATGGTAAAATTTACTGTAATAGCCAATCCTGGTCTGTAATGAGTGGTATCGCTTATGGCGAACGCGCTGTTATGGGTATGGATAGCTTGAACAAGTTGCTCAATACTGCAAATGGTGTTAAGAGTTCTACTCCTGGCTATCGTGGCTTTGATGGTCGCGTTGGCGGTATTTCTACATACCCTCCTGGAGCAAAAGAAAACGGTGGTATTTTCCTCCATACAAACCCATGGGTTATGATTGCTGAAACAATCCTTGGTCGTGGTGATAAGGCTTTCCAATACTACAACCAGATTAACCCTGCTTCTAAGAATGCTAAGCTCGATGAATTTGAATCCGAACCATATTGCTACCCACAGAATATTCTCGGTGATGAACACAAGCAATTTGGTATGGGCCGTAACGCATGGCTTTCCGGTACAAGTTCCTGGACATACCAAGCTGCAACCCAATACATTATTGGTGTTCGCGCAGGCCTCCAAGGTCTTGTAGTTGACCCATGTATTCCTTCTTCTTGGAAGGGTTTCACTGTGACCCGTAAATTCCGCGGTGCCACTTATGAAATTACTGTCAAGAACCCGAAGGGCGTTTGCAAAGGCGTTGCTTCTATGGTAGTTGATGGTAAGGAAATCGATTCTAATGTAGCACCAATCTTTACAAAGGGTGTTCATAAAGTCGAAGTTACTTTGGGTTAATACTAGAGTAATGTGAAAAGTTCCCGCGGTTATACCGCGGGAACTTTTTTTATTAAACAAGAAAATTCAAAAAATTATTAAACAATAAAATGCAAAAAAACTATTTAAGGGATTTTTTATCAAACCAACGATAGCGGCCTAAAAAGCGGACTTTTGAAGGAACCGCAAGAAATGTACAAGAAATTTCAACAGGAGCGTTTTTAGGGAGGGCATTTACACCAACTGCAACTCGAGCGTGTTTTCCGTTTTCTTCAAGAAGTTGCACAGCAAGGGTAGAAGCTCCATCAATAACACTTGGCTGTTCGTAAAAATCAGGAGCTGATTGAACAAAACCTTGTAATTGCACTAATTTGAGGGTTTCATTTTCATGTAATAATGGTAATGCGGCTGCAAGAGCGTTTAAAAAACAAGTCACAGAGGCATCGGTAGCCGCTTCTTTTGAAATAACATCAGGAACTCTGCCTGTAGGCATATAATCGCCGGTAATAGGTAATTGCCCGGAAACATAAATGAAATTATCTGCTCGGGTTGCAGGAATATATGATGCAAGCGGGGTAGGTGGCGAGGGGAGCGTTAAAGAGAGGTCTTGCAACTTTTGTAAGATTTCTTTCATAAAAAGGAAAATAAGTTTTTATACAAATAAATGCAAGTTTTTTAAAAGAAATCTGAATTTTTCTACGAATCCTTATTTAACACTATAAAAATGCGGATTCTGTATTAAATTAGGCTTTTTTTAAACTTTATACATGGCTTTTTTATTTTGGAGATAAACTTTTTTTTATCTTGATTATTATAATAATAGAATAATGACTAAAAACTAGCTAACATTTTTGGAGAAAAGTATGGCTGAAAAAACTGCTGAAAAATTTGTGTTCTACATGCACCGGATGTCAAAAATTTACCCTCCGGGAAAAGAAGTTTTAAAAGATATTTCTTTGAGTTTTTATTATGGAGCAAAAATCGGTATTATCGGTACAAATGGTTCTGGAAAATCCACATTGCTTCGTATTATGGCCGGTATCGATAAAGAATTTCAAGGTGAAGCATGGATAGAACCAGGCAGAACAGCGGGGTATTTGCCCCAAGAACCACAATTAGACCCGAATTTGACCGTTAAAGAAAACGTAATGCAAGCTGTTGCTAAAAAGCAAGCCGTTCTTGATCGTTTCAATGAAATTTCAATGAAATTTGCAGAAGAAATGTCTGACGATGAAATGAACGCTTTAATGGAAGAACAAGGGCAATTACAAGATATTATTGATGCTCAGGATTTGTGGAGTTTAGACAGAAATATTGAAATTGCAATGGATGCTTTGCGTTGCCCTCCTGGAGACTGGCCTGTAACCAACCTTTCTGGTGGTGAAAAACGCCGTGTGGCACTTTGCCGCCTTCTTTTAGAAGAACCTGATTTGTTATTGCTTGACGAACCAACAAACCATTTAGATGCAGAATCAGTGGCTTGGCTTGAACGCCATTTGCGTGAATACAAAGGTTCTGTAATTCTTGTAACCCACGACCGTTATTTCTTGGATAATGTAACTGGCTGGATTCTTGAAATCGATAGAGGCCGTGGAATTCCTTGGCAGGGGAATTATGCGGAATGGCTTGACCAGAAACTCGAACGTTTACGCACAGAAGAAAAAGGTGAATCAGACCGCCAGAAAAGGCTTTCAAGAGAACAAGAGTGGGTTAAACAAAGCCCTAAAGCAAGGCAAGCAAAAAGCAAAGCTCGTCTTAAAGCTTATGAAGAACTTTTGGCAGAAGATAAACGCGAACAAGTCCGTGTGGCCCAAATTACCATTCCTAACGGAAAACGCTTGGGCGATGTGGTTATCCAGGCAGAAGGTTTACGTAAGGCATTTGGTGAAAAGCTTTTATTTGATAACTTGAGCTTTACTTTGCCGCGTTCTGGAATTGTTGGCATTATCGGGCCAAATGGTGCTGGTAAAACCACGTTATTTAAAATTATTACAGGCCAAGAACAAGCCGATGCTGGCTCTTTGAAAATCGGTGAAACGGTTGAAATTATTTCAATGGAACAGGGTAGAGATTCTCTTGATGATTCTAAAACTGTCTGGGAAACAATTAGCGGTGGGCTAGATGAACTTGTTATTGGCGAACGTAAAATGAATAGCCGCGCTTATTGTGGGCTTTTTAACTTTACTGGTGCTGACCAGCAGAAGAAACTTTCAGTTCTTTCTGGTGGTGAGCGCAACCGCGTTTTAATGGCAAAAAATCTCCAGAAGCCGGGGAATTTGCTGTTCCTTGACGAACCGACAAACGACCTAGACATTGAAACATTACAAGCTTTGGAACAAGCTGTTTTAAGATTCGCCGGCTGTGCAGTTATTATTTCCCACGACCGCTGGTTCTTAGATAGAGTAGCTACTCATATTCTTGCATACGAAGGCGATTCGCAAGTGGTGTGGTTTGAAGGCAACTGGAGCGAATACGAAGCCGACAGGCGTAAACGTCTTGGTGAAGATGCGGAAAATCCTAAGCCCATTCGCTACAAAACGTTAACGCGTTAATATGGTTAAATTCAAGGTGCTTTTATTGCATGAATGGCGGCTTCTTATGCGAGAGCCGCGATTCGTGTTGCTCCTTTTATTGCCAAGCTTTTTACTCCTTGGAGTGCGATTGTTAAATGCTGAAAGCTTTTTACAATTGCCTCTAGATTTTATAAAATTCTTGCTTTTGCTTCTTGGGGCAATGAACTCTACAATGACGTTTCCATTTGCCGCCGATGCATTTGCAGGGGAGCGGGAACGAAATACGTTAGAACTTTTGCAATTAGCGCCGGTTTCTCCAAAAACGATTTTCTTTGCAAAACTCATGACCATTTTGCCGTTTGCTGTTTTTGGTGCCGTTTTGGCGCAAATTGTCTTTTTATTTATGTGTAAAGCTATTCCTGGAATGATTATTTTTATGGCGTTTTTAGGAGCGATTAGTTTTGCGTTATTATTTAATGGTTTGACTTTACTCCTTTCTTTGCGTTCAAAAACTGTTCGTGCAGCCACGCAAACAGCTGCTCTTATTTCGCTTCCATTTTATTTTTTGATTCAAGCATTTTACAAACCATTTTTCTCTTGTTTAGAAATTCCTCTTGCGATTTTAATTTTTTCAATTCTTTTTTTGCTGGCGTCTGCACATTTTTCATTAAAGAAATTTTTAGAGAGTTAAGGACCGTAGTCCGTCAGGATTCGAACCGACATTTTGGCGGTTTGAACGAAAACGCGAAGCGTTATAGCGCAAGGGCCTGGTCACACGAATGTGTGAAACTCTATAAATCAAAACTCCTTTTATATATTTTGTTTCTACATCTGGTTTACATAATATATATTATCGGAAGTCTTGTAAGCTTTGAAAAATGATTGTTTTTTTTGATGAAATGGTCAAATTCGGGCGTTTTTGCGAGATTTTATAAATATAGCGTTTTTTAGTGATGAAAAACTTTATTCTCCTATTTTCTATTTTCTATAATGTTGTTTTGTATGAAAAAAGCGATTTTTTGTTTTCTGGTTTGTGTTTTTTTAGTGGCTTGTGCGTCTATGCAAAAAGCAAGGATTGCAAGTATTCTGACGCAGACGAAATTTGAATTTTCTGCACTTTATCTGGATTCGGTTAATGTTTCTTCGGACCTTTTTGAACATATTGGGACGGCAACCAAAAGTCTTTTGCCTAACCCACAAGTTGTTGTGATTGTTCAAGATTTGGCTCGTGGTATTATTTCTTCGAAGCTTGCTGATGCTTATATTTCTTGCGAATTTTTGACCGAGCTTCCTTTAGATGCGGATTCTTTGTTTGTGCAAAATGTTTCGGCCTCTCTTTTTCTGGATTCTTTGTATGAAGTTCCTATTTATGCAAATCCTGAGACTCTTCTTGTGCCTGGTAAGCAATCTGTGAAATTGTCGACAAAAATTCCTGTAGATGCTCGCTTGTTTAAAATTCCAGATTTGAAAAAAATTGCGGCTAAAGGTTCTATTTCACTTTCGTTTAAGAAGGATTCTGAACCTGTGTCACTTCCCCTTGATTTTGTGAAAGAATTTTCTGATGAAGAAAAAAAAGTTTTATTTGAAACGGCTCGGGAAAAATTGTTACATTCCTTGGTCGGAGATTGGGTTAAATCAATATTACCGTGAGGTTTTATGCCTAGAATGTTTGTGCCTGAAAATTTGAACGTAGATTCCCCTAAAGAAGTGGAAACTCTTTATAAACAACTTGCAGAAACTCCCCTTGAAAATACGGCAAGTGCTTTACGCGAGTGGATTCTTTGTATCAGTGAATTGGATTCTGTTTTGTCAGAGGTTTCAGCCAGGCGTTATGTGGCTATGACTTGTAATACTAAAGACCCTGATGCCGCTAAAGCTTATGAAGATTTTGTGGAAAATATTGACCCAATTCAACAAAAATATCACGATCTTTTGAATAAAAAGATGATGGCTCACCCATCGTTAAATGAATTGAATGATGAATTTGGTGTGTATTTCCGCTCGGTTAAAGTGTCTTTAGAACTTTTTAATGAAAAGAATATTCCGTTAGAAACAGAAGTTCAAAAAGAATTACAGGCGTATCAGAAAATTACGGGCAGTATGTCTGTAATGCATAATGGCGAAGAAAAAACGCTCCAGCAAATGTCTAATTTGCTTGAATCTAATGATAGAGAAATTCGTAAAGAGGCTTGGGAAAAGATTCAAAACAGGCGTTTACAAGATAAAGATAAATTGAACGAAGCTTTTGATAAATTGTTTGTTTTGCGTAATAAAATTGCTAAAAATGCGGGTTGCAACGATTTTATTGAATATATTTATAAAGCCAAAAATCGCTTTGATTATGCGGCCAAAGACTGCTACGCGTTTCATGAAACTATTGAAAAACTCATTTTGCCTTTGCAGAAAAAAATGTATGAAACCCGCAAAAAGCAAATGAATCTTTCTGTTTTACGTCCATGGGATGTTTCTTGTGACGCTCTTTTCCGCGCTCCCCTTTCTCCTTACAAAGATGGAAACGAACTCATTGAAAAATGTGCCAGAATTTTTGAAAAATTAGATTCTCGGGCTGGTGCTTGGTTGCGCCAAATGCAAACGGAAAAGCTTATTGACCCAGAAAGTCGTTTAGGAAAAGCTCCTGGTGGTTACCAAATCGGTTTTGACGAAAGCCGCAGGCCTTTTATTTTTATGAATGCTGCTGGTAGCGATAGAGATATTTATACCCTACTCCACGAAGGCGGTCATTCTTTCCATCAATTCTGTATGGCAAATCAGCCAATTACTGCCTACAGGGATATTCCTTCTGAAATTGCAGAAGTGGCTAGTATGAGCATGGAATTAATTGGTGCTTCTCAGATTCAGGAGTTCTACCCTAATTCCGAAGATGCCGCCCGTAGCCGTCAAGGCGTTTTAGAAGATGTAATTTGGCTTTTCCCGTGGGTGGCTTGCATTGATAGTTTCCAACACGAACTTTATAAACGAGAAAATCATACTGTGAAAGACCGCGAAGAAATCTGGCTTTCTATTATGAATCGTTATGACGCAGGTGTCGATTATTCGGGTTATGAAAATATTTTAGCCAATCTCTGGCAAAAACAGCTTCATCTTTTTGAATGCCCGTTCTATTATATTGAATATGGAATCGCTGAACTAGGCGCGCTTCAAGTTTGGAATAATTTCCGCGAAGATCCTAAAAAAGCCTTTGACATGCTTTTTGAAGCAGAAAGTCTTGGTAGCAGCCGTCCACTTCCTGAATTATTCAATAAAGCCGGAATTAAATTCGATTTTTCACCAAAAACCGTTGACCCTCTCGTTCAAGCGATTTGGGATGAATACGAAAAAACAAATTGATTTAATTTTTTTCCTTTTTTATGACGGCGTTACCTAGGTTTAAAACCTAGGTCCGGGCTGTTGCGTTATCTCGTGTCAACGCAATTTGCAAAAAAATGCGTGCCACTCGTCCGTTCAGCCTCATGGTCCCCCATGAGTCCGAACCCTAACGGGCTTCCATCCCTAACGCTCTTGATTTTTAGCTAAAAATGGAGATTTTTCAAAAAAAAACGGCAAAATCACTTGCCAAAGGCCCTTTAAAATTCTAATATTGTCGCGCATCCTTTGGAGGGATGGCCGAGTGGTTTAAGGCGCACGCTTGGAAAGCGTGTTTACTTCACTGTAACGAGGGTTCGAATCCCTCTCCCTCTTTTAAAACTTTTTAAGGTGGTACCATGTCCGATCAAAGAGTCTATCTGGATGATATTTACGCTAGCAAGGAAAGCGAAGGTTCTGTTTTCCGTGCCGTTGTTATGATGGCACAGGAAGCTCGTTTCATTAACCAGCAGTCCATTGATGGTTTTATCAATCTAGAAAAAAAGCCAACTACAATTGCTATGTACAAGTTCAAAGAAGGTCGTTTGGCTGTGTCTGAAAAATCTTCTGCACGGGCAAAGGCTTCTGATTTTGAACAAGTAGCTGTAGAACCAGAACAAGTTGTACCACAAGAAGAAATTGCAGAAGATCCTCTCGAAGTTTCTGATGCAGCTGCTGCTGATTTGTTCTAGTTTTTTAACCTCCGTTGTTTTTAACCTCTTTCTTTTTAGAAAGAGGTTATTTTTTTTAGAATTTCTTGTGACCTTAAACAGAAATGATTTTTGAGTTAGTCTTCTTTATTAAATACCTTTTTATCTTTACTAATCATTTATTTCTGCAAAGTCTAAATGTGAGCCTGCCACGAGGCATAAGGCCTCTCGCCATGCGAATCTAGTCATTGCGAGACGTGTAGAATACACGGCGCGGCAATCTCATTGCCAACAGATCGCCGCACTGCGTTCGCGATGACAATCCTGAATTTGCCCGTGACTTGCCATGCGAATCTAGTCATTGCGATGGAGCGTAGTGACAGAAGCAATCTCCTTGCAAGCAACACTTGTTTTTGGATTACTTCGCTACGCTCGTAATGACAACAGATCGCCGCACTGCGTTCGCGATGACAACCTTGAACTTGTCACTCGCGATGACAACTTGCCAACAGATGGCAGCAAAATGAGAATTCTTAAAACAAAAAAAACAGCACTTCATTATGAAGTGCTGTTTTTAAGTAAAATTTAAAGCAGAACTTTAAAAAATTACTTAGCAATAACGCGAGCCATTTCGCAAACCTTGTTGGAATAGCCCCATTCGTTATCGTACCAAGAAACAACCTTAGCAAAGTTTGCATCGAGGGAGATACCTGCTGTTGCATCATAGATAGATGTGCAGGATTCGTTACGGAAGTCAGTAGAAACTACTGCATCTTCAGTGTAAGCGAGGATTCCCTTCAAAGAACCTTCAGAAGCTTCCTTCATTGCAGCATTGATTTCAGCCATTGTAGCTGGCTTTTCAAGAACTACAGTGAGGTCAACAACGGAAACGTCAGAAGTTGGTACGCGGAAAGCCATACCAGTGAGTTTACCGTTAAGAACAGGAAGAACTTTACCAACAGCCTTTGCAGCACCTGTAGAAGAAGGAATGATGTTTTCGAGGATGCCACGGCCACCGCGCCAGTCCTTAGCAGAAGGACCGTCAACAGTCTTTTGAGTTGCTGTTGCAGCGTGAACTGTTGTCATAAGGCCCTTAACAATGCCGAACTTGTCGTTCAAAACCTTAGAAATTGGAGCCAAGCAGTTGGTTGTGCAAGATGCGTTAGAAATGATGTCTTGACCAGCATAAGTGTCGTGGTTTACACCATAAACGAACATTGGAGTTGCGTCCTTAGAAGGAGCAGACATGATAACTTTCTTTGCACCAGCAGTGATGTGCTTGCGTGCAAGTTCGTCTGTGAGGAAGAAACCGGTAGATTCAACAACAACGTCAGCACCAACGTCACCCCAAGCGAGGTTAGCTGGGTCGCGTTCTGCTGTCAAGCGGATTGCGTGGCCATTAACAACGAGTTTGCCATCTTCAACCTTAACGTCGCCTTGGAAACGACCGTGAACAGAGTCAAATTTGAGCATGTATGCGAGATAATCTGGTTCGAGAAGGTCGTTGATGCCAACAACTTCAATATCATTTGCGAAGTTTTCTACAGCTGCGCGGAAAACCATACGGCCGATGCGACCAAAACCGTTAATACCAAGTTTGAGAGCCATTATAGGATCCTTTTTTGTTGATTGTGAATTTCTAGCTACTAAAATAGCCAGTTGATGACACAAATTTATTTAAATTGTTTGACTTTAAGTAATTATTTTTTCATTTTATTGCAAAATTATGAGAAAAAAAATGTTTTTACATCGCTTATTTCGATTAAAGTTCCTTTTTTTGGTGCTTTTCTTTCTTTCTTGTGCGGCTCAGGATCCTAGTCAGTTTATAGAAAATGGTGCTGATTCAAGTGCAAACCCATCTCTTGAAGAGAAAACGCAAGAAGAAAAATCAGGTTATTCCCCGGTTTCTAGCTCTTATGAAACAACAGGAACTCCGGGAAACATTGTTCGAAAAGGTTTTTCTTTTACGCTGTCTGATTCTCTTTATGAATTGACTGGCGACATTGACGATTCTTCGATGCCAGTTGAGTTTTTCCGCACAAAAGGCGCCTTACGAGGTGAAATTCGCTTTCAAGAAGCGAACGCAACAACTTTGGCCGAATTTGCTAGAACAGAAATGCATTCTAGAAGAAAGTCAAATAGTAAAAACATTTATAGCGAATTACGCCCTTTTGAACATGGTAAAACTTCAGGACTTTTCTGGGAAACAGCAGATGTTTTAACTCAGGATACTAGCATAGCTTGTGGACTTGTTGTTCAAGATGGAAATACCTTCTACACCGCTACCCTTTTCTCTGATTCTGCTTACGCCAAAAATGATTTTTTTGAGCTATGGAAAAAAACATTTGAAAACCTCCATTTTAACTTCGGGCTGACCGCATATTCCGGTCCGGAACTTTCTCCTGAATTTGTAAAAGAATATAAATCAAATGCTTTAGGTTATACCTTTGAAACTTCTGACACTATCTGGCATTTTTGGAAAGGGATTTCTGCTCAGAATGCTGACCCAGACCTTGTTTTATCAAACCTGAAAGAAGAAGTTTCCTTTTTTGTTTATGGGGCTAAAGTGCCTAGCGATGAAGTGAGTGAAAGAGACTTGTTTAAAGTGTTATTACGCCGTTTGGGAATTTCAGAATCTCCTGAAAATATTACCACGAAACGTAAAAAAGAAAACGGCCGTTCTGTTGCTTATTTTGAAACGACAAGAGTTCTTGGAGAATATGATTTCAAATACCGTGGAAAATTTATTTACGAAAATGGTCGAGGCATTCTTGCCGCTGGCTGGACGCAAGGTGTCTTGGCTTCTGCTTATAAAAAAGCAATTGATAAAGCGCTTGATGGTATAGAAATGCAAGAGATGGCAGAAAATGCTGACAACGCTAAAACCGCCAAATTCAATGCAGCCGTTTTAAGTGAAACCGGTATTTTAAGGCTTGAAGAAAACCAACCGCTTGCAGCTCTTGCTTATTTTGAAAGTGCAAACAGAATGGACCCTGATGAACCGCTTTACTTGATAAATTGCGGTTTCGTTTACCAGTTAAAGGAACTTTATGGCCCAGGCATTAATCATTTTCAAAGCCAGATGCCACTTGTAGAAAAAAATGCAAAATTACTTGCCATTTTAGGTGAAATGTATGAAGCCATTTATGATTACGGAAACGCAAGGCGTTATGTAGAACTTGCCCTCCGTTATACGCCAAATGACCCGGAAAAAACTATTAACCTGAGTGATGCTCTTTGGGGTTTAGGGCAACGAAACCAATCATTGGAAGTGGTTCTTAATTTATATGAAAAACAACCTTCTTCAAGGCTTGGCGTTTATGCAGCACGAACATATATGGGTTTAGATCAATATGCAGAAGCCGTTGAATTATTGAATGATGCTTACGCTCAATTTGGAATTTCAAAAGAACTTGGTTCTTCTTTGATGGAAGCTTTATTGTTTTTAGGGCGTTATAACGAAGCTCTTGCTATAAGTGAAGAGACATTGGCTTTAAGCAAAAATGACCCGAAAATTTTAATGTATCGCGGAAAAATTCTCTTTTATCTGAAAAATTATAAAGAAGCTGAAAAAGTTTTGAGTAAAGCATTTGCCTTGCAAAAAGATAATGATGAAATCAAGAACTTCCTTTCTTCAACAAGAGCCTTTTTAGGAAAAGCAGACAATAAAGCATTAAAAACACCTATTCAACCTGTTGAACCTAAAAGAAAACTCTCTGATATGATTTCAAAAAAAGCCTTACAAAAGGCTAAAGATGAAGGCTTCCCTGCTATGGTTCATTTCAGAAGAGAATCTTTGAAATCGCCGAAAAAAGAAAACTGGACGCATACAGAAGAAATGCTTGTTGAAATCATAGATTCTCGTGGAACAGGAATGTTCCAGGAATTTACTTATCCATTCTTACCTGGTTATGATAGGATTTATCTGAATGCACTTGAAATTTATGATTCTACATACAAATTAAAACATAGCGTTCCTTTGAATAATTCCTACATCACTTATTCGACTGAATCTGGTGAAAGTAATGAATCTCAGACAGCTCACTTTCCTTTGCCAAAACTTTCTCCGGGGGATTTAATTTATTTGCAAGTTTCAAGAACTGGCCTTAATGATATAGGACTTGTTCCTTATTTAGAATATCGCTCTGGAATGGAAATTCCTGTTGCGCAGACTTCTTTTAGAGTTTATGCTGATACAAATCGTTTTTCTCTTGAAGAATACGGACCACTAGAACGGGAAGATTTAGCAGATGGCCGTGAATGGAAAATGGAAAATCCTGTGATTATTCGAAATGAAATTTATATGCCTGATTACAGAGATTTTGGCGCAGGGCTTTTAATTTCTAGTAAAAGAGATTGGTCAGAAGTTGGTGCCGATTACGAAAATTTAATCCGCCATCAATTTAAAAACGCGGTTTCTGTAAGGGAAAAAGCATTTGAAGTAAAAGGTAATTTGCTCGGTAAAGATGCCATGTTTGCCATAATCCATTTTGTTCGTGATAATATTCGCTATAGAGATACGCAATTTGGTGGGCATTCTATTATACCGCAACTTTCAGAAAAAACATTGAAAGATTATCGTGGCGATTGTAAAGACCAGGCTTTACTTTTAAAAGAAATGCTTGCAACTATCGGCATTAAAAGCCATTTAACTTCTATTCCTTTAACAGGGAATGGTTATGCTAACTTACCGACTATCCAACAATTTGACCACATGATGCTTTATATTCCGGCTCAAGATGGGATTCCTGAAATGTGGGTTGACCCAACAGATAAAACAGGAAACGATAGACCCGTTCCGCTTGATATGGAAGGGAAAACAGCATTTATCATTGATGGAAAAAACAGCCATATTCGTACGACTCCGATACTTGAAGATTCTCAAGAACACAAAGCTTCTTTTGCCCACAAAGTTCACATTTCTAAAAATGGCTATGCTGAATTCAGAGATTCTTTGCAGTTAGAAGGCAAATTTGCTTCTACGCTTAGAAATATTTTCTACAGTAAAGACCAAAAGCAACAAGAAAGACTTTTGGAAAATTTACTTCGTGAAGGCATTCCTGATGTGCAACTTTCACAGATGCGCATAGAAAACTTAACAGAATTTGATAAACCTTTACGCCTTGTGGCTACATTTGCCAGCAAGAATTATTTTGGACAAAGTGCCGATGGTATAAAAGGACACTACCCTAATATCTGGGAACGTTCTATGCTTAAACTTCCTAAAATCAATAAAAGGCATTTACCGATACGCATTCCTCATGAAACTCAGTTTGTGTCTTCTTTGGAAATCTCTGCTGAAAACGGTTTGTCTGTTCAAATTACCCCACCAAAACCATTGAACCGACCTTTAGATTACGTTTCTTTGAATAAAGGAAAAAATCAAATCGAATGGACTACGTTTGCATTATATGCTGAACCTGGCGAATACGAGAAAATCCGTGAAGAATGGGTGTATCTTTTAAAAGAAACAAGCCCACTAATCACAATCCGTTAAGAATTTTAATTTTACCTTGTTATATTTAAATTATGAATATGCTTAAAGTCGTTCCTGATTTGAATAAAATCGCAAGACCTAACTGGATTGAAATAAATCTGGACGCTCTTTGTGAAAATGTTGCTTTTATCCGTAGCCAAATTCCGGTTGGCACCAAAATTCTTTTGCCTGTAAAAGCAGATGCTTATGGGCATGGTTCTTTAGCTTGTTCTTTTGCAGCTAAGGAATGTGGCGTTGATTTTTTAGGTGTTGCTCACATAAATGAAGGAATTTTACTCAGGCAATATGGTATTGATTTGCCAATACTTGTTCTTGGGCCTTGTACTCCAGCTGATTTTGCGTATTTTGTGGAATTTCAGTTAACAGCGACTATTTCTGATTTAAAAACAGCTATTGCATTTGATTCTTTTTTAGAAGAAACAGAAACATCTTGCAAAGTGCATCTGAAAATTGATACCGGAATGAATCGTTATGGTTTAAGAGCCGAAGATTTTGAATCGATTCGTGAAATTCTCAAGTTAAAACATCTTGATGTTGAAGGTATGTTTACGCATTTGGCAACAGCTGATATGCCAAATAACCCAGGGACCCAGAATCAAATTAGTCGTTATACGCGCTTAGTTCATGTTTTGGAATCTGAAAATTTACGCCCTGAAATTTGCCATTGCTCAAGTTCAGCCGGAACGCTTCAACACCCTGAAACACATTTTGATATGGTTCGCCCGGGGCTTGTGCTTTATGGTTACAATCCAATGGGGGCTTTCCCATCGCCTTGGAATATACACCCCATTATGAAAATTAAAGCCACTGTTCGTCATATTCACGAAATTAATCCAGGTGAAGCTGTTTCTTATGGCGGTTATTGGGTAGCTCGCCAACCTACCAAAGTGGCTACAATTGCTATGGGTTATGGTGATGGCTTTTTACGTGGCGAATACAATAAAGGCTTTGTAAAAATCCGAGGCCAACTCTGCCCTATTCTTGGGCGTGTTTGTATGGACGCTACTATGGTTGATGTAAGTCATATTCCAAATATTCAGGTGGGTGAAGTAGTTGATATTGTCAATGGAGAATCTGATTTTAAAATTTCAATGGAAAGTGTAGCTGAAGAACACCACACGATTCCTTACGAAATTACAGTCCGCGTGGCAAGAAGACTTTACCGAAAATACATCTGGAAAAACCGGATGCTTCGCTGGGATGACTTGCAGAAAGAACTTAAAATACCTGTTTTTAAAGAATATCCTTACCGTTAATAGTTGGATTGAATAAGAATTGATTGAATTTTATTGATTCAAAATTCAAATACTTTCTATTTCTTAAAAACAAGTGTAAAAAAAGACTTTTTTAAAAAAAGTCCCTTCATAAATTATTTATTTTTTATTTACTTATTCTTCGTTTCTTAAGGAATTGCAAAATGGCTAAAAAACAAAAAGGTGCTTTAAAGATTACTTTAGCTCTTGGGCTTGTCGGTATATTACAAAAACGCAAATTAGACAAAGCTTCTAAAAATTGTAAGAAGGCTCAGGCTGCTACTTTGAGAAGTATTCTTGAATATGCTAAAAATTCCGAATGGGGTGTAAAACATAAATACGCTGAAATTTTAACAGCATCTAGTGACGAAGAATTATTTAAAAAATTCCAAGAAAATGTTTCTCCATGCGATTACGAAGATTTGCGCCCTTATGTTGAACGCCATAAAAATGGTGAAGCCAATGTGCTTTTCCCTGGTAAACCTATGATGTATGCCACAACAAGTGGTACTACAAAAGAGCCTAAATGGATTCCGATTACTGAAGAATATTATTCAAACGTTTACAGTAAAATGAGTAAACTTTGGCTTTATTCTTTTATGATGCATAGACCAAAAGTATTCTATAACGTTTGCACGTCCATTGTCGGAAAAGCGACAGAAGGAACGGCTCCAGATGGAACTCTTTATGGTTCTGTTTCTGGCGTGACCCGCCGTGATTGTCCAGAATTTATCAAAGCCCTTTATGCAGAAAGCGATCAGGTTTATAACATTTCTGATTATAAAGCTCGCTATTATACCATTATGCGTACAGGTATTGAACATGATGTTCATTTAGTAGTTACAGCAAACCCTTCTACTATTGTAGAAATGCAAAATAACGTCAATGAATTTTTTGATGCTTATGTAGAAGATATTGAAAAAGGAACTTTGAACGAAAACTTGCCAATTGCTCCAGAAATCAGAAAAATTATTGCAGCAAGATTTTCTCCTAACCCGGAAAGAGCGAAAGAATTACGCGAATTGAAAGCGAAATACCCAAATATTTTGCCAAAGCATTATTGGCCGAATTTACAAGTTCTTACAACCTGGAAATGCGGTAATACACATGTCTATTTAGATAAATTCAAAGATTCTTTCCCAGAAGACATGTTGCATCAAGAATTTGGTTATTTTGCTTCAGAATGCCGTGCAGGGCTTGTAATGAATGGTGCTGATGATACGGTTCTTTTCCCTCACATGCATTATTTTGAATTTGTAAAAGCTGAAGAATTAGATTCCCCTAATCCGACATTTTTACAATTGCATGAAATCAAAAAAGGCGAACGTTATGCGATTTATGTGACTACATTTGCTGGTCTTTATCGCTATAATATGAACGACCTTGTTGAAGTAACTGATTTTTATGGAACAATTCCTACCATTCAGTTTGTGCAAAAAATTAACGGTATTATTTCTTTGACAGGTGAAAAATTGCACGAAAAGCAATTTATTACTGCCGTTCAGCAAGTTGAGAAAGAAACAGGTAATAGACTTAAATTCTTTGTTGGCTTTGCTAATATTCAAGATTCCAATTACTCTTTCTATTATGAATTTGCTGATAAAAATACAACACAGGAAACGGCAGAAAAATTCTCCGAACTTGTTGATAAATATCTGAAAGAAGTAAACTGTGAATACGAAGCCAAAAGAAATTCTTTGCGTTTAAAAGACCCTGTAACATTCAGACTTCAAGAAAATTCTTTTGAAACGTTTAAATCTCGTTGTATTGACGAAGGTGCCAGAGACGGACAATTTAAATTGAATCTTTTGATGCAGGATGAAGTCCGGCATGAAAAGTTCAAGAAATTGATTCTTGAATAATGCCTTTTGAACATTTACAAAATTCTTTTAAATCAGTAGAAGCCGTTATTTTTGACCTTGACGGTACGCTTTATGATTTTAAAGGCTTGCCGCGACGCCTGGTTTTAAATGCCCCTTTTCAAATGTTTAAAATCAGGGCGGAGCGAGAAGCCAGAAAATCGTTAAAAGGCAGAGATTTAAAAAATAAAGCTGAATGGCAACAAAAATTTTTTGAATTAATCGCTCAGTTTGCTAAAATTCCTTTTGAAAAAGCAAAAAACTGGTATAAAGATTTTTATTGCCCTTACATGGTAAAAATTCTAAGAAAATATTACTCGGTAAGGCCAGAAGCCCTTGAAATTTTTAAGAATCTAAAAAAGACTAATATTAAAATTGTTGTTTTTTCGGATTACCCTTTAATTAAAGAACGTTTAAATGCTATTGGCGTTAATACCGAAGATTTTGATTACCTTGTTTCGGCAGAAGATTTCGGAGCGTTAAAACCTACCCCACGGCCTTTTTTAGAAATAGCGGAATATCTGAAAGTCATGCCAGAAAATGTTTTAGTCGTTGGCGATAGAATGGATACAGACGGAAAAGGCGCAAAAGACGCAAAAATGCAATTTCTGCACACAGAATCTCATAAAACTCCTGCCAATGATTCCATTGTTTCTTGGAAAGATTTTTTAGAAATCGTTAAACGCGTTATAGCTTAAAAGAATTGTTTTTATATAAATGCAATGTATCTTCTTTAACAGAAATAATTTCTTGAGGTGTTTTTAGAAAAGTATTCAAAAATAGAACACTGATTCCTTTTTCTAAAAATTCATTTGAACGCCATAAATAGAATTTATTCCAAATACCACATTTAAAAATTTCTTCTAAAAGTATTTTTCCGGGCTCAACCATTAAACGATGCATTCCTAAATCAGCTAAATATTTTAACATAAAAAGCCAATTTTCTTTAAAATTTTCACTCGGTAATAAAACAATTTCAGCTTTTCCTTTTAATTGCTCTTGAGGTTTTCGAGAAAAGACAATTGTTTTTCCTTTTGAAAAAAGCTTTAAATTTTCTGGTAAAATACTTGATAAACCAAAAATGATTTTTATGGGAGAATTGCCATCGACATGCCTGACGTCAAGACTTGGATTATCTAATAACGCCGTTCTTGAGCTGACCAGAATGGCATCTGAATAAGAACGTAACCGATGATTTTTTTTATTGGCTTCGGCATGAGTTATAGCTACTTGTGTATAATTATCTGAAGCAATAAAACCATCTGCACTGACAGCTAGTTTAAGTTCAATAAATGGAAACTTATTAGAAACAAAGTAATCGTAAGCTTCGAAAAAATGTTCGATTTCAGAAAAGAGTTCTTTGTCATTCTGGCAGGCTTCTAAGCCTTCAAAAACTTCTATGCCGGCTTTTTCAAGTATTTGCCGCGATTTATTGCGGACTAATGGATTAGGGTCTTTATGGGCAAAAAATACGCGTTTTATGCCCGAAGCGATAATGGTTTCTGTGCAAGGGGGCGTTCTACCATAATGACAACAAGGTTCTAACGTAACATAAAGGTCAGCATCTTTTGCATTTTCTGAAGCCGTTTGCAAAGCCATAACTTCTGCATGAGAACTCCCAGGGCTTTGCGTTTGCCCTTTGGCGCAAATAGAGCCGTTTTTTACAACAACGGCTCCAACGGCTGGGTTTGGTCGGCTAGTGCCTATGGCACACCTTCCAATCTCTAGCGCATACGCCATCCAGGGTTTCATTTACAGAACTCCGATAGAGATTGGAAGCGAGAAAAATCCATTTTCTCGATAGCCGACAAAACAGCATCTTTTTCAGTTTTCCCTACACCTGTTTTTGATTGCGAAGCAAAAACACCATTCTTATGAAATTCCAGAGAAACCTGATACGAACTCAACTGTTTTAACGAACGTTTAGACTCTGTCACCACTTTGGTTTCAAGAGACGCATTGGGCACAACATTTACTGAAAAGCCTAAATTCAAAGCAAGGCCTTCAGAAATAGCAGAACAAACAGAGGATTCTTCTAAACATTTCACATCGATTTTACATTTTTTAGTTTCATAAATATAAGAGACTTCTTGTTTCCCTAAATTTTTGAAATTTGAAAAACGAAAAGAAAGAGTCGGTAAAATTTCAATGACAAAAGGTTTAAGCGTTAACTCATCAAAGGGAATTTCTATTAAAATCTCACCATTTGCATCGCTATTTTTTTCAAATAAAACTTTATTTTTATGAGACACATAAACTGAAAAATCCGGCACGGGTTTGTTTTTTTTCTTGACAGTCACTTTAAAAACAAAAGGTTTATTGTTTTGTAATTGCAAATCAGAATTTTTATTCACATCAATTTTTATATCTCGAAGTTCAGTTTCAATCCGGTTAAAAATTTCTGAATATTGCGATTTCAATTCTAAAGCCGGTGGCAAGGGCTTATAAAATTCATGTTCTTGAATGTAAACGGCATATTTTTTAGAAAGGTTTTTTACATCTTCTAAAATTTTCAAAGCCTGTTGATAACGAAATTCTGAAATGAGTGAAGTTGCTTCTGTTTCTTTAGAAGAAATTTCCTTTTGAATTTTTTGCATTTCCCGAGCTATTACTGCTGTCAAAGCATCTAAATCAAGAGTCGCTGTTGCAGAAAAAGTATCTCCCTTTTTTTCTCCTTGAATAACCCGTACCCCTTTTAATTCTAAATCGGTAGAAAGATTTTTTTCGGAAAGAAAAAAGGAACCTATATGGGAATCTTTTTCGTTTTGAATTTCTGCCTGCTTGTAAATACTAGAGGCTTTTACCTGAACAGAAAGTTGTTTTGCCACTCCGGCTACAGCTATAGCATCGGCATCAGCCTGAGATTTTGTGGAATAAGCAGTATAAGTTAAAACTTCTGCTTCAATAAAAGCAAAAGATACTATGCAGAAAAGCAGAAGTTTTTTTACCATATTTAAAATATCTTAGTTATGAGGCAATACTTTTTTAGGAGGAACTGCTAAAAAGCCACCTTTAATGTTACGCACGTCATAACCTTGGCTCATTAAGAATTCAGAAGCCATAGCGCTTCTTTTGCCTGAACGACAATAAACTAAAAGGGTTTTCTTTTTAGGAAGTTCACTAAAACGTGTTGAAATTTCATTTAATGGTATCGTTAAAGTGCCTGTCACACTCCCTTCAGCAACTTCAGCCGGTGTACGAACATCTAAAAAAACTGCCCCTTTTTTAGACAAAGCAACTGCTTCGTCCCATTCAATATTCTGAACAGCAGATTCTGCAAAAAGTGTTACTGCTAAAAACAAAAGTGCAGAAATAATTTTTTTCATAATAACCTCCGAAATAATGTGTAAATATTAGAAATAAAATCCTTTCAAACAAACAATTCTGATTAAAAAGTCAATAAATCTCTTTCAACATTATGAAGTGATTGAATCCAATAAATAAAAATACCACCATAGACTTTTCCAGACTCTTCAATCAATGGCAAAACATCAAATTGTCCCCATACATCAATATTTTCTATATCTTTTTTCACTTGGAAAAATTTTGAAAATGGGAGAATTTCAGAATATTCCTTAAAGTTTTCCAAATGTTTATAAAAATAAGAAAGCCATTCTTTTTTCAGATTTTCTAGGTCCTCGATTCGTTTCATTTTTAAATCGTCCGGAGATTGTTCCCCCATATCCAAAGCAAAACTTCTATTGCAACCAAGAATTAGACCCTCTAAATCACACCAAAAAACTCGCAAAGAAGGACTTTTCATTAATCCCATAATTAAATTTTCAGCATCAAATTTTGTAACAGAAGAAAGTGGTGGGATTGGAAGTCTACGAGCAGAACCATACATCACAAGACGCCCATCTAAATCTTTATCTATAACGCCACATATTTCAAACCAAATTCCACGATTGTTTGGCGCACGCAAACGAACACGTAAAATTCTAGAATTTTCAGCATAAATATCTTTACCATTCTTTAAAAATTCTCTGACACGGAAATTAATTTCATCTTCTAGAATAGCGCAATCGCTATTTAAAATCAAATCATGTAATTGGTAATTTCCTGCCGATTTAGAAATAACCCAATGCCTTTTTTCAACGAGATCGTTTAATAAGGTAAGTTCTCTAGTTTCAATATCTAATTTCCATAACAAATCAAAAGAAGTCTCTTGAAGATGGCTTTCCTGGTATTTGATTTTTTTCTCTAAATTTTGTAATCGCATTAATTCATTTTTATTTTTCATGAAAGCCACTAAAATAGCCCTTGTTTTTCCCCAATTGATTTTACGCAGAGCAAGAACGACCCAGGTGTTGGCTTCTTTATAGGAAAAGTTGGATAATCTGATGTAGATTTCTTGAGTTAAACCTGTTGTTTTTACATTTTCTATGGTTGAAAAAAGCAATTGATGGAATTCTTTAGCGACAATGTCTGAAAAAATGACATTTTTCCGCAATAAACGATAATACTGTTCTGGATTTCTAGTTGGATATACTTGTAAGCATTTTAAATTTTCAAATGAAAGCAAAAAGAGAATACCATCTTGTAAAGACATCAAATCACGATACACACTTTCTTTTCGCCTATAAAGCAAAAAGATACGAAAGTAAATAATTCCAAATACCAATAAGAAACCCATTACGGTTAAAAAAGCATAAAGAGGAGAATAGTCCATATTTTTCCTAAAAACAAAAAAATCACTTATTAAAATACTTTTTCTTTTACACTAAAGCGATAAAAAAACGAAAAAAGAAATATTTCTCAAGGCTATAGAAACGCTGTTATTTTAGTTTAACCTCTAATTTCTTTTTAAAATTCTCCAATAAGATGCTGAATAATTTGTTGAAACCGCTTTTTTAGCAAATGAAAATTCTAAACGATTAAAACAAAAAGTAATTCCAATATAAAATTGCGTTAAAGGGTGTCTATAGGCTGCCTCTACCCTAAAAGATCCTTTTTGAAATAAATGCCCAATTTGCCAAAAAGAAATCAACTCTTTTACATATTCCAAATAAATACTATAGTATTCCCATTTTAAAGAAACCCCGGCAGCCAAGAAAGAATCTTTTTCTTTTGAATTTCCATACGAACCCTGCATGGAATAAGGACCATAAAAGAAATTAGCGCTAATTAAAACAGCGTGGTTTAACCAAGAATTTTCTTTTGGAAGCATTTCTAAAGAGGTTTTATAGTCAGAAGAAACGCTAAAAAACTTTTTAGAAAAACCAATTCCCCATTCGCCTGAGATTCTTGTATAAATAGAATCTAAAACAACATATTCACTTTGAAAATGCCCTTTTAATTTCCATAAAGGCCAATTGGCATAAAATCCAAACTTCCAATAATCAGAAACATTTTCAACAGTTTCTCCAAAAAGAGCTACTTCAGAATTTTTATCCAAAGCCATTCTGTTCCCAAAAGTATTTACAGAAAAATCATAAGCGAGCATTTCGTTTCCTGCAAATACAAATGTATTAAGGACGAAGCACAACGCTAATAGTTTTTTCATAATTCCCCGAACTAAATTTTATGAAATAGATTCCCGGATAATATTTTCTAACAGGAATTAAAAGCCAGTTCTCTTTAGACGCATCTTCAGTATGTTGCCAAAGTAAATTCCCCTTTTCGTTAAAAAGTAAAACAGAAACATTCACATTTCCTTTTAAACGAACTCTACACTCATGGGCTTTTTTTTGTGAAAGAATCCGGGAATTCCATTTGACTGAGAAAGGAATATTTTTTAATTCTTTTTCTGACTGCCTTTTGCTTTGAATACCTGGAGTATTTTCTTTTTTTCTTGATAAAACATTAAACCCAAAAGGACAGACAGAATGCTCTTGTTTATCCCAATTCACGCATTCAAGTGTGTCATTTAAAAAACAAAGACAAAGTGTATCGGCTGTATTTTTTAACGCCCCGAAATTGGCTTTGGAAAGCCGGACTTCATTAAAGCCTATTTCTTCTCTTAAAGCTATTGTATCTTTTGTAAAAAGGATACTTTCATAAGGTGAGGCTTTTTTTAAAGCGATATCAGCACGATTACAAAAAGAAAAGCCTTTTAAAGGTAAATCAACCGGTAATAGATTGTATACTTCAACCCATTCAGATTTACCTTCTTCTGGGCAAAAATGAATTTCAGTTAAAGATAAAGGAATTTCTTTTTTTGAAATTAAAAGCGTTTGAATCGAATCGTTTTCCGGGAATTCATCATTTAATAAAAGAATGTCTAATAATTCAGGACTTCCATTTGATGGAATCTCCAAAGTCAGATTTGAATAAAGGCTTAAAGTGTCTTCGGTTATTTTATTGGAAAAATCCAATTTAGAACTTTTAAAAGCTACTTTTGCTGAATCACAATTCTTTAAAGCCAGAGTCACTTTAAATTTATCTTGTTGAAATGTTTGTTTTAAAATTTCAATTTGACAATCTTTAACGCTTTTTTCAAACAAAGGATTGGCAAGGCCTGGAGATGGGTTGGTATAGGCAAAAGAATTTAAAGAATCGTCTTTTTGTAGAGATTTGCCTGCTTTTGGAGTTGGTAAAAATACTGAATCTTTGCAATGCCCTTGCCTTAAACTCCATTCACTTTCTCTAGAATTGGGTAATGGAGAAAATTCTAGTGGTAAACAAATAAGACCTTCTCGTTTTATACAAGTTGTTGTATCGCGGTGTAAAAGAAGCCTGCTACCGTTTAAGCCCAAATAAGGTATTTCTGTTTTACCTTCTTGCTTTATAAACAGAGTATCTTCTGAAAGGTTTGAATCTAAAACGATTTCAATAAATTCTCCAAAAGAATCAGTTGTGTCAGTTGGGTCTGGATAAAATTCCACAAATGACGGACAAGCGATGGCGCTTGCCAAAAGAGTGTTGAAAAATAACATGAAAGCCTTCTTAAGGCTATGAAAACCACTATTCTATAGCGTGGTCATTCGGGAGAATATAAGCAAGCGGATTCACTGCATTACCATCACGCCAAACTTCGTAATGAAGGTGTGGCCCGACAGAACGCCCTGTGTTTCCCATATATCCAATAATTTGATAACGGCTAACGAATTGTCCTGGTTGCACAATGTAACGTTCCATGTGCCCATATTTTGTGACAAACCCGTTCCCATGGTTCAAAGCAACGTAATTACCAAAGCTTGAACTTTTTTGAGCAATCTGAACTACCCCATCGGCTGCGGCGTAAATAGGAGTCCAAGTTACATTAGAGATATCTACCCCATAATGCATTTTACCTAATTCACCAGTAACTGGGTGAGTTCGGCGGCCAAAAGCCGAAGCGTAGCGACCGCTAGAAGGAGATATGGACGGAATAAAACGCCAGCTTTCGCGCTGTCTGTCCATAAAATTCCCTAATGATTTAAAGGCATCTTGATTTTTTTGAACTTTATTCAACAAGTGTTCAACAGATTCTGCGGCATCAGAAGAAAGTGAAACCGATGGAGAAATAAAACGTTTAAAACGCTCTTCTGGTAAAACTTCACCGCCAGTTCCCATAGCACGAACCGAATGATCTAGTGGTTGAAGTCCGGCTTTAGCGTAAAGCAAATCTTCAGAAGCAAAATAAGAACCCATTTGCTCGTTTAAAGTATTGCTTTCCTGATACAAAGCCTGCAATTTACCTTGAAGGGATTCTCTTTGTTCTAAAGTCTGATGTAAAAAGTGTTCGTAACCTAAAAACAACGCTGTTTGCAATACAAGCAAAACTATTCCTAAACAAACAAGACGACGCACCCAGGGCCACAAGGTAAAAAAGACATGTGGAAGTCTTAATGTCTGCGACTTTGCAGAACCTTCTAAAAAGATTTGGGTGCGAAAAAATTGCATCGGGCGATAATGTAGCAAACTTTCTTGTAAAGTTCAAGTTTACTTTTCGCTTATGCTATAGATTACTAAAGAACCGCCATATTCATAAGAAACCACGAGAAGAGGTGTTTTTATCGGGCTTTTTTCTTTAGGAATAAAGAGTAAACCTTCGGGGCCACGGTCTTGAGAATCCATAAAAAATGCTTTATATTGCGGATTTTCGCCATTTTTCAGTTCAAAAACAATAATTCCACTCATGCGTTCTAAAGCAACAAAGGCGTATAATTTGCCAGAAACTTCTCCCACCACCACATTTTCTGGTTCTGAACCTTTTGAATTGCTCCTAGCATTGACTTTAACTTTTCCTTTTTTAGAGTTCCAATTAAAGTATTTTGGGGCAATTTGTTTCATTTTTTTCTCTATCAGACTTCCACTATCCCATATTAATTTGCCGTTTTTGCCATCAAAAAGGCTTATTGAACGCGTTCCATACGAATAAAAGGCTTCACATTCTCCGTTGGAATTTTTCTTACAAGCGTCTTTTGAAAGTTTAATGTCAGATAAAGCTTCTTCAATTTCTGGAGTAAATACCTTTTTGTCCAAATTTTCTCCAACGATGCGTTTTTTCCATTTTAATGCATCTTTCCAAAAAGAATAATCCATATCGGCACCTTCATTTGCCGTAATTATAAAGTGATTGTTTTTATGTTGAAATAATGCAATTCCATCAGGTTGACGTAAACCCAATAATGGCAAATTATCCCAAATGATTTTTTCACCTTTACGAACGACAATGGCATTCTCTTTTTGGCTATGGTCTAAAGTCCCTAATCCGAAAACTTCTGAGATTTTGGCGTTTGGTATATCAATTTTTGCAATAGCGTTGTTTTCTTGTAAACTGACATAAGCAGTTCTGGAATCTTCTGAAATGGTAATATATTCTGGTTCAAGGGATTTGAAAAATGAAGCCGGGCCACTTGTTCTGACTCCTGATGCTATCAGTTTTGTAGAATCTAAGTGGCTAAATTGTAAAAGTTGAACTTGCATTTTTTCAACCGACAAGAGAAGGACTGCTCCTTCAGGGTCACTAGAATTGTCATCGGCTGGTGCGCCTTCACAAGCCCCTAATAAAAATTTTCCATCAGGTGTAAATGTAACCATGTCTAAACCAGGACATGTTTTAAATTCTTGCTTTAAAACCAAAGAATCTTCATAAGTGTATAAACGAAGTAGTCCTGCCGTTCCATTTCCTGGAAAAGCAATAGCAAATGTTTTTTCAAAAATAGCAATACTTGCCGCTACTTCTCCTAAATCTTTTGTCATAAGTAAAGCAGGAGTTTCTGGTTTGGACAAATCTATTTCATAAAGATTTTTACCACCGATTCCATATAATTTTTTATCAAGTGAGGAATAAGCTGAAATTTCTATTTCATTTAGTGATAAGCGCGAAAGTGGTTGTAAAAATTTACCATCATCAAAGACTTCAGCAAATGCAAAAGCATTTAACAAGAGAAACAAAAAAAGAAATCGCATACAAATTAACCTTTTTTAATGTTTTTCTTAATCTATAAATTTTCTTCTTTAGATAAAAGCAGAGTATTCAAAATAAGTGAGGCCAAAGTTAGTCCAAATGTGGCAGTAACAGTTACAACGCTTCCAAGAGCAGGTTTTTGCCCTTTTTCTCTAGTGTCACAATAACCAGCTTTTGGACTTTCAAGACTATAAACCACTTCAAAATTACCAGAAAAACCTTTTTTACGCAAAATTTGGCGTAATTGCTTTCCAAGAGGACAACCGACACTTTTCCAGATATCGCTGTGGCGTACAAAAGTCGGGTCAGTGCGTCCAGCGGCTCCCAATGAAGAAAAAAGAAGCACTTGCTTTTCATAGGCTGATAAAATCAAGTCCACTTTTGCTTTCATAGAATCAATAGCATCAATAACCACATCAAAAGATTCTAGCGAAAATTTTTCGGCATCTCCTGGGTTATAGGTTTCTATTCTCGATTCTATAATGACATCGGGAACAATTTCTGTTAGTCTTTTAGCTAAAACGTCGGCTTTGGCTGAACCCAGCGTTTCTTTTGTGGCCGGGAGTTGTCTGTTTACATTGGATACAGCAACAATATCTGGGTCAACTAGAACTAAATGCTTAATGCCTGAACGGACTAATGCTTCAGCACACCAACTCCCCACTCCACCAACGCCAAAAAGAATCACTTTTACTTTTGAAAGCTTATCTAAACCTTCTTTACCATAAAGAGGAATTAAACGTGAAAAAAAATCCATCTGCATAAGATAAAATTTAAATATTCAATCGGAAATATTTTTTTATCTGGCAAAGATTAAATAGGTATTGTAGAAAATAAATAAAAAAATATTTGTCTTAGGCAAAAAAAAGATGCATCTAGTCATTCATTGAATTTGGATTGTTTTATTTTTTTATACTTTTGAAATATTCCTGAAAATGGGTGGTTTTATATGAAAATTTTCAAAAAAGTTTTGGCCGTTTTTTGTGTTTTAGTTTTTACACTTGTCTTATTTATTCAATTTCTTTTCCCGCCAATTGCTGCGTCTTACATAGAAAAGCATTCCGCAGAATGGATTGGCCGACAAGTAAAAATCAATGATTTTCATTGGAGTCTTTTATCTTTTGAAATCCATTTAAATGGCGTTACTTTACTAGAACAAGATAACCAAACTGAATTTGTGGGTTGGGATAATTTTTCTTTAGATCTCTCCCCTCTTGCTCTTTTGACAGGAACTGGAAAATTAGAATCATTAAAATTAAATGGCTTACGGGCAAATGTAATTCAGAATGGAGAACATTTTAACTTTTCTGATATTTTAGAATTTTTGAATAAAGAAAATCAAGATTCTCTTTCAACAGCCCAGAAAGAAAACACAACCGTAATTGAAAACCAAAAACCGATGGTTGATTCTCTAAAAACAGCCAAAGATTCTATTCAAAAATCTCAGGCAAACTTTGTGAATCCTTTAAAATCGCTCCCTATAAAAGTTCAACTTGAAAACATAGATATCAAAAATGTTTCATTGTCCTATAAAGATATTGCTACGAAAAGAGAATTGATGGTTGAAAAAATTTCTGTCTCTATTCCTGAAATTAGTTCAAAAAATCCAAAAACCAAAGTACTTGTTCATGCAGAATTTCCATTAGGTGGAAAATTTGATTTAACGACAAATGTTAATTTGGATAGTGGGCTTTTCAAAGTGAATACAAACCTTAATGAATATAACCTTGAAAATGCTTTTTCAATAGCCCGTTCTATTGTTCAAATAGATTCGTTGAAAGGAAATTTTTCTTTAAAAATCAATGCAGATGGCTCTATTTCAGACCCGCTTGCTACTGTAGTTTCTGGGACTGTAAAAATGAAAGATGTTCAACTCAAAGAATCTGCTGGCGGTGCTTATGAATTGAATTATCTTGGAACAGGTTTTACAGGCGTTTCAATAGCTCAAAATAAAATCCCTGTTGATTCTCTGATTGTTAAAGGGGTTAATGCTCATTTTGATTTATTTAAAAACACAAATAATATTGCAAAGCTTTTAAAACAAGAACCAAAAGAAGAAAGTAAGGATTCTACAAATCAAATAAATGATTCGAAAGAATTTGCAAAAAATACAGAAGACTCTCTTACTGCAAAAACTACCCAAGACACAACTTTTGCTGAAACGCCAAAAGCCAAAGAAAAACTTCCAGAAATTACACTTAAATCCTTAAATATTTCTAATGTCAAATTTACTCTCAATGATTACTCTATTAAAAAGCCAATGCATTATACGGTTAGAGATATTCAAGTATCCGGAAACAATATTTCTATGAAATCATTAGGCATCAAAGTTTCAATGCATTTTCCGCAAAGTGGCTCATTGAATCTTGATTTTAAAGGTTCTCCAAGTGATTTAACTACAATGAAAATCAATTTACTTATTTCAAAAATGGCTTTACAACCATTTTCACCATATTCGATTCATTTCACTGGTTTTCCTTTGAAAGCAGGAACTTTAAATGTGGAAAGCCATACCAATGTTGTTAAAAATGAATTAGACAGTAAAAATTCTGTTTTAATCCACAAAATTGATGTCGAAGATAAAGTGAAAAATATTGAACCAGAATTTTCTATACCAATGAAAGTTGGGCTTTACTTGCTTAAAGACAGGAAAGATGATATTAAAATTGATTTACCTGTTAAAGGAAACATCACGGACCCAGAATTTTCTTTTGGAAAAATTATCTGGAAAACTTTCTGTAATTTAATTGTGAAAGTAGCTTTAACGCCTACAAAACTATTGACGGCTCCGGTTGACGCTTTGACAAGTGAGGATTCTGAAGAAAAAGCTAATACTTCAGAAGATTAAATATGTTCTAGAAGCGAAAACTTACACAAAGAGAATTGTGCAAGATAGATAGCCTAGTGCTAAAAGTTGAATATTATTTTTTGTATTCTAAAAGTTCTGGTTTGCCATTTTGCATTTTTAAATAATGCAACGAAAAAAGCCATTGCCCAGGAGATGCGACTATTCCGTTTTGAACGTTCCAAATCCCTGGAATATGATGATGGCCATGAATAAAGAAATCACAATTATTTTCTTTCATTAAACGTATACCAGCATCAAGATATTCTTTTAAAGCAATTGTTCTATTTTCGCCATATTTGCGGCTGTTTTGCCCCACAAAACGCGCAAGAGACATTCCGGCATCTGGGTGAATCAAACGAAAAAGCGTTCTGTTTAATGGAAAATCTAAAACTTTACGAACTATGCGATAACCTTTGTCCGAAGAAGCTAAGCCATCGCCATGTTGTAAAACAAGTCGTTTACCTTGTAATTCTAAAACAAGTTGTTTGGCTGTTTTTACTCCTAAAGACTTTTCAAAAAAATCGCCCAACGCAAAATCATGGTTTCCCATTAAATAGTGAACTTTTATGCCTTTATCAACCAAATCACCAAGAGTTCTGTAAAGAGGCAAGTGTTCTCTGGAAATATAATAGCGGTATTCGTACCAAAATTCAAAAAGATCGCCGATAAAAACTATATGAGACGCATTTTCAGAGCATTCTTTTAAGCATTTTATCAATAATGATTCTCTGTCTATATGAGAACCTTCAGGATTAACGCCTAAATGCGCGTCTGAAAAAAAATAGGCCGCTTTTTCTTGCATGTCACTAATTTAAGAAAATATTCTAAAAAAAGTATTCTAATTTTACTCTGTGAGTTTCTTTAGAAAAATTTTCCCGTTTCTTTTGATTGTTGTGCTCTCTGCTTGCACGGCAATGCATTTTGATGGTAGCTCATTAGAAACAACACCTATTTCTCAAAATTTAAATTCTACCGAAATAAAAATGCAAATCAATGGGATTCATACAGAAATCGCTACTGGTTTAAAGAATCTTTATGCCTTTTCACTTGAAAAAGTATCTTGTTCAGAAAAACACTTGATTTTGTCTATTGACGGAAAAGTAGATTCTAAAAAAAATAGTGCTTGGTATCTAGGCATGGCGCTTTTTATTCCATTTTGGCCAGCAATGCCTTCTCATACAACCCTTTCTTATACTTTGAACGCTTCGTTATTTTGTGAAAGTAATTTAAAATCTCAAATTAAACTGCAAGAAGAAGAAGAAGTCTCTTTATTTTTCTATGGAGCTATTCGCATGGCTCCGATAAATGAAGCTTCTGATATGATTCACCGAAAATTCGCGGCAAGATTAGAAAGCGCTCTTTATGATAACAAACCCACAGACGCTTCTATTTTTGCCGATTACACCATTAACAAAGAGAATTGATATGCACACACTTTATATTGTCGCAACCCCTATAGGAAACTTAGAAGATATAACATTCCGTGCAATCAGGACTTTAAAAGAAGTGCCTTTGATTCTTGCAGAAGACACTCGCCATTCTAGATTATTGCTTGACCATTATGGCATAAAAACGCCAATGGAAGCCTACCATGATTTTAATAAAGAAAAAGTGACTCCAAAATATGTGGATTATTTAAAAACAAGTGGTGATATTGCTTTGATAAGTGACGCTGGCACTCCTGGAATTGCTGACCCAGCGTTTAATTTAGTTCGAGAATGTGTTCGCGAAGGGATAACTGTATGCCCTGTCCCTGGTGCATGCGCTATGATAAATGCTTTGATTGCAAGTGGACTGCCAACAGATAGATTTCGATTTGAAAATTTTTCACCAAAGAAAAGTGCTCAACGCTTGCGTGTTTTAGAAGATTTAAAAACAAATGCAGATTCTACAGTTATTTTTTACGCAAGCCCACATAACCTTTTAAAATTTCTTGAAGAGATTAAAACTGTTTTTGGGGATATTACCATAGTTCTTGCAAGAGAACTTACAAAGAAATTTGAAGAACATCTCCGTGGGACTCCAGAACAATTACTTGAACATTATAAAGAAAGAACGCCTAAAGGTGAATTTGTTTTAATGTTTCACCCACAAGGAAAAGGTGGAATGATTTTATGAAATTCTCCTTTTTAACTTTTTTGAAAGAAATGACTACGGTTCAAAAAGTATTCTTGTTATTACAACTTTTAGCCGCTATTTTTGCTGTGATTTCAGCACCTGATACTCCGGGACTTTACACACATAATTTGCAATTTTTACCACTTGCCTTGGCTTTACCATTCTTTATACCCAAATGCTTGTGGAATCATTCTATCAAATCAAAATTTGCAACACATGTTTTTTGGTTTTCAGGTATTGCGTTTTTGGGATTAGCTTTGGATTATCACTTTAAAAGCCATGCAGGTATTGTTCAATTAGCTATTGCCACTTTACCCGCTTTTGCCATTTGGCTTTTCAGATTTATCCGTTGGAATATAAATTCTATCCGACAAAAAGAAAGTTTACAAGCTCTTGCTTTTTCTTCTATTTCTTGGGGGAGTTATGCTCTTGCGTTTCCACCACTTCCTTTAGGGATTCTAGCCCCCCTTCTTTTAGTTCCATGGTTTCTTGTTTTGAGTAGATACTCTAAACAAGCTGTTTTGTTTGCCACTTTCTGGTCTGGCATGCTTTACAATACAATTAACTATTACTGGATTTATAATGTGATGAAAGTCGGACCAGCTGGCTTGATTCTCTTTGGTTTATTTTTACTCATTTGTTATTTCAGTTTGTATAATGTCATTGCAGCATTTGTTTTTGTAGGTATAAGAAATTTAAAGCAAAAGAAAATTTGGTTACTTCTTTTTCCACTATTCTATGCAGGCCTTGAAATGACCCGCACCTATGGTGATTTTGCGTTTCCATGGAGCCATTTAGGATACGCTTTTGGAAACCATTTAGAACTTTTGCAAATGCTTTCTTATATCGGGATTTTTGGTTATACCGCCTTAATTCTTTATTCCAACATGTCTGTTGCCTATGCTATTTTACATAAAAAACATTTACTTTTTTCAATTCCAATCCTTCTTTTAGCTACCCTTTTTGTGCATGGTTCTATTGTTCTTTCTAAAGAAGAAGCAAAGCCATTTTATGTAAAAGATTCAAATGAAAATCCAAAAGTGGCTCTTGTACAGCCAAGTATTCCTCAAACGGCTAAATGGAGTAAAGCCTATTTAGATTCTGTTGTGGGTAAAACGCTTTCAATGGCAAGAGACAGCATTCCCAGAGATTCTGTAGATTTAATTGTCTTTGCAGAAACAGCAGTCCCAGACCATTTAAAAAGACAACCTCTTGTACAAAGAAAAATTCACAATCTTGCCATAATGAAAAACGCTCCCATTTTAACAGGGGCATTAGATTATTTAAGACTGGATGCGTCTAAAAATTCTCCTAAACGTTATGAGGTTTATAACGCCGCCTTTTTCTTTAGAGAAGATAATACAGTTCCTTCAAGATACATAAAAAAACACTTGGTTCCTTTTAGTGAAAGAATTCCTTTTGACGATGTTTTCCCTATTTTGAATTATGTGGATTTTGGTGAAGGCGATTTTGTAGCCGGTAAAGAAACGCCAGTTTATGAACCATTTTTCTGGACACCATATATTTGTTACGATGCCATTTTTGGAGATATTATCCGCGAGGCAATACGAAGTGGTTCTAAATTAATGGTCAATATTACAAATGATGGTTGGTTTGGAAAAAGTACTGCCCCAAGTCAACATCTGAATTTAATTCGTTATCGAGCTATAGAACATGGTTATCCTGTGGCACGAGTGGCTAATAGTGGAATTTCTGCGTTTATTGATCAGTATGGCCATTATAGTGAAAAAACGTCTCTTTTTACTGACCGCGTTCTGATTTCTTCAATACCTTTACGGCATAGAGATACGCTTTATTTTAATATAGGCGACTTTGTAGAAAAAGGTCTTTTAATCTTTTTTGCTCTTTACTTAATCACATTGTTCGGGTTTAAAATGGCTTTAAGATTGAAAAAAGGAAAAGTTTAAGCAAGTTTAATTTTTTGAATTTTCACTTGTAGAATTTTTTTTCTTTTCTCTTCTTTTGTCTAAGAATGGTCTGACTATACTTGTGATATTCATTGCAAATCCAATAATCATAAGCATACTAGCCGCATACGCTCCATGTGCCGCTTCGGCAAAAAGAATAGCCCCTAAACCTAATTTTTCAAAAATTATAGTTAACTGGTCTAGATAAATCCACATGGCGCTAAAAGAACAAAGCCCCATAACTAAAGAGCCAAGTGGCGAGAACCATGCAAAAATAGAGGCCAATAAAATGCCAATAAATATGATATAAAGTACATAAGAAGGTTGTTCAAGAGCTGAAATTTGTTTAAACGCTTCTGGATTTGCTTTTTCTAAACTTAACAAACGCTTCTGAAATGTTTCATTGTCTTTTAAATCGTCTTTAAAAGAAATTCCATTTGCTAGTTCGTAAGCATTAAAAGAGGCTATTTTTTTTGCTCCATCTGTTGTGCCCGGTGTAGAAGCACAAGAAAAAATAACTAAAGGCATTAAAAACGCAAGAAAAACAAACAGAAATGGAATCGACGTTAAACGACGAAAATGTTTTGCTAAACGTGGCTTTTGGTCTTCAGCAATAGGCAAAATAAACCTCCTAAAATGTTTGGTAGAAAATAGTAAATCTTAAGAAAAGACAAAACTTTTTATCATTAAAAAACGACAACGGTTCTGTATTGCTGAATTTTAAGCAAAAAAAGAGTATTTAAAGCCTTTTGAATATGTATCTTTTAAAGGTTCGTTATAAAAAAAGGCTTTTTATGTTAGCAAAAACCGCAAAAGAATACCACGCCGAAAAAAAGGGAAATTGTGCAGAATCTGTAGCATACGCTTACCTTGTATCTAAAAATACGTCTTTAAATGAAATGGAATCTGCTCTTGCTGAAATGAAACTTTGTGGAGGCGGACGCGCTCCGAATGGTTTGTGTGGAGCTCTTTATGCGGCTCTACGTTTTGCAAAAAGTGAAAACAAACAGGCAATTCAAGAATATTTTGAAAAAAATGCAGGCGGCATTTGTTGTAAAGATATCCGCCCAGCAAAAATAACACCTTGCAATCGCTGTGTAGAAATCGCAGCAGAAGCGATTGAAAAACTAGATACCTGAATCTTCTGTTTTTACGCGTTTTCTTAAAAAATGAATAAGAGCATACGCAATAGGAGTGGCTGCAATAGCTTCTACTCCTAATTTGGCGATATACTGCACACCTATCATAGAAACAATATCTTGCATAGGAACTGTTCCATAAAAGGCTATTAAAACAAAAAGCGATGTATCTAAAAAATGCCCAAAAACAGAAGAACCAATTGTTCTAACCCAAAGTTTTGCTTGCCCTGTTTTCTTTTTTATTTGAACCATTAACCAAGCGTTTAAAAGTTCTCCTAAAAGGAATGCAAGTAAAGACGCTATGGTTATGCGTGGCACATAAGAAAATAAAAGGCTATAAGCTTGTGCTGTTTCTGATGCGTGTTCAGGGTAAGGCAATAAAACACCTATAGAAGTAAACAACACTAAAAAAATGTTACAGGAAAAAGTAAGCCAGATTACTTTTTTTGCTGTTTTGAACCCGAAAACTTCTGTTAAAACATCTCCTAGCATATAAGCTAATGGAAAAGTCAATGTTCCGGCATCAAATAATGTTATCGGGCCAACTGCTATAAGTTTTACTGCCATGATGTTTGCTGTTAAATAGCAAGCCACCATAAAACCGGAAATCACCACTAAAGGAGAAAATGGATCTTTTCGGTTTTTTACAGGGTTTTCCGAGACCTGGTTCATATAAACCTCCATGTTTATGAACGCCACAAATATAAAAAGATTATTCCCAAAATAAAGCCTTTCTAATTATTTCTATCTTTTAACCTGGAGTTTTTATGAAAAAATCTTTTTTATCTCAATATGGTTTTCTTTTAGCAAGTGCCGGATTCTTTCTGCTTTTGCTTCTTTTCATTTTCAGAGCTTTTGTTTTTGATAGTTCTACCCTGATGCTTAACAGTGACCAGTTAAATGGTATTGGTAGCCGTATTTTAAGAGCAGAAAATGCTGTTGTCACAGAATGGGATGATTCTAGACTTGGCGGTGTGCCAACCATAGATGCTCTTTTTGCCGATGTTTACCACCCACTTGTTTGGGTACAATTCCTTACAGACCCAGCAAGAGCAGTTGGTTTTAAATTTATTTTAACTATCTGGGTGGCATTTTGTTCTGCTTTACTTTTAGCCCGGACTCTGACCAAAAACAATTGGTTTTCAGCGTTACTAGCATTCCTTTATGCGCTTTCTCCTCAGTATTTCACTTACATTTACGGCGGACACGACGGGAAAATGATGGTGTTTGCTATAGCACCACTTGCTTTGCTTTCTATCAGAAAAATTATTCGTGAAGGGAAACTAGCACACGTTTTTTTACTCGCACTTTGCATTGTCTGGATGATTCTAGGCTCACACTTGCAGCTTACTTACCTTTTCTTGTGGGGTGGCGGTTTTTACGCACTTTATGAAACATTTACCCTTATCGCTTCTAAAAAAATACGTATCCAACGCTTGTTAGCAACAGCATTTGCTCTTGCTTTTGGTTTACTTCTTTCGGCATTCCAGCTTTTACCACCTTACCTTTATACCACAAGAGATTCTGTTCGTGGAACCGCAGAAAAAACAAATTACGGCCACGCTGTTAGCTGGTCTTTGCACCAAGAAGAATTAGGAGCTTTGCTTATTCCTGGTTTTATTGGCGTAGATGTTTACGAACAAAATAAAAATACAAATGAAGTGGAAGGTTCTTCATTTTTAACTTATACGCCACAAGATTTCCGGTATGGTTCTCCATTTTATTGGGGACATAATGCGTTTAAATTAAATCACGACAGCTGTGGAACTATTCTTACATTCCTTGCTTTCTTATGCTTTTTTATCCCAGGCAAAAAGCGTTATGCAGCGTTTTGGTTTTTAGGTTCAGTCCTTGCGCTTTCTTATGCAATGGGCGCGCATTCTCCGCTATTTTCTCTTTGGTATGAAATTTTACCAGGCGTGAAAAATTTCAGAGCTCCAAGTATGGCTTTATTCTGGTTACCACTTGCCGCTCTTATGATGGCGGCTCCCGTGCTTAAGTCTTTTGGCAATCAAGAACAAACAAAGCATCTTGGCAAAGGCGTTTTCCTTTTTGCCCTTCTTTTAGCCATTCTTACAATAGCTCGGTTTAATTGGGAAACATTCTTAGGGCCAGTAGGTTTAGTAGTTTCTATTCTTTATGGTATTCTCTTTGTCGGAACAGTCCATTTATCAGAAAAAGATCAAAGGTTGTCATGGCAAGCTTTCAGTAATGCTTTTACTTCCGGGTTTGATGGAACATCAAGAATTTTACTTATTTCGTTGTTCCTCCCCTTCCTTTTGATAGGAGCATTTTTCCTTTCAGGACAAAATTTGTTAGAAAATCCTGTAACAGCTCCTTACTTTAAGCCTTTACAGTTAGAAGCCATGAAAATGGGTGCAACCAAAATGTTGCCTTCTTTACTTTTGGTGCTTATTTCTAGTGGCGTTGTATTCTTTATTTTAAAACTTTCAAAATTTTCAAACAGAAATGCGGCTTTAATTCTTGCTCTCGTTGCTTCTGTGGAATTGTTCTTTATTAATGGTGTTTTTGTACAGAATGTTCCTAAAGAATCTTATATACAGCCAAATAATCGTTTGATTGCAGCGATTAAACAAACAAATGATTCTCTGAACATTCCAAGAGTTCTTTCTTTATCTAAAAACAACGCTCTCGCCGGAAATATTTTCCCTGCTTATAATCTTAGAAATGCTGGTGGCTTTCATGATAACGAATTAGCTTCTTATCAAGCGTTCAGAGGTGGCCCAGGCAGTGCTAATTTTATGATTGGGTTGGATAAACAAGGTGGAGCCCGACCGTTTTTGGACTTAGCTAACATTGGAAGTATTATTTTTGACATGCCACAAGGGACAACTTATATGCCTAACCCTACGGCAATGGGCGAAGGATTCCTTTACGGAAACGTTGTTGTTATGGATGATGCGACAGCTATTGAAACATTAAAAACGGCTGTTGTTCGCCAAGTTCAACAAGAAATGCCAAAAGATTCTCTGGATTCTAATGCAGCTGTTGATTCTCTTTTTACAAAAGAACCTGAAGGATTTTTATACAGAGAAACACTTATTTTATCAGAGAAACCATCTATTTCTATGAACCAAGGTGTTCCTAATGGTAAAGCCGTTTTAATCGCAAGACCTAAAATGGATACACAGGTTTTTGAAGTGGAGTCAGACCGCGAAGCTATGCTTTTTGTGAGTGGTAATTACCACCCTTATTGGAAAGCGTTTGTAAATGATAAACCGGCAAAAGTTTATAAAGCATTTACTACATTCCGTGCAGTTGAAGTGCCGAAAGGTAAATCAATTGTCCGCTTGGAATACCGTTCTGAACCATTCCATACCACATTAAAATTGTCTTTTGTGGTTTTGATTGTTTTTGTTCTTTCTGCTATAGCTTTTGGCGTTTATCGCTATAAATTGAAAAAGTAATGGCTAATTAAAGGGACCTTTTAAAAAGGCTTCTCTTGCGATGTAACTTGCCCGCAGTTCTTGTCATTGCGATGGAACGTAGTGACAGAAGCAATCTGCTTACAAGTTACCAGCAATCTGCTTGCCAGTAGATC
This sequence comes from Fibrobacteraceae bacterium, assembly GCA_045629945.1. Lineage (GTDB taxonomy): Bacteria > Fibrobacterota > Fibrobacteria > Fibrobacterales > Fibrobacteraceae > UBA1765. The sequence goes on from JAZQSE010000033.1 coordinate 58,001, forward strand.
GCCACACTGCGTTCGCGATGACAACTTGTTTGTACACTTGCAATGACAATTTATACTACGCTCGTAATGACAAAAAATCAAGATGGCCACGTCGTCTTAAAAGACTCCTCGCCATGACAACTTGTTGTTAGATGGCCACACTACGTTCGCCATGACAACCCTGAACTTGCCCGCAGTTCTTGTCATTGCGAGCCGTGCTGAATGCACGGCGTGGCAATCTACTCGCCATGACAATCCTGAACTTGTGCGTTAGGGGTTGATGCCCGGAGGGTTCGGACGCGTGAAACGTGGCTGAACGGACGCGCGACTTTTTAGTCGCGCGATAACGCAAAACCCCGCCCCGCCATTCTGGCGGGGAACGCCCATTAAAAAAGTTTCTTTTCTTGATTAAAAAAAATATCCGGGCTGTTTTTTGCTAAATTTGAGTGCGGTTTTAACATTTTTATGAGATTTTTTTTGTTATGAGTGCGAAAATTCAGCCACCTCAATTGCCTAAAGGAACTCGCGATTTTTACCCTGAAGCAGAACGCGTTCAGCAGTATATTTTTGATACTTGGCGTAAAGTTGCCGAAATGTTTGCTTATGAAGCTTATGAAGGCCCGATGTTTGAACATCTGGATTTGTTTACGGGGAAATCTGGTGATGAAATTGTTTCGCAACTTTATAATTTTACGGATAAAGGCGGTAGAGATATTGCGCTTCGCCCGGAAATGACGCCTACCCTTGCTAGACTTGTGATTCAGAAAGGGCGTGAGTTGAGAAAGCCTTTTAAGTGGTATAGTATGCCGCGCCTTTTCCGCTATGAAAAAGCGCAGAAAGGTCGTTTGCGTGAATTTTTCCAGCTGAATATGGATATTATCGGAACGGATAGTATTTATGCTGAGGCCGATTTGCTTGCGGCTATTGCTACTATGCTTCGCCTTTTGGGCTTGAAAGATGAGAATTTTGTAATAGGCGTTTCTTCTAGGAAATTGCTTGCTACATATCTTGAAGAAATCGGCGTGGAGAATCCGGCTCTTGTCTACCCTGTTCTAGATAAGCGTTTAAAAATTGGTCCAGAAGCTTTTGCGAAAGCTCTTGCTGATGTGAATGTTTCTTGTGAACAAGTGGCTAAGTTAGATGCTTTGATGAGTTGTAAGACTTTAGATGAAGTGGATGCTTTGATTTCACAAGAAGCGGCAAAGAATGCTTTGAATGAAATGAAAGAACTTTTCAATACGCTTAATGCGGCTGGTTATGCCGATTGCGTTGCTCTTGATTTGAGCGTTGTTCGCGGGCTTGCTTATTATACAGGCATTGTGTTTGAAGTTTTTGACCGCGGTAAATCTATGCGCGCTATCGCTGGCGGTGGCCGCTATGATAGTTTGACCGAAAAATTAGGTGGCGATAGAATGCCTGGTGTTGGTTTTGGTATGGGCGATGTGGTTCTTGCTGATTTACTCAGAGAATACAATTTGCTCCCTGAAATGAAGCAGAGTGTGGATTTTTATATCGCTAGCTTTACGAATGATATGCAAAAGATTTTTACGGTTGCTGAACAATTCAGAAAGTTTGCAACTGGCGAAAAATACTTTGCTGTATCTCACCCGCTTTCTTCTATGAAAATGGGAAAACAAATGGGCGAAGCAAATGGTCAAGGTGCTAAAATTGTGATTTATGTCGATGGCGATAAAGCAAGTGAAGGTTCTTTTGAATTTAAAGATCTTCGCGATGGTTCTATGCATATCGGTTCATTTGAAGAAATTGTCAACGCGTTATAAATACTGATGAAACCATTTAATACATTACTTTGTATTTTGTTTGCGTTCCTTATTCTTGGAACAGTTTGTCTTGTTTTTCCAAAAGATGGAGTTCCTTTTTTCTTTACAACGCTTCGATTCCCGAGTCTTTCTGAAATGTTTCCAAAAGAATCTGATAAAGAATCTGTGGAAGCACCTAAAGAAGACCCAGAAGAAGCGATTCGACGAATGCTTGAAGAAACAAAGAAAAAAGAGTTTGCAGTTTATGCCGATTCTTTGAAGTATTACGAAGATTTTTTCAAAAATGGAGCCACACGATTTGATTTGCCTGATAATGACCCAACTTGGTTTGATAGATTTTTCTTGAATCTTGAAATTGCTTCTTTGGGCGATGGCGTTGTCCGTATTATTCATTATGGCGATTCTCAGTTAGAAGAAGATAGAATTTCTTCTACTATAAGAGAAGATTTGCAAACTATGTTTGGCGGCGCTGGTCCTGGTATGTTACCTGCGGTGGCTACCATTCCTGCAATGACTGTTTCTCATATTAATAGTGGCGCTTTGAACAGGAGAATTATTTTTGGTGATTCTTCTTTGCTTGCTATGCATAACCGTTACGGGCCTCTTGCCCAAATGGCTGAAATGTCTGGCGGTGCTACCATTACTTTTAAAAAACGCGAAGACAAAAAAAATCAGTTTCCACATATTGAAGGCTTTAGACAAGTCCGGGTTCTTGTGGGCAAAGAAAGTGCCAATTTTTCGGCAGCTTTGACCTATGATGCTATTTTAGAAAACGAAGAAGGTCAAAAAGAAGTTAAAAAGCTTAACGCGCCTTCCCCTGAACTTCAAAAAATGGAAAAGCTTTCTGTCTATACTTTTAAACTCCCCCACAAAGCTTCTGGTGCAACTCTCAGACTTTCTGGTCGGGCAGAAATTTATGCCATTGCGGCTGATGATACGGCTGGTGTTGCTGTTGATAACGTGGCAATGCGTGGTAGTTCAGGAACGGTTTTCCACAAGATTGATAAAAAGTTACTCGCTGAATCTTACGAAGCAATGAATGTTAAATTGCTTATTTTGCAATATGGCGGAAACTTGGTTCCCGGAATGACTGCTGCTACCGAAAACTGGACAAAAAAAATTATTACAAGACAAATCAAAGTTCTTAAAGAAGTTTACCCAGAAGCTGATATTTTATTTATCGGCCCTGCAGATATGTGTAAACAAATTAATGGGAAACTTCAATCTTACCCTGGTTTAAACAGAACAATTAAAATTTTACGTGAAATTGCTTTAGAAGAGGGGCTTGCTTATTGGGATATGCACCGCGTTATGGGCGGAAACCAATCTATGATTAGTTGGGTAAAACGCAACCCACCACTTGGATTTTCGGATTATATTCACTTTACAAGAGCTGGAGCAAACCACATGGGTGATTTGTTCAGTTATTCTCTTAGAATGTATTATGATTATTTTAAATTCAGAGAAGCTCACAAAATTGACAACAAAAAATTAAACGCTATTCAAGCTTTCTCTGATTCTCTGCAATATTCAAAGAATGATTCTCTTTCTCAAAAAGACTCTCTTGAAAAAACTGTGGAGGCGCCTTGAAACAACGTCTTCTGATCTTTTTTGTTTTTTGTTTAGTTTCCTTTGCCAGTGCTTTGCCTGAAAAGGCTCTGGCTGGATTTGATTTGTTTGACACCACATCCAATCAACTTATTTTCCCAAAAGGTGATTCGGCTTTTACGCCATTTTTTGAAAAATTGGATTCTTTAGTTTTTGAAAATAAAGGGAAAATCAGAATTTTGCACATTGGTGGTTCTCATATCCAGGCCGATGTAATTTCTGGAAAAATCAGAGAACGTTTTGCAAAAACCTACCCGGCTACCCCTGCTGACAGAGGTTTTGTGTTCCCCTATTCAGCTGCAAGAACAAATACGCCATCAAGTTATTCTTCGGCTTATCGCGGCAAATGGGATATGAGTAAAAATGTTTTGCGCGAAATTACAAAACCACTTGGACTTTTAGGTATTGCCGTCAGTACAGAAGACCCGCGAGCTGAATTTACTATTGCATTAAATCGCTATAACCCAGATCCAATCTGGTATTACGATCAGGCAAGACTTTTTGGCTATTCTGATAGTAACGACGTAAAACCGGTTTTGCATTTGGATTCTACCATAATTTTAGGCGAATTTGATTCAACAAGTAGTTCTTATGTTTTTAATTTGCCTCGTCTTGCCGATACATTACAAATTTCAATGTTGTGGAACGATACGCTTTTACAGGATTCTTTAGCTAAAGCAATTGAAGATTCCATTAGACAAGATTCTATCAATGCTTTGATTCCAAAAGATTCGCTTGCAAAAGATTCTCTGTCTAAAGATTCTTTGAAACTTGCTATCAACGATTCTTTGCTTACCCAACCTGCTTTAGATTCTATGTTTCAAGATTCTTTAGTAATTGCTGATACAGTTTTACGCCCGCGTTTCCCAAAGTTCACTATTTCTGGAATTTTGTTAGAAAATAAATTGTCTGGCATTGCTTATACAAGCGTTGGTATTAACGGAGCAAGAGTTCCGAATTACTTTAAAGAACCATGCCCTAATTTTGAAAAAGAACTTGCTTTCTTTAAACCTGATTTGGTAATTCTTGCTGTTGGCATAAACGATGCCAATGTGGAACATTTCAATGAAAAACAATTTATGACTAATTACGACACGCTGATTACGCGTTTAAGAAATATTTCACCGAATGTGCCAATAATATTTACCACTAATAATGATTCTTATCGAAAAAAACGTCGCCGCTATCTAGAACACCCTAATGGTGAACTTGCAAGGCAAGCATTTTTCCAGATGGCTGAAAAATATAACGGAGCGGTATGGGATATGTTTTCACTTATGGGCGGCCTTGGTTCTATGAAAGAATGGGAAAAAGCAGGGCTCGCCAAAAAAGATAAAGTTCATTTTACCCACGCTGGTTATGTCTTTTTAGGAGATATGTTCTATAGAGCATTCTTAAAAGCTTATTATATGCATCTTGCTAAAAAGCCTGCTGAAGAACCAGAAAATAAAGAAATTTCTCCTGTAGATAAAAAAGCGAGCGATTCGCCTACAGCACAAACCGAAAAAGAAAAATAATTATGGAACAATTAATCCCATACCTTACAAAGATTTTTTCTTTTGACCAGGAAACTCCCCTGCTTTTTACGCAGTTTTATTTCTGGGGATTTTTTGCAATAGTATTTGCCGTATTTGCTTTGATTCATAAAAAGCTTTTATTGCGGAACGCTTTTCTCTTTTTTGTGAGCCTTTTCTTTTATTATAAAACCAGCGGTAGTTACCTTTGCATTTTAATATTTACTGTTTTATTCAATTTTTTCTTAGCCAAAAGAATTCATGTTGCCAATTCTACAATTAAGAAAAAATTGTGGATGATTCTTGTTGTTATTGTAAACCTTTTAACTTTAAGTTATTTCAAATACGCTTATTTCTTCTTAGATGTTTTCAATAATCTTTTCCACACCGATTTACGCGTTTATAACTTTTTTGCGGCTGCAAGTAACAAGATGTTTAAAACAACATCACTTGTAGATACAATTATTTTGCCTGTCGGTATTTCATTTTTCATTTTCCAAGCAATAAGTTATTGCGTTGATGTTTACAGACAAAAGGTAAAACCCGTTTCTAACATTCTTGATTTTGGCTTTTACTTGACTTTTTTCCCGCAACTTGTTGCTGGGCCGATTGTCCGAGCCGATGTTTTTATTCCGCAACTTTATAAAACATCTTATTTATCAAAACGTTCTTTTGGCATAGCTGTGTTCTGGATTTTAAATGGGCTTGCCAAAAAAATCATTATGAGTGATTACTTATCAACAAACTTTGTCGATAGAGTCTTTGATAATCCGCTTTTATTTTCTGGCTTTGAAAACTTACTTGCTTTATTCGCTTACTCTTTACAAGTTTATGCCGACTTTTCTGGCTATACTGACATTGCTATTGGTGTTGCGCTCCTTATGGGATTTCACTTGCCAAGGAACTTCAATTCCCCATACAAGGCTCTTACCCCAACAGATTTCTGGCGGCGTTGGCACATGTCCTTATCTTCTTGGTTGAGAGATTATCTCTATATTCCATTAGGCGGAAACCGTCGAGCTTCGTTTGGAACATTTTTCTGGATAGCCATAATAGCAATCATTTGTATTATACTTTCAGAAAGTCTTTTAGTGGCAGTTGCCATTTTAGCCTTGTTCATTTATCTTGCTATATACGCCGCTTTAAAACCATCTTCAAGAAAATTCATTACCACCAATATGAACGCAATGACCACACAATTACTTGGTGGTCTTTGGCATGGTGCTAGCTGGAACTTTATGATTTGGGGTGGTTTGAATGGATTTGGTCAAGTCGTAAATAAAATTTGGGTAAAATATTCTGTTCAAACAAGAGCTATCGCTATTTTCATTTTATGTGCAGTCACAAGCATCCTTTCTCAAAAACTTTCACACCCACTTTTAACAATTATAGCCATCTGGAGTGCGACTATTTTTGTGGGCGTTTATTGTAATATGGTCTTTAGAATTTTCACAACCAAAACTATCCGCTGGATTTATGTTTCTTGGAACGTATTCCTTACATTTGTCTTTATTACATTCACGCGCCTTTTCTTCAGAGCAGGTTCTAATCTTGACCCGGCAGAAGCCAATGATGTCGCTTGGGATACAGCCACCAAAATGATCCAACAAATTGGTTCTCCTTGGAACACGCATGCTTTAGCTAGCATGGCCTATGAATACAAAAATATTATTGGCGTATTCTTTTTAGGAATGATTATACACTGGCTTCCTGAAAATTTCAAACGCCGTTATCGAATTGCTTTTGCCTCTCTTCCACGACCAATTCAAATATTAGTAGCTTGTTTTGCTGTATTCTTCATTTATCAGTTTATGAGTGCCGATTCCCAACCATTCATTTATTTCCAATTTTAAGGAAATTCCTGTAATGAAGTAATTTTTAGCTTAAAGTTTTTTGTATTTTAACGTTTAAATTTATGGAGTTTATTAAATGTCTCGTTTAATTGTTCGCACATTAAGTCTTTTAGCTTTTTTAGCCACATTTGCTTTAGCACAAGCCCCAACAGCAACAACTTATACTTTGTATGCTGATTCTGTTTCTGGCACTCCAGTCAAAATGGATTTTTCAAAAAGAATGACTGGCATAAATGACCCTGGTTTACTTTTTAGTCATTTTGCCGGTAAACCACTTCTGATTTATTATTTTAGCCCCAAGTGTGTTCATTGCCAACACCACTTTCCTGATTATCAGAAATTAGTGAAAGAATATGAAGGTCGCGGTTTAACAGGTATTGGCGTTGCTTTAGGTGGTTATATCAAGAAAAACGATATTCGTTTATTTATTGACCAACACAAAGTTTCTATTCCAGTATTGCAAGATACAGATATGCAATTCGGGCCAACTTATGGGACTGGTTATGTTCCTGTAGCGTTCCTTGTTTTGCCAGACGGAACATTCTATCGTTACGAACAAATTAAAGCAGAAGCCCACAACCACATTCGAGAAACTCTCAACAAACTTTTACCACAAGCAAAATAATTCACAAAAACCCTCTTTATTTGAGTGTGAATTTGCCCACGGTTCTTGTCATTGCTATGTAACTTGCCCGCAACTCTTGTCATTGCGAGCCGTGTAGAATACACGGCGTGGCAATCTGCTTGCTAGTAGATCGCCACACTGCGTTCGCGATGACAATTTATATTACGCTAGTAATGACAAAAACCAAGATGGCCGCGTTGTCTTAAAAGACTCCTCGCCATGACAACTTGCTAACAGATCGCCACGAGGCACAAGGCCTCTCGCGATGACAAGTTACACGGCGTTCGCCATGACAACCCTGAACTTGCCGCAAGTTTATCATACCCCTATTTTATTCTTCAGATTCAGAATCTAACAGAGGCAAAGAATTTGTTTTACTTTGTTTCGCTCCTAAAAGAATCAATTTATTACAGGTCTGTATAATACTTTGTCCCTTCGGCAAAAGTTTTTTTTCTGCATCGTCATATTTTTTTTGAATAGATTCCAAAGCGTTTCCAATCTCTTGGTATTTCTTATAAAATTGCCCTACTCTATCAAGCATTTCTTCTGCTAAATCATAAACCTTTTTATGATTTTCAATTTGACTTTCTTGTCGCCACATCAAATTCACAATACGAAGAGCTGCATAAAGCGTTTGTTCATCAGCAATAAAAACATTCTTTTCCATCGCCTCGCGCCACAAACTCTGCTCAGAATTCAAAGCCGTAAAAACAGCCCCTGCATGCGGCACAAACATTATCACATAATCCATTTTGACTTTTGGCGGTTGTATATAGCGAGAATAATCTTTATCCGATAATTCTTTCACATGATTTTTTATACTCGCTATATGAGATTTTAACGCCAAAGCCTTTTCTTCTTCGGATTCCGCATTTACATAATCCATAAAAGCCGAAAGAGAAACTTTAGAATCAACAATAACTTCCCTTTTAGAATCCAAATGCAAAATCACATCAGGACGCAACAAATTATCATTCTCCGTTTTTATTGTATTACCAGAAGCATCTCTAATTGTTGCCTGTGTTTCAAAATGCACGCCTAGTTTCAAACCTTGTTTTTCAAGCAATTCATTTAAAATAGTTTCTCCCCAATCTCCCTGAACTTTTCCTTTATGCCTGAACACTCTTGATAATTCTTCGGCACTACTTTTTGCCGCTTCGCTCAGACGTTTGGCTTGTTCTAATTCAGTTTTAAGCACCGCACTCATTTCCGTTTGTTTAAGCGTTGCATTTTGCATCGTTTCTTTCATTTTATTAATACTTTCTTTTAACGGATTAACAATATGACTTAAATTATTCTCACTCGTTTCAGCAAATTCTTTTTGCCTTTGTTTCAGCATTTCATTTGTTGCCAATTTAAGTTCAGCCGTTACTTTCCCCAGAGTCTCATCAAAACGCTTCTGTTGCTCTTCTAAAGATTTTATTCTGAAATTTTCAGCATCTTCTTTTATTTGGCGAATTTCTTCAAATTGTTTTGATTTATTCTCCAGCGTTTTAGAAACAAATAAAAAACGCATAACCAATGCGCCAATAAGAACACCAATAACAAGCCCGGTACCTAAAAAAAAGAACGATTCCATAAATCCCCCTAAAAAATTATTTTTCTATCACTTTCCCTGCTATTTCAACCAATTTCTTTTTTGATTTGTGAATCAAAGTATTCTCTAAAGCCAGATACATTTGTTCCACAAGTGTTTCTGTATTAAAATCAAAAGAATCCAAACGCAAAAGATAACTTTCAGCAGAATTATCAAAAGATATTAAATACTTTGCAATTTTTAAAGAACCCGTTTCTGAGACTTCTTTAAAAATACCAGCCACTTCATCGTTCACACAAACCCACGGAACATCGCAAGGAGCATTTACTGAAAGCGACAACAAAATTTGTTTCGTATAATTCCTTGCTAAAAAAGACGCCGCATATTCAGGGCCTTCTAAAAGAGCCGCCTGTTTAAAATCAAAGGGACTTGCATTTTCGGCATCGGTAAATTCTAAAACTTTAATACCAGACTCGCGCAAACCTTCCAACCTATCTTTAGACCAAGAGCTCTTATGATAAGGCGAAAAATAAACCACTTCTGAATAACCTTGTTTTTTCAAAAATTTTCCAAGTTCAATCCCTGGGCGTTTCCCAAAAGTAGAGTTAAAAAAATTCCACTTTTCCTTTTTTAAAAAATCCAATGGCAAAACATCAGCTGGGTGTTCCCACCAAACAGAAACCGGGTAAGAAACTCTTGCAAAAAGCTTCAAAACAGAAAGCGGATTCTGAATCAAAAGCGTAGAAATAATAGCGCCGATAGCCAAAGGATAATCCGCAGGTTTTACTTTTTTTCCACCTCTATCAAACAAAAAACCAGTAGAATCTTCAATGCCCAACAAAGTAAGTTTATAATTAAGCTTCAACGCCTGGTGATAAATATTCCTCAAAAATTCTAATTCCCGTTCACTTTCTGCTTTAAATTCTCCCATAGAATTACAACGCGTAATAAAAAGAATCTGGCCCAAAGGACGATTCTCCTTTGAAAAACGCTCGCTATAAACAAAATAATAACGACCTTTTTTCACAAGTCTCTTTTTTATTTCCATTTCAGAAAGCATCTTCTGCAAAGAAACTCTAGAACAATTATAACGCAACGCCAACTCTTTCAAACCAGGCAAAGGTTTCCCCAACTTAAAAAATCCAGACTCCCAATCACTTTCAAAAAGTTCAAAACAATCCTGCTTAGAACTTTTCAATTTCTCTTTCAAATGATTATCAAAACTTTCCCAATAACAACCTTTACCAGGAATCTTCACAATTTTCTTCTCTTCTGCCAATTTTTTAAACGCCCTTTGAATCGTAGCCGAAGCAACCCCATAACGTTTCATCAAATCCCGAACAGACGGAAGTTTTTCGCCAATTTCAAACTTTTCTTCTACAAGAGCGTTATAAATTCTATCACACAACATTTCATGAATATAAATTCCTAGCACAAAAAAATCAATAAAATTAGAACCATCACCGTTTCATTTTTCCCCACCATTTTAAACAAACAACATTCACACAAAAATTCCCCACAAACTCTGTTTTCCTCCAACAAAAAAAATGATTTCCAAAAAATATTATAGGAAAGGTGATTTTCAAAACCAGTTTTGAAAATCGCCGACAAACCTAAGTGAAAGCGATTGATTTTTCCATTTTAAGTTTTCCCAAAAACTTCTTTTATATGAAATAAAATCATTTTAATAAATTCTTTTTTAACTAAGATTATTTATATTTTTGTCGACATAGTTCCGCGCCATTCGGCGCGGAACGACCAGTTTTTTTTTGAGATTCGTCTCTTATTCTCGCTATCGAAACTACCACTTTCTTTATACCTGAGAATAAGGCGAGCGCTCACGTCCCTATGGGGCGTGGGTCGTTTGTGCTTATTAGGTACAAGGGTGTGGTAGCCCTCGATTCACCATTTTTCAGAAAAAGGGTGTCCACCCATAGTCGAAATAATATCCGACACCTCAGTCCGAATAATCTTTGATACCGATGCATTGGAAAAAGCCGAAAATAATTTTCACAAAGCTTCATTGCTTTGCAATGAAGGTCGTTTTAATGCTGCAAAAGACCTATTACTAAAAGCAATCAAGGCATGCCCTAGCTTTTCAGAAGCTCACCGCCTTTTAGGACAAATTTTTTACCAGCAAGGCGAAATAGATAAAGGAATGGATGAAGTCCTTGAAGCGCTTCTCATTGACCCGAAAAATATGTGGGCCCTTATTATGATGGGGAACATCCTTGCAAATGGGAAAAATAACATTGAAGCCGCTGACCAATACTACAAAAAAGTTTTAGAATATCACCCTGATAACGCAATAGCTCTCAATAACATTGCAGGTACATTCGTAAAAAAGAAAGATTATGATACCGCAATTCATTATATGGAACGAGCTTTGAAAATAAATGATTCCTATACAAATAGTTATTACGGAATTGCTTTAGCGTACTATCAAAAAAATGATTTGGAGAATGCTTTTAAATACGCAAGTCAAGGCGCTTTGAAAGGGCTAAACCGCGCAGAAGATCCTGGTGTTCGGCAAGAACTTTTGAAATTACTTTTGACAACTGCTAGAGATATTACAGAATCAACAGACTACGAATCCAAGGTATTTGAATTTGCGCACAGCCTTGAAACCAAATTTGACGTAACAATCAAATTTGAACGCGATGATGAGCAGGACACCTTGGCGCATCTAGAATTCGCCGATTTTCACCATCGCAAGGATCACGTTGTTAAATACCAGAAAAATGGCAACTATTGCCATTACATGCTTCATGAATTGACGCACCTTGAAATGATGCTTTCTGCCCAAAGGAATGGAAAACTCCAGACCATCGGATTTACGCAGCGAAATTTTGACGCTTTCTTGCAAGACTATACCATCCATTTCGATGAAATCAAGAAAAAAATTGGTGCAATTCAAACGGAAAAGTTAGCAAAGCACTTGTTCCAAGGTTTTTCATTACAAGTAATGAATGCCCCACTAGACTTATTCGTGGAACAGAAAATTTATGAGAAAGTAGAATTCAGACCGCTTCAGTTGACATCTTTATTTGCGATGGAATCAAGCAACATAGATGCCGTGCGACAGACCGCGAATGTTGCTGAATTTCCACAAATTATCAAGGACACGAATAAACTGTTAAACATGCTTCAGTCCTTACTTTTACGAAAACTCTATGGATTGGATTTTGTCAATCAGTACAAGCCATCGCAAAACATGATGAACAGGGCAACAGAATTCTTCAAAACATTTGAAAATTCTATTGAATCATTTAATGCCGGTGACGAATACATACTTTTTTCAAAGGTAGCCTCAACTCTTGACTTAATAAAATATTTCACCCTTTCTAGCATAGAAAAGAACGAAATCAAGACAGAGACCGAGAGAAAGCAGGATCAATTCAACAAAACGCACAATCCCACAAATGTAGACCCGATGATTACCGTAATGATGTCCTCATATATGGTCGGGGCATTGGAATACTTTGAAGGACGATTGCCTGAAGACATCAAAAAAATTGCCATTGAGTGTGCTATGGTCGGACAAAACGGAATCAGCACAACACAAAAGAACGGATACAAACTAAACAATATTCCTGGAAAGGATTTTAGTGGTTACGAATTGCTCGCTTATTACTATGTAAGCTGGGCAATTTCTCACCCTGAAATGCTCGATAAACTGCAATTGCCCTTTGCAGATGCCTACAACATGGCAAAACAGATGTTTGCTTCTAGACGAGGTGAAAAATGAGCAATTTTGAAAAAATGAAAGCAAAGGTTAAGCAATTCACCATTGATCGTGACTGGGACCAATTTCACAACGGCAAGGACTTAGCCATAGCTCTTTCCGGCGAAGCATCAGAACTTCTCAATGCGTTCCTTTGGAAGAAACCTGAAGATGTAAAAATCGAAAAGGTGCGGGAAGAATTGGCAGATGTACTTAATTATGCTTTCTTAATCGCTGACAAATACAATCTCAATGTTGAACAAATCATGGACGAAAAATTGAAAATTAACGGGGAAAAGTATCCCGTTGATAAGGCTAAAGGATCCGCAAAGAAGTATAACGAGTTGTAGGTCGAACTATGAAATTGGAAACTTATGATTTTAATTCAATAGGTTGTGAGTTAGCTGGTCAGGCAAGCAGAGGAAAGAATTGGCCTGTTGTTTATCTGATTCATAACGCACATGAGATGTACGTTGGAGAAACCAATAGTTTTCAAAATAGATTTAGACAGCACCTAGATAACCCAGAAAGGTCTTCGTTAACAACCATTTCTTTTATTGATGACGAAGAGTTTAACAAGTCAGCAATTCTTGATATTGAACAGGGACTCATACGTTTATGTGGTGCCGATGGAAAATTTGTTTTGCAAAATAAAAATGCCGGACAATCCGGGATGCACAACTATTTTCAGCGAGAAAAATACGAGAAGAAAATTCCAAAAATTTGGGAAGAACTGTCCAAAGCAAAACTGACAAGTCATACATATAATGAACTTGTCAATTCAAATCTGTTTAAATATTCCCCGTATACTACTCTAACAGAGGAACAGAACGATGTTTGCTATAGTGTAATGAAGCAAATTCTTGAATCCTTGCAAAATGGCAAATCAGGAACATCAATAGTTTATGGTTCTGCGGGAACAGGAAAAACAATCGTTGCAATCAATCTTGTCTATACGCTCACAAATATACTGTTAATGAATGTTGATGACGATATAGACGAATCGGACAAATGGCAAAAACTGATAAAAGAGTGGAAAACGTATGTTAGTGGTAGAGGTTTGCCCCAAATCGCATTCGTCGTTCCAATGCAATCTTTGAATGCTACATTAAGAGACGTTTTTTATGATGTCGGAGGGACGCAAATGCAAAAAATTGTAATATCCCCATACAAGATTGCAAAGGCAAAATACGACATTGTCATCGTTGATGAATCACATCGGCTAAAGAAAAGAAAAGCTCTTGCAGGTGGGTTCGAATTTAAAAAGTTTGATGAATGTTGTCAATCGCTTAAATTGGCTCCCGCAACATCCAATCAATTAGAATGGATTGTGCGACAGAGTCGTCATAGGGTTCTGTTTTATGACCCGTCTCAATCAATCAAACCCGCTGACATCAATCCAACAGAATACAATAATGTTATTCAAGGTACATTCATCCAGCGGAACTCTTTACAATCACAAATGCGATGTCTTGGTGGTAGCGATTATATTGACTATATAGAATCCATATTTAATTTGGAAAATGTTCAAAAGAAAGATTTTGGCGATTACGATATAAAGGTTTTTGACGATGTTGAGCAAATGGTCCAAACAATCAAAGCGAAAGATCGTGAAATAGGACTTTGCCGGAATCTTGCGGGATATGCCTGGAAATGGATTTCAAAAGGCTACACACCCCAACAGATTCTGCAACAACATTTGTATGATATAAAGATTGACTCCTACCAATATTATTGGAATACAACGGATAAAAATTGGATATTGACTCCCAATGCCGTGAACGAAGTTGGCTGCGTTCATACATCGCAAGGCTACGATCTGAATGTAGTTGGATTGATTTTTGGAAATGAAATTGATTGGGACGAACGCCGGAATTCTTTCATAATCAATAAAAAAGAATTCTACGATACTAAAGTCAAGATGAATTCGCCAGACCTTCAAATTCAACAACACATTAAAAATGCTTACAAGGTGATGATGACCCGTGGTATTAAAGGCTGCTATATGTATGCCTGCAATCCTGGTATGAAAAAGTTCCTAAAGAAATGGTTCTAATCCAAATGATGCATCCCAAAAAAGTCCAATCGAGAAAGCAGTACAAAATAATCTCGAAGTCGTAAAGACTGCGGACTCAATATCGCTTTGCGAATTAGGCTCATTTTATGAACGATTCCCGCATCGGCAAGCCATTGGATTGCTGTTTCAAATTCTTTAGCCCGAGCTCCCGACCGAATCGCTCCATAAACAAAAATCCACACAAAAACACCCGAACTTTGATATTTGCCCATTTTTCAGCAGATTTATTTTAATCAAAAATCAACATATTTGCTACTGGATTTTTTGAGTTATCTGCGACATTACAGAAAAGAATAAGCGGTTTAACCCAAAGTTTTTTTTTGGGGGGGTGGCAGAAACCTTTGACGCTCGGCTATGCCAACTCGCACAAGTGCGGTTGTCGCTGCTCTCGCTTGTGGGGTTTTAAAGAAACCTTTGGCGCTCGGCAATGCCAACTCGCACAAGTGCGGTTGTCGCTGCTCTCGCTTGTGGGGTTTTAGGGGCTTTTGCCCCTAGGGGAGAGGGTGGAGAGCAACGGAGTGCGAACCAGGGAGAAACTTCTCCCTTTTTAATTTTCCTATATTTTAGCGGGAGTTCGGGTGAACTTTGGAATTTTTTATGAAGTTTTTGCCTTTTTGGTTTGTTTTTCTTTTGTTTTGTTTTGGTTATGGCTTTGCTCATTTGGAAAGGGAGCAGGGGCATTTTCGGATTGCAGATTCAAGTGGTTTGAGTTTTATTGCTTTTCGGGTGACGGCGTATGATTCTGTTTCGGTGACTTCTTTTGAAAACGCAGATACGCATGTGGATAATGAATTTGTGGGGCGTTTGCGTTATTTTGGAAAACTTGGTTCGGATTTTACTTTTAACGGTTTGATTCAAGTAGCGAACGATAAAACGAATAGAGATATTCCGCCGCATTTTTATGACCCTTATGATGGCTTTCCTTATAATAGACAGTCTGGTTCAAATAGAACTTGGGATATTTTCCGCTTGTCAATGAAATATGATTTGCCTTTTGCAACCCTTTTGGCTGGTATTGATTATTTGCAGGTGGGAGTGGCTAAAAGGAATCATGTGATTTTGCGTGGCGATGAGTCGCGTTTCAGACCTTGGCAAGATTCTAGTTTCCGTTTGCAGATTCCGGCACCAACACCTTATTTTGGTTACGAGTTTAAAGTTGGACCTTTGAGTTATAGCCAGTATGCAGCAAAACTTTATCACGAAAAAGATTTGGGTAAGTATATGCATACGCATAGGCTTGAATTTGATTTGCCTTTTGATATTCAATTCGGACTTTCTGAAGTTATTTTGTATGGTTCTACTACAGAACCGGCTGGCTCAAACCCAAATCATGATGGCGATAGTACCGGGCGCGAGTTTGAATGGAGTTATGTGATTCCTTTTATTCCGTATGCGTTTGAAGAACATTTTCATGGAGATAAGGATAATAACGCTTTGGCGTTTGATGTGAGCGTTAAAACGTTAAGGAATTGGGAGTTTTATGGTGAACTTCTTTGGGATGATATGAAGTCTCCAACGGATATGTTTGATGATTCCTGGTGGGGAAATAAATGGGCTTCTAGTGTCGGGGTTTTGACAAAACAACGACTTGGGAATTTTTTTCTTACTTGGAATTTAGAATATACGCGCATTGAACCTTGGGTTTATTCTCACCATAAAGGGAGTGGTTATAATTACACAAGTTATGGAGAAGGTTTAGGAAGCGATCTTGGACCAAATGCTAGTGAATTATATTCTTCGCTTTTATTAGAATGGAAAATTCTTGCACTTAAACTTCATGCTTCTAGTGTGGCTAAAGATTCTGCTTTTGGTTCTTCTTTCTTTGATATTCACACTCCAGATTCTCCTATTGATAAAGAGTTTTTGAATGAGGATACGACTAAGCGGTATTTGGAACTTGGGGTTGAATTGTCTGTTTTCCCAACGAGTTTTCTCTGGTTACGAATGGCGGCAATGTTATATCGCGAAGATTATGAAGGCTATCGTTTAGAATGTAGCGGCGGAATTTCATGGTAATTTTTTTAAAGGAACTTTTATGGATTCATTACAGAATTTAGCGGATGTTTTGGCTAGTCAGGCAAGGAGTGCTTCCGGGAATTTGCGGACTTTGTCTGAAGATTCTAGAAAAGCGGTTCTTCTTCGAACCGCAGAACTTTTGCGTGAAAAGAAATCTGAAATTTTTGAAAAGAATCGCTTGGATTTAGAAAATAACAAAGGGAAAATTTCAGATGCTATGTTAGATCGCCTGACTTTGAATGAAGCAAGGTTAGAAGCTATGGCTCGTGGAGTAGAAGAGATTGCGGAGTTTCCTACTCCAATTGGTAAGGTGCTTGAAAAAAGAACTCTTGCCAATGGAATCGATATTTCTCGTGTGGCGGTGCCAATTGGGTCTGTTTTCTTTATTTATGAAAGTCGCCCAAACGTGACGATTGATGGAGCTGCTCTTTGTTTTAAGGCGGGGAATGCTGTTATTTTGCGAGGCGGTAAAGAATCTATTTATTCTTCTAGTATTTTGGCTGAAATTTTTAGAATGGCACTTCGTGAAAATGGTGTTGATGAAAATGCGGTTCAGCTAGTTGAAAATCCAGACCATGCTTTAGTTTCACTTTTATTGCAAAAGAATAATGAAATTGATTTGGTGATTCCGCGTGGCGGAGAACGCTTGATTCGGGCAGTTGTTGAACAGAGTAAAATTCCTGTAATCAAACATTTTAACGGTATTTGTCATGTTTATGTCGATAAGTCTGCTGATATGGAAAAGGCTCTTTCGATTGTAATGAATGCTAAAACCCAGAGAACTGGTGTTTGCAATGCAATGGAAAGTCTTTTGTTGCATAAAGAACTTTCTGATGAAAATGTAAATCGCATTGTAAAATCTCTTCAAGAAAAAGGTGTTGAACTTTTTGGCGATGCTTATGCATGTGCGCGCGTGCCGGGCGTTATTGATATTGGTGAAGAATCGAATTATCGGACAGAATATTTAGCGTTAAAAGCGAGCGTTCGTTTTGTAGATTCCGTTGAACAGGCTTGCGAACATATTGAAAAGTATTCAAGTCGCCATACAGAAGCGGTTGTCGCTGAAGATGTTTCTGTTCAAGATTATTTTATTCAGAATGTAGATTCCTCTAGCGTGATGGTGAATGCTAGTACGCGTTTTGCCGATGGAGGAGAATATGGTCTTGGCGCAGAAGTCGGAATTTCAACAGATAAACTTCACGCTCGAGGCCCAATGGGTGTTGAAAGTCTTTGCACCTACAAGTGGATTTTGCGTGGTAATGGACAAGTGAGAGGTTGATTGTGAACTTTGACGAACTTATTAAAGAGATAAAATTTGACGTAGAATTTGATGGCGTAAAACTTGCCCCGGCGATTGTTCAGGATGCTGAAAAAGGTGATGTGCTGATGATGGCCTGGATGAATGAAGAGGCTTTACGCCGCACTCATGAATGTGGTGAAATGGTGTTTTGGAGCAGAAGTCGTAAAGAGTATTGGCATAAAGGCGATACAAGTGGCAATGTAATGACTGTTGTGGAATGGGCTACTGATTGCGATAGCGATGCTTTATTATTTAAAGTAAAAATGCAAGGACCACAGGTGGCTTGCCACACAGGAGCGAGGAGTTGCTTTTTTAAAAAGCCAGAATAGCTGAGTTTTAAAGGTTTTTTGCAGAAAAGAACGCTGTATCTTTTTTGGAAAAATTCAATCTTTTCTATATTTCGGACGCAAATTTTATTTTGAGGTTTTCTGTTATGAAGAAACGTACGCACAATTGTGGCGCTTTGCGCTTAGAAAATGTGGGTGAAAAAGTTACTCTTTCAGGTTGGGTTGACCGTCGTCGTGATTTAGGTGGCGTTATTTTTGTCGATTTGCGTGATAAGTATGGCAAAACTCAAGTGGTGTTTGACCCAGAACGCAATGCTGAAGTTCATAAAATTGCTGACCAGCTTCGCAACGAATATGTGATTACCGTTTGTGGTGAAGTTCAGAAACGCCCGGAAGGCATGACAAACGATAAGCTTGCTACAGGCCAGATTGATGTAAAGATTGATGAAATTGAAATTTTGAATGCATCAGAAAACCCTCCGCTTGCTATTAATGACCCGAAGGAAGAATGTAAAGAAAATGATGACTTGCGTTTGCGTTATCGTTATTTGGATTTGCGTCGCCCATGGATTCAGAAGAATTTGATTTTGAAAAGCAAGTTCTTGAAAGAAGTTTATGCGTTCTTCTATAATAATGAATTTGAAAACATTGAAACACCAGTTCTTTGTAAAAGTACTCCGGAAGGTGCTCGCGATTACTTGGTCCCAAGCCGTGTGAACGCTGGTAAGTTCTATGCTTTGCCTCAAAGCCCGCAACAGTACAAGCAGCTTTTGATGATTGCCGGTATGGACCGTTATTTCCAAGTGGCAAAGTGTTTCCGCGATGAAGATTTGCGTGCAGACCGCCAACCAGAATTTACTCAAATTGACGTTGAAATGTCTTTTGTTGAACAAGACGATGTTATGGGTTTATTTGATCGTTTTGTAACAGAAGTTCTTGGTAAAGTATGGAATTTCGAACCACCTAAAAACATCCGCCGTATGCAGTATGCAGAAGCTATGTTAAAATATGGTTCCGACAAACCAGATTTACGCTTTGATTTAGAAATTCATGATGTTTCTGAAATTGGCGCTCAAAGTGAATTTGGTGTATTTAAAAATGTGGTAAATGCTGGTGGTAAAATCCGCGGTATTGCTGCTAAAGGTTGCTTAGATTTTACTCGCAAGCAAATTGATGATTTGACTAATTATGTTGGTCGCTATGGGGCTAAAGGCCTTGTTTGGATGCGCGTAAAAGAAAACAATGAGGTTGAAACTCAGGTTGGTAAGTTCTTTACTACAGAACAACTCAATGCTTTACGTGACGCTGTTGGCGCAGAAAATGGCGATATGATGTTCTTTATTGCTGGCCCAGAAAAAACAGCAGCCACCGCAATGGGACAACTTCGCTTGGAAATTGCTCGCATTAAAGGTCTTTTAGATCCAAACCGTCGTGAATTTGTATGGATTACTGAATTCCCAATGTTTGAATACAGCGAAACCGAAGGCCGCTACATGGCAATGCACCACCCATTTACAAGTCCAATGCCAGAACATTTGGAAATGATGCTTTCTGGTAATTTAAAGGATTGTAAAGCTCAGGCTTATGACCTTGTTTTAAATGGTGTTGAAATCGGTGGCGGTTCTATTCGTATTCATAATCCAGAAGTTCAAGAAAAGGTTTTCCGCTTGCTTGGCTTAACAGAAGAACAAGTTCAAGAAAAGTTTGGCTTCTTTGTAGATGCGTTTAAGTTTGGCGCACCTCCACATGGCGGTCTTGCTTTCGGTTTAGACCGTATTGTGGCTACAATGGAAGGTCAGGAATCTATTCGTGACTTTATTGCTTTCCCGAAAAATACAAGTGCTTCTAGCCCAATGGACCAGAGCCCGAGTGAAGTGGATTTGCAGCAATTGCAAGACATTCACATTTCGGTGAACTTAGGCAAAAAGTAAAATCAAAAATCTCCCGAGAGGGAGATTTTTTTTGTGGATGCTTTTTAAAAATTAAAAAGTTGCATTTTTGATTTTTTGCGGATTGAATAAAAATTGAGTGTGCGTGATATCAGGGTAAACATTTCTTTACACAATCTCTTTGCGAATTTTAAGTGTTTTTGATTGTATATTCAGAGTATGCAACTTTCTTCTGGGCTTGATTTTATTGGTGATATCCATGGGCATGTAGAATGCCTTTCTCGTTTACTATTGAAAATGGGGTATAAAGAAAGTAAAGCAGGATTTTTTCACCCAGAAGGTAGACAAGTTATTTTTCTTGGTGACTATATCGATAGAGGTCCGGATTCTAAAGCAGTTTATCGTTTAGTGCGTTCAATGGTTGAAGCAGAAAATGCAATTGCTTTACTTGGAAACCATGAATTGAACGCTCTTGCTTTTTGGACAAAACGTCGTGAATTAAAACCGGATAAAGACTTTTATTATAGAGAACATTCTTTTAATAAAGTGATGATTCATGCAGAAACGATAACTTCGTTTCACACGGCAAATGGTGGAAAAGGTAAAGCGGAATTCGAAGAAATGCTTGAATTTTTTAAAACGTTACCGCTTTATTTAGAAACCGAAAAATTCAGGGCAATGCATGCTTGTGCGGATTTAGAATGTATAGAAATGCTAAAGAATGCAGGCGTTCATAATTTATCAGATGAAGATGTTTTGCATAGAGCGTTAGATGAATCGGGCGATTTATTTTTACCGGTTGATATGTTATTGAAAGGCCCTGAAATGGAACTTCCTGAAGGCATAACATTCAGAGATAGTGAAAATGTTTTGCGTTATAAAACAAGAATTACCTGGTGGAAAAATCCATTGTTAGCTTCACTAGATGAACTTTCTTTACAACCAGGCATTAAATTGCCAGAAGCTCCTGTTCCGGAATCTGTCCGGCAAAGGAAATTTTATGGCGAAAATGAACGGCCCGTATTTTTTGGGCATTATTGGTTAGAAGGCTCTCCTTATTTATTCAGAGAAAATGTTTGTTGTTTGGATTTTAGCGTAGCCTCTCGTTATCGCAGAGGAAAGTTAGCTGCTTATCGCTTTGATGGTGAACAAAAACTTTCTGCTACTAAAATAGTGTATTTTGACCCACTTGAAGAATATTGATTTTTTAAGAAACATTCTTTTTACTAATTTATAGTTATGATTTTTTCTTGTGTAGATTATGATTATACTTTATCGCAAGGCGATAAATTGCTTGCTTTGATTCGTCGAATTTTTCACAATTCGCCAGAGTTCCGTCACGATAGTTTAAAACATGTCGCTCGTTATGCTCCTTATATTCCGTTTTTCGGAGCAAAGGCAAATCTTTCTAATTCTTTGCAACGCGTGGTGAGTTTTGCTGACCATAGTAATTCTCTTTATTTTGGAAACCCTATTATACTTGCGGCTGGTGCGAATAAAACGGCAAAACGAATTGCAGATTATGCCAATTTAGGTTTTGGCGGTATTACAGTCGGAACGGCAACAAGAAACAAACGTGAAGGCAATACACATAAACCCAGGATAGGCTTTCTTGAAGAAGATAGAGCAATTCACAATAGCATGGGCTTAAATAATGAAGGCGTAGATGTTATTGCAAAGCGAGTTGATGAACAATTGATTCATGCGCATAAAAAAGGGCTTTGTGTTGGTGTTTCTGTAGCTGAAACTCCAGGGCTGACAGATGAAAATGATAAAATTCAGGATATTTTAGATTGTTTTACTAGAGCTTATAAGGCCGGGGATTATATTGAAATTAATGTAAGCTGCCCAAATACCGGAGAGAATCGTTTAGATTTAGATACGCGTTTTTTTGAAACTATTTTTTCTGAAATTATGCACTTGAGAAATACTCTTGGTGTGCGTAAAGCTGTTTTTGCTAAGCTCAGTCCTGATTTGTCTTTGAGTGGTTTACAGACACTTTTAGATGTGGTTTCCAGGTATGGTGTGAATGGGGTAGTTCTTGGGAATACATACCCAACGGCAAAAATGGAATCTTTACCGGTAAATGCAACATGGGATTCTCTGACAACATTAAGAGCTGATGGCGATAAAGGCGGTCTTTCTGGGCGCCCTCTTTATGAAAATATGTTCCAGAATGTGGCTTTTGTCCGTAAAAATTACCCGCATTTAAAAGTGATGGCCTGTGGTGGTATAGATCACGGCTATAAAATTTTTGATCTTTTGCAGTTAGGCGTTTGTGCTGTGCAATGTTATTCTGTAGTGGCTTTCCGTTGGATGGCTGCTCATGCTATGCGCCGAGAACTTTTAGCCGCGTTGCAAGGAAACGGTTACAAGTCTTTGCGGGATTACGATGTGGCTTATTAAAAAGCAAAACTCTTTTTTTAAAAATTTTTTGTTCTTTTTATTGTTGCCATTTCAGGCAATGGCTTCGGGCTTTTTTCTTGAAATGGAAGCCCCGGAAACTCCAGAGCAACCAGTTTCTCCATTTTATTTTGGTGGCCATATTGGTGGCATTTATTATTTAAAAGGTGTAGAAGCTTTGCTTGAAGGAAACATCCAATACCGGTTTTCAGAAAAGCATGCGCTTGGTTTATACACTAGTTTCGTGTTTCCCGATACCCAATGGGATGTTGGGTTAGATTATCGTTTTTATATGTTTAATTCTTTTTCTAACCTTTCAGAAGATTGTTTACAAGTTGGTTTTGCTTATTCCTATTTTGAAAAATCAGGTGAAAATTATTTTGTTCCAAAAATTTCGCTAGCTTATGGTAAAGATTTGAAATTGATTTCAAAAGCGCCTTTTGTTTTGCGTTTTAGTATAGGCGGTAGTTATTTACTCGGTGAACCTTTAGCCAAAAAAATAAATGCGTATTCTTTACAAGAATCACACATGGTACTTTATGTTAAAACAGGTATTCTCTTTTTCTAAAATAATTTTTTGCTTTTTCTTTTTTGCAAGTTCTCTTTATGCCAATCCTTGGCTTGGAGTTTCTTTTAACAAACAGGCATACCCAGACAGGTTGGAGCTTTTGGTCCGAGGCGTTCACCCGACTTCGGATGCGATTCGTGTCGGTCTAGAAGCTGGTGACATAATTGAAAAAATAAACGGAAAAACTTTAAAAGATAATGAAGATTTAAAGTTAGCGTTTCAAGGGAAAAAAGTCGGCGATAAAATCCAGATTACTTTTCGGCGAGAGGGTAAAGAAAAGAAAGTGCAGATTGCAATGACAAAGCGCCCTGATGATATTTCAGCATTAATGGGGTCTGCTATTGGGAGTAAAGCATTGGAATTCGGGAAAAATTTTTATGCCAATGGAGAAAAAAGAAAAGCAAAAGCTAAAGCAACGCTTTTGGATTTTTGGGCAACGTGGTGCGGGCCTTGTAGAAATACGCTTCCAATGTTAGACAGACTTTATAAAAAACATAGTGGAAACGGCCTTGAAATTATAGGGGTTTCTTCTGAAACAACAGATGTTTTAAATAAGTTCCAGCAGAAATTTGTTTCGCCTTATCCACTTTATCAAGATGTTGGGCAAAAAATGTGGAGCCATTACAATATTCGTTCGGTACCTACATTGATTTTGTTAGATGAAAATGGTTATATTCTGAAAGTATGGCATGGCGTTCGCTCGGAAAGTGCTTTACAAAAAGCTGTTGAAACTGTTTTAGGGAAATAAAAATGAAACAAGAAATTAATTGGAATGAACCGCAGATTATTGATATTCCAATCGTTCACGACCAACGTGGAAATTTGAGCGTTGTGGAAGGTGGTGATTTGGTTCCTTTTGATATAAAACGGCTTTATTATTTATATGATGTCCCGGGTGGGGCAACACGAGGTGGGCATGCCCACAAAAATTTGCGGCAGTTGATTATTGCGGCAAGTGGTAGTTTCGATGTTGTTTTAGATAATGGTAAAACCCGGCAGAAGTTTTCATTAAATCGCTCTTATAAAGGGCTTTATATTCCAACTATGATTTGGCGAGAAATTGAAAATTTTTCTTCGGGTGCAGTTTGTATGGTTCTTGCTTCAGAACATTATGACGAATCTGATTACATTTATGATTACAATGAATTCTTAAAAGAGGTCTTGTAATTAGCGCATTTTAGAAACTTCATTTAAAAGTTCTGTTTCTGACAAACCGTATTTTCCCAATGCTTTTTCAATGCCATTTTTGCCGGTTTCTTGAATGATATCTTTAAGGTTTTCAAAGGGGACTTTTTCAAGAATTTTCTTTACCATAGCAAGCGAATACCAATAAAGTTTTTTCGCGTTTTCTGTATTTTTTTCTTTGATAAAAGATTCTCTTAAAGTTTGTATTGAGGGAATGTTTCCTTGTGGAAAAGGTTCTAAAGAACTTCCGTCAATGGTTTGTGCAATCCCTTCATTTAACCAAAGAGGAATGTTTGTCCGAGAAATAGAGTGTATAAAAGCGTGTGTTAATTCGTGAAGCAACATAGGGCGATAAAGCTCTCGGTATTGCATCACATTTAAAGAAACGCGTAATTTTCCATCAAAAACAGCTCCCACCCATTCAGGTCTGTTTGCGCTCCCTTGAAATTCTTTAGATTGGTACAACACAAGGTGGATTCTTTCTTCTGGATAAAAATTAAAAAGCCGGCAAAGAGAATCATAAGCGACTTCTAAAACGGTTAAGGCTTCATAAATATCAGTTCTAGAAGGCGAAGAATCAAATTCTAGCCTAAAATGTCTTGAATCTTCTGAAGAAAGTTTGTTACTTTCTTTTAAAAGTTGTTCTGCTTTTTGTTTAATGATTTTAGCGGTTTCTGATTGAAAAGAAAATGTCGCAATATATTCTTTACATTCAGTGTATTTTCCTTGCTCTAAAAGAATACCGGCAAGGTGTAATTGGAGATTGGTATCATTAGGTTCTTCTTTAAGTAAGGCGCGTATATTTTTTTCGGCACAAATCCAATCGCTTTGTTTTAAGCAGTTGTTAGTTTCTTGAATGAGTTGTTCTTGTTTTTGAAATAAAGCTTTTTCTTCAGATTTCTTTTTAAGGAAAGAAAGACTAAATAAAACAAGAATAGAAATCAAAAAAATGAGAAATATTTTTTTCATAGAAGAAAAATAATTTTTTTTGTCACTTTTTTCTTTTGTTAAGCGTTTTAAATAAGTAGAAGGGCATATAAGTGTTTTTCTAAAAATAATGTTAACGAAAATTCAAAGGAGAAAATGTGAATTTAAAAGAAACAGGGATTTTGCCAAGAGAAAAATTGTTACAACAAGGTGCGTCTTATTTGAATAAAGAAGAACTTTTGGCAATTATTTTAGGGCGTGGAATTCGAGGCAAAGATGTTTTAGAACTGGCTTTAGAAGTAAGTCATTTTTTAGAAAAATCGGTGCGTTTGCCAACGGTAGAAGAAATATCAAAAATTAAAGGGTTAGGTTTTGCTAAAGCTTGCCAAATTGTGGCTTGTTTAGAACTTTCAGCAAGATTTTTGATAGCGACAAATTCGCAGGCCGTTTGTACGCCAGAAGAATCGGTTAGGCGTTTTTCTTTTATGAAATATGAAAAGCAAGAAGTTTTTGCAATGATTTCTTTGAATTCAGCGAATAAAGTTTTGAAAACACATGTTTTAACTCGTGGCACAGCAACACAGACGCCGATTCACCCACGAGAAGCTTTTATAAAAGCTATTGAAGATGGAGCGGTTTCCGTTTTATTTGCCCATAATCACCCCTCTTCTTCGTTAAAGCCTAGTTCAGAAGATATTCAGGTGACAACAACACTTTGTAGAGCAGGGGAACTGCTTGGAATAACTGTATTAGACCATCTTGTAATAGGGGCTTCTGGTTATAAAAGTATTAGGCGAGAATACCCTTATATTTTTGAAAGAGGACTTTAAAAAATGAAAAAAGGAAACATTTGTTGTAAAGTATTTTTTACTCGAATTGATTCTAGAATGGGATTATGAAAATAATTTCAAAAAAAGAAACAACTATTTGTGATTTGTATACAAAAAGGTATCTAAAAAGAAAAGAGGTTCCTACAAATTTTATGAAAATAGGTATATTTTATATTAGATTGTTCCATATTGTAATAACCGATTTTAAAATTGGTACGAAGGAGAACCAATGAATAAATACATTAAGTGCCTAGCTGTTCTTGGCTTATCGGTTTCTATGGCTTTTGCTCATGAAACGATGAATAAGACAGGTCTTTTAGGTGTCAATAAGACCCATTCTGCAAAGTCTATGAAGCATGGGCAACTCGGGATTTCCGTTCTTGGTGATATCAATAACGATGGTGGTATTATCAGCGGTGAATTTCAGAATGTAACTACAGGAGAACGAGTTCCGACTCCGGATGCACAAAGAGATAAATATTTAGGTCTCAGCGGTTACATTGGCATGTCATTTGGTATGTTTGAAATTGTAGACTTGGCCGTTATGTTGCCAGTGTATTACGATCAGCAAACATTCAAGCATGCAGATGCTTCAAAGAAGGGTGGTTTGGGAAACCTTCGTGCAAACTTGAAATTAAGAGCTCCACTTCCAGAAGATCAACTTTTTGATATTGCTTTGATTCTTGGTGGTGACTTTGGCACAGCTAATACAGATGAACGTGGTATTTGGCTCAGAGAACCTGATTATTACAATGTGGAAAAGGGTTCTGCTTATACTTTCGGTCATCGCCAGACATTGTTCCGTGCAGTGCTTGCTGCAACAATGGATTTGCGTAAAATTGATGCCGCTCCACTTCTTGTTCACTTGAACGGTGGTTATCGTATGCCTCTTGAAGGCGATGGTTATAACCGTTTCTACCATTTCAGTGCAGGTCTTGAACTCTATCCTCTACCAGTGGTCTCCATCTTTGGTGAATACTACATGGATATCCCTGACGGCAAGGTGAAAGATTACTTAGATCTTTCTGAAGCTTCTGTTGGTCTTGTATTCCATATTGGTAGTCATCTTGACCTCCAGGTTGGTGGGCACTTCTACATTGGTGGTGATAAGTACGCTCCAATGACTGGTGCTTTTGGTCATGATTCTTGGGCTTATAATGGTCGCATTGGTGCAAGTGCTTCTGGCTTTGGCGGAATTACTTGGTCTGGCTTCCTTATTGACCCGGATTATGATGGCGATACCGTTCCAGATGAAAATGATAAATGCCCTGAAGAAGCTGGTGCTCCTCAAAACGATGGTTGCCCATGGTCTAACCCTGACTTAGATGAAGATGGTATTTGCGATGCTTGGGTTGCTGAAAAAGGCTTGTTTGGTGAATTTGCTTCTATTTGTGAAGGTATCGATAATTGCCCGAACGAAGCTGGTGAAGGTGAAGACGGTTGCCCACTTGATGATCCAGATGCTGATAAAGACGGCGTTTGCGATGCTTGGGTTGCTCAGAAGAATTACCAAGATCACTTCAGCGATATTTGCGGTGGCATTGATAACTGCCCGGCACAACCAGGCCCAGAAACCAACATGGGTTGCCCAGAAGATAATCCAGATGCAGATGGCGATGGAATGTGTGATCCTTGGGTTTCTCAGAAAAACCGCTTGAAAGACTTTGCTAAAGTATGTAAAGGTTATGATAACTGCCCAGGTGAAGCTGGTCCAGATGCAAACAAGGGTTGCCCATGGCCAGATCCAGATACTGATGGTGATGGTCTTTGCGATGAATGGGTAACTGCTAAGAAGATGGGTTACTTCTTCGAAAATGCTGCAACTTTGAATGACCCTTATGTAACCAAGGCTTGTAAAGGTCTTGACAAGTGTCCGTATGAATATGGTCCACTCTTTACTGATGGCTGCCCAGCTGAAGACCCAGACCCAGATAAAGATGGTGTTTGCGATGCTTGGGTAACACAGCAGAAAGTTCTTGACCAGTTTGCAGAAGTTTGCTCTGGCCTCGATAAGTGCCCACTTGATTCTGGTTCTGTAGAAAACCACGGTTGTAAACTCGATGACCCAGATGGTGATAAAGACGGCATTTGCGATGCTTGGGTAACGGAAAAGAAAATGCAAGACAAGTATCTTGAAGTTTGCTCTGGCTTTGACAAGTGCCCATACGATGCTGGTGATAAGGACAACAATGGTTGCCCACTTGATGACCCAGATACCGATAAAGACGGCGTTTGCGATCCATGGGTAACTCAGAAGAAGATGAGTTCTAAGTTCCAAGATGTATGTATTGGCGTGGATAACTGCCCACTTGAAGCTGGTGACAAGAACAACAATGGTTGCGAAATCAAGCTTAAAGTGATGAAACTTGATGGAGTTACTTTCGCAAGTGGTAAGTCTGTCTTGAATTCCAACGCTAAGAAGGCATTGAAGGGAACTATCCGCGAGCTCAAGTTGCCTGAAAACGAAGGAACGAACATTGTTATTCAAGGCCATACCGATAACACTGGTAACGCTAAGAAAAACAAGAAACTTTCTTTACAACGTGCTGAAGCTGTTATGAAATACCTCATTTCTCAAGGCATTGCAAAGAGTCGTGTAAAGGCAATTGGTTGCGGTTCTGACGCTCCTATTGCAAGTAACAAGACTGCTGATGGCCGTGAAGAAAACCGTCGTATTGAAATGCACCCAGCTACCCCAGAAGGTACTGAAGAACAGTGTATTGCAACCTATACTGAAGAAGAATAATTTAAACTTCGAAGTTTAGGAAATAAAACTCCTGGAACGAATGTTCCAGGAGTTTTTGTTTTCAGGGTTTTATTTTAATTGGCTTTATATGCTTGTATCATAAAAAATTTTTGCTTTAAAGTAAAATTTCAAATAAATCCATTAAAATAAAAGAAAAAATGATATTTTGTATCTTTAAAAAAGTTGCTTTTGAATGAAAAAATGTCTATATTATAGGTATGAAACCGATTTTAGAATATTCTTCTTTTCGGACGTTCCTTTTGGATTATTACAAGGAACGCCATGAATTCGGTTTTACTTGGCGAGATTTTGCCAAAATAGCGGGGTATTCTTCTCCTGTTTTTTTGAAATTGGTTTGCGATGCAAAAGCAAATCTGAGTGAATTAGGGGTTGAACGTGTCGCTTCGGCGATAGGTTTAGTTGGTGTGGATTTGCAATATTTTAGAGCACTTGTTCGTTATGAACAAGAAAAAGATTCTAAAAAACGTGAAACCTTCTGGAAAGAACTTAGGTGTTTAGCAAAAGAAAATTCTTTCCATTTAGTAGGTGAAGAACAATACGATTATTATGCTTCTTGGCGTCATCCGGTTTTAAGAGAATTGGTTTCTGTTTTGCCTTCTGCAAAGCCAGTAGAATTGGCTAACCTTTTTGTTGAAGAAACTTCTGCTGCTGAAGTGCGTAAGGCACTTTCAGTTTTATTGCAGACAGGTTTTTTAAAAGAACAAAATGGAAAACTTTCGGTGGTGGAAAAATCGGTTTCAACAGGGATTTTAGAGCCAGGAAAGTTGGCTATTCGCAATATGCACCTCCAGATGGGAGAACTTGCGTTAAAAGCTTTAGAAAGTGTAGAACCTTCAGAACGCGATGTCTCTGGTTTAACAATGGGCATCTCTAAAAATGCTTACCAACGTATTGTTGAAGAGACGGCTGCCTTCAGGCGTCGTTTAGCAGCAATAGCTATGGAATCAGAAGGCGAAGAACGCGTTTATAGAATGAATTTACAGTTTTTCCCGTTGACTAAAGCAAATAGGAGAAAGTCAAATGAAAATTAGATTTCTTTTACTTTGCTTTTTAAGCTTTTTGGCTGCTTGCTCAGAAGAACGCTTTGCTGGCGGTGTTAGTGAAGAAACTAATACACTTGCTGGAGTTCTTGAAGATAGTTCTGGCGTACTTTCAGGTGTTTCTGTTTCAGCTCGTTCTCTTTCAACTTCATTTGAAGTGACTTGTGTTTCAGATTCTTCGGGCCGTTTTCGTATGGATTTACCATATGGTATTTATGCACTTTCTGCAACAGAAAAGAATTCATCTTTCTATGAATTGGTGCGTATTTCTGGCGAAGATGTTGAAATTTCAGCCAAGCTGTTAAAAGGTTTTGATATAAGTGTGCGCGTTTTGTTTGCAGATTCTTCTAGTGCAGAAGGCGTTGTGGTTTCATTACCTGGAACAAATGTAAAATCAACGGTTGGTAAAAATGGTGTTTTAGAATTTGAAGATTTGCCCCGTGGAAACTATGTTTTAAATCTTAAATCACCAAGTACCACCGAATATGAAAATGTGCATTATCGCATTAGTGATTCGCTTTTCTATGGCCCTTACCCAGAAGGAATACCTTTAGATTCTTTGAGCTCTTTAGAAATTTCTTCTAGACAAACACAAGATTCTGTTTGGATTTTACCTTTTGCGACAGAAAAAAATTTGTTGGGGTATTGGAATTTTAATCGTAGTGATTCAATTAGCCAAAGAGTTTCTATCGCTAATGTCCGCGAAAAAGAGTTGCCATTTTTTGTTTATGGAAATACTGAATTTGTTTCTGGTGTGGAAAATAAATCTTTAGCTTTAAAAGATTCTACAGGTTTTGCTGTGTTAGAAATGGATTCTGGAATTTTTAATAGAACACAAACTTTTAGTATTGAAACTTGGGTGCGTTTAAAAGATATTCCTGTAGAAAAAGAATATCGGAAAAATATTGTTGGGAAAGTTGGTTTTGGTGGAAACACAGATAATAGTGTGTTTAGTCTAGCTTTGATTCAAGGAGTTTGTGCTGTAACAGAACCATCTTTGGCATTTTTTGTTGCCGATGGAGAAGGTAAAGATTTTAATTGTGAAAATGTAGCTATAGATTCTTCATTTGTTGAATCTTTTGAATGGGTGCATGTAGTTGCTAGTTTTGATAAAGGAATTTTGAAACTTTTCCGTAATGGTTTTTTAATGGCTAAAAAAGAAACTTCTGTTTTTGAAATAGGTAATTCAATAGAATCTATTTATATTGGAAAAGAAACGCTTTTATTAGACATAGATGCTTTACGTTTTTATCGAGAACCTATTGATGAAACGGGAGCTTTTATTCGATATTATAAACATGGAGGTCGCTAATGTCAAGTGAAAAAAAAGATAAAGTGGCTCGTTGCGAAATCAATGAAACCGGTCGCATTTTAAATGCAAATAAAAAATTTTGCAAAATGTTTGGCTTTGCGCTTGATGAACCAATGTGGCATTATATTTGCGATTTGTATCGTTACCCAAAAGATTGGGAAACTTTTCGCTTGATGAGTCAGGAAGAATCAGATAACCAGACTTTTCTTGTGCGCATGAAAAACCGCCGTGGTCGTAGTTTTAAGTGTAGTATTTTAAGAACTACTCGTATTGATGAAAATGGTTCGTTAATTTATAGTAATGAAATCACTCGTTTAAGTGATGATTTGAAGGAGGAAACCGACGATCAAGTCGGTAACTTTCGATATCTGACAATTAGCATTGCCGATTCCAGAGAAAGGAATTTATCTGCAGTTGCTTTAGGTTGAGTCTCCATAGAACACATCTAAAGTCGGAGCCTTTGGCTCCGACTTTTTCTATTTAAAGAAATATTTATTTCTTTCTATCTTCCCAGATAGAATCGTTGAAAAGTTGGCCTTCGGAAACACCGTATTTTTCTTCGGCATTAATTTGCCCGATGGCTTCTTGTAAAGGCAAGGTTCCGTTTAACGCAGAAGCGTAAATTTTGATTTTTCGGCGAACCATTTCTGGAGAGTCATCAAGCATTTCTAAACGGAAATGAGTAATGCCTGTATTTTTTAATTTTGGGAGTAATCTTAAGGCAGAACGTGGTGTGCCTAAATAAAGAGTGTTACGGCATTCAGAATCGGATTGTAAGAAATGTTTTTTTCCTTTGTGATCAAGAATTTCCACTTTGTGTTTTGTACAGAATTTATCGCATTCAGGGAAACGTTTTGCTTTTGCCCCAAATGCGGCAAAAGCGCAATATTCGGAATGGAATGCTGGTAAATATTGGTGTAAAGCTATTTCAACTTTATTAGGGGCAATATTTTGTAAAAGGTCAAAAAGTTCGTTCGCATTTAAATCTAAAGAAGGGTGAAATGTCTGTAACCCTAAAGAAAGTAAATAATCTGCGGCAATAGAATTAGATAAATTTAAACTGTAATCGCCTGCAAGATAAAGAGGCGTTTCACGTAAAAGAGAAAGGGCTCCGGTGTTTCTTACTAAAACTTTTTCTGGAGCAAGTTTTGCGATTTTTCTCAAATAATGATTTTCACCAGGTTTATGTACGCGAAGTGTGGCAATACCAGCTTCAAAACCGAGGTGATGAATTTTTTCAAGAGGCTTTTCATAATCCACTCCCCAATCAAAATCCATATAAACGGTTTTAAGCGGAAGACCTTTTAATAAATTAATTTGTTCTGGATTTCTAACTAAAACAGATAGCTCTGAAATTGTATTTTGGGTTGCCTTTGAAGAATCTTTTTTTAAGAAATCAATGCCGGCTTCTTTTGAAATTTTAATAAGAGGAAACTTTTGAACACGGAGTTTATCAAGTTCTGAAACGGCTTGCTGGCGTAATTTTCTTAAAACTTTTTGGGATAGATATAAATTACTTTCGCAAGAAATTTCTGCGTTTTTAACAAAGTAAGCTGTGCCAGAAAGTGCTGAAATTTCTTTTAAAATAAAGGGTTCTTGCTGAGCGTTTTGTTGTAAGGCTTTTTCAGGAATTTCTCCTTTAACAGTTACGGAATGGTTATCATTGTCTGTAAATGTTAATGTAATGGGAGTATTTTCTTTAGCTAAAAAATGAATGTTTATTGGAATTATCCGACTAGCATCGCGGATAGAAAAAGTGTTTTTTAATTCTTTTTCCATTGCAGGCGAATCATTGCGGAAAACCGAAAAGCCAATTTTTATTTTATCAAGACGGAAATCGTTTTTAAAAATGAGCTTTAGGTAATTTTTTTCTGTTTCTATTGCGTAAAGCCTACCACCAATTCCGATTGGTTCAAAGAAAATGCCATCGCCTAAAGAAGGTTTGATTTGGGTTTTGATAAAGATGGCGTTTTTAGAAACTTTTTCAACTAAACCTAAAAATTCACCATGATGATTTGAAAAAGAGCCTTCAACAAGTTCTGTATGGTTTACGCCTTTCAAAAATCCGGGAGAAAGTCCGCGAGAAAAGAGTGTTTCTAAAGCGGATTGCATAAAAGGCGTTGTGTTTTTTTTGTCAATAACGGTGCGGTAGGCTTTAGAAACGGCCGCAACATATTCTGGTGTTTTTAAGCGGCCTTCTACTTTGTAAGAAGCAATGCCGATTTTTTCTAATTCACTTAAAAGAGGAAGTGCCGAAAGGTCGCGAGGGCTGAAGAGATAAGGCGTTTTTGATAAAGGTTTTTCTTTGCCATCGATAAACATTTTATAGGGGAGTCTGCAACTTTGCGCGCATTGTCCACGGTTTCCCGAGCGACCGCCAAAATTTTCACTCGTTAAACATTGGCCAGAATATGAAACGCATAAAGCACCATGAATAAAAACTTCAAGTTCTAAATCAGTAGATTTTGCTATGTCTTGAATTTGTCGTAAAGAAAGTTCTCGTGCAAGAACAACGCGATTAAAACCAAGAGGCTTTAAAAAATTGGCCGCTTCGGCACTTGCAATAGTTTGCTGGGTCGATGCGTGAATTTCTTGTTCCGGGGCAATAGCACGAATTAAACGAGCTAGCCCCAAATCCTGAATAATAAAAGCATCCGGGCGTAATGAAATAAGTTTTGATAAGTAATCCGGAAGCGTTTGCAATTCTTTTTCAAAAACAAGAATGTTCATAGCGATGTAAGTTTTTACACCGTGAATTCTTGCAAATGAAATCATTTCTTCGACTTCGTCAAAAGAAAAATCTTCTGTCCTGCCACGAGCGTTCCAACCAGGAGCCCCTAAGTAAACAGCATCTGCTCCATTGGCAATAGCTGAAAGGAGCATGTCTCTTGTACCGACAGGAAGCAGAAGTTCTGGCTTTTTCATTTTAAGAATTAATGAATGCCTGCTCCGTCAGGAATAGCACAAGTTACAGAATTGCCGTTTACTTCTAAAGCAGATTCGCCTACATAAACAACGGAATTTTTAGCGAACAATTCAATTTTTTCAAAATCTTTGCGTTTGAGTTCTCTTGTTTCTTCGCTAGGTGTAATTCCTTTGAACGTGGCTCTGTCGCCAGGTTTTGCACCTTCTGGTGGGGCAACTAAAATGCATTTTTCTTCGGTTAAATCGCCAGCCAAAAGCATTCCATAGCTAACAATACCACGCAAAGGAGCAGGTTTTAAATTAGCGAAAAGAATAATCAATTTGTCTTGCAATTCTTCTGCAGAATAACTTGCTTTTAAGCCAGAACAAATAGTGCGAAGTTCTGTTTCTCCGGCATCTACTTTTAAAACATAAAGGGAATCAGCGTCTGGATGATTTTCTACAGAAACAATTTTAGCTACGCGTAAATCCATTGCGCCTGGAACATCTTCTTTTGTCAAAGGTTTATTTTGCTTAGGCTTTTGAACTTCAACAGGTTTCTTTTCCATTTCAATTCTTGGAAAAAGAGGCTTGCCTTCACCAAAAGATTCTCCGCCAACTAAAACGCCCCAACGTAAATCTTTTTCATCTGTGAAAGTAGAGCCAATCATAGCAAGGCCTTCAATGGCTTTAGTCGGAATAACTGGCCACAAGAAACAGAGAGAAAGTCGAACAGCTTCTGCAGAAATATAAAGAACAGTAGCGAGTTCGTCTTTTGCATTTGGATCTTTGGCAAGTTTCCATGGAGCTTTGATTTCAAGGTAACGATTGATGGCTCTTACAAGAGACATGATTTCTTCAATCACTTGAGAAAGCTTTACTTGTGGAATCCAAGCAAGAACATTTTCGCGAACGCGATTTGCCGTTTCAATAAGTTCGTTTTCTGCATCTCCTAAAGCAGTTGGCTTTGGAAGTTTGCCTTCGAAGTTTGTTAAAACAAGGCGATGAACGCGGTTTAAAACGTTTCCTAAATCATTTGCCAAGTCGCTGTTTATACGGCGGACAAAAGCATCGTGACTGAAACTTCCGTCTTGACCAACTACCATTTCACGGGCAAGGAAATAGCGGAAAGCATCAACGCCATATTTTTCCATGTATTCCATCGGGTTTACAACATTACCCGTTGTTTTACTCATTTTGTCATTGTTGACAAGCCACCAGCCATGAGCAAGAATATGCTTAGGGAGAGGAATTTCTAAAGCCATAAGCATGGTTGGCCAATAAACACTATGCGTTGTTAAAATGTCTTTTCCGATTAAGTGATAAGTCGCTGGCCAAATTTTTGAACCATCTGGATAAGTTTTATTTCTAACAGCACTTACATAATTGATTAACGCATCAAACCAAACATAAGTCACATAATCTTCGTCAAAAGGAAGAGGGATTCCCCAAGAAAGACGGGCTTTTGGACGGCTTATGCAAAGGTCATTCAATGGTTGGCGTAAAAAGCCAAGAATTTCATTTTTTCTGAAATCAGGAACAATCCAATCAGGATTTTCTTGAATGTAATCAATGAGCTGTTGTTGGTATTTGCTCATTTTGAAGAAGTAATTTTTTTCTTTTAGCCATTCAACAGGGCGGTGGCTTATAGGATCACATTTGTTTTCGTCTAATTCATCTTCAGAAAAGAAACGTTCTTCGCCAACAGAATACCAACCTTCATATTCTTTGGAATAAATTTCACCTTTATCAAAAAGTTTCTGCAAACATTCACGCACAAAATTTTTGTGGTCTTCATCAGTGGTTCTGATGAAATAATCGTATTGAATGTTCATTTTTTCCCACAAATTGCGAAAACGTAAATTGTATTCATCAACATGTTCTTGTGGAGAAACGCCTCTTGCTGCAGCAGCACGCTGGACTTTTTGGCCGTGTTCGTCTGTGCCTGTTAAAAAGAATGTCTGGCAACCGATAATTTTATGAAAGCGGGTTAGAACATCGGCTAAAACTGTTGTGTAGGAATGCCCAATGTGTGGGGCATCATTAACATAATAAATCGGGGTAGTTACATAAAAATTTTTCATGCGAGCAAAAATAAAAATTTATAGAAAACTTGTAATCTGAAAATGAATTAGAATAGGATAAATTGCCATTTAAAAAAGCCGGCTTTATAAAAGCCGGCTTAAAAGTTTTATTGATTTTTTTTTAGAAAACAAAGAGTTGTTTTATTTTTTACTTGCCCAACCAGAAGATTTTTTTTGCTTTGGAATGACCAATTTATCTAAAGCAAGTTTCAGGGTTTCACAACCTTCACCTGTGATAGCAGAAGTAACGATAGGGGTCTCCCCATTTTCTTTAAATATTTTTAAAGAATCTTCGTTGCCAAGGTCAGCTTTGTTAAGAGCGATAACGTAAGGTTTTTCGGCAAGTTTTGGGTGGAATTCTTTTAATTCTTGTTTTAAAATAAGGAATTTTTGATAAGCATCTTCTTCGAAACTATCAATCACAAAAAGCAAAGAATGGGTGCGTTCAATGTGCTTTAAAAATTGATGTCCAAGCCCACGGCCTTCGCTTGCGCCTTCAATTAAGCCTGGAATATCGGCCAGGACAAAGCTTTTATTGTGAACGCTTACAATGCCAAGAACAGGTTCTAAAGTGGTAAAAGGGTAGTCACCAATAGCCGGGCGTCCACTAGAAATTTTATTGACCAAAGAAGATTTGCCGGCATTTGGAAATCCGACAAGCCCTACATCAGCCATGAGTTTTAATTCTAAAAATAATTCGCGTTTTTCGCCAGGTTGACCAGGAATTGTTTTACGAGGGGCTTGCAAAGTAGGGGTAGCAAAATGACAATTACCCAGTCCGCCTTTTCCGCCACGAGCAGCAACCCAACGTTGACCAGGTTCGGTCAAATCAGCTAAAATGTGTCCTTGAGAATCTTTAACCAAAGTACCACAAGGAACAGAGATAATAAGGTCTTTGCCACTAGCCCCGGTACACCGATTTGTTCCGCCTGGTTGGCCATTTGGAGCTCTGTAAATCTTTGTATGCCCCATATCAAGGAGCGTTGTGTACTGTTCGTTGACTTCTAAAATGACACTTGCCCCTTTACCGCCGTCACCCCCATCAGGGCCTCCTAATGGAACGTATTTTTCACGGCGAAAACTGCAAAGGCCATCTCCACCTTTTCCGGAGCGGACTTCTATAACTTTTTCATCTAGAAACATAAAAACTCCGAACGTTCAATTTGCTTAAAGGCCTGTGTCTTCAGCAAGTCCCAAAGCAATATTCATATTTTGTACAGCCGCTCCACTAGCCCCTTTTCCAAGGTTATCAATGATAGTTGTTACTTGGAAAGATTCTTCGTTACCGAATACATAAACTTTAGCTTCATTTGTGTCGTTACAAAGTGTAGCATCAAGACGCCCAGACGGTAAATCTGGAGTTTCTGCATAAGGCATTACTTTTACAAAACGAGAATTTTTGTAATGGGCTGCAAGAATTTCTTGAATGTTTTCTGGTGAAACTTTTTTTGTAAACATTTCAGGAAATAAAGCTACAGAAACAGCCATGCCTTTATAAAAAGGTCCAAGGACTGGGTTAAATAAAGGGGCTTTTTCTAAGTCGGCATAAAGTTTCATTTCTGGCAAGTGCTTGTGCTTTAAAGCTAAAGCATAAGGAGAAGGAGCAAATAAACTAAGAGAAGCTCCTGGATTTGAAACTTGAGCGCCTTCGGCTTCGTATTCGGCAATGAGTTTTTTTCCACCACCAGAATAACCGGTGATACTATAACAAGCAAGGCGAGCTGAAGAAGGTAAAATGCCAACTTGTCTTAAAGGAGATACGCCAAGGAGAAACCCGGTGGCGTGACAACCAGGGTTTGCAATTCTTGTGCTTGTTTTAAGTTTTTCGCGAAGGACATTAGATAATTCAGGAAGCCCGTAAGCAAATTCAGGATTTGTCCTGTGCGCTGTAGAAGCATCAATTATCTTGGTAGAAGTGCTAGAACAAAGGCTTACACTTTCTTTTGCAGCAACATCTGGCAAGCAAAGAAAAGTAATATCTGAAGCGTTTATGAGCTTAGCTCTTTCGCTAGGCTCTTTACGTTTTTCTGGATCTATAACAAGAATTTCAATGTCATTACGCTTAGCGAGGCGTTCATGAATTTGTAATCCTGTTGTGCCTTCTTGTCCATCGACGAAAACTTTATAAGTCATTTTTTCCCTTTAAGTCAAAACTATTGACCGCAGCATTTCTTGTATTTTTTACCAGAACCGCATGGGCAAGGGTCGTTACGACCAACGTCAGGAGTGGTTTTCTTTACGGTTTCTTGCTTTATGCCGCGACCATCGTAAAAGAACCAGGCACCATTGACTTTATGGAATTCGCCTAATTCATGATGGTTTCTAGTGACGTTTCCTTGCTTGAAACGAGCAATGAATTCAACCCAACCGATATTTTTTTCTTCTTCGGTTTTTGTCTGGCGGATTTCAATGCCGAGCCATTCAGATTCGCGGCTCCATGCTTCAACGCTTGGTTCATCAAAATCAGTGCGTTGTGTGGCTTCAAGAGAATCTTTCAACCAACGGATTTCGTGTTTAGCATAAGCTGTGTAACGAGAACGCATCAATTCTTCTGGGGAAGCAGCTAAGCGCGCGCCTTTGATGATGCCTTCACAACATTCAGCGTATGATTTTCCTGAACCACAGGGACAAAGTTCTTCGGACATAAGAGTTCCTTTTTTCAAGTTAAAGTGTCTTTTTTAATAACCAGAATTCTTCTTTACCTTCACGGCCTGGCAAGCTATTTTTGACAGGAATACGTTCTACAATTTCAAAAATGCCGTCAAGTCTAGCCATCAACTCGCCTGCAGAAGTTGCATGCGGAGGACCTTGCATTGTACTTGCATTTGAAAGTGGGTAAAGCAAGAGAATTAAAAGAGCGTCATCTTTCATCATTTTGTAACAAACTTCAAAGAATTCATCACGACGGCCCGGATGAATGGCTGTAAAAGTTCCGTAATCGTAAATGATGTCAAAAGTTTCGCCACCTTTCTTTGGGTCTTTTGGGGATAAAGAAAAAAGGTCAAGATCCAAAGAACGGAAGTTTTTATTGTTGCGAGAAATTTTATCTAAAGCATCGACAGATGTCGGGCAAAAATCAACAGCAAGAACATTGTGACCTTTGTTAGCCCAGGCTTCGGCATCTAATCCAACACCAGCACCAGGGATAAGAACATTTCCTGTCTTAGGGCAAGAAGGGTGTTCAAAAAACTCCAAAAGAGCAGGAGTCGGTTTCCCTGAATTCCAATAGTCTTTTTTGTTGTTATAAAGGGCTTCCCAAAAATCAGGTAAGTTCTGTGTCAGCATTGGTTTTTCCTTGTTGTGTGTTATAGGCGAGTTGTCCGCAAGCAGCTAAAATATCTCTACCACGAGGGTTACGTATAGTTATCTGGACTTCGGCTTTGCGAACGATTTCTAAAAAATGGTCTATTTCTTCTGGGGAAGGAGCTTCTAGCGTTGGGTCATCTCCATCATTTAATACGATAGCATTTACTTTACAACGGCGAGGAGCACAAATACGAATAAGTTCTCTTGCGGCTTCTTCTGAACAAGTTATGCCTTTCATTAGTACAAATTCAAAAGTAACGTAATTACCAGTACGTTTAGTATATTCATCGGTCGCTTCTAATAATTTGGC
The DNA here is from genome assembly GCA_045629945.1 of Fibrobacteraceae bacterium. Taxonomy (GTDB): domain Bacteria; phylum Fibrobacterota; class Fibrobacteria; order Fibrobacterales; family Fibrobacteraceae; genus UBA1765. Next base: position 97,827 of record JAZQSE010000033.1, read on the forward strand.
TATATTCCAAACTTTATTCACAGGCATTACAGCAGAACGTCGCTCGTCATTTGTAGAATTAAGAGATACAGCAAGACAACAAGGTGTATTTCTGTCGACAAGTTCTTTTATTTTAGGAACAACACCTGACGTAGAAATGGTCATTCTTTTACGACCGAGATTAAATAATTTTTGATGGTGAAGGGTGCAACATACCCGGTGAACTTGTTCTAAGTTATTAAGCGGTTCACCCATTCCCATAAAAATAATGTTTGTTACTTTAGCAATAGAACCATCATTATGCTTTGTGTTTGTTTCTTCGAGAAACCAATTGACCCGGATAATTTCTTCTAAAATTTCTCCGGCTTCAAGGTTTCTGATAAAGCCCATTTTAGCGGTTCTACAAAATGCACAATTTTGCGCACAACCAATTTGAGTAGAAACGCAAACAGAAAAACGGTCGTTGGTTGGAATAAGAACGGTTTCAATATGGTGACCATCATAAGTTCGGTAAAGCCATTTAACAGTTCCATCTACCGAAATAAGTCGTTTAGCCTCTTCTAAAGAAGTAATACGGAAATTTGCAGAAAGTTTTTCTCGTAAAGCAGCAGGAATCGTTTCCATCGCATCAAACGATTTGACTTGACCGCAAAAAAGACGATTACGAATCTGGTCAGCACGGAAAGGCTTTTCGCCAACTTCCTTCAACCAGTTCTTGAGTTCTTCTTCTGTTAAGGTTTTGATGTCGCTAATCTTTTCCACAGCACTCGCAAAGATAGAAAAAAATCTTGATGGCAATGGTCTAAAAAAGTTAGTTAGAACATTCTCCTTGGCTTTTTAGGAGCCGGAGTTTCTCCTTTTTTAGGTTCAGGACGAGCTTCTTCAGCGCCTTTAGAACTAAAGAGAGTGGCGTCGTTTACACTCCTAGTTGAAGTCGCTATATGGTTTCCATCACAAGTTTCTTCTGGAGCATACTGAGCAGAATAAAGACAATAAGTTGTTGAAGAACAGAACTCGCCAGCTTTTTTACCTGTATAATTACAAACGCTTCGGCTAGAAACACCCGCTGGAACAGGAAATTGCAATTTAGGAAGGTCTTTATGAATTTCTTTCATCACGTTGAACCAAATCGGTAGAGCGTCTTCTGTTCCTGTGTGTCCGGCTCCCATAGAACCAGGAGAATCAGGCCCAATCCAAACGCCCATGGTATATTGTTTCGTAAAACCAATGTACCAAGCGTCGGTATAATCATTAGTCGTACCAGTTTTTCCACCACTTGGGTGTTGAAAACCATTAGCCCAAACTCTAGCAGCTGTTCCGCGGACATTGACATCTTTTAACATATCTACCATTAAATAAGCAGAAGCCGGGCGCAAAACTTCATGTTCTACTAAAGTTCTTTTTTCCATGAGTTCGCCACTCTTATCAACAATCGAATCAATCAAGAATGGCTCAATTCGAGTTCCGCCATTTGGAAACACGGTATAAGCAGAAGTCATTTCCATGAGTGTAGCCCCAACAGAACCTAAAGCAAGGCTTGGAACGGCTTGCAAAGGAGCGCGTTGTATGCCGAACTTGCGGGCGTAGTTGACTACGTTATTTAAACCATATTTCATTCCGGTAACGATAGCAGGGAGGTTTTTAGAAAGGTAAAGCGCGCGCCTTAAAGTCATCATTCCTTCAAAATCATGACCAAAGTTTGCAGGCCTCCAGGTTTTAGACGGGTCTTCAGGGTCTTCAATAGTTATTGGCTGGTCGTTTACTGAATCGCATGGGCTTGCTCCATTATCCATTGCGGTTGCGTAAACGAATGGTTTAAAAGAAGAACCTGGTTGGCGTAAAGATTGAATGGTTCTGTTCCAGCGAGATTTTTCAAAATCACTACCGCCGACCATAGCACGAACAGCTCCGGTTTCGTTTTCAATCACAATGGCAGCGACTTCTGCATGGTGGTAACGGATACTATCAGGGAAACGCCATTTGGATGGGTCTTTTGCAGTATCAAGAGCAAGGTATTCTTTTTTGAAAAGGGCGTAAATGCTGTCAAAATGAGCGACAACAGAATCTTCAGGCAAATTGTATTTTTGAGTGAGTTTTAAACGCCTTGTTGCTCTGTATTGTATCCGACGGCGGATTTTTTTGATTTGTTCTACAGCAGCGTTTTCAGCAATAGTCTGTATTTCTGGGTCAATTGTACTGTAAATTTGGACACCATCAGCGTAAAGAGAACTTTCACCATATTTCTTTTCCATGTATTTACGGATTTCTTCGTAAAAATAAAGTCCTGCTTTTTTAGCGTTTTTACCAGAACGAACCGTTTCTAAAGGAGTTTCAATATATTTTTTGTATTCATCTTTAGATAAAACACCTGCATCGTACATGGCATAAAGAACGGTATTTCTGCGTTCAAGACCTAAATCGGGGTGTCTGTCCGGGCGGTAAGCTTCTGGGCGTTGGAGCATACCGGCAAGCATTGCGTATTCAGGAATTGTTAAACTATCAAGAGGTTTTCCAAAGTAATATTTTCCTGCGGCTTGAAAACCATAATTTCCGCCGCCCAGATAAACTTCGTTCATGTAGAATTCAAGGATTTCTTCTTTTGTGTAAGTTTGTTCAATACGAATGGCTGTAATTGCTTCTTTGATTTTTCTTGAAATAGAACGTTCTGGAGTTAAAAAGAGCAATTTGGTAAGTTGCTGGGTGAGAGTTGAAGCGCCGCGTAGTTTTTTTCCGCTAAAAACGGTTTCCATAACTGCCTTTGGAATTGCCCAGACATTTACGCCCCAATGGGTGTAGAATTTGCGGTCTTCGGTGGCGATAATAGCAGCTTTAGCCATTTCTGGCAAAGAATCGAAAGGCGTCCATTCACGGCGTTCAACAAAATATTCATGAGATATTTCGCCGTTTTTGTCGTAAATATTTGTAACCAGTTGTGGTGAAATGTTTTCTAGTTGAGAAAGGGGAGGAATTTCTGGCAAAAAATAGTTGTACACACTCAATGCAATAATGAATACGGCAAGTGGTGGAATACAAAAGATTATGGTCCAGAAACGCACTTTCTTATCTGAAAGCAAATTTTTGAAAAAAGGTAAAATGTGGGCTTTTATAAAATTCATATTTATTGCAAAAAATAATGAAAACCAAGTAAAATTTAGTTTTTTTTGAAAAGCTTATTTTGGGAATTAATAAAAAAGTCAGCATTAACCCTTGCCAAACGTTTAACTTAATCTATATTTGGGGCACACCAAGCAGGTGTGGCCAAACTGGATAAGGCATCTGGCTACGAACCAGAAGATTCCAGGTTCGAGTCCTGGCACCTGTATAAAATCCCCGACATTCGTCGGGGATTTTTCATTTTTAAAATTATTTCAAGTTCTGTAAAACAGAAAGCAATTCTTTAGGTAAAGCAGAATCAACAACAATATGTTTACCTTTCCAATCAAATTCAAGTCTTGTGCTATGCAAGAAAAGGCGATTCAAAGAACAGGATTTCTTGAGTTCTCTGTTTAAAGCAAAATCACCATAGCGAGTGTCTCCGGCAAGTGGGTGCCCAAGAGCTGCAAAATGAGCTCTTATCTGGTGCATTTTTCCGGTTTCCAATTTAATTTTTACCAAATCAAAATCTTGAAAATGTTGTTTTACCGAATAATGGGTAACGGCAGATAACCCTTCTTCTGTAACTTTCATTTTTGAACCTTGAGGAGCATTTGTTCTAGAAAGAGATAAGCGAATAGAACCACGTTCTTTCTTCAAATTTCCTTTGACTAAAGCTAAATAGTATTTATCTACCTTATGCTCGCGTATAAGTTTTGTTAATTCGCGTAAAGTATCGCCGTGAAGGGCACAAACAAGAAGCCCTGATGTTTCCTGGTCTAAACGGTGAGCGATAGTAGGTTTGAAATCTAAATCATTGTTCTTTCCCCACTCCCAAAGCATTTCAACAAGTGATTCGCCAGGGCGAGTTCCTGAGCCTGGTTGGCTTGGAACTCCAGAAGGTTTATTGACTACAATGTAATCTTCTGATTCAAGAACAATATCCAAATTTTCTTTCAAGTATTCTGGAGATGTGTAAGTGGGCTTTTTTCCCCAGAGTGGTTTTTGTGCTAAGTTTATGTTAGAATCAAGACTTTTAAAATTTTCATAAATCTGGACAAGGTCGCCTTCAGCTAGCATTAGATTTGCTTTGGCTACTTTTCCGTTTACCCGAACTTTTTTCTTGCGTAATACAGCAAAAAATACAGAAAGCGGTTCATTTGGAAAGGCCTTTCTTAAAAAGCGATCCAAACGCATATTGCTGAAATTTCGGTCAATTGTTTTTGTAATCATTTAAAACTCTCAAAATTTTTCGGAAAGTTTCGCTCTGTAAGCAAAACGCATTCCATCGGCTGCACTTGTAACAATCCCGCCAGAATAACCAGCTCCTTCGCCAAGAAGAAATAACCCACGAGTGTTCAGAGATTCTAAAGTGTCTGGGTGCCTGGGAATACGTAATGGAGAACTAGTTCTTGTTTCAGGAGCAATAATTAAACCTTCGTTGATAAAACCAGGAATCTTTTTTTCAAAGTTTAAAAAACCTTCTGCAAGAGATTCTGCAATTTCTTTGTCAAACCATTCGTGTAAATTAGAAGGCAAAAGGCCACAAGGGTATGTAGTAGAAGCTAGCGGCGAAGAATCTGTTTTATTTTCAATAAAAGCTTTTATACTCTGAGCAGGAGCCGTGTAATTTTTACCACCACATTCAAAAGCGGCTTTTTCTAAAGAGCGTTGTTTTTCAAGTCCACCAAATAAAGTTTCAGAAGCTTTAACTGGAACAACAATAGCGCCATTGGCATAGGGCCCGCGCCTGTGGCTATGACTCATTCCATTTGTGGCAAGTGTTTCCGGTTCAGATGCACAAGGCACAAGAACGCCACCGGGGCACATGCAAAAACTATAAGCCGCAGATGTATTCTGAAGAGTCTTTGTCGTTAAAGCGTATTCAGCGCTTCCGGTAATTCTTGGGTCAACATTATTACCGAGTTGTCTTTCGTTAATTAGTTTTTGAGGGTGTTCTACGCGAACTCCCATAGCAAATGCTTTGGGTTCAAGCAATACACCATGTCTTGCAAGCATTTCATAAATGTCTCTTGCAGAGTGTCCTGTTGCCAAAACAAGAGCTGGTGTTTCTTCCCAAATGCCATTGAATTTTGCTTTTCTGATTTCTCCAGCAACAATTTCAATATCTTCTAAAAAAGAATTAAAACGAAATTCGCCATGGAGCATAGCTATGCGATTTCTGATTTCTTTTAATAGAATAGATAGTCTATCGGTTCCAAGATGTGGCTTTGCAAATGTCAAAATTTCACGTGGCATTTTACAATCAACCATGTCTTCAAGAACTTTGACTGTAAAAAAGTTTCTGGTCCGCGTATTTAATTTGCCATCAGAAAAAGCGCCAGCTCCGCCTTCGCCAAATAAAACATTTGAATGTCTGTTGAATTCTCTATCTCGGAAAAATTTTCGGATATCGCGGAATCGTTCAGCAACCGGTTTTCCTTGTTCGTGCAAAACAACTGAAAAACCTCGTCTTAAAAGGGTATAAGCAGCAAAAAGTCCTGCAGGCCCAGCCCCGACGACGTGAACCTTTTTGGGGAGAGGTAACGTATTTTCTAATGGGTCTCGTTCATTTTCTGGTAATTCTGTAAAAGGAATGGCACCACTTTTTAGAGAAAGGCGTCTTGTGCAATCAAAAGAAACAGTGTAAGAATATTTTGGAAAATTGCGTTTTCTACAATCTAAAGAATAGCGTTCCACCACTAAATTGCGTATTTCTTCTACATGAATTCTTAGAACTTTTGCTAAAAGCAAAGGCACATCGTCTTGTTTTGAAACAGGAACAGCAAGTTCACGAAATCGATAACGCATCATAGGTGCAAATATAGAAAGCAGAGATTGTTTTTTGTATTTTAAAGTGTAAATGGCTTATAAACTTGAAAGAAGAGTTGAAAGAAACCCTATAATATTGTTATTTTTCTTGAACGAGGTAAAAAATGGATATAGAAGAAACAAACGAAGCATCTTCTTCAATTGAAGATTTAACCATTGAACGTTACGAAGATGGAGAACTTGTCCGCAAGCAAGTAGCTAAAGAAATTATTGCTAAAGGAACCTGGCCAATCATTCTTTTCTTGTACCAAGACCTTGGTGCAGAAGGTTTTTCAGAACCTAAAGTAGCTATTCGTCGTTTCCGCAAGTTCCGTGGTAGTTACAGAGCCCAACCTGTAAATATGACAAAAGCTCAGGCAGAAGCAGTTGCAGCAACTCTTTCTAAATGGTTTGAGGCTTAATTCTATGCCAGACCCCCTTGAGCCTAGTTTTGAAATAGCATTTCTTACTGAAAATCCAAAGGAAACGTTTCCTTGGCAAAAGCGTCTAGAAACGCTTGGTAAGCGTTTGTTGCGTGAAGAAAATTGCCTTTCAAACGTAAATGTTGTATTGTGTTCCGATAAAACGGTCCGCGAATTGAATCGCGATTATCGTCATTTAGATAAAGTTACAGATGTTTTATCTTTTGAATGGTATGAACCTTATTTACTTGGTGAAATTTATATTGCTAAAGAGCAAGTTAAACGGCAAGCACCACAATATGGTAATACTTTTTACGACGAACTAAAACGAGTATTTGTGCATGGCCTTTTCCACTTATGTGGTTATGACCATATCAAGCCAAAAGACAGAGTGAAAATGCGTCGTCGGGAATGTGAATTTTTGAAAATCAATTATTATCGGGAAAATAATGGATAGTCTTTTATTTTATTTTGTTGGCTTTTTAGTGTGTCTTACTTGTTCAGCTTGTTACTCATTAACCAAAGTGGTTTTCTTGAATCGTAAAGCCGTTCTTGAACCATCAGAACGAGACGAGAAAATTGCAAAATTAGCTGAAAAGCCTGGCTTTATAGAAACAATTTCTATAGGTCGAATTTGTTTTAATCTTTCGGCCGGTGTTTTTGGCTTTTTATTGTTGAAAAAATGTGCCGCGCTTTATTCACCAGTCCTTTTAACAGAAGAACTTCGCCTTTGGGTTGCCTTAGCTTATGTTATTGTAGCTGGATTTTTGATTTATTTGTGGACGGTTCTTATCCCCAATATTTTAGGCAATTTAAAGCCAGGAATTTTCTCAGTTATTTTATTGCCTTTATTTTCGTTATTGCGTTTGCCTGTGGGCTTTGCTGCACGATTCTTTAGTTTTATTTATGCTCGTATTTTGCGTGCTTGTGGTTATGACCCAAAATTGAATTTTTTGTCAGAAGAACAAAAAGAAGCTATTCAAGGGGATATGACATCACCAAGTGAAGATTCGCCTTTAGAAGAAGACGAACGCCAAATGATTTTAAATATTTTTGATTTTGTTGAAACCCCTGTGCGTGAAATTATGACTCCTAGAGTTGATATGTGTGCCATTGATGTTTCTACATCTCTTGAAAAAACGATTTCCATTTTAAATAATGAACGCCATTCTAGACTTCCGGTTTATAGAGATTCGATAGATAACATTGTAGGGATTCTTTCCAATCGTGATTTTTTAGAATGGTACACAAACCGAGCGGAAAATGAAAATTTTGATTTGGAAAAATTGGTTATGCCGGCGATTTTTGTCCCGTACCATAAAAAGATAGATGACTTGCTTACAGAACTGCGCCGTAATGGGAACCAGTTAGCTATTGTGGTTGATGAATATGGTGGAACAGCAGGTCTTGTTACGGTTGAAGATATTTTAGAAGAAATTGTGGGCGAAATTCGTGATGAAGATGACGACGAAGAAGATGAAGATGTACAAAAGTTAAAAGATGGTCGTTATATTCTTGACCCACTGATGACTTTGTCTGATTTGGAATACGAACTCGGCGTTGCGCTTTCTGTACCAGAGCATTCCCATGTTGAAACACTTTCTGGATTGATTCAAGCCACGCTTGGAACTATTCCTGTTGCAGGGACAGAAGTTGTAATAGATGGTTATAAATTCCGCGTTTTAAAGGTAGATGGAACTCGTATGGAAAAAGTTCTGATGATTTTGCCTGAAACACAAAGTAAAAAATAAAAGTTTGAATAAAAAAAGACTTAGCAAAGCTAAGTCTTTTTTTTTGTAGTAGCGGGGGCAGGACTTGAACGCTGCGACCTTCGGGTTATGAGCCCGACGAGCTACCAACTGCTCCACCCCGCGTCGAGGTAACCCATATATAGCTATTTATTCATTTTTTGGCAAGGGCTATGGCTAAAATTCTTCTAAACCATTTTCGGTTGCCAGAATAACTTGTGTTGCCATATTGATAAATAAACCATGGCCAACCAAGCCAACGATACCATCAAGTTGTTTTGAAAGTTCTGCAGGATTTTCAATAGGAGCAAATTTTGCATCTGCAATAATGTTGCCAGAATCGCTGATTACAGGGCCGTCTTTACCGGGAGCTCCCATGCGGACAGAAACTTTGCCACCAAGGGCTTCAACTTTTGCGGTAACAACTCCAATAGCATTTGGTAAAATTTCTAAAGGGACTGCAAACTTTTCGCCGAGAGTTTTTACTTTTTTTCCAGAATCAGCAATGATTATATAACGCTTTCCCATAGAAGCGACAATTTTTTCTAAAAGGTGTGCGGCTCCACGCCCTTTAATTAAGTTTTTGTTTCCGTCAATTTCATCAGCTCCGTCAATAACAATGTCAAGTTCAGAGACTTCGCCCATTTCTTTTAAAGGAATGCCTAATTTTCTGCATTGCAGAGTAGTACTCCAACTAGTGCTAACGCCTACCACATTCAAGTTTTCTTCTTGGATGCGTTTTGCCAGGTGTTCTACCATGTAGGCAGCTGTACTTCCTGTGCCAAGGCCAACTGTCATACCATTTTGGATTTCGTTTGCAGCTTTAATACCTGCAGCTTTTTTTAATTCATCGAGAGTAGCCATTTTAGTACCACCGTTCTTGTGAGTTGTTTTCAAAATCATCGTTATCGTCACTTAAGTCTTCTTCAATTTCGTCAGGGTAACCTTGTTCTAACTCTGTAAAAGAAGCTTCTTCGATATTTAAAATATGGACATCAAAAATCAGATCTTTCCCTGCAAAAGGATGGTTGCCATCGAGGATAACAGAATTTTCTTTTATTGTCTTAACCACATAAACATCTGAATTTTCTGAAATATTGTCGTTAAAAAGTTCTTCAAGATTTTCTGGAATCTGAAAATCGTTCAAATCAGGTTCTTTAAACATTTCAAGTTCCATACCAAGCCAAAGTTCTCCGATATCTTTCAAATCACTTTTAGGAACTTCAATAATCAAATCGCTTTTAAATGGTCCATAACCTTCGGCATAAGGAATGGTGACAGAAAATTTATCGCCGATTTTACGGCCTTCCAAAGCATTCTCTAAACCAGAAATAATGTTTCTTGAGCCATGAATGTAAGCAAAAGGGTGATGGTCAGGGATTTCTTCTAGGATATTTTTACCTAAATCCCTGACTGTGTAAGAAATGCTTACTTTTAAATTTTCTTCAACCAATAACATCTGGGCTACAAATATAGTAAACCAAGAGATTGCCGCTCCCTAACTTGCTTTTAAAAAAGTCATATAACCTCAATAGAAAAAGGATATTTTTTTTAGAAAAAAGATTTTATTAAAAATTTTGTGTATATTACGGCTATGCTTTATGGAATTTGTTCTGATATCCACTCCAATGCGACTGCTTTAAAGGCTGTTCTTGCTTCTATGGACTCTTATGGAGTTGAACGGCGAGTTTGCCTTGGCGATTTAGTCGGGTATGGCCCTGATGTTAATGAAAGCGTATCTTTAGCAGCATCTTCTATGGATATTTCAATTATTGGCAACCACGACAGTGTGGCTATGCGTTGGGAATCTTGCTTGGGGTTTAATCCGTATGCCAAACAAGCGATAGAATGGACTCAGAATCAACTTTCTCCAGAATCGGTAAAATATTTAGATGGTTTACCTTACATTTTTGAAGAAAATGAAATTTGCTTTGTTCATGCATCACCTATGTCGCCAGCTGATTGGGTTTATGTTACCGATTTAGAAGATGCCTTGGATGCGTTTGATCATTTTTCTGGTAAATATTGTTTTGTTGGGCATACTCATAGCCCGGTTATTGTGGCTATGCGAGACGCTGCAATCCCCAAAGTGATAGAAGATGGTTCTTATGTTCTTGAAAAAGGCGAACGCCTTTTGGTAAATGTGGGGAGCGTTGGCCAGCCAAGAGACAGAGACCCTAGAGCTTGTTGGTGCTTGTTTGATTCTGAAAAAGAATCTGTGCAATTGATTCGTGTCCCTTATGCAATAGAAGAAACGCAGAAGCGAATGCGAGAAGCAGGAATTTCAGATTTTTTAGTTGAGCGTCTCGGAGTCGGGCGGTGAAACTTTTTTTAGCGGTTTTTGGAAAAGCAGGCTCTCCATTTGTGTCAGATGAAGTCGCGCGCTATGTAAAGCGTTTAAAGGGTTCTGCGTCACCTTTAGAAATTGTTGAATTAAAAGAAAGCCGGCGAGAAGACAAACTAAAAGCTCTTGCAGAAGAAGCAGAACTTTTTGAAAAACGCTTTCCGAAAAAAGATTTTATTCGCGTCATTCTTTCTGAAGAAGGAAAGTTAATGGCAACAGTGCCTCTTGCTCGTTGGATAGAACAAAAAAGCGCGTCTAATATTGTTTTTTTAATTGGCTCTGCTTATGGGATTGATGAAAAATTAAAAGCCAGTGCTCATTTATTACTTTCTCTTTCTCCATTGACTTTTACTCACGACCACGCACGCGTTATCGCAGCAGAACAATTGTATCGCTGTGTAATGGTTTTAGCAGGTCACCCTTACCACCATGTTTAAAATGCTGTTAAAGTGGGCAAAAAGAAGAGTGAAGAAAAGGCTATTATTCCAAGAATGCCTAAAATAAAAAATACTAAGTAAATGATAGAAAGGGCTAAAGCAACAGAATCGTCGCCGGTTAATTTTTTGGTTTTTGTAGCGTAAGTTCCTTTCGTGATGTGGCGTAAATCCAGATAAATAAGGAGTGCACATACAAAAGCAGGAACAATTAAAAATCCAAAAATATTGAGAACGATTTTTAAAACGCCACGAGTTGGGTTTCCTAAGACAAAATCATGGATTCCGAGACCGCCAAGAAAAAAAGCAAATAATGCAGCGTGTGTTTTTTCAATTGGTGGAATAATATCAGAAAAAGGTTCGCCACATTGTGGGCAAGAAATAGCGCGTTCAGAACAATCATTACTGCAATTAGGACAAAGCATAAAAATTCCTATCCGATAAATTTTTGAAACTCCACAAGAGAGTGTTGCAAAACCTTCTGTAAACAAGCTTGTCATGGCAACTAGATTGCCACGCCGTTTATTCTGCACATCTCGTAATGACAAGTTCAGGCTTGTCATCGCAAACGCAGTGAGACTTGTCATGGCGAGGAGTCTTTTAAGACGACGTGGCCATCTTGTTTTTTGTCATTACGAGCGTAGCGAAGTAATCCAAAAACAAGTGTTACTTGCGATAAGATTGCTTCTGTCACTACGCTCCATCGCGAGTGACAAGATTCGCAATGGCAAGTCACGGGCAAGCTCGCTTCGCGAGTGACAAGGGACTTGTAGCAGAGTCGCATTCAGGCTTTGCAAAAAAATCTTGCACGGCTCACAATGACAAAGGGCTAGGCAAGCTTCATTGCAAGTGATAATTTGTTTTTATCAAGAAGCCCCTGGCAATAGTCGGGCAGAGAGATTTTTCTAAAATATAAGGAAAAATAGCGTTGGAAACAAGATATAATGTGTAGAAAATGCAAAGGATTTCTAAATTCATTTTTATGAAGATTGTTATCGCTCAAATGCCAGTTGCTCAGGGAAATCCTGAAAAGAATTTTCAAACGATTTCTAGTATAGTAGAAAAAGCAAAGTCAGAAGCGGCATCGCTTGTTGTTTTTCCAGAATTATGTCTTTCTAGCACACTTGTCGGAGATGCTTTTTTTAGAAAATCATTTGTTGACGAATGTCTTGATAAGGGAAGAGCTATCGCGTCTTTGGCTTCAGGGATTGATATCTTATTTGGAAATATTGCAAAAGAAAATAATGAGTTGTACAATGCGGCTTATTATGCAAGTCAAGGAAGTTTTGTAGCCCTTTCTAAACAAAAAGGAAAGGACCTTTCTTTTTTGCCTAAAAATATTTTAAAAGGAAGTAGGGCAAGTCGTTATTTTTCTTCTCCTTGTTTAGAAAATATTTATTACCCTGAAATACAAGGGCATCTAAAAGTTGGAATTTCTATTTCTGAAAATTTGGATGATTTAGAACAAGTAGCTAGTTCTCTTTCAGATAAAAAAAATGTTGTGATACACCTGGCTTCAGATTTTTATGAAATAGGAAAACATAAAGAGTTTTCAGAAAAATGTAAAAGTGTTTCTGAAAAGTTTGAAATGCCAGTATTGTATGTGAATGCAAGTGGCGTGCTGAATGAAGGAAAAAATGTTTATGTTTTAGAGGGCCTTTCTTCAGTGTTAAAAAATGGGAGCATTTTAGATAAAGCTCCTTTCTTGAAAGAGGCTTTACTCATATTTGATTCTGAAAACGAAACGATTAATCCGGAAGTTTTGAAAGCAGAAAAATCGGAAATAGAACAAGTTCACCTGGCTTTAGTTTATATGCTAAAAAAATCCTTGGAGCGATTTAAAATTAATCGAGTCGTTATTGGCGCTTCAGGTGGAATTGACAGTGCGGTTTCTGCTGTTTTATACGCCGAAGCCATTGGTGCTGAAAATGTCTTTTTAGTAAATATGCCAACTCGGTTTAATTCACAAACTACTCAAAATGCAGCAAAAGATTTAGCCCGGAATTTGGGTTCTCCTTATCTAGTTGTTCCGATTTCTAAAATTTTAGAATCAGTACAGATTACGCTTTCAGAAAGTTGTTTTGAAGGCAGTGAAGAAAATTTAACTGTCGAAGGAATTCATTATGAAAACTTGCAAGCGAGAACACGTTCTGGCGCAGTACTTGCAACAATAGCTTCTGTTCTGAATGCTGCGTTTACCTGTAATGGCAATAAAACAGAAGCGATGGTGGGGTATTGTACATTGTATGGCGATACATCAGGAGTTTTGTGTGCTTTAGGTGATTTGTGGAAAACGCAAGTTTACGCTTTGGCAAAAGAAATAAATAAAGAAAAAGAAATTATTCCTAAAGCTTCTATTGAAATACCAGCAAGCGCAGAATTAAGTGAAGCGCAAAATGTTGATGAAGGAAAAGGCGACCCGATTATTTACCCTTATCATGATAAGCTTTTTGCGTATTGGATGGAAAATAATAAAAGCCTTTTAGACGCAGAAAAAGCCTTAGAAAATGGAACGCTTTGTGAAATTCTTGGCTTGGAAAAAGATTTTTTTGATTCGTTATTTGAAACACAAAAAGAAGCTTTGGAAGATATGCGAAAATGGTGGAATCGTTATATGGGGATAGCACTTGCAAAACGTATTCAAATGCCACCAATATTATCGGTTAGTAGAAAAGCGTTTGGTAATTCTTGTATAGAAGCACAAATGTAGCGGTTTGTATAGTTTGTAAGTAGTGATTTTTAAAATCTTGTTTTGAGAAATGTTAAATTTTAAAAGAAATCTAGGAGTTAGTTCTAGAAAAGTTTAATGCTTTAAGGATTGGATATGTCTCGTTTAAGAGTTCTGGTTTTTATGGGTGGTTTCTCTACAGAACATGATGTTTCTGTTGTGAGTGGAATTGGTGTTGTTCGAGGAATGGATCCTTCGAAATACAATATTCACCCAGTTCTTATTGAAAAAGATGGCACTTGGATCTGGTCTTCAAGAGAAATTTCTCCATACCAAAAAGAAAATTTTTCAGAAATGTATTTCCGCAGTTTAGAAGGGCCTTCGGCTCATCGCAAAAAAGCTCCGGCACTTTCTGAATTGCCAGATGTTGATATTGCATTTTTAGCTTTGCATGGAAAATGGGGCGAAGACGGTCATGTTCAAGCTTTGCTTGAACATTGGAAAATACCTTATACGGGGTGCGGGCTTTTAGCAAGTGCTTTAGCCATGGACAAAATCAAATCAAAGCAAATTTATACAAGTGCTAGCATTTTAACGCCTGCCTATAAAGTCCTTTCTCGTGATTCATTTAATGGTGAAGCGCTTTCTTGTGTTGCAAATGAATTGAATTTTCCATTAGTCATAAAAGATCCATTAGGTGGTTCTAGTATTGGTGTGGGCATTGCAAAAAATATGGATGAGGCTTTGGCTATTTGCGAAGACCTTTTCTGTAATTCAGAATCTTTGCTTTTTGAACAGTTTATTTCAGGAAGAGAAGCTAGTTGTGGCTTTATGGAAGGCGAAGAACCATTCCCACCAACTGAAATGCAAATGACTACACGGGAATATTTTGATTTTGAAGCAAAGTATAATGGTGAATGTAGAGAAGTAACGCCAGCGCCTTTTGAACAAGATTTAACGAAAAAAATTCAAAGTGTTGTAGAAAACGCACACAAAGCGTTAGGTTGTTCTGTTTATAGCAGAACAGATGTCCGTATAGATGATAAAGGAAATGTGTGGGCTATTGAAACAAATACATTGCCTGGCATGACACCGACTTCGCTTTTGCCACAACAAGCAGAATGTAATGGCGTTTCTTATACAATGTTAATTGATAAAATAATTGAAAAAAGTATAAAGGTTAAACGCTGATGGTTGATTTAATTGTCGATACTTCGCGAGCAGGAGCCCGAATGGGAATTTTTGGAGAAAATATCTCTGAAGAAATTGTTGATAATAACGCTCGTGGAGAATCGCTTTTAGTGGTATTGGATTCTCTTTTAAAAAAAGCTTCTGTTTCTTTAGACGCAATTAAGCGCGTATTGGTTTTACGTGGGCCCGGTTCTTTTACAGGTTTACGCACGGGGATAGCTTTTTGTGAAGGCCTTTGTTTTACAGGTAAAAGAAAATTATATGGAGTATCCACATTAGCGGCTTTAACGCTTTATGGGAATGTAGAATCGACATTAGTTATTTTACGAGCAAGAACAGGTTATTGGTATTTTAGAAATTCTCCACAAGGAGAATCCTTTGCAGAAGTTGAAGAATGCTTTTGGAATACGGAACGCGTGTTAGAAAGTTTGAAAAATACAACGGCTAAATTTGCAGTTGTTGATGAAGCCGTTTTAAAAGAAGAAGTGTTTCAAGAAATTTTAAATGAGAAAGAAATTGAGATTGTTCAGGAAACAGAAGGTTCTCTTTCTCTTTTTCGAGAAGCATTTAACTGGTGCGAACCTTCTCCGATTCAAGACGCTAATTATATACAACCATCTTATGCAGAACAATAATTCAGAAATTTTATTGCGTAAAATGGAATTCTCTGATGTAGGAGATGTCTTGAATTTACAAGCCAATCTTGCCTTTTTAGATTGGAGTGTAGAACAATACAAAAAAGAACTGCAGGCTGATTCAACGATTTCTTTTATTATCCAAAAGAAAGGAAGTATTATAGGTTTTGCTTTGTTTCATTTGTTAGCCGACGAGTCAGAACTACTTGCGATAGCTGTTGCAGAAGAATTTCAACAAACAGGTTTGGGCAAAATTTTATTTAATGCTGGTAAAAATGAATTGCAAAATAGAGGTGCCGGAAAATTATTTTTAGAAGTCAGAGAATCTAATGAAAAAGCAAAGAAGTTTTACCAGAATCTAGGGGCTGTTTTTATTGGCACAAGAAAGAAATATTATAAAGATGGTGAGTCAGCAATTTTATATAGGATAGATTTTTAAAAGAGGGCTTTATGCGGATTTTAGAAAATTTAGAACTTACAAGGAATCAGAAAAAACAAAAGAAAAAACAATTGCTTATAGCGCTTGTAATCATAATTGTTTTTTTACTAATCATTTTTTATTGGCTTTTAAATCGTAGTGGTTATTGGCTTATTCAAGACAATGCTTTTAATCATGTTTCTTGGGCTGTTGTTTTAGATGGACAAACAGCAGAACTTGAAAGAACTGATTATGTTTCAGAATTAATGGAAAAAGGAAAAGTAGATTCGGTTCTTGTTTTAGGCCGTCGAGTCTATCGCGATAAAAATAATGCTGATTTTTACGCAGAAGATATGATGCGGACAGAAACTTTAGATAGCGGGGCGGTTTTTTTATGGCGACATAACGATCCATCAACTTTAGAAGAAGCTATTTCTATAATCCCTTGGTTTAAAAAGAAAAATGCAGATACTGTTTTGCTTATCACATCGGCTCCGGCTTCTCGTAGGGTTGCTCTCATTTTTAATTATTTAGCTGAAGGTTCTCCGACTTTTATAACGACAGATATAAAGCATTATACTTATAACCCAGCAAGTTGGCTTCGAGAACGAGAAATCCGCAAGTTATGGTTTAGAGAAATGCTTGCTGCTTTACAAGCAAAATGGGATTTGTTTTGGATTACGCCAGGAGATGTCTTACAAAAAGAAGTGCGTGAAGTTTTTTCTTTACGAGAAGAAAATAAAGAAGTTCTGAAACCAGGAAAAGAAAAAATAGTAGAAGAAGAAAAACCACTTGTTGTTGAAGAAATACTTGATACACTAAAAACAGATTCTGTAAAAGTAGGGCAATAATGGAATCAGAAAAAGAAATCGGCTGCTGGGCCACGCTTTCAGTAAAAGAAATATTAGATTCTCCCTGGCTTAAAATTGCAAAGGAATCTTGTCGTTTACCGCATGGAAAAGTAATTTCAGATTTTTACACGATTTGGCAACCAGACTGGGTTTTGATTTTGCCCAAAACGCAAAGTGGAAAATGGATTTTGACAAAGCAATACAGACATGGAACAAAGGCCGTTTCTTTAGAATTCCCTGCAGGTATTGTAGATAAAGGTGAATCGCCATTAGAAGCAGCCAAAAGAGAATTAGAAGAAGAGGTTTCTTGTTTAGGAAAATCTTTTAAGTTTCTAGGAGAGTTTCCAATGAATCCTGATAGACATCGTGGTAAGTTCTATGTTTTTGTTGCGGACGATGTAGAAAAAGGTGGCTACAGAACTCAAGACGAAACAGAAAATATTGTAGAAATAGAACTTTCAACGGAAGAATTAGAAACAAAAATAGCAACAGGTGAAATGAATCACCCTTTACAGATTGCTGCGTATTTTAAGTATAAATTAAATAAGTTCTAAGAAATGGCTATTAGAGTTTATTATTCCAATTTTAAATGAGTCATTCTAAAACATAA
This sequence comes from Fibrobacteraceae bacterium, assembly GCA_045629945.1. Classification (GTDB taxonomy): domain Bacteria; phylum Fibrobacterota; class Fibrobacteria; order Fibrobacterales; family Fibrobacteraceae; genus UBA1765. The sequence goes on from JAZQSE010000033.1 coordinate 115,031, forward strand.
GTAGCCTAAAGTCATGTAAGAATAAAACCGGGTGTTACAGGAAAAGCATTTTTAATTAGAGAAAAAGCATTCTTTTCGATACATATAGAAGTACCTTTTAGTAAAAAAACAAAAAAATCCTGAAAGTAAACTTTCAGGATTTTAAAATCGAAATGTAATTGATTAACCGCAATAGAAATAGGTTTTAACTAAATCGTTCATTGCAGTTTTGCTCTTAGTAACTTTTGCACGTAATGTTTTGTCATTAAATGCTTTAAGTTGAGCAATAATACCATCAATCATTGCAGGGGAGAATACGCCGAATTCTTCATAAACTTTGCGTTGTTTTTGCAAACATTCAGCAGAAGCAGCACAACTGTCTGGGAGTGTGTCTAACTTTTTCAAGATTTTGGAATTTTCTTTTTTGTGAATGTTTACATTAACATAGGTCTTTTCTGCAACAGCAAGACCATCTTTCAAAGAGAACCCGTGGCGGCAAGCAACACAAAGGCCAGCCATCAAAAGATAAACGTTGGCAGAGGCATCCGGAGAGCGCATTTCAACAGTCTGCTTTTGATGCGTGTCATAAGCACTTTTCTGTTCGTTTGGATTAGCTTGTTTGCAAAGGTCTGTTTTACTTGCCCAACCAAGTGGTACACGTACAAGAACGCTACGGTTACGATCCCCCCAACAAACGTTGGTTGGAGCTTCTTGGTGAGGAACCAAGCGTAAATAAGAAGTTGGGTTCATATTACCAAAAGCCGTGATAGATGGAGCAAGTTTCATCATGCCAGCAATAGCGCGTTTCGCCGTGTCAGAAATAACCCCATTTTTAAGCATCTGGTTGTTGCCGTTTTTCATAATGCGCATATGAACATGCAAACCAGAACCTGCTTTACCAACGGTAATTTTTGGAGCAAAAGAAACATCCAAGCCGTATTCATTAGCAAGGTTTCTTATAATCCATTTTGCAACAGTGAGTTGGTTTGCAGCGCTTTCAGCGGCGCAAGGGAGAAATTCAATTTCATTTTGTTCGTAGAGTTTACCATCTTGAGTAAAGTTACCAACTTCGCTATGACCATATTTAATAAGACCGCCAGCCTGAGCAATATAAAGCATACATTGTTGACGGAATTCATTGAACTTAGCAAATGGAGCTGATTCGTGATAGCCCTTTTGGTCTACAGCTGGGAAAACTTTTGGGTCATCTGCAATAACATAGTATTCAAGTTCACCCATGGCTTCAAATTCCATTCCAGTTTCTTTCTTGAAAGCTTTGCAAGCTTTGTGAAGCGTGTATTCTGGAGATGATTCTAAAGGTTCGCCATCTTTATTGAAAAAAGAGCATAAGAGGCAAAGTGTTGGAAGAGTTGCGAATGGATCCATGAATGCAGAAGCATAGCGTGGAACAACATACAAGTCAGAAGAAGATGCTTCAATATAGCTGAACAATGAAGAACCATCAACGCGTTCGCCACAAGTTAAAATTTCATCTAAATAATCAGCATCATTTATAATGAAGTTCAATGTTTTTAAACGGCCATCACCACCAGCATACATAAAATTAACGTGCTGGATTTCGTTTTTTTTGATGTAAGACTTAATGTCTTCTTTGGTGAATTTTTCGCAAGGTTTTTTCAAAGCCTTAACGATTGGATTTGCTGACATTTCGATTGTAGCCATATATTCCTTCTTGGAAATTTGTTAAAAAGCTTATCGCTTGATTTTGTTCTACATATTTAGAAAAAATCAAGCTATTTTGAAAAATTAATTTATTTAAACTCAACTTTAGGAGCTGTTGCGGCATTTGCATCGGCAGCAAAAGGAACTTTTGGAGTAGCTCCGGCAAAACCAGCAATAAGATTATTCGGGAACTGACGGATATAGGTGTTAAAATCGCGAACGGTTTCATTGTAGCGTTTGCGTTCTACGGCAATTCGATTTTCTGCACCTTCTAGTTGTACGCGTAAATCTTGGAAAGATTGATTGCTTTTTAAGTTGGGGTAGTTTTCTGTTACCATCATAAGGCGTTGTAATGCAGAACCAAGAGTGGCCTGGCTTTCTTGGAAACGTTTCATAGCCGCTTCGTCACCAAGTAAGTTTTCATCGACTTTTACAGTTCCGCCAAGGCGGCTTCTTGCATCAATGACTTCTGTTAAAGTTGATTTTTCAAAATCAGCTTCTGCTTGAACTGTAGCCACAAGATTAGGAATCAAATCATAGCGGCGTTGGTAAGTATTTTCGACTTGAGCCCATGCGGAACGAACATTTTCTTCGCCTGCAATAATAGAATTGTAAGCCCCGATACTTTTGGCTACAATAATAACGCCTAATAGTAAAACTACTGCAAGAGTAATAACGAGAATTTTTTTCATTTAAACCTCCATAGAATCCACAAATTGTAGAATCTTTTCGATTTCAAGAATATAGTTATTTGCTTGTTCTGAAATGATATTGTCTTTTTGACCAGGTGGTTGTAACTGTAAGAAAGAGTATTTTTTCCGCATACTATCTTTGCTTTCTGGGTATTCCATTGTCTCTAGGAAATGCACCCCATAAAGAATAGGCAAAATGACTCGTTCAGCTTCTAGAAAGAAATCAAGACTTGTTCTTTTGCGTAAGCGGTAAACAAAATTAGAACGCAAACGAATAATAAGCCCGCGTAATTCACGTTCGCATTGTAAGCGTAAAGCCTTTTTTTCAGGAATGAAATCTTTTAAAGGAGCCTCTCCGAGAATTGGAAAATTCTTTTTAGAAATGTGTAAAAATTCTAAAGGAAAAGTGTCCTTAGCAGAATCAAAAAACTGAGATGTAAAAAAGTAGCTGAACTGAATCTTGAACTTCTCAGCTTGACGGAGTAAATCTTGTAAAGGAATCAATTCGTTAGGCGTGTTTTCTTTTAGAAGGAAACTAATTTGCCAGGGTTCTTTAAAAGGGTTAAATCCCTCCATCAGACAATCGCCATGCAAAAAAGCGGAAATAAGATTTTCGCCAAAAGTTTCTTGTAACCATTCTGGCCACATAGAATCCTGAAGTTCTTTAATGCTAAGAATTTTTGCCATAATACCCTCTACCAAGACCCTCCAGAGCCACCACCACCGAATCGGCCACCACCAAATCCGCCACCAAATCCGCCTCCTCTCGAAGAAGAACTGCTTCCGCGAAGCGAGGCAATTAAAAGATAAAGTAAAATAGTTCTACCCGTTGGCGTTGCAATTAAGAAAATCCCTAGAATGAGAAAAAAGAAAAATCCTAAAGGAGATAATTTCTGTTGTTCTTGTTGAATTTTTTTATTTGAAATTTTTGAAAAGTCAAGTGTTACATTTTTGGCTTTAGCAGATTCTTCTGCAAGTGCAAGAGCTAAACGCAAAACCCCTTCGCTGTATTTCCCTTGCCTGAAGGCTGGAACAAGAGTTTTTTGTTGTAAACTTTCTACAAGCGCATCAGGTAAAAAGATTTCTGCGCCATAACCCGTTTCAACACTGCGGCGTTTTTCATCAAGTGTTACAAAAATTAAAAGGCCTTCATCATTTTTATTGCCAACGCCCCATTTCTGAGCAATTTGTAATGCAAAATCTCTTGGTTCTTCGCCATCAATATTTTGAAACAGCGCGGCCGCTAAGCCAACACCTGTTTTTCTATAAAGTTCTTCTGCGATTTCGTTGAAAACTTTTGTTTCTGCTTGTGAAAGCATTCTGTTTTCATCGTAGACATAAGAATTTACCGGACGCGGCGGAACTTCTTTAGTGAAGCCTAAAGAAAATACGGCAAGTAATATGAAAAAAAATAAACGCATTTTTAATTTCAAAAAATGAAAAATTAATCGCGAATGTTGTTTTTCAATGTTTCGATTTCACGAGCAAATGTTGGGTCTGTTTCAATGTATTGTTTTACACTTTTATTGGCATGAATCACTGTTGCATGGTCTCTGCCACCGAAATGCTGTCCAATACCCTGGAGACTAAGTGTTGAAAGTTCTTTAGTCAAATACATGGCTACTTGTCTTGCTTTAGAAACTTCTTGAGTCCCACGACCTTTTTCAATGAGCTTGTCTGCAGGGATATCAAAGTGTTGTGAAACGGCTTGGATAATAGCATTGACATTTACACGGCGACGGATGGTCGGGAGAATTTCATTTACAACACGCCTTGCAAGAGTCATATCTATATCGTGGTGCATCACGCTGGCTTGTGCGGTAAGCTTTGTAATTGCGTTTTCAAGAAAACGCACATTGCCACTGATATTTTCAGCAAGATAAAGTATAACTTCGTTATCAATATCTAAATGTTGAGCTTTAGCTTTTTGACGTAAAATGGCTTCTCTTGTTTCAACATCAGGTGGTTGGATATCAACAGTAAGCCCCCAAGAAAAACGGCTGACAAGGCGTTCTGCAAGGCTTTTTACTTCAACTGCAGGAACATCAGAAGTTAAAACGATTTGTTTGCCTGCTTGGTGTAACGCATTAAAAATATGGAAAAATTCATTTTGGGTTTCTTCTTTTCCGCTCCAGTTCTGGATATCATCAATCAAAAGAACATCGACTTTATTGCGATAATAAGAAGAAAATTCAGAAACTCTTTGTTCGCGAAGGCTTTTAATAAATTGCTCCATAAAATCGTGAGCAGTAAGGTAGCAGACTTTTTTGTCTGGTTCGCTTTCTAAAACATAGTTACCGATAGCTTGCAACAAGTGAGTCTTGCCAAGGCCAGGAGCACCATAAATAAAGAGAGGATTGTATTTGTTGTTGCTTGGGTTTTCAGCAACAGCGAACGCCGCATTAAAAGCTAGGAGGGCTTTGTCACCTGCAACGAAATTATTAAAAGTATGGTTTCTAGAAAGAGGAATACTTGTTGTTTCTAAAGTAGAATTCAAAGAATAATTTTGCGAAATCGTGTAAGCAGGAGTAGCATTAGAGGCCTGGAATTCAAAGTTAATGCGGTTTTGGGTGTTGTTACTACTTTGCCAACTATGTTCTAAAAGACTTCTGTAAGGAAGCAGTTCTTTTGGGTCAATGCCTTCGGGTAGTTGAATAACGGCACCATTTTCAGAAAGCGAAACTAAAGTAGCATTAGCAAAAAAACGATCAAACATATTTTCGGAAATAATGTTCCGAAGAGCGTTCAGCGTGCGTTCCCATTGTAATTTATACATTTAAAAGACCTTCCTTGACTAGAAGTTCTAGTCTGACTTTTTCTTCATAGAGAACTCTTAATTTAGTTTTTTTTAAAGGGAATAAAAAGATTCTAAAAAAAATATCTGATTTTCTAACTCATTGATAATCAAAAGGTTAGAGAAATTGTGAAAATTGCGCTATTTGATTGGATTTTAAAAAAAGAACGCTTTTAAATTCTTGCTCTAGTAGGAATTTTAAAACGTTATCAATGAATAGAATTCAAAATAAATTCATAGAGTTTCACTATGGCGAAAAGGTTTTTATGCTATGGGTAAATTAATTTGCCCACAATTCGACTTTTTGGAATGTAACCTAATTCCCTAGAATCAGCACAATATTTACCTTGTAAGCATAAAACGTAGTACATATTTTCAGGAACAATGAAATATTCTATAAGCGTAGAATCCTTTGCGTTAAAAATCTGGCGTTTGAATTCAATGGGGTCTGTACTGTGAATTTGCATTTGAATTTGGTTAGCAATCAAATGTAATTCTTGCCATGGTAAACCTTGAACTTCTCTAGTGCTGACTGGACGAGCTCCGATTTTTGTATTGCCAGCAAGTGCAAGTGGTAAAGAGTCTTTTCCAGAATAAGGTAAGGCTTTTACAAAAAAAGGAATTTTCTCTTGGCGCAAAAGATTTAAGGTATAATCAGTTTCGATATCGTTTAATTTGTTAAAGAAAAGAGTGTCTCCTTTTTGTGGGAGAGTGATTATTCTATCATCAATAATAATAGTTTCTTCTTTGAAGCGATGTTTTGCAATCGAAGATTGTATAAAACCAGCAGAAGAAAGTTTTAGCGAATCCCCGGAAAGAGCAATCAATTTTCTAACGATTTCTTTTCCATTCGGTAATTCAACAAGGACAAAATCATTCGGTTTTAAATTTTCTTTGCAAGATTTCCATTTACAAAAAAACAACCATTCACCTTTTTCTGCATTAGAAAAAAGACTGGAATCTTTTAAAAAAATGGATTCAAAGACATAACTTCTGACAACGTAAGTTATGGGAAAAATTGTCAAAAGAATTAGAACAGAAACAACAAGTCTCCAGGGCGAAGAACGACGAAGGAGTTTTTTTATTTTCCGTTCTGTTTTTTTCATATTTAATCGTTTCCGTTTGAAGAATCCGAAAGCGAAAGAACAGCAAGGAATGCTTTTTGAGGTACTTCAACAGAGCCAATGTTTTTCATGCGCTTTTTACCTTCTTTCTGTTTTTCAAGAAGTTTGCGCTTACGTGTAATATCACCACCATAACATTTGGCAAGCACGTCTTTACGTACTGCTTTTACCGTGCTGCGGCTTATGATTTTTCCACCAATAGCGCCTTGTATAGCGACATCAAACTGTTGTCTTGGAATTAGGTCTTTAAGTTTTACACAAATAGAATTAGCGTATTGGACAGACTTTTCGCGGTGAATAATCACAGAAAATGCATCAACAGGGTCACCATTCAAAAGAATATCCAGTTTAACAAGATTATTTTTTCTGTATCCAGAAGGTTCGTAATCTAGACCAGCATAACCACGACTTAAAGATTTTAAACGATCATAAAAATCAAACATGATTTCTGCAAGAGGCAGTTCGTATTTTAAAATGACTTTTTGTTCGTCCAAATATTCCATCGTCAGAAATTCGCCACGTTTTTCTTCACAGAGATTCATCATAGCGCCCACATATTCTTTAGGTGTAAATATCTGGGCTTTAACGTAAGGTTCTTCAATATAATCGTAACGGCTTGCGTCAGGAAGTTTAGAAGGGCTTTCAATTTTTGTACAAGAACCATCAGTTCCATAAACATGGTATTCTACGTTTGGAACAGTTGTAATAATATCGACATTAAACTCTCTGTCTAAACGTTCTTGCACAATTTCCATATGTAAAAGGCCTAAGAAACCAGCACGGAATCCAAAGCCCAAAGCATCAGAAGTTTCTGGTTCCCAAGAAATGGCCGAATCATTGAGTTTCAATTTTTCAAGAGCTTCGCGCAAGTTTTTGTAATCTTCTGGGTTAATAGGGTAAATGCCAGAATAAATCATTGGCAAGATATCTTTATAACCAGGGAGAGGTTCTTGAACTGGGTTTTGAGAATCAGTTAAAGTGTCTCCGATTTTTACGTCGCTGATAGTTTTGACATTAGCAAGAACATAACCAACCATACCAGCAGAAAGTTCAGGTTTGGCATCGCGTTGCATTGAAAACGTACCGACTTCTGTAACCATATATTCGGCATTTGTTTTCATCATACGGATTTTCATACCGGCTTTAAGTGTGCCTTGAACAATGCGTATATAATTGATGACGCCTCTATAACTATCGTAAACGGAATCAAAAATAAGTGCTTGTAACGGAGCGTCGTTATTGCCTTCTGGAGGTGGAATTTCATCGACAATTTTATCAAGAACCTGCTCTACATTTATGCCGGATTTTGCCGAGATTCTTGGAATTTTATCTGGGTCATAACCTAACAAATCGCCAACTTGTTTTGCTATGCGATCAGGCTCTGCACCAGGCAAGTCAATTTTATTCAAAACAGGAATAATTTCCAAATTGTTTTCAATAGCTAAATAAAGGTTTGAAAGGGTCTGGGCTTCAATACCTTGGCTTGCGTCAACAACAAGAATGGCGCCTTCGCAAGCGGCTAAGGAACGGCTGACTTCATAAGTAAAGTCCACATGCCCCGGCGTATCAATCATATTTAAAATGTATTCTCCGTCTGGTCTTGTATAAACCATACGAATAGCATGGGCTTTAATGGTAATACCGCGTTCTCTTTCCAGGTCCATGTCGTCTAGCAATTGGTTTGTCATTTCATTAGAAGCGACGGTCTTGGTAAGTTCAATCATCCTGTCGGCCAATGTAGATTTTCCATGGTCGATGTGGGCGATAATGCTAAAATTGCGGATGTGTGATTGTTTTGTCTTCATTGTCGTCCGTTTTCTTGAATTCGCGCAAAATATAGCTAAATGCGTATGCTTTTAGGAATAATTTGACTAGGACGAATGAGAAAATACTATATTTTAGCAGCGTTTTTCTTTGTGGAATAGAAATGACTTTTCGCTGTTTATTTTTTAGTCTTTTTCTTTTGATATTTTTTTCTGCTTCATTTGCAGCAGATGCTAAAGTTTTTAATAAAGATTATTCTAAAACCAAATCTATAAAAGCAATAATATCAGTACATGAAGGGAAAATTGTAATTGATTTGGATTTTAAAAAAGCTCCAAATACGGTGGCTAATTTTGTAGACCTTGCAAACAAGGGTTTCTATAATGGTTTGGTTTTTCATAGGGTGATTCCAGGCTTTATGACTCAAGGTGGCGACCCAAATGGCAATGGCACGGGTGGTCCTGGGTATGTGATTGAAGATGAAATCAATAGTTTGAAACACGAAGCTGGTGTGATTTCTATGGCTAATCGTGGTAAAGGTACAGGTGGTTCGCAATTTTTCATTACGCATGTTCCACAACCTCATTTAGATGGTAAACACACTGTATTTGGAAAAGTATCAGAAGGACATGATGTGGTTTGTCGTATTGATGCTTTTGACCCAATTTTAAAAATTGAAATTATTGAAAATTAGGAGTAAATATGGCTGAAAAAAAGAAACCAAATTCCAAGAAAGCAGTTTCTGCTAAAAAAGCAGCACCAGTAGCAAAAAAAGCTCCGGCAAAGGTGGTTGCAAAGCAAGCCTCAAAAAAGGCATCTCCAAAGGCACCGGCTAAAGCCCAGAAAGCACAACCTAAAAAAGTAGCTAAGCCAGTTTCTCCTAAAAAGCCTGCAAAAAAAGTAGAAGCTCCTAAAAAAGCAGTACAAGCCAAAAGCACTCCAGCCAAAAAAGTTGTAAAAAAAGCTCCGGCAAAGGTAGTTGCAAAGCAAACTTCTAAAAAGTCAACGGATAAGGTTACTCCTAAAGCCGCTAAAGTAACTCCTGCTAAATCTACAGCTGTTAAGAAAGCTCCGGCAAAGGTTGTAATTAAGCAAAGCGCAAAAAAATCAGAACCTGAAAAACAAAATAAAGTCAAAAAGGCTCCTGTTAAAACGGTTGCTGAAAAGGGTGTCAAAACAAAAGAGATTCTTAAAAAGTCTGAACCAGAAAAGCAAAGTACAAAAAAGGCAAAAACTGCTGTAAAAGATGAATCTAAAAAGCAGGTAATAGAAAAAAATGAAGTTGTAGTAGACGATGCTGCCAAAGAAACTAAATCAAAGGCTAAGCAAAAAGAAGCAAAGGCAAAAGCAGAACCTGTTGCCGAAGAACCGAAAGAAGAACTTTATCCAGTTCTTCTTCGCGGGGGAGTAAAACTTGCGAAGTCTGTATTTTTTGAAGAAAGTTCAGAAGCCGAAGAAAAAGCAAAGAATACCAAAAAAGTTGGTCGTGATTTAAAAAATGTTGAAAAGCCAACAAGTGCTTTACGTCATAAAGCGTCTCTTGCAGAAGAGACACCAGAAGAATTGCATGAACGTGTTTTGCGTGAACTCGAAGAAGAAAATCGTGCTTTCTACCAAGAAATAGCAAATCAGATTTGTACTCGTTGTTGTATTAATATTGTTTCTCCAGAATTCAGAGTGGATAAAGATATGGGGTATTGTGAAGAATGTGCTTCTATCTTAAAACTTGGTATGTCTAAAGAAGCAAGACAAACAGAATACAATATTAATTTTGCTAAAGGTGATGATGACCAAGATGAAGATTTTGGTGATGGACCAGATGCAGATGATTTACAAGATTCTGATGAAGATTTTGACGATGTCTAAAATCTTCATGTAAAAAAACTCGGCAATTTATTGCCGAGTTTTTTTTATAAAAATTCCCGCCAACGGCGGGAATTTTTCAAAGCTTTAAAAAGGATTAAATTGTTTCTACAGAAGCAACGTCTAAAGAATAATCTACGCCAGCAACATCAAAGCCATTAGTAGCTAAGAAATCGTGACGGTAGCCTTCTAAATCAGCAAATTCTGCAAAATTTTCTTGGGTGATTTTTGCCATTCTTTCATCAACGACGGTTTGAACTTGTGGGTCCATTTCCCAGTCATCAATTCGAATGAGATGATTTTCATCTGTAGGTACAGCTTCACCTGTGTAAAGGCGTTCAGCAAAAAGGCGTTCCATTTGTTCAATACAACCTTCATGAGAACCTTGTTCTTTCATAACTTTAAAGAGAACAGAAAGGTAAAGCGGAATAATAGGGATAACTGCACTAGAACGGGTAACAAGCCCTTTGTTTACAGAAACATAAGCTTCACCATTTAATGCATTTTTCAATTCTGCATCAAGGTCACGAGCCGTTTGTTCAAGATGCTTTTTGGCGCCACCGATAGTCCCATCGCGATAAATTGCGTGAGAAAGAGAAGGACCAATATAAGAATAGGCAACAGTTTTACAACCATCTGCAAGAACTCCGGCGTCAAGCAAACGGCGAACCCAGAGAGCCCAGTCTTCACCGCCCATTACTTTGACTGTATTGGCTGCTTCTTCTTCTGTAGCAGGTTCCGCACTGATTGTGCTTAAAGCACCAGTCATCACATCAATGGTGTCACCGGTAAATGTCTGGCCAAGTGGTTTTAAAACGCTGCGGTACATAGTGCCATTATCCGGGTCAACGCGAACAGCACTAGCTACGCTATAAATAATGAGGTCGATTTTTGTGCCAAGTTCTTTCACTGCGTTAATTACATTTGCCCGCATTTCGTGAGAAAAGGCATCTCCGTTAAAAGTAATGCTTTTTAAACCAGCTTCTTTGGCTTCTTTGTCAAAAGCCATATTGTTGTAAAAACCTGGAGTACCCGGTTTTTGGCGAGGAGTATCAGTTCCTTCTTTTTCAAAGGATACACCGATAGTTGTTGCACCAAATTCAAAAGCGGCTGCTATACGGCTAGCAAGACCATAACCTGTAGAACAGCCCAGAACCAAAACAGTTTTTGGAGCATCTGCAAGAGTTTTGCGTTCAGCCTTTTTTTGTTGAACGTAAGCAATTTGGTTTTTCACATCAGCAGCACAACCTATTGGGTGTGCATTGATACACATATTGCTGCGAATCATTGGTTGGATAATCATGAGGCCTCCTTCTTAATCTTTGAATTTTTTCATTACTACTGCGCCATTGTGGCCACCAAAGCCTAAAGACATAGAAACAAAACTATCCATTGGGGCTTCAAGTGGTTCTGGCAAGTAGTTTAAATCACAACCTTGTTCAATATCTGGATTTTCAAGGTTAAGTGTCGGGGGGTAAAAACCTTCAAGCATACCTTTGATGCTGATAATAGCTTCTACAGCACCAGCAGCACCAATGCAATGCCCGGTCATACTTTTGGTTGAAGAAATTTTTAAGGCTTTTGCATGCTCGCCAAAAGCAATCTTTAACATTCGCGTTTCTGCGGCATCATTCAATTTAGTTGATGTTCCATGCGCGTTATAATAATCAATTTCTTCTGGGCTCATTTTGGCATCTTCAAGAGCTCTTTGGATTGCAGTTGCTCCACCAAGTCCATCTGGGTGAGGGCTTGTAATATGGTAAGCATCGCTTGAAGCTCCATAACCAGCAAATTCAGCATAGATTTTTGCACCACGAGCTTTTGCGTGTTCTAATTCTTCCAATACAAGAATCCCAGCGCCTTCGCCCATAATAAAACCTTCTCTGTCTTTATCAAAAGGACGACAAGCGGCTTTAGGGTTTTCATTAAAAGAGTGGGCAAGAGCGTGCATTCCATGGAAACTACTAATGCTAAAACCTGTAATAGAAGATTCAGCACCGCCAGCAAGGCAAACATCCATTCTTCCTGCGCGGATAAGGTCTAATGCAGCACCAAGAGCATCAGTCCCAGAAGCGCATGCAGTTGCTAAAGTCCAGGATGGGCCTGTAATCCCTAATTTCATGCTGACATTTGCAGCCCCTTCATTGGCGATAAACATAGGTACAGCAAGCGGCGGAACGCGGTGAGGTCCATTATTGAAATACTTGTCATAAGCGTGTTCAATAACATCAAAGCCACTCAAGCCATTTCCGACCATAATGCCAGTGCGCTCTGCTTCAAGAGTTTCTTTAGAAAGCCCTGCATCCCGAATCGCTTCATAAGAAGCTGAAAGTAAAAATTGAGTGAAACGAGCCATGCGGCGTGCTTCTCTACTTTCAATACCATGTTCTTCGGGCAAAAAATTTTTAACTTCTGCAGCAATCTGAACAGGGTAATTAGAAGCATCAAAAAGAGAAATTTTGTCAATGCCAGATTCTTTATTACGAATGGCTGCCCAAGATTCTTGAACCGTATTGCCAAGAGGAGTTACAGCCCCCATACCAGTTACGACAATTCTGCGTTTATTCATCAGGATTCCTTTTCGTCTTTATTTTTCTCATTTTCACTTGTATTGTCAGTCTCTCGGATAGTAGCTCTTCGGATTTTACCACTAATAGTTTTAGGTAATTCAGAAACGAATTCAATAATACGAGGACTTTTATAAGAAGCAGCAACTTGTTTCGTGTATTTCTGAATATCAGCTGCCAATTCTTTTGTTGCTTCAAAACCTTTAGACAAAACAATCGTTGCTTTGACAACCTGGTTTCTCATACGATCATTAACACCGGTAACAGCACATTCTAAAACGGCAGGGTGTTGTTGGAGCGTACTTTCCACTTCAAAAGGACTTACTCTATAACCAGAAGTTTTAATTAAATCGTCTGTTCTTCCTACAAACCAGAAATAGCCATCTTCATCTTTCCAGGCCGTATCACCTGTGTGGTAAAGATCAGTTGAAAAAACGCTTTCAGTCATTTTTTGGTCACGGTAATAACCTGCAAAAAGTCCAAAAGGACGGCTTTCGTTTAAGTGGATAACAATTTCACCGACTTCGTTTGCTTTACAAGGGTTTCCATTGGCGTCAATTATATCAATATTGTAGCCAGGAGCTGGTTTTCCCATTGAACCTGGCCTTGGAGCCATCCAGGGAAAGTTACCAATGGCAAGAGTACATTCTGTCTGCCCATAACCTTCGCGCATAGAAAGGCCTGTTTTGGCCAGGAACTTGTTGAAAATATCTGCATTTAAAGCTTCGCCTGCAGTAGTGCAATATTTTAAAGCGGAAAGGTCATAAAGCGAAAAATCTTGTTGCAGCAAATAGCGATAAACAGTAGGTGGGGCACAGAATGAAGTGATTTTATATTTTGACATCACTTCAAGCATTTTACCTGGAACAAAACCGAGCATATCGTAGGTAAATACGGCACTACCAGCAATCCATTGGCCATAAATTTTTCCCCACATTGCTTTTGCCCAACCCGTTTCTGCAATGGTCAAGTGCCTTCCGTTTTCTTGCACATTTTGCCAATATTTAGCGGTAACGATATGTCCTAAAGGGTAAGTGTAATTATGCTGTACCATTTTTGGGTAACTAGAAGTCCCAGATGTAAAATAGAGAAGCATAATATCATTATTACAGGTTTTATAAATACCTTCAGGGCGTTCAAATTCGTCATCAGCATCGGGGAAAGCGTTGTAAAAAGTTTTCCAACCTTTACGTTGTTTACCAATAGTCACTAAATGCTTTACAGAAGGAGAAGTAGGCATAGCGGCTTCTATTTGTTCTTGAAGCCCGGAATCGTCATAAGTGACAATAGCCTTGATACTTGCAGCATTGGTGCGGTATTCAATATCTTTTGTTAAAAGCATGTTGGTTGCAGGAACAGCAATCGCACCAATTCTATGTAAAGCTAAAAGGAAAAACCAAAATTCATAACGGCGTCTTAAAATAAGCATAACGGCATCGCCTTTTTTGATGCCTAACATACGAAGATAATTTGCCGTTTTATTTGAAGCTATTTTTAAGTCTTGGAATGTGAAAATTTTTTCTTCTTCGTCGTCTATCCAAACAAGAGCTTCTTTTTGTGGTTCAAGTTCTGCATAGCGGTCAACAACATCGTAAGCAAAATTAAAATCATCAGGAATGTGGATTGCAAACTTTTGCTTTAATTCTTCATAAGAATTATAGATTGTCTGATCGATGAATTCATCTAGTAACATGTTTGCACCTTATTTATTCGTTAGTGCACCTAATATAGAATTTTGCAAACTTTCTTTAAAAGATTTAGAACGAAAAAATCCGATAGTTTTAAAAAATGAAAGAAAATGAATTTTCGTTCAAAAAGATTGATTTTTCTAGTGTTTTATAGATCAAAATGTTTTTTTTTGAATAAAATAACGTAAGAATTTTCAGAAGGATTTTTGTTTGCAGAATTAGCAATTTTTTAGGATTGGATAAAAAAATAAAAAGCTTCTCAAGTGAGAAGCTTTTTACGGGATGGACGAGGCTTGAACTCGCAACCTCCGGCGTGACAGGCCGGTGCTCTAACCAAATTGAGCTACCACCCCAACTATTTTTATGGGCGATAACGGATTCGAACCGCTGACATTCTGCTTGTAAGGCAGACGCTCTGAACCAGCTGAGCTAATCGCCCTTTTTTTTGTTTTTGCCATACCAAAGAATCCCAACAGGAATTACAACGACATAAGCAAGAACCAAAATAATGGGTGCAACCGTCAGTGAAACAGGGTTTTCCGCAGGGCCTTGAGCCAAACAGAAGAATCCGATTACAAGCATCAAGATTCCAACAACGATTAAAAAGATATTCTTTTTTGTCATTTCAAGAATCCTTCTGATGTTATCACCAAGATTACGACGCCAAATATACGAACTCTATTGCACCTTGTCAAGGGATTTCCTTAAAAAAATTAAAAAAACTATTTTGCTTTTGCCAATTTTTCTTCTTGACCCGGGTATTTAATTCTTGTATGGTAAGCACCTTCCAAACTATCTAGGAATATATCTTCTAAAAGGAAAACTTCTCTCACTGATAAATTACTTTCAGAAAATTCTCCTTCTGTCAAGCGAGTGCTTATAATATGGTGAATCATAGCCTTGATTTTTTCTGGAGTAGCGTTTCCGGAATCGTGCATGGAACGAGTAGCTGCTTCAATAGCATCGGCTAACATAAGAATGACGGTTTCTTTGCTTTGCGGTTTTGGCCCTTTATAACGGAAATCATTTGGATTAATTTCTTTGTCAGGATTGAGCCTTTGGGCTTCTCTATAGAAGTATTCTACAAGTGTTGTACCATGATGTTCTGAAATAGCAGACGCCACTAGATCAGGAATTTTATGTTCTTTAGCTAAAAGTTGTCCTTGTGTGACATGGTTAAGAATAATTTTTGCCGATTGGTATGGATCAAGGTTATTGTGAGGGGTAATGCCTTTCTTTTGGTTTTCTGTGAAAAATTCAGGGCGCATGGTTTTTCCCAAATCATGATAAAGAGCCATTACCCGGACAAGTAAAGCATTTGCACCTAAAGCATTAGCTACTTTTTCTGCTAGGTTGGCAACTTGAATACTATGGTGGAATGTTCCGGCAGCAAGTTCAGAAATACGCCTGAGAGTAGGACGATTAAAGTCACTCATTTCCATAAGTGTAAGAACAGTTGTAATTCCAAAAATTTTTTCAATCAAGTGAATGAAAAGAGAAGAAGCGAGTGCTGCAGTAATTGCTAACATAATGGAACCTACAAGTAATGTCTGGTAGAATATTTGCCATTCCATGCGGTTTCTGAGTAAAAGTAAGAACGTAAGTACTAAAGCAAACATAGCTATACTAGAAAGAATTCCCCAGATAAAATTCATACGGTAACGAATCATAGAAAGGAAATGGATTGAAGCATAAGCAACGCAGAAAGCAGCAATGGTTATAGCCAAATCATAACCGGCCAGCATGCCTAAGAAAATAGCGGAAAATGCTGAAAAAAGAGAACCCAATTTTCTATCGTAAAGAACTGTGATGATAATTGGTGAAAAGCAGAACGGGTAAGCCCAAATAAGGTTGATGTTGTCTGGGATTGCGATAGCTGCATTTTGCACATATTCAATCATTTGGTGAGCTAATGCACAAACAATAACTTGTAATGCTGCAAGCGTTGTAAAAGACCAAATGTAGCGCTTTTTCTGTAGAATGTTTTTAGCAAGAGGCGTGAAAAGAAACACGAACAAAAGAGCCACTAACAGACAAAGGATTGCAATTTGGCCAAACTTTGCCGTAACAAGTTGTTTTGAATTTTCTTGTTGTAAAGCATTGTGTAAAGCATTTAATTTTTCAAGGACATCTTTTGTAATAGGGCTTCCTTGTGAAACCACTTCCATGCCTTTAGCCACGATTCCCTTGTTTGGTAAAATAGCTTGTCTTGCCTCTTCTTTTCTGCGTTCAGTTTCTTTTTCCATATAAAAGATATTTGGAACGGTAAATACATAAAGTGCTTCATAAAATGCACTTAAAATACTTTGGTTGGCAGAGGCATTGGGGAATGTTCTTTGGAGTTCGGCAAATGTTTCATCGATTCTACGTTCACGAGGTTCTAATTCTGTAACATCTACAGAAATTTCTTGTCCATCGCGAACAAGAGAAGCAGAATTTTGGAAATACCTTAAACTCTTTATATCTCGGACATTATAAGAATCTTGGTAAAGTTGTAAACCATTTTTGGTGCTTACAATTAAAGTATTAGAAATGCCACGTTGTAACATTCTCTGGAATGCCTGGTATAAAGAATCTCTTGCTTTAGCGTTTGTCTGGAAAGTTTTAATAGCTGTCGGAGAAAAACGAATTTTTAAAGACTCATAAATTTTTGACGCTTGTTGGATTTTAGCTTCTAAAGAAGAATCTCCAGCAGATGATGCATTTATGTTTCTCTGGAGAGAATCATAAGTGGCTAATTTTAAAAGGCTTTGTTTTAAATCGTCTAATGCACGTTTTGTTTCATCGGCATTGTATTCAAAAACGGCCTGAACGCGTTCTGCGGCTTTTTCTTTTTCTTGTTCAAATTCTTGTTGCGGTTTTGGAACTTCAAATGTTAAAGGAGCAATAATAGTTCTAGAACTTAATTGTCCTAAATGAGGGATTTCTGCTTTTTGTGCTAGTTCTTGTGATGGAAATAAAAGAATAGCCAAGGCTGTGACTAAAACCCAGCCAATGATTATATGCATAAGTTTCTTTTTGCTTTTCATATTCGTTCTCCCTTATCGGAATAAGCGGCAATAATCTCTTTAACTAAACGATGTCTTAAAACATCTTCTGCTTGAAAATCAATTTGGGAAATACCTTTAATACCTTTTAAAAGTTGCATAGCGTGTAAAAATCCAGAAGGTTCTTTTTTAGCTAAATCAATTTGAGTGGCATCTCCTGTAATAATAGCTTTACTTGCAGGCCCAAGACGAGTTAAAAACATTTTCATTTGAGCTATAGTAGTGTTTTGCGCCTCATCTAAAATAATAAAAGCTCGTTTAAGAGTTCGACCACGCATATAAGCTAAAGGGGCAACTTCAATAGCTCCGCATTCTTGGTAATGACTTAATTTGTTTGGTGGCAAAAGTTCAGCAAGACTATCGTGAATGGGGCGCAAGTAAGGTGCAATTTTTTCTTTTAAATCGCCGGGTAAAAAGCCTAAAGATTCTCCGGCTTCTACAGCCGGACGAACAAGACAAATTCGTTCAGCTTCTTTACGTTCAAGAGCACTAACAGCTAAAGCGACGGCTAAGAATGTTTTTCCGGTCCCTGCAGGGCCGTTAGCAAATAGAATATCGTTTTTAGTAGATTCTGAAACGAGTTTTGCTTGGGCTTGTGTTCTTGGGAGAACAGGAATACCAAAGCGATTTCTTAAAATGATTTCTCCGCTGAATTTAGTAGGCTCAGAATGTTTATCATTTGGAAATTCCAACATTTTAGAGAGCCATTCTGCGGTTATAGGCGTTTTGTGTTTAGCGGCGATTTTTAGTTGGTCTAAAATAGCGACCACGCCATCTAGATCGGCATTTTTTTCTGGTAAAATAAAAAGTAAATCAGGTTCTCTGCTTTGTATATGAACACAAAAACGGCTCTCCAATAGCTGGAAAACCGTTTCGTTTTCGCCCGAAATCAACCGTTTCAGCTCATCAGAAGCTGAATATCGGATAGGAGCGCCCATAAATTTATTTCGCAGCTTCTTCAGCAGGTGCGTCTTCTGCCGGAGCTTCTTCAGCTACAGGAGAAGTAGGCATTCCAAGTTTGTTCTTGGATTCAAAGATTTCACGACGCATTTTGTGATTTTCTTCAGTAAGCTTCATAGCTTCTTCTTCAGCTTTTTTCAGCTTATTTTCGTCAATAACTTCTTTTGGGGCTTCTTGAACAGCACCATCAGAAGCACCACCTTCGGAAGCACTTCCACCAGAGGAACCAGCACAAGCAGTTAACATAACGATGCCAAAAGCGGCAAGCCAAAGTTTCCAATTCTTCAAAAGAGACATTTTTAAGCTCCATTTATTCAGTGATGTTCCAAATATACATTGTAAACATCAAAAAAGTAAAAAAAATTATTTTTACTTTGATGGAAAAAGAAAAATTGCTACAGAAAAAATACTCAGCTGTCTTTATCAGCTCAAATGGACTTGAAAATAAGGCAGAATATGCCCGTAGACGGAAAAAATTGCTTTCTCAGTTAAAAAGTCCGCTTATTCTTGCTGGAATAGCAAGAGAACCAGGCTCTGAAGAAGAATACACTTCAACCTGGAACCGTTTGGTCCAGACCCCAGAGTTTCTTTATTTAACAGGCATAAACCAGGCGGGGTGTTTTCTTATTTTGGACCCGACAAAAGAAGAATCAAAGCAAGAAACCTTGTTTTTACCAGAAAAGGACACATTTAAAGAATTTTGGACAGGCCTTAAATTAGGAGTTGAGGCAAATGGAAATGCTGAAGAAGCATCTGTTCTTACAGGTTTTGATTCCATAAAATTTTCATGTGACTTGGAAAACTATGTAAAAGAATTGTTACAAAGTAAGGAGATTCAATCTTTAAACACAATTTTTTCGCCAGAAAATAAAGAAAATCATTACAGAAAATTCTTTAAAAAACTTTCTAAATGGGCTAAATCTTATCAGAAAAATGTGGAAAATGTGGCAGAAATACACATTTTGGAGCGATTAGTCCTTTCTGATTTTCAGATTGCTGAATTGAAAAAAGCTGTTGGTTACACAGGAGATGCTTTTAAAGCTGCATTGAAAAAATGGAACACGTTTAAAACGGAAAGGGATTTGGCTTTGCGTTTAGATTATGAAATGTTAAAGCGTAATTACTCTGATTTAGCTTTTCCGACAATAGCTGCAAGTGGTGAAAACGCTTGTTGCCTGCATTATGTGAAAAATGATGAGCCTCTTGTAGAAGGAAATATGGTTTTACTTGATTTTGGTGCGCGTTCAGGCTCTGTTTGCGCTGATATTTCAAGAACGGTTCCTGTTTCTAGAAAATATTCACCCCTACAAAAATTGCTCTATAATATTGTTTTAGAAACTCAAAAATTTCATGAAGCGCAAGTGGCTCCAGGGAAAACGCTTCAAGAATTAAATGATAGAGCCTGGGTGTATTTAAATGAAAAATTGGCTGAATTTTGCCAAAAATACGAAGGTTCTATGGAACTTTTGTATGAAAAACGCCCTCATGGAATCAGCCATTTTATAGGTGAAGAAGTGCATGAAGGCGGTATTTTGAATAGAAAATCTTTAATGAATTTACCGCTAAAAAAAGGGATGCTTATTTCTAATGAACCCGGCGTTTATGGTAAGTTTTCTGCTACAATAAATGGCGTTTTTTATTCAGAAACGCTAGGAATACGCATAGAAGATGATTTGCTTTTAACAGAAACGGGTTGTGAGAATATTTCAAAGGAAATACCTAAAAACATAGAAGATTTGGAATACATATTAAAATCGTAATTTTCCCCGATATAAATTTATTCTATCTTTTGCTCCGAATTGGAGATTTTATGTGGAAAATTAAAGGAACTATTCGTTATTTCTTTGCCATGTGGATGGTAACATTTGTCCAGATGGGTGTCTTTATCTATATCCAACAAATGATTGCTGGTTCAAACCGGGGAGAAATTCAAGATTTCCGTTGGGAAAGTCTTTTATTGCAAGTATTTGTACTGACCCCTTATGTGATCTTTGCTCCACTGGCTAGTTTTTTGTCAAACCGTTTTCCAAAGCAAAAAGTTCTTGCCTGGACTTCGGTTATTATGACGGCTTTCTTGATTGCTATGGCTGTTTGTGCAACAGTTGGTGTAGAACGGGTAGCTTACTGGTTGTTTTTAGGTCTTGCGACAGGTTTTGCTTTACACAGTCCTGCCAAATATGGTATTCTAAAAGAAATGTGCACGAATCGTTATCTAGGTTATGCAAACGCTTTCTTGCAGATAGTTTTCTTACTTGCTTTGGTGGCAGCTTCTGGGCTTTGTTTAGGTGGTGTAGAACTTATTCGTTCCGGTTTTGAAAATGTTCCTAATGTTAACGAATTCCTTTCTAGTTCAATTGCTTTACCTTGGATTTTAACCGGATTTAGTGTTTTTGGAACCATTCTTTCTTTCTTTATTCCCAAGGTGGGGACAGAATCTCAATTTACGAAAATCCGCTCTGTAAAAAGAGAATTTCAATCTACTTTATCTAACCCTGTAATCCGTGCGACTATTCTTGGCATTTCCATGTTCTGGGGAATGGCGCAGATTTTTGTATTGATTTTCCAAGATACCAATGGTCAGGGAATTTCTTTTTTGAAGTACAGTATTTTGTTTGCATTCCTTGGTCTTGCTATTGGTTCTATCTGGGCTGCAAAATCATCAAAGAATTTTATTGAAACAGGTCATATCCCACTTGGTATGTTGCTTGTCTTGATATCCACATTCTTGATACCATTTATGCCAAGTTCTAATTTGGTTTTATTGGCAATTCTCTTTTCTTTAGCTGGTTTAGGTGGAGGAATGTTTTTGGTTCCTCTGAATTCACTTTTGCTTTATCATACAAGGCCTAGAAGAGCTGGTCGAATTTTAGCCATAGGAAATTTAGTCCAAGCTTTGATTTTGGCTGGATTTTTGGGAATTTATACACTTTTACTTTACTACTTCAAAATCGAACCTCAATATTTTTTAATTGGACTTGGACTTGTTGCAGCGGTTTGCTTTACCTGGTCAATTTTCAATATGCCTCAAGCAATGCTTCGTTCGTTGTTAAAGGTGGTTTTTGGCCGTTACAAGCTGCGTGTTCTTGGGGTGCAGAATATTCCAGATAACGGACCTGTATTACTTATAGGTTCTCACCATAGTTTTATTGACTGGGCTGTTCTTCAAATGGCTAGCCCTCGTCCGCTATGTATAGCATCCAATAAAGACCATTTTGATCGCTGGTATTTGCGAGCTGTTTTAAAACGTCTTGGTATGATTCGTATTGATAGACGTGACCCTTCTAAGGCATTAAAACGCGTTCGTGAAGAATTGCTGAATGGTAAAGCAGTTGTACTTTTCCCAACAGGAGAAGTTTCAAAAGTCCCACATATTGTTCCTTTCTTGATGGATTATTCAGAAGCCGTTAGAGATACAGGTGCTCCGGTTGTGCCATTCTATATTCAGGGGCTGTGGGGCAGTCGTTATAGTTATAGTAATTCTGATATGTATGGGGCTTCTGCTTCTCGTTCAGTTACTGTGGCTTTTGGAGAACCAGTTGCAAATGACACTCCAGAATCTGAAATTAGAACTATTATCCGTCACATATCTTTAGATGCCTGGAATCATACCGTTTCAAAGTGTAATTCTCTTGCTATTTCTTGGCTCAGAACCTGTAAAAAAATTGTTCGTTCCGGACCGGTGATATACAATCCGGATGGTAGCCATTTCTCAGGTTATAAATTGCTTTGTGCCGTTCTAGCCTTTGGTGGAAAATTAAAAGCAATAACTCAAAATGAAAAAAATGTAGGTATTATGCTTCCGCCGACACCAGCCGGAATTATAGTGAATTTAGGCTTGTGGATGCTTGGCAAAACAACGGTCAATTTGAATTACACATCTTCTCCGTCAAACGTTTCTTTCTGTATTGAACAAGCTGACGTTAAAACGGTTATTACAAGCCGCACGTTCCTTGAAAAATTAAGGAATCGTGGAAATGATTATTCAAAAATCGGTGATGGTAAATGCGAGCTTATTTTTGCAGAAGATGTAATGAAAAGTATTCCAAAAATCAAGATGCTTTTCTGTTTATTGCAAACAGTTTTAATCCCTGCCAGAATTTTACAATTCTTGTATTTTAAGCGTGTTAAACTTTCTGATACTGCAACTATTTTGTTTAGCTCTGGTTCTGAAGGCAGACCTAAAGGTGTTGTTTTGTCGCACCGTAATATGATTGGAAATATTCAGCAGCTAGCTTGCATTATGAATGTTTGTACAGATGATGTTATGCTTTGCGAGCTCCCGCTTTTCCATTCATTTGGTTTGACAGTGACAACGGCGTTACCTCTTGTGGAAGGTTGCCCTGTTGTAACGATTGCAGACCCAACAGATATTAAAACAATGGCTCGTGCCTGTGCGGAATTTAAAGTAACGCTCTTTGTGGGAACGCCGACATTCTTACGCGCATTTGCGGTAAACCGTTGGGTTCACCCAATGGTGTTCAAGTATTTGCGTTTGATTATTGCCGGTGCTGAACGCTTGCGTCCGGAATTACAGCAAGCATTCCGCGTAAAGTTTGGTAAAGAAATTTTTGAAGGTTATGGTTGTACAGAAACAGCTCCTGTTGCTTCTGTGAATACGGAAAATGTTTTGTTAAGTGACTTTTTAACAATGCAGGTAAACACAAAGAGTGGTACTGTCGGTATGGCTTTGCCAGGTACTCAGTTCTTGATTGTTGATCCAGAAACTAACGAAGAATTACCAGTCGGCGAAGCCGGAATGATTTTGATTGGTGGCTGCCAGGTTATGGAAGGTTATCTCAAAGACCCGGAAAGAACAAAGAATGCCTTTGTTATGGTTGATGGGAATAAATTCTATAGAACAGGCGATAAAGGTTATATCGATTCTGATGGATTCTTGACCATTGTTGACCGCTATAGCCGTTTTGCAAAACTTGGTGGTGAAATGGTTTCTCTTGGCGCTGTAGAAAAGTTTATTCAGGATTTAGAAATTTTGGATGGCTTCGATTATTCTGTTACAACAGTAGCCGATGAAGCTAAAGGTGAACGCATTGTTCTTCTTTACCAGAACATGGATAAAATGCCGGCGGATCTTCTTTCTGAATTACGTGCTTCAGGGATGCCTCCGCTTATGATTCCATCTTTTGCGTTCCAAGTGGAAAATATGCCAAAACTTGGTACCGGAAAAACAGACTATATGGCCGCAAAGAAAATGGCTGCTGAGTTAGTTGCTGCCCGTTAGGTTATTATGTTCTTATCTGTAAAACGTGTTGTCTGGACTTTTGGTGGCTTATTTATAGTGTTAGCCGCTTTACTCTGGGCTGCATTTTTTGTGGTGAGTTCTTTGACAGAAGTTGCAACAGAACTTGTTCAAAAAGCTTTGTTGCGTTATAATAATTTCACAGGGAAATTAGCATTACAGAATTTTCCAGAAGATAAAGTTCTCTACAATCAAGTTCAGAATTTACAAGAAACGGTTTTGCCGTTTTTAGAAATTTTGTCTCCGGCACTGATTGTTTTTGGGGTACTTTTTTCTATTATTGCTTTAGTTTGTTTCTTGTTTCCTAAGCATTGTGCCTCTTTTTTAGTGCAAATAAAACTTTGGAAATTTTCAGAATCTGAAAATGAGGAATCATTGAAAACAAAAGCGATTCACTTGCCTTGGAAAAGAATTCTGCCAGTGGTTTTGGTGATAGTTTTGATTGTTATTCTGATTGTGACAATACGTTCTTGTATTGGAATTTCTGGCCAGAAAGTTTCTCAGGAATTGCAAGAAACTTCTTTTTATTACGTGCAAACGATTAAAACCAATTTTGGGAAAACCCAGAAAATAGTGCCGCCAGATTCTTTGCCAGAATCAGAAATTTTTGATTACAGTATTCAGAAAGGACGTTTTGTAGCAAAGCTAAAAGAAGATGTGGATAAATGTAATAAAGGTAATATCTGGAGTATTTCTCCCTCTGTGAAAGGCCTTTTTAAAAAGACATTGTCCATTTATCGCAAACCACCTCAAGATAGTGCTTGCCAACAAATTTTACCAGATTTTAAATCAATAGGAAAATGAAATTTTTATGAATAGTAAACTTTCTGGAATTTTATTTCTTCTTTGTATTCCGCTATCCATAGCTCTTTTTCTTTTGGTTTCATCGGCAACTCAGTCTGAAATTTTAGGTCTTTTATCGGCAGTTTTACTTTATATGCTTGCAGGTGTTTTGATTTCTCTTTTTTCTGAGAAAAAAGAAGTGAAAAATCTCAAAGAAAATAAAGAAAATTCTTCTGTTGAAAAATGAATAATTTCTATTTTTAAGTCAAATCAAGGAGTTCATATGAAAAATTTGCAACAAACAGATTCAGCTATTTATGACATTATTCAGAAAGAAACTGAACGTCAGGAATATGGCATTGAATTGATTGCGTCAGAAAACTACACTTCAAAAGCCGTTATGGAAGCCATGGGCTCTGTATTGACTAATAAGTATAGTGAAGGTTATGTAGGTAAGCGTTACTATGGTGGTAACGAAGTCATTGATGAAATGGAACAGTTGGCAATTGATCGTTGTAAAGAACTTTTGGGTTGCGAACACGTGAACGTTCAACCGCTTTCTGGTTCACCAGCTAATGCTGCTGTTTATTTAGCCGTTTTAAAACCAGGTGATAAAGTGCTTGGTCTTAAGTTAGATCACGGTGGACATTTGTCCCATGGTCATCCGGTAAATTTCTCTGGTATGCTTTACAACTTTGTTCAGTACGAAGTTGAAAAAGAAACGGGCCGCATTGATATGGATAAAGTTCGTGAAATTGCTCTCCGCGAAAAGCCAAAAATGATTCTTGCTGGTTTCTCGGCCTATAGCAGAAACCTAGATTGGAAACGCTTTAAAGAAATTGCAGATGAAGTTGGCGCCATCACTATGGCTGATATTTCTCATATTGCTGGTTTGATTGCGGGTAAAGCTCTTGAAAGCCCAGTTCCTTATTTTGATATTGTAACAACAACTACACATAAAACTTTGCGCGGTCCACGTGCTGCAATTATTATGTGTAAAGAACAATATGCCAAAGCTATTGATAAAGGCCTTTTCCCTGGTATGCAGGGTGGCCCACATGACCATATCAATGCAGGTAAAGCTGTTGCTTTCTACGAAGCTTTGCAACCAGAATTCCAGGAATATGCAAAGAATGTTATTAAGAACGCACAAGCAATGGCAGATGAATTGATGAAACGTGGTTACAAAATTATTTCTGATGGAACAGATAACCACCTTATGGTTGTAGATATGACTTCTAAAGGTGTTTCTGGTAAAGAATCAGAAGTAGCTTTGGAAAAGGTTGGCATTTCTACTAGCCGTAGCACCATTCCATTTGATACTCGTAAACCTTTTGATCCGTCTGGATTGCGTATTGGTACAGCAGCTATTACTACTCGCGGTTTTACAGAAGAAGATAGCGTTAAAGTGGCTGACATTATTGATCGCACCATTCAAGCAAGAGATGATGAAGAAGCTTTGAAAAAGATTCGCGAAGAAATTATCGCTCTTTGTAAAGAACATCCTCTTTATCAATAATCTTGGTTATATGCTTTTAGGGCGGCCTAAGGCCGCCCTTTTTATATAAAGTATGGTTTTATGGGATGGCTATAAAAAATAGGTGCTCTGGGAAAACCTATTTTTTGATTGTTGCCTCGCCTTTCGGCGATTCGCAATGACGATTTTACTTCAGCTCTTTCAATGCCGCTTCATTTTTGGCAATAATATCTTGCTGTGTAGCCAACTTTACTCGTTCAGCGTTGACTACCGCCTCGGGAGCTCCTGAGACAAACTTTTGGTTAGAAAGCTTTTTCTCAATCGAAGTAGCGAAACTTCTCGCCTTTTCAATTTCTTTTTCTAGGCGAGCAATTTCTGCAGCTGGGTCAAGAATTCCTTCAAGCGGAACATAAAGTTCGCCACCAGGAACAACGGCACTTGCGCTGAACTTTGGCTTAGGAGCTTTTACAGCAATTGTCAAAGTTTCAAGGCCGGAAAGTTCGGTAATGATAGCTTTGCAGGCATTGACAGAATTTTCAGAAATTTCGTTATCAACATTTACAACGGCCGTTAGTTTTTGTGCAGGGCTTACGTTGTAACGACCGCGTACGCCACGCACGCTTTCTACAACGGCGAATGCTTGGTCAAAAGCGGTTTCAATTTTTGCGTCAATAAGAGATTCGTCTGCCTTTGGCCAAGCGCGGCTAATAACCATTTCACTGCCCTGGAACAAAATGCTGTTGAGCTCTTCTGTAATGAATGGCATCACAGGGTGGAGTAAATCAAGCACATTCTTTAGCACATAACTTAAGATTGCCATGGCGTTCTTTTTTTCGGCAGTGAGGGTTTCGCTATTGATTACAGCCTTCTTGATTTCTAAGTAGCTAGAACAAACATTGTCCCATACAAAGCGATACAAGAACCCAGCGAGTTCAGCAAAACGATATTCTTCAAGCATGCGAGTTGCATCTTTGATGGTCGTTTGCAAACGGCTCAAAATCCACTTGTCTTCGAGAGTAAACAAGTCCTTATCCATCGGGAGTTCTTGAGAAAGAGCACCGGCTTGTTCAAGCTGTGGGTAAAGGAAACGACAAGCGTTCCAAAGTTTGTTGCTGAAGTTACGCCCGATTTCAAATTTTTCAGAAGTGTTGATTTCTCTGCCATCTGGCTGAACTTCTTTTTTTACTGGCAAACGCACATCCTGGTTGTCAGTGCAGAGGCTTGCCATCACAAAGCGGAGCGCATCAGTACCATACTTTTCTTCGATATCCATTGGGTCCACGCCGTTCCCTTTGGATTTACTCATGGTTTGCCCTTTACCATCTAGAATTTTCGGGTGAATATAAACGGTTTTAAAAGGAACTGTACCCATGTTTTCTTGGCTAAAGAGCACCATACGAGCGACCCAGAGGGTAATGATGTCGCGGCTTGTTACAAGCACAGAAGTAGGGTAATATTTTTTGAGGGCGTCGGTTTCTTCTGGCCAACCCATTGTAGAATGAGGCCAAAGTCCGCTGGAGAACCAGGTGTCAAGCACGTCTTCTTCTTGTTTTAATACATGGCCTGGTAAAGCGTTTTCCTGTAAATCTTCTTCTTGACTGCAAACAAGGTAACCACCATTTTCAGCCTTGTAGAAGTAAATGTCATTACGGCCAGAGAAAGCCGCTTTCAATTCGTCTTCGCTTGCATCAGTATGCCAAATAGGAATACGATGCCCCCACCAGAGTTGACGGCTAATGCACCAATCGCGTTTTTCGCCGAGCCAATCTAGATACTTGTTGGCATAGCGTTCCGGGATGATCTTGATTTCACCAGATTTTACGGCGTTCATTGCATTTTCGGCAAGAACATCCATTTTTACAAACCACTGATCGCTGAGATATGGCTCAATGATTGTTTTAGAACGGTCCGAATGACCAACTTCCATTTCGTGGTCTTCTACTTTAATGAGAAGTTCTAATTCTTCAAGACCTTTAACAACAGCTTCACGAGCAGCCATGCCTTTTAAGCCTTGGAACTTTCCAGCGTTTTCATTTAAAGTGCCGTCTGGATTCAAAATGTTAATCATTGGGAGCTTATGACGAAGCCCTGTAGCGTAGTCGTTCGGGTCATGTGCTGGTGTAACTTTTACAGAACCTGTTCCGAATTCTTTATCTACCAGAATAGCGTCGGCGATAACAGGAATTTCTCTATCAACAAAAGGAACTTTCAATGTTTTTCCGATAAAGTGAGCATAGCGTTCATCGCTTGGGTGAACAGCCACAGCCGTATCGCCAAGAATTGTTTCAGGGCGGGTGGTAGCGACAGGAATAAAACCTGAACCATCGGCTAATGGGTATTTGAAAGTCCAGAAATGGCCTTTAACAGTTTCGTGATAAATTTCATCGTCAGCCACAGCAGTCTGGAGTTTGGTATCCCAGTTGACCAAGCGTTTACCGCGATAGATAAGTCCTTTTTTAAATAAATTAAAGAAAGCGTGGCGGACCGCTTTTGCACAAATCGGGTCTAAGGTAAAGCGTTGGCGGCTCCAATCACAACTAACACCTAAACTTTTAAGCTGAGTGGTAATGCGAGCTTCGTATTCATCTTTCCATTTCCAGATACGTTCAATAAGAGCGTCTCGACCAATATCGTGGCGAGTTTTGCGTTCGTCTTCGAAAAGTCTTTTTTCTACAACTGCCTGCGTTGCAATACCAGCGTGGTCAGTGCCTGGAATCCAGAGAGTATCGCGACCGGTTTTACGGCGATAGCGCACTAAAATATCTTGAATTGAATTGTTTAAAGCGTGACCAAGATGCAAGGCTCCAGTTACATTAGGAGGTGGAATTACGACAGAAAAAGATTCGCCTTTTCCACTAGGTTTAAAACTATTTTTCTGAGCCCAATTTTGATGCCAACGGGCTTCTACTTCTTTAGAATTATAACGTGTTTCCATAATGGGAAAATTTAATAAAAAATAGTTAGCTGATTTAAGTTTATTTAGCTCTGTTTGGGTATGTAATGACAATTTTTTTACACATACCGGTAACTTCTGGCTATTACTTGTGGCCACTCTTGTTATGAAACTTACTGTGAGCGTGTTTTAGATAATAATGAAAAACAAAAACAATAAGGCAAATGCAATAACAGGTAATAGAATTTTTATAAAAAGAGTAATGCAGCAGGCATCATCAATCCCGCCACAACCAAACAATGTTAAAATTCCAAGAGTAATAAGGAAAAATGTAATCATAGTAATAAATGTATTACTATGATAGTGTCAAAAAATGTCAAATTCAAAAAAAGCATCGCGATTCGAAAGAATCGCGATGCTTTTATGCTTAACAGAAAATCTTACTTGTCTGTCAAAACAGCAACACCTGGAAGAACTTTGCCTTCGAGAAGTTCAAGAGAAGCGCCGCCACCAGTAGAAGTGTGGGTCACCTTCTTGTCTGCACCGTATTTCTTAGCAGCTGTAGCAGTGTCACCACCACCAATAACGGTGATAGCACCTTCTGCAGTAACTTCTACGATAGCGTCAGCCATTGCTTTTGTAGCCTTTTCAAAAGCTTCAAATTCAAATACGCCAGCAGGGCCGTTCCAGACGATAGTCTTTGCACGCTTGATAGCATCAACAAAAAGCTTTGTAGATTCAACGCCGACATCTAAGCCCATCCAGCCAGCAGGAATGCCTTCTGCATCGCTGACTTCTTTTGTAGCAGCATCTGCAGCAAACTTGTCAGCAGCAACATAATCAACAGGAAGAATAATCTTCTTGCCTGCTTTTTCTGCTTTTTCCATAAGTTCAGGAACAAGCTTTGCACCTTCTTCGTCAAAGAGAGAAGAACCGATTTCGATGTTGTTCAGAACTTTCTTGAATGTGAAAGCCATACCGCCACCGATAATGATTTCATCTGCTTTATCAAGAAGATTGTTGATAAGTTGGATTTTATCAGCAACCTTAGCGCCACCAAGAATAGCAAGGAATGGGCGAGGAGGGTTGTTCAAAACCTGGTCAAAAGCCTTGAGTTCTTTATTCATCAAGAAACCTGCTGCCTTTTGTGGAAGAGCAACGCCAGTCATAGAAGAGTGATCACGGTGAGCTGTACCGAAAGCATCGTTAACATAAACATCAGCAAGTTTGGTGAGAGAAGCGCGGAATTGAGCAACAGCTTCTTTATCAGCTTTAATCTTATTGCCTTCTGCGTCTTTAGCTTTACCTTCTTCTTCGATGTGGAAACGGAGGTTTTCAAGGAGAATAATATCGCCTGGTTTTGCTTCGGCACAAGCAGCTTCAACTTCTGCACCAACGCAATCGTTCAAGAATTTTACAGGGCGGCCAATGAGTTCTTCGAGCTTTTTAGCAACAGGAGCAAGGGAAAACTTAGGAGTAACTTGACCATTTGGGCGACCAAGGTGAGAAGCCAAAACAACAGAAGCACCTTTATCCAAAGCATATTGGATTGTTGGGAGAGCAGCTTCAATACGTTTTGTGTTTGTGATTTCACCTGTTACCTTGTCTTGTGGAACGTTAAAATCAACACGAATGAACACGCGCTTGCCGGCGAGTTCTAAATCTTCAATAGAAAGTTTAGCCATTTTATGCCTTTGGGTTTAGGTTTAAATTTATGCGTGATAAAATAGAAAATCTTTTTGAACGGTAAAAGTATTTTATCGTTTTTTGCGCATTATGCGGATGTTTTCGGGCAAAACTTCTTTATGCCATTTTTGCCATTCATCATAATAAATGTATCGTTTTTCATGTTGTCGGAAAATTTTTCCATGAATAATGCGCCGTTTTGAACCTTGCTTTGGCGGAATAGCAATATGTAAGCATTCATGGTAAACTACCCCTGCAATAGCAAAAAAAGGGCAGTTTTTAAAATCGTAACCACGACTAATGCTTATTAAATGAAATGATTCTCCGGTAAAGGGGTCTTTACGGATAGAATGGAAACTTTGTCCGCCGGTTCTGTTACTCCAGGTAATGCGGCATTGGAGTTTACCATTAAAATAAGTTTCATTAACCGCAGCAAAAATTTGTTCTAAATCGTGGTGGTTCCCTTTAGAAATAATGGGAGGAAGTTTATTTACAACGTATAAAGAAGTCTCACCTCGTTCAGCAAGAATCTGGTCAATACTTTGCCAAAAACGGCTTAAAATGTCTTTAATACGCGCTTTGTTTTTTTGGGTTTTACGGCGTAAAACATAAGTAGCCCATTCTGCTGCTAAATCGCGAGATTTAGCAAAATCATCTGACTTCATATATTCAGGTAAAATGAGTTCTGGTCTTCCAAAAATGCCATTTGCAGAACAGCGGATTTGTCGTTTTAGCCTTGCGTTGTAACGGATACTGACTAAGTTCTTTTCAGAAAAATCAGGAGAAACAGTAATTTCTGCTTTACGAAAAGACGGGAATAATTCGAGTTGTTCATCGTTCATACAAACAATTCTCCGTCAAGTGAGTTGAGTTCAAGAATACCTTCGTAAAGAGATTCTGATAAGTTTAGATTTTCATAATAACGAGAAATGTCAGCAATAGTTTCTTCAATAATATCGGGAAGATAGACAATAAAACTCCGGTTATTCTTTGTCTGTAAAAATTCTGCCGTGCAAAATTCTTTAGGCGTTTCGCTAAAATACATACGGCATGTAACAGGCCTATGTTCGTAAATACCACAACTTCCGCTTTTTAATAAAAAAGGACAAGGAAAGTTTTGTTCAAAAAAAGCGTGTAAAGCATTTTCTTCTGGGTCATCTGGTTGCGGAATTTTGGTGAGGCTTTTTGTTAATAACTCTGCAAAATTTTTTGTCCTTGCAAGACAAGATTCCAGGATAGAAAATAAATTTTCTCTTTTTCGGATAGCGTTGTAAAAAGCTATTTGTTCAAAAGGTTCAATAGACATAGGGTAATGTCTGCAACAATTCCCACAATTGGGTCCGCATTGTATGCCATTTTTGTGCTGAGGTAAAACAGCGGTTAAATAGTTCATAAATGCTTTGTGGTATTGTTCTGTAAATTGGATTATTTCCGGGAGAGTTTTTTTACAAACTTCAACAGAAAGCGGCCCGAGTTTTTCTAGCCGTTTGAGTTCTCCATTCAATAAAGCTTGCATTTTTGCAGATGCAAGTTTATAAGCTTTTGTCGGAAAATAATCCTGTTCTTGATTCATCGGGCAAAATATAGGTAATGCAAATTGAAATATATTTTTGAAAAAGCAAATTTAGGGGGGACAATTAATTTTTACATTATGTGCAAGTGTTTGGAGAAAACCCCTGTTGATTGACTATGACAGATTGTCTAAGTTCTCTTGTTGTAGTTTGGGTTTATAGAGTGCAGGGCTTTTTTAAAGGAGAAAAAATGGGAAAAAGAAAAATTGTATGTGTCTCTACAATGCTCTTTTTGGCATTAAATGCCTTTGCTGTTGATTGGTTTGCAAAAGATCCGCTACAGCCAGGGCACGACCCTAGTATTGTACGTCACGAAGATGGTTATACGCTTATGGTCACTAACAATATGATGACAGCGTATAGTTCTGAAGATGCTTTGCTCTGGAAAACGCATAGCCGGGCAATGAATGAAATTCCAGCATGGCTGAAAAATGTTACCAATAATGGAGTAGAAGATATATGGGCTCCTGATCTTTTTCAGTTTGGTGAAAATGATTTTCGGGCTTATTACACGGGTTCAGTATTTGGAAAACGTTCTTCGGGAATTGGTTATTTAGTAAGTGCATCTGCAAACCCGATGAGTGCAGATTATGGTTGGAAAGATGAAGGGGAAATTATTCATTCTGTTCTGACAGATAAGTACAATGCGATTGATGCTGATGTAATGCGTGATGTAAATGGTGAGTACTGGATGGCTTTTGGTTCCTTCGGGTTAGGTATTCAGGTAATAAAATTAGACCCTTTGACAGGTAAACAATCAAGTTCAGATAAGACTATTTACAATGTTGCCAGAAGAACAACTTCTGCAAGTGGTGGGGCTGTTGAAGGCCCGAGTTTTATAGAACATAATGGGCAATATTTTTTATTTACAGCTTGGGACATTTGTTGCCAACAAGGTGAAAATATTGAACAAAGTACATACAAAACGGCAATGGGTAGAGCCGATTCTCCGACAGGGCCATACATAGATAGAAATGGCAAAGATTTAGCAAAAGATGGTGGAACTATTTTGCTTGAACGTTATGGACGTTATTATGGTCCAGGTGGTGGTGATGTTTTTCAGGATTTAAATCGAGTGCGTTTTGTTCACCATTATTATGACAATGCAGGCGATAAGTTTAATCATATTCATGTACGGGATGTTGTTTTTACAGATGATAATTGGGCAGAAATGGGACAACCTTTTTTAGGTCGTTATTTGAGTGCAGAAGTTGAACATGGCATTTTAACTCGTGGGGTCTCTGGAGATTTGGTTATTACAAGTAGTGTGAACGCTTCTAATGGAGAATATCTGGCTTACATCAATACGAGTGGAACCAAGATTCGTTTGCCAATGAATATTATGCAAGCAGGGGAGTATTTGTTGCGTTATCGTTATGCAAACGGTAGCGAATCAGATGCAAGTCATAAAATGACGATAAATGGTAAAACACAAATAATTTTTCTTCCAAAAACAGGAGCATGGGGAACATTTCCTGAAAATTCAACCGTTATGATTCCAGCCACATTGAAACGAGGAGGAAATTTTATTGAAATAGAACCAAATGAAAATTTTGCGGAATTGGATAGAATAGATTTTTTACGTGTTATAAGAGATACACTTCCGGCAAATGGATTTGATAATGGAATTCGGGTGCGTTTAACAGAAAAAGATGAATTTGCAATTAAAGATGGTGGGTATGCACTATTTGAAAATATTATTACAGATTCTTTAAAAAGTAAAAAAGTGAATCTACAATTAAAACAATGTGCAGGTGGTGTAATTAGTTTACGAAAAAATTCAAAAACAGGCGATGAAATTTCAAAATGTTCTATCCCGGCAAGTTGTGAAAATGGAACCTGGACAGAAGTAGAATGCTCTGATTTGCAGGATATTTCTGGAATAGAAGATTTTGTTTTAACAGCAAGTGGGATTGGTTCTGAATTGCTTATCGGCAATATTTTGTTTAAGGATAATACGCAAAAAGAAGATTCCTCGTTGGCTTTAAAACCAACAGAGTTGAAAAAGACTTTATGGTTTGATAAAAAGAATAACGAAATCAGGTTCTTGAAAAATGAAAATTGGACTTTGTTTGATGCAAATGGTATTGCCATTTTAAAAGGGAATGGAAATGTAATCCGTTTAAATCAAATACGTTCTGGTTTTTATTTGATTCGTTTTGGGCAAGATGTATTCCAGATAAGATTAGGAAAATAAACTTCTTGCAAAAAATCCTCCGACTGCTCGGAGGATTTTTTGCAAGAATAATTTTTTAAAGAAAAATTATTTAATGCCGATAAGCGATAAATCTCGAACAGCACCTTTATCGGCGCTAGAAGCCATAGCAGCGTAAGCTTGCAAAGCCTTAGAAACAATGCGATTTCTGTTTTCTGGTTTCCAGGCATTAGCACCGCGGCTTTCCATTTCCTGACGGCGGCTTGCCAATTCTTCATCGGTAAGGCCCACATTGATTTTGCGGTTAGGGATATCAATTTCAATAATATCACCTGTACGAACAAGCCCAATGTTTCCTTTGTTAGCCGCTTCAGGGCTAGCATGTCCGATAGAAAGTCCGCTTGTACCACCAGAAAAACGGCCATCAGTCAACAACGCACAAGACTTTCCAAGCCCCATACTCTTGAGGTAACTCGTTGGATAAAGCATTTCTTGCATGCCTGGGCCACCTTTTGGACCTTCGTAGCGAATAATCACCACATCACCAGCTTTCACTTTAGAACCAAGAATACCGTCGACCGCATCTTCCTGGCTTTCAAAAACAATAGCTTTACCAGTAAAATTCCAAATAGATTCGTCAACACCAGCCGTTTTAACGATACAACCATCAACAGCCAAATTACCATAGAGAACCGCAAGGCCACCATCTTTTGTGTAAGCGTGCTCTGCGTCACGAATAGCACCTTTTT
The DNA here is from genome assembly GCA_045629945.1 of Fibrobacteraceae bacterium. Taxonomy (GTDB): domain Bacteria; phylum Fibrobacterota; class Fibrobacteria; order Fibrobacterales; family Fibrobacteraceae; genus UBA1765. The sequence goes on from JAZQSE010000033.1 coordinate 149,763, forward strand.
CTCTATCTAAATCGTGGGAATCATAGAAAGTATTCTGTGAAAATGCCGTAAGGTTAAACTGCTTAGCAGGGCCTGCAAGATAGCGTTGCTTAACATCTTCTGACGGATTATTTTTCAAGTCATTCGCCAAAATAGCTTCGCCCATTGTGTTAGCGTGAACCGTGTAGGCGTCTTTATGAATAAGCCCCATTCTATCAAGTTCAGCCAAAATACCAAAAATACCACCAGCACGGTTCACTTGTTCAATATGAATATTATGAACTGTTGGAGCCACTTTACACAAGCAAGGCGTATTACGGGAAAGGTTATCAATATCTTTCATAGTAAAATCGACTTGAGCTTCTTGAGCAACAGCAAGCAAATGCAAAACCGTATTAGAACTACCGCCCATAGCGATATCTAAACGCATTGCATTTTCAAAAGCCTTCTTAGTCGCAATACTTCTAGGCAAAACAGAAGTATCATTTTCATCATAATAACGTTTACAAAGTTCAACAATACGCTTACCCGCTTGTTCAAAAAGTTTCTTTCTTTCAGCGTGTGTCGCAACGATAGTACCATTCCCTGGCAAAGAAAGCCCAAGAGCTTCTGTAAGAGAATTCATTGAATTAGCCGTAAACATACCAGAACAACTTCCGCATGTAGGGCAAGCCGCATTTTCAATAGCTTTAGACTGTTCGTCAGAAACATTCGGGTTTGCAGAATCAATCATCGCATCAATCAAATCCAGAGCTCTGTCCGAACCATCTTCATTTTTAACATGACCTGCTTCCATCGGGCCGCCGGAAACAAAAATGGCAGGAATATTCAGACGCATCGCTGCCATCAGCATACCAGGAGTCACCTTATCGCAGTTACTAATACAAACAAGAGCGTCGGCACAATGAGCATTAGCCATATATTCAACAGAATCAGCAATCAAATCACGGGAAGGAAGACTATAAAGCATACCGCCATGTCCCATAGCAATCCCGTCATCGACAGCGATGGTACCGGTTTCTTTAGCCACGCCGCCAGCTTTTTCAATTTCTCTAGCAACCAGTTGGCCTAAATCTTTTAAATGCACATGGCCAGGAACAAACTGCGTAAAACTATTCACAACAGCAATAACAGGCTTCCCAAAATCAGATTCTTTTGTGCCGGTAGCGCGCCAAAGAGCACGAGCACCAGCCATTTCACGACCTTCAATAGTAGTAAGAGAACGAAGTTTAGGCATAAAGACCTCTATATAAAATTAATTTGAGAACAATATAGAAATTAAGAAAGGAAAGGTGATTTGAAAATAAATTTTCAAATCGCAAACAAACCTTCACAAGCGAGCGTCGCGGAAAATAAGCTTGCTTAATTTTCCATGACCGAGCGCCGAAAGGTTCACTCAACCTTCACAAGCGAGCGTCGCGCCAACCGCACTTGTGCGAATTGTCATCGCGAACGTAGTACGAATTGTCATCGCGAACGCAGTGTGGCGATCTGTTGGCAATGAGATTGCTTCCACCACGCCACAAGTGTGGCTCGTGGCAGGCTCACATTTAGGCTTCGCGGAAAATTTTGTTGGGGTTCGCAATGACAATTTCAGGGTTGTCATGGCGAGAGGCCTTGTGCCTCGCGGCATCTTGGCTTTTGTCATTACGAGCGTAGCGAAGTAATCCAAAAACAAATGTTGGTTGCAAACAGATTGCGTCAGTCACTTCGTTTCTTCGCAATGACAAGGTTCGCGGGCAAGAACCGTGTGGTAAGGAGATTGCCACGCCGTGTATTCTACACGTCTCGCCATGACAAGTTGTTCGCGAGTAACAAGAACTACGGACAAGAACCGCGAGCAAGTTCCATA
>JAZQSE010000034.1:0-1836 GCA_045629945.1 Fibrobacteraceae bacterium
CGCTTTACAGTTGTTGGCGACTGGATGGATGTTGACTATTTCACTTTTGTAAAAGGTGAAAATGCTAAAGACCCAGAACCAATTGGCGGCGATTCAAGTTCAACAGCGATTGAAAATAGCATAAAGTTTACCCCAGATACAGAAAGTTATTTTGACGTGTTTGATTTAAGTGGTAAAAAAGTTGCCAGTTTTACAGCCAGAAGTATTGTAGAAGCTTCAAAAATCTGGCTTTCTGGTTCAATTAAAAGCTCTGCTCGTATTCAAGGTTTGGCTTTAATTCGCAGTAGAGCAAGTGGGAAAGTGGCAAAAGTGAATGCTTTTCGCTAATGATTCCTAAAAAAGGAGATAAAAATGACAATTCAAAAAATTGTTAAAAAAATTGGAATCTCCGTTGGTGTTGTAGGGTTTTGGAGTTTAACTTGTGCCTCAACAGTCAATGTGGATTTAGATGAAGAACATCAAGTCATTCGTGGCTTTGGTGGAATGGTTCACAATACTTGGCAAGGCGGAAATGGCCTTAGCGAAGCTGACGCAGACCTTGCTTTTGGAAGTGGGGATGGGCAACTTGGACTTACGGTTTTACGTATTCCAGTAAATGCTAATGAAAGTGAATTTAATAGAGAACTTGCTGTTGCTAAATTAGCGCAAGCACGTGGAGCTATTGTGTATGCAACGCCATGGACTTCTAAGTTTGCAGGTGGAGGCGCTCATATTAGTGCAAGTAATTATCAGGCTTATACTGATCATTTGAATAGTTTTGCTGAATACATGAAAAATCAAGGGGCACCTTTGTATGCCATTAGTTTCCAGAATGAGCCTGACTGGTGTGGCGAATGGACGTGCTGGAGTGCCGATGAAATTTACAATTATACCAGAGATTATGCAAATCAATTAAGAAAGCACGGAACAAAAGTCATTTCGGCGGAATCATTTGCTTACCAGAAAAATCTTTATAATAAAGTTTTAAATGACGCAAACGTCTTAAAAAATTGGGATATTTTAGGGGCGCACTTTTATGCAAGTGAAGCAAATACAAGTGATGATTTTTTTGCTTATAGTCTTGCTGACCAAAAAAATGTAGAACGCTGGATGACAGAACATTACACAGAAAGCCAAGGGAGTGGAAACTATTGGCGTGTTGTAATGAATACAGGTGATCAGGCTAATGTTAATAAACTAGATACTGTCCGCGCATTAGATGTGGGTTATGAAATCCATAGAGCGATGGTTGTTGGGAATTTCAGTCAATATACTTGGTGGTATATCCGTCGTTGTTATGGATTGATTATGGAAAAGGATTTTGGCAACAAACTTTCTATTCCATCTAATGAAATTGGTAAAGTCAGCAAGCGTGGTTATGTCCTTTCTCAATTTGCTCGTTTTGTGCGTCCTGGTGCCATTCGCGTTGGGGCAACAGCAAAGCCAGAAGCAAATGTGTATGCTTCAGCTTACAAAAGTGCTGATGGCGATTCTGTAATTGTTGTTTTGATTAACAGAGATTACGGTCAAAATAAAACAGTAACAGTGAATGTCCCAGGTACTAAAATTGAATCCTTTGAAGTTTTCACAACGAGCGAAACAAAAAATGCTCTCCGAGAAGGTGAAGTTGAGGTTAAAGACGGAAGTGTTACTGTAACAATGAATAAAGATTGTATTATGACACTTGTAGGCGTTGGACAACAAATAAAAATCCCTCGCGAGCCATTTGGTGGTTCAGCAGTAGAACTTCCAGGAAAAATTGAAGCCGAAAACTTTGATATTCCGGGTACAGGCTCTGCGAACAAGACTTATAACGATAAAGATTCTGAAAACCATGGCGATTCTGATTACCGCAGT
>JAZQSE010000035.1:0-133451 GCA_045629945.1 Fibrobacteraceae bacterium
TTCTTTGCGTCTGCGAGACCATTTGCAGCGAGTGTTGTACAAATTGCTGCTGTCAATGTTGTTTTACCATGGTCAACGTGACCAATAGTGCCGATATTGCAGTGCGGCTTGCTTCTGTCAAAATGTTCTTTAGCCATTTTATCCTCTTCTTCACCAGAAGGTTTATCGCTTCAAAATTCAATTTTTTTGAGATTTTCTTCGTCAAGAAAACCATTTTTCGGACAGCATAGGAAGCGGTACTCTCCGAAATAGTGCACCAATTTTAGTAAAATCCAAGAAAAATCCAAGGGTAAAAGCATTTTTTACAAAAAATTTTCATCCATAACTGCTTATTTTTAATGCAGTTAGAGAAGTAGCACACCTTTTTAATAAGAACAAAACAAAATATTAACATCTTATTAACAACCCTATTTCAAAACCTTTTACAATAAAGGGAGAAGTCTCTCCCTGGTTCGCACTTCGTAGCTCACCACCCTCTCCCCTAGGGGCAAAAGCCCCTAAAACCCCACAAGCGAGAGTCGCGGCAGATGAGCTTGCTCAATCTGACATGACCGAGCGAAACGGGTTTCTTTAAAACCCCACAAGCGAGTGCCACGAAAACTTGTCATGGCGAGGAGTCTTGTAAGACGACGTGGCCATCTGTTAGCAAGGAGATTGCTTCTGTCGATTCTCTCCATCGCAATGACAAGAACCACGAGGCAAGTGTAGGATTGTCATGGCGAATGAAATGAAACCATCTAATAACAACTTGTCATCGCGAACGCAGTGTGGCGATCTCTGGCAAGGAGATTACCACGCCGTGCATTAAGCACGGCTCGTAATGACAAGAACCGAGCGCAGAGGGTTTCTATAACACCCCACAAGCGAGAGCCACGAAAACTTGTCATGGCGAATGAAATGAAGCCATCTAACAACAGAAACAGCAGAATACTAGCAAACAGATTACTTTACTCTTTCAGAGTTCGCGAGTAACAAATTATTATTAGATAACCACTAGCTAGACTTGCTTTGTGGGAGCATGGCCGCAGTAATCTTCTCACAACTCTTCGCAGCAATTGAAAATTTCCAGGATTTAAAGCAAAATCGCCCTATTTTAAGTAAATAAAAGTTTACTTGCTTTTGTTTTTTTTTTTTACATTCCGAAAGATGGATTATTCTAGGGTGCCGCATGAAACAACTTTTTATTTTGCTCATAGTCTCGTATTTTCTTTCAGGCTGTTCTGTTCAACGACCAAAAGTTTTCTTTAATCTTTCTGAAAAACCCACTCAACACTCCTCATTAGCTATAGCTATGAACGAAGACCCAGCCAATGTGCGAATGGACTTACAAACAAATCTTTTACAAGCCGGTTATTCAATAGCATCTACTGCAGGGAACGAAAATGCTGAAAATATCATGACATTTTCATACAATTATTATTTCGATGACAAAGGAAATGTCTGGCTCAATAGTTTTTGGGCAGAAATTACTCGCCGCGAATCAGGAACTGTTTTAATGTCTATTTCTTATCCACCAGGAAATTTCAAGAAAAATCTTGTTCTAAAAAATTTTTTGACTCGAATGGATTTATGCATTAAAGAAAATATTTGCGATGAAAAATCACAATCAAAAAAAATCAAACCATTAGATCGCATTGTCGGCGCCAATTAAAAGGAGAAAAAATGAAACAACTTTTTACCATTATTTTTTTTATTGTTGTTTCAAATGCTATCGCAAATCCGATGTGCGTTTCTTTTTGCACGGAATGTAAAGAAAAACAAGAAGATGCAGCCTGCGCAAAAATTGATTCTACTTGCTCTTGCACAGCACTACTTGATAGCATTCGTTTAGAAGAAGAACATAAAGCAGCAGAACAAGAAAGATTACGCATTGAAGCAGAACAGAAATTAGCTTTGAAAAAAGTTCAAATACAAAAAATTGCTGATGTATTAATAGATAGCTGTCAAAAAAGTTTTTGTGCTTTTGAATTTTTTATGGAAGCCGATACTTTAAAAAAAATGAGTTCCACCAAATTGCCTATGGCAAAAGACAGTCTCAAAAATTATTTAGAAAAACACAAAAAACCTGAACCCACCATAGATTCATCAATAACTAAACCTGAAGAAGAAATTGTTTTACCACCGATGAATGCAGAATGTAAAGAATTCTGTGCCATGTGCCCCACAGATTCTAATTCAACAATACAAGACACCTCATTCATTGCAATGTGCAATAAAATTGAAGAACAATGCCAATGTATTTTACAAGCAGAACTTGCCAAAAAAGCAGAAGAAAAATTAGCAGCCGAAAAAAAAGCAGAAATGGAAAAGAAATTACTTTATTTAGAAACAGCAAAAAAAACAGCGGAAGTTATTTATGAGTATTGTAATAATGTACCTCAATGTTCAACGCTAATAACACTTCGTAAAGAAACTTTAGACATTGTGGAATTCAGAGCCATTCCTAAAAAAGAAACCCCAGTTGTAAAACAAGTTCCCAAACCCCAAACCACCCCTAACAAAGTAACACCTAAAAAGCCACAAAAACCCAAAAACTTAAAAGAAAATAAAAAAGAAAAAACTTTTTATTCAGGAATTTCTTTAAATATCGGTAGTTTAGATAGAGAAAGCTATTTTGAAGATTTTGATGAAAATGAAGATGGTATAATAGGAGGGATAGGGTATTTGGCTCGTTGGTATTTCTATTCGGCGGGAAGTTTTCAAATTGGCATCAATGCCCTGGCAGAATCCGTAACGATGACAGAAGAAAAATATTCTTATTCTTCATATTATGATCTTGTTGATTCTGATTTAGAATATGATGTAGAACAAATAAATCTTATTGCAGAAATTCCTGTTGAAGTGCGTTTTGGTATTCCTCTATCCGAATATTTTGCTCCATTTGTAAGTTTCTCTTTGAACGTAAGAAAATACATTTATGGTTGGTTCGAATATGAAATGGAAAATTCTTGGCTATATAACGATGCTACAGAAGATGGCTTTTATGAAAGTGGCGATATTGACTTGTTACACTTTTTGGGTGTAGGTATAGAATTTACAAAACATTTTGCAATCCAATACCAATGGTTAATAAGTGGCATTGGTTGGCGCTCCGGTTATGAATTTGATTATGATGAAGATGTCACAAATCGTTTTAGTCTAGACTTTGCATTTTAGGAGGTTATATGAAAAAGAATAAAAATATTTCTTGGGTAGTATCCGCATTAACGTTCACATTTTTAATGGCTTGCGCTGATGAAAGCCCAGTAAGTTCTTTAGAAGAAGAATATCATTACAGTAGCAGTTCATCTTGTACCTCCATTACTGATTGTTCAGATGCAGGATCCCCCCCCGGCTATAGTAGTTCATCGAAAAAATATTCAAGCAGTTCGTATTATTATGGCAACTCTTATTCCAGTTCATCAGTTTCTGAATCTGAAAAATGCCGTCTAGGTATAAGTTCTTATCCTAATTCTTACTGTTGTAGTTATTATGGGTATCAGTGTTCATACACTAGCAACGAAACAGAAGAAGAAAAAGAGATGGTTCTTACATTAACTTATTACAAACAAAATAAGACTATTGGCGAAAACCGAGACCCTGAGATTTCATTTACAGTTTATACTATTAATAATGATGGAGATACTTTACAATCATTAAAAACAGAACAGTTAACTGATTGGGATAATGTAACTGAATGGGATGTTAGAATTGAAGCCCCGCCATTGACAATTGCTGCAGGAGTGGCTACTATATATGTTTGCCCTATAATTATTGATGACGATGGAATATTAGGAAACCAGAATTTATCTTCCAAGTATTGTTATGGTAGTGGAAACATAGGCACTTTAAAGAATGGCGATGTCGTAAAACAAAGTGATTATGAAAATACGAAATCAATTCTTGAATGGGAGTGGTATTTGTATTAATCTTTTATTTCTCTATATTCTAAAAAGCGCATGCTGTAAATAGCGGTTCCTCGTGAAATTGAGCGAACCGCTGTTGCATAGCCAAAAAGATTTTTCAAAGGCACTTCAGCATAAAAAGAGTGAATATTACCATCACCTGAAATGGATAAAATTTTCCCTTGCCTAAAATGAATATCTCCCGTAAGAGCTCCGGCATAATTTGCAGGACTTTCAGCAAAAACTTCCATTATCGGTTCATAAACAGAAATATTCTTGGGTAAAATCGCTAATTTAAACGCATCAGTACAAACTTTTTGCAAAACAGAAAGAGGAGCATTTTCAGAAACATTTAAAAAATCCACTTTAATTCGACACCCACAAAGTTTACCTTTCCCGACAACTCCTTCTCTAGCCAATTCTTGCAAAGCTTCAGAGACAATCGGCAAGTCTCTTTCTGGACAACCTAAAATCAAAATTTCATTGTTTGAAAAGTCACCTTTATCTTCTGCAGAAAATTCTACCGATGCTTCAAATGGACCAAGACAACATTTATTAAAAAAATTTTTTATCGGCTCTTTTAATCGCTCTTGATAAGTGACTTCTGGCATTCCAGCAGAAACTTTACATTTAAATTCTCGTTCAAGCCTAGAAAGCAAAACTTCTAATTGCACTTCACCTACAGTATAAACAATCCAGTTTCCAGTTTCTTCTTTATAATCAATTTTAAAAGAAGGGTCGGTCCGTAAAAGCGTTGCAATTGCGTTTTTCGTTTTTGTAAAATCTTCTTCGGCTAAACATTCTAAACGTGTTTGTAAAAGTGGTTGATAATGCCCACTAAAATCCAAAGCACATCGTAATTTTTCACCTTGCAAAGAAATAACTTCACCTAATTCTAAAACTCTTTTAGCCTTTAGTGCATAAATATCGCCTTGCCTTATTTCTTTTACAGGCAAAAGCAAATTCCCTCGCATTCTAAAAAATTCAAACCCTTCTGGGAAGCTTTCTTTTTTTAAATCAGTATGGGCTCGAAACAACGCTACTTCACCTTCATGATGAAAATAGCGCAAACGAAAAACTAACCCTAGTTCTGAACTATTTAACGAGGGGCAAGGTGCCGCAAAAAACGACAATGAAGTCATTAAGCTTCGTACAGAAAAATTCTTTTTTGCAGAACCAGCATAACAAAGAATATACTTACCAGAAGCTACTAATTTTTCTAAAGCTTGTATAAGCAATTGCGGAGAAACTTCTTCATTCGAAAGAGCTTTTTCTAGGACCTCATCATCAACATTAGACGCAAAGTCAACAGCCTCTGCATAAAATTTTTTTAAAATTTCAGGTTCTTCGCCAGGTAAAAATTTCTCTGGTATTTCTTTACCTAAATCATCATGAATCAAACGAGTTTTACTTAAAACATCTAAAACAGAAACCAATTCTCCATTTTTATATTCTGGAATAGAAAGTAAAATAGGTCGCACATTAAAGGATTCTTCTATACTTAATAATGTGTCATCTAACGAATAATCTGGATTGTCTAATTTATTGATAAAAACAAAGGTTCGTAAAGAATGTGCTTGTAGTTTTCTCCAAGCCGTTAATGTCTGCGTTTCAACACCACTAGATGCAGAAACAACAAGAACCGCCGATTCAGCAGCAGACAACGCCGAATCAACTTCTGCTCCAAAATCTATATGCCCTGGCGTATCAATAAAATTAAACCAGATTTTCCGCCAAACAAAATGTGCAATACCAGCTTCAATTGTAATGCCACGATTTTTTTCTTCCACTAAATAATCCATCGTAGCAAGGCCATCTTCAACATCTCCAGGCCTTCTAATTTCAGAAGCTGTAAAAAGAATCCTCTCCGACAAAGTGGTTTTGCCAGCATCGACATGAGCAAGAATCGCTATGTTACGGAGAGTTTCCAAAAGTTACCAATCCTTTTCTGGATAAGCTTGTCCACGAACAGGTCGCCAGGGTTTACGTTCACCTTTCTGTTCATCAAAATCTTTCAATAATTGCGAAGCTTCTTCTGGCGTCATTTGCCCTGGATAAGCTTCTGGCTGTTCTTGATTTTCTCCACCCGCCGAAGACGAACTCAAACCAGATGGTTCATTATTGTTTTGTCCTTCTGAACTTTCAGAAGAAGAACTTTCCTCCATTCCTGCACTTGAACTATTCTCGTTTTCATTTTTATTTTCGCCTTGATTTTCTCCATTTGAAGACGAACTTTCAGAAGAATTTTCATTTTCTTTATCTTCATTACCTGACTGATTATCCTGATTTTGTTCGTCTTGATTTTTGTCTTTTTCAGAATCATCTTTTTGATTCTCTGAATTATTTTTTTGATTCTGATTTTTTTGTTCTTCTTTTGCTTCACGGATTCTATCTAAAAGCATTTGCAGTTTTTGATCCTGCGGGTATTTTGCTAAAGCTTCTTCACAGAGAATTTCTGCCGAAGGCAAACGATTTTCAATATAAAGGAACGATGCTTCCTTATAATATTCAGAAGCCGTTTTTGCAAAAGCCATAGAAACAACAACCATTAAAAGCAAAGCCAAGCGTTTCATTAGATAACCTCCAAATCATTGTCAACGTTAGAAGCATCTATTTTCGCTTTCGGTTTTCTCCCGGCTTGAATTTCTATAACATCATCAATACGTTGCACATAACTTTGTAATTTAGAAGCCGTAGCATCTTCAGCAACCACTTTTTCTAAAAGTTCTTTAGCTGGCGCATATTTTCCTTCTTTACAAAATTGTAAAGCCCTTGCCAAAGCCGCTTTCGCAGCTTCACTCATTTCTGGTTCATCTTGTTTATTTTGGTCATTTTCTTGTTGCTCGTTTTTTTGTTCATCAAGAGCTTCTTTTAAACGCCTTTGAACAATCTCTATATTCTTTTTGGCTTTTTCATAATTTGGGACAAGTTCTATCGCTTTTTTCAAATAAGCAATAGATTGTCTCCATGCTTCTATTTTCGTTGCACTTTCAGCTTTTTCGCCCGAACGAAAATAAGCATTTGCCAAATTATAAGCAGCCTTTGCCGCTAAAGAAGAATCAGGAAAGCGCACAGCAGGCTCAAGTTCCTTAATCGCTTCTTCGTAATTCCCAAGCATATACTGGCAAGTCCCAATATTATAAAACAACGCTGGTTCAGCTGGGGTTTCTTTACGTGCCGACAAATAACTTTCAAGAGCTTTACCGTAATCTCCATTTGCAAAAAGTTTATTCCCTTCAGAAACAGGAGAAGCATATAACAAAGCAAAACTCAACAATACAAAAACAGCTATTTTCACGAGAACCTCCCGTTCAAAGCTTTACGTTTTCTTCCTCGTTCAGAAAGCAACGCTTCTATTAAAAACAATAACGCAGCCATCGCCAAAAAGATTTGGTATCTATCATGATACCCTTCTGCTTGATCACTTGCATGTTCTTTCTTTTCAAGATTTGCAATTTCTGTCAAAACTTTCTGTAATTGAAACTCTCCTGGTGAATCATGGAAATAAGCGCCACCAGAAACAGCCGCAATTTCTTGCAAAGTTCTTTCTTCAAGCCGAGTTGTTACAATATTTCCTTGTCTATCTTTTTTATAGCGTTCACCATCTTTTGCCGACTGAAGAGGAATAGGAACGCCTTCTAAAGACCCAATCCCAATCGTATAGATTTTAATCCCTGCTTCACTAGCTTCTTTTGCCGCAAGAACTGCAGAATCTTCTAATTCTTCTCCATCAGACATCAAAACCATTACAGAAAATTTACCTGCCGTTTTGGCGCTTTTAAAAAGTTTCATGCCTTCACGAATAGCACTTTCTAAATTTGTTCCAGGCAACAAATACCCTGGTTCTAGTTCCGAAAGCATCATTTGCACAGTTCCATAATCAAGTGTAAGAGGAACAAGAACACGACTTTCTCCAGCAAAGGCAACAAGCCCCACACGGTCTCCAGTCAAAGAACTTAAAAAAGCAGAAATTTCATGTCTTGAACGAACCAATCGACTTGGTTTCACATCTTCAGCAAGCATAGAAAGAGAAACATCTTGCAAAAGCACCAAATCAAGGCCTTTACGTTCTACATGTTCTATTTTCATTCCCCATTGTGGCCGAGCAAGAGCCACAAACAAAAATGCAACAGCAAATAAAATCAAAGTCGTTTTAATCAAGCGGCGCCACGGCGAAAGAGATGTTGCGACCTTAGGCAACATTGAAAGCGAAACAAAACGTGCTGCCAGTTTTTGCCTTCTACGATAAGCAAGCCAAAACAAGCAAGCCAAAAAAGGAATCGAAAAAAGACCCCATAAAAAAACAGGTTCAGCAAATCTCATTCAAATCTCCAAGATTTGAGAACGAATATACAATTTTAGATTCACTAAATTCAATGGCTTTTCTTAAAAAATATAAAAAAGGGGAAAGCCTTCCCCTCGTTCGCACGTTGTTGCTCTCTACCCCTTCTATAGAGCATTCCGACAACGCTTTTAAAAACTTATTCCAAAAGAGTATGCACATATATTTTCAACATTAACTCTGTAAAACAATCTTCATCACCTTCAAATTCTAAATCATAATCGTCAAACTCAAAATATTCATCACTTAAATCATCAACTAAATACTCTTCATAAGCCGCTTTACAATCCTCTTCATAAACAGCATAACGTTTTTTAAGTGAAAAATCGCAAGCTATTTTATCATAAGACAAAGCCAACTGAAGAACTTCCGAAGAAAAATCTCGTATTTTCAACAAACCGTTGCCATTCAAGAAAGTCAATTCCGAACAGTTCTTGTATTTCAAATCATCTATTCCAAACCCGTTATCCATTTCATCTTCAAGTTCTTCTAACAAATCCTTTGCTAAACAATCCCCTCGATAAATTTCCACATCTTTAAAGCCTTCTTTTTCATCAAACCAAAAAGCATCTATTACTACATCTGAAACATCGCTTTCTTCTTTCCAAAGGCCATACGGGAAATAACTCCCTTCATAACGATAAAGTTCAGAATCGTCTTCACCTAACTCAACCAAGCGAGCCGTCTTTTTTAACGGATTATAATTCTTTATAACCAACACTTTTTTAGAAGAAGCTAACTCACCTTGTTTTTGCCACACCAAATTTCCAGCCGCATTTTCTCTACAAACTGGAAAAATAAGAGTCAAAACAGAATCACTTGAATCATAAACTAATTCACCCTTATCAGCAATTAAATTAGTTTCATTTGCAAGTCCAGATGTCCCAGAAGAACTTTCTTCAGAACAACCTAAAACCAAAGCAAAAAACAAAAGTAAACATATTTTTCTTTTCATAAAATCCTCTCTTTTTAACGAACATAACCAAAGAAAAAAACTCAGACAAGAGAGAAATGCAAAAAAGAAACTTTATACAAAAAGAACCGCAGATTGCTGCGGTTCATAAAAACATTAACAAGAAATCATCTCGAAAGGTTTCCTAAAGTCTTTGCAAATTTTACAACCTTTCCTTGTAAAACGCCTTCTGACAAAGGAACACCTAAATCTTTATGTAAAGCAAGCATTAATTCTGCAATACAATATTCATCTTGTTGTAAAACAACTGAATAATCATCAAAATAAAACTCTTCTGCTTCTTTATCTAACAAAAATTCATCATAGGCGGCTTTACAATCGCTTTCACTTTTAGCATAACGAAGAGAAAAAGAAATCGGACATTTTTTTTCTTTGTAAATCATACTTATATTTCCAGAAGATTCTTTCAAACTTTCTATTTTCATTGTTACTAAACCATCATACATTGTAACTTCAGCGCAATTTTTCACTTCAAATTCAGTTGCAGGCATCATTGATTCCATTTCTTCAGTTTCTGTATCTTCAAGTTCAGATTCTTCTTCATAAGCTTTATAATAATCTTCTAAAAAGCAAGAACCACTATATCCAAACACGAATTGCAATTCTTTTTTATTTGTAAAATTCATTCCATATTGCATTATAGCATCATCAACTTCTCTCCAAAGACCTAAAGGAAATACAGAACCTTCATAATCAAATTTGCTCCATTCTTCATCAGAAGCATTTTTTGTAGAAACTATTTTTTTCTTAGAATTAAAACTTACCTGAAGAGTATCTCCCTCCTCTACTTTTTCCGTCCAAACTAAATTTCCCAAAGTTCCTTCTTTACAAACGGCATTATAAACAACCATCATAGTATCTTCTTTATCAATAATATATTCATAAGTAGCTTTATCAATAATTATTTCAAAAGAATCATCCATCGCAAAACCAGGTGATGAAGAAGAATCACTATCCGAACATGCAACTAAACAAGCCACACCCAAAAGAGAAAACAAAAACTTTTTCATAAAGCCTCCAATTAAATATCTAAAAGAAATTTAACAATTATTTAAGGTATTCGCACAAATCGAGTATTCGCCAAAAGCAATTCTAAGAAAATCAACAAAGCTCCAGCCAAAAGCCAGGGGTAAAACAATTCAGCATAGCGTGCATACACAACCGTTTCTATCTCTGTTTTTTCTAGCTGGTTAATTTCTTCATAAATATTTTCAAGTTCTTTTTTATTTTCTGCCCGATAAAATTTTCCACCTGTTTTTTCAGCAATTCCTTTCAAAACATCTTCATCTACACTTTCTTCTGGCGTAATTTCACGTTCTCCCCAAGAAATATCTCCAGTCCAAGGATTCTGCTGAAAAGCCAAAATATTACCACTCTTTTTACCCACTCCAATCGTATAAACTTTCACCCCAAGAGCCTTAGCCACTTCCGCCGCATGAAGCGGTGGCACAAGACTCGCATTATCACGGCCATCAGTTAAAAGCACAACCACTCTAGACTTTGCATCAGACTTTTCTAACCTCGCTACAGACGTCATAAGTCCATCACCAATCGCAGTTCCACTCCCTGAAGCCGAAGAATCATTAACCGAAAGTAAAATTTCTTGCAAAGAACCATAATCAAGAGTCAAAGGACACATCGTAAAAGAACGTGAAGCAAAAACAGAAAGACCTATTCTATCACTTGTTCTTTTTCCAATAAAATCAGAAATCACTTTTTTCGCATACCCCAAGCGACTAAAATCCCAAAACTCTCCAGACTTCAAAACCTTTTCTGCATTCATCACACCCAATTTCATTCTATCAGCAGGCATCAGCATATCAAGCGTCATCATAGACCCAGAAACATCAAGTGCAAGCATAATATCCACACCGTCAGAAGAAGAATACTCAACTTCTGTCGCATTCTGAGGCCTTGCAAGCGCCACAATAAAACAGCAAATCGCAAGCAAACGAAGCAAAGGCACTATATGCCTAAATTTCACTCTTGTCCCAGACCGCACTTTCTTTGCAATCCCCAAAGCCGGAAACTTCATTGTACTCTTACGTTTACGCATACGGTAAATGTATTCGGCAACAAGCACAGGCACCAAAGCAAACAAAAACAACGCTTCAGGATTATGCAAATGATAACCAAAAATATCCATAAACCGCTTACCTCTTTTCTCCTGACTTCTTTTCTTCTTCAGGAACAGGCTTTGTTTTTTCTAACAATTCAAAAGCAAAATTTTCCCAATGCAAAACTCTATCTTTTTCAAGATTCACTTTTGCAAATTTCACGGGTTCTGTTTCCACAGCAAGCGAAACCACCCCCATTTTAAACGCTTCAGGAAGTCCAGCAACGCAAGACATTCTTTGTTTCAACTCAGCAACCGTCGCATCTAAAATATCCACTTTAAATCGTTTTTCCACATACCGGCGAACAATAAAACCTAACTCCATAAAATACTGCCCCTGATCAGAATCAGCAATTTTCTTTTCTCGCAAAATAGAAAGAGCAAGCATCGCTTCTTCATAAGGCGGCAACACTTTTTCAACCACATTTCTTTTCAGATATTTCCAAAGGAACACAAACAAAAGAGCCAAAAGAAGCACACCTAAAGCAATCAGAACAAACACATACCACGGCGTACCAGGCACAGACACAGGGCCTTCAGCATCTAAAATATCCACATCAGCTTCAGTCGTTCTTGGCAAAACACGTATAGCCACGGGGTCAGTCAAAGTCACAACCGTATCGGCTTCAAAAACAACTTGAACTTCTTGTGGCGCTAAAGCAAAATCCCCACTCACAAAAGTATTCAAAACAGCGCTATGAATAGTTTTAACCAAACCATCCTTCAATTTCTCTTCAGAAGTTTTCAAATCACGAATTTCAAAACTACCCAAATTCCCGACAAAAGACGGAAGAACAACACTAGCTCCTTCCTTTGTCACCACTTCCACTTTATAATCAAAAACATCTCCGATAAAAACCTGTGATGCACTCACAGCCGCTTTCACACTCACATCTTGAGAAAAAGCAAAACCTAAAAAAACAAACAGCAAAAACAAAATTCTCATCTAGCTTCCCTCGCTCTTCTCCTGAAATGTTCAATCAAAGGAGCCGCCGTATCCTGAAAATTCTCTTTCACCAAAATACGCACAAAATCAACAGACATTCGCGCAAACCGTTCAGCCACTTCCCTAGCATTCCTTTTCGCTTCACGCATAAAACTCTCACGAAAATAAGGGTCGCCAGTATCCACCAAAAGAGTCTCTCCCGTTTCAGGGTCTTCTAATTCAACAAGCCCGACAGGAGGCAATTCCGTTTCTCTCACATCATTCACTGCAACAGCAAGCACATCATGTCTTTTACGCAAAACCTTAAACGCATTATCAAAACCAGAATCCAAAAAATCAGACATCACCACAACCACCGAGCGCCTAGAAAGAATTTTCCCAGCATATTCAAGAGCCGTTTGCAAATTTGTCCCATGATGTTCTGGTTTAAAATAAAGAATTTCTCGCACAAGGCGCAGCACATGTTTTCTGCCTTTAGCAGGCGGAATAAAACGTTCCACTTGATCTGTAAAAATCAAAAGTCCCACTTTATCATTATTCTTAATCGCTGCAAAAGCAAGCAAAGCCGTAAGTGCGGCCATCGCCTCGCCCTTCATCTGTAAACCACTCCCAAATTCAGAAGACGAACTAGCATCCACCATCAAAAGCATTGAAAGTTCGCGTTCTTCCACAAACTTCTTCACATACGGAGTCCCAGTTCTAGCCGTCACATTCCAATCAATTGAGCGCACATCATCGCCAGGAACATACTCGCGGACTTCACTAAACTCCATCCCGTTCCCTTTAAAAGAACTATGATACGCTCCGGTCATCACCGCATCGAGCTTTCCTTTCACAGAAAGTTCAATCCGGCTCACCGTTTTAAAGACTTCTTTTGAAAGCATCTTCTTCTCTTTTCATTGGGCGTTGCCGAGTGTCTCGGCCGTTCCCCTCTAAGGCTACCCTCTGGTCGGTGCCTTTGGCACCGGCGCTAACGCGCCGCCTTCCGGGCAACTAACGCAAAACATTACCTTATGGCACCTCCACAGAATCAAGAATCTTCTGCACAATAGATTCTGCAGAAATCTCTTCTGCTTCTGCTTCATAACTAAGCACCAAGCGATGCCTCATCACTTCCATTGCAACCGCTTTCACATCTTCTGGCGTTACATAAGCTCTACCTTGAATAAACGCATGAGCTTTTGCCGCCTGAGAAAGACCAATAGAAGCGCGTGGCGAAGCGCCCACTTCAATAAAACCAATCAATTCCGCTTTCTTAATACTTGCCGGGTCGCGTGTGGCTAACACAAGATTTACAATATATTCTCTAACACGTTCATCAATATAAACATCGCGCACAAGAGAACGGGCTGTTAAAATTTCTTCTTTTGAAACAACCTGAGCAGGTGTTCTCAAACCACTTCCACTAACCGCTTCAAGAATACGCATTTCATCTGATTTACCAGGGTAACCCACTTTCACCTTCAGCAAAAATCTATCCACTTGTGCTTCAGGCAAAGGATATGTTCCTTCTTGTTCAATCGGGTTTTGCGTCGCAAGCACCAAAAACGGTTCATCTAACTTAAAAGACTCATCGCCAATAGTAATTGTTCTTTCTTGCATCGCTTCAAGCAAAGCACTCTGCACTTTTGAAGGAGCGCGGTTAATTTCATCAGCTAAAATCAGATTTGCAAAAAGAGGACCTTTTCGCGTTTCAAAACGCGCTTCCTTTGCATTATAAATAGTTGTCCCTAAAAGATCAGCCGGGAGTAAATCTGGAGTAAACTGAATCCTTTTAAAATCAAGTTTACAAGCATCCGCAAAAGCTTTCACCGCTGTCGTTTTAGCAAGTCCAGGCAAACCTTCTAGCAACACATGCCCACCAGCAAGAATACCTGTTAAAATACTTTCCACCATTGGTTTTTGACCAATAACAGTCCCTTCAACTT
Source organism: Fibrobacteraceae bacterium (assembly GCA_045629945.1). Classification (GTDB taxonomy): domain Bacteria; phylum Fibrobacterota; class Fibrobacteria; order Fibrobacterales; family Fibrobacteraceae; genus UBA1765. Next base: position 14,190 of record JAZQSE010000035.1, read on the forward strand.
CTCGAAGCAAATTAGCGCAAAAAACGCTTTTATCCTTAATCTTTTCAGAAAGTTCTTGAATATCCATAGAATCTCCCTTTAATTATCCTCTACTTGTTTTAAATCTTCTTCTAAATTCATCAAAGCAACAGCAGTTTTCCATATTTCTCTGAGCTCAAAAACATCTCTTTTAGTGCCACCATAACGAGCCTCGTCAAAAAGCTTTACCAAAAAATCTCCATCAGAAATCTTTTTCAAACGAACCGCTTTCACAAAACTCGTTTCACCCACACGCAACTTAGAAAAATTATCAAACACTTGTTCAAGATTTTGCAGCCATTCTCGGCTATCAGCAACAGAAACTCTTGCCTTCAAAACAAGCATATCGTTTATAATAACATCTTTTAAATCATTATGCTTTTGTAACAACACTCGCTTTTTAACTTGCTTTTTCTTTTTCAAAAAAGCAACTAACACAATAGCAATCGCACAAAACAAACCACCCAAAAAAGGCAACGGATTAAATGGTGATTCTACATAAAATGAATAAGGTTCTGATTGAATAACCAAAGGCAAAGAATCACCTTGTGGAATAGCAAAAGAAAGTTTAGGAAGAGATAAATTTCCAGTATCACTCACAGAAAGTGTATAAACAAACTCTACTTTTGAAATAGTTTTCCCTTGTGAAATTTCTCTTGAAGACACTTGTTTAACACTCTCTTGAGAAATCCCTTTCGCATTTACAGAACTTTGTGCAATAACAGGCAAAACAACAGGAGCGTCAACAGAAAGAGCAACTGTATAAGTCAAAGTATCCCCTACAGAAACATTTTCGCTAGACAAAAATGCATTCACAGAAATTTCTGGAACATTAGAAACCTCTTGCAAATCTACTTTCAAAGAATCGCTATATGTAGAATCAGAATACATCAGTTGGAATATATAAAAAAAGAAATTTCTAAGACAAACCCAAAATTCACTTTCGCAATAAAAAACGCCTTGTAAAACAAGGCGTTTTTTATCAAGTTACAGAAACTTAGAACGGCTTAGTATAATAACCATTCATAAGCTGACTAAACATCATCTGCAAAATATTAGAGAAGTAGCTTCCATTAGTCACTTGCATAGGTTCTTGGTTGAAAATCGCTAAGCAAGCATCAAGCCAACCCTGAGAGCCATTCATGCCAGTCAAGCACCAAGCACCGCGCCATTGAATTGGCAAAGCATTACCTGATTTATCAGCTCCAATAGTTGGATTCCAAGAATAGTTCACAGAAGGAATTTGAGCTGGGTCACCATTACTCTTAGCAGAAATAAAAGATTGAAGTGTATTCAAAACAGCAAGAGCGCGTTCGTCTTTAAACCAATAGTAATCCCAAGCAATACGCCATGGAATACGTACAGATTCCTTATCAAACAACCAATAAGTCTTATCTGCAGAACCATTATCTGGGTTTACAGCTACACCAGCGCCATTACTCCAGTCAGGGAAAACACCAGTACCAGCAGCTTGAACTTTCTGCATATAAGCATACATTGCATCAAGCACACCAGTCCAATTGTGGTTTGGGTCAACCATAGCAAACAAACGCAAAGCAACTGGTGAGAAATAGCTCAAGTTGTAAGCAGGGTCTGCTGTATGCCACATTGGTGTATCACCAGAATAAATAAGCAAATTAGCTGGGTTAATTTCATGTTCCCAAATAGCATTAATCAAAGACAATGCATCATTAAGGTATTCCTGGTTACCAGTCTTGTAATAAGCAATAACAAGAGAAGCAGCAATATCTAAATCAGCATCGGTAGCACTTGAGCCATCAATAACATCCCAATGGAATGTATTAGTGAGCCATGGCATTAAACCAGTTCCACCCGAATAAATAGAATTACGATACCCTTGGCTATATGTCCAAATAGCATTGTAAGCATCCATATCGCCTTGAAACAAAGTAATAAGCATACCATACCCGATACCTTCGGAAACAGTACAACCGCGCTTATACATTGGAGTCCCTTGAGCTTCATCAATCAAACATTTAGAATTGCTAGATGTACTCCAAATAACACGACCAGGCATTCTACCCGCATTTATATAAGGGCCAAAAATTTCATTAAATTCTGCACCAAGAGATGGGTATTTAGCCGCTTCATCTGCAGCAGACACATAAGAACCTGCTTTCCAGGCAGCATAAAGATTCTGTGTAATAGCAGGGTCAGAAACAGAACTTGGCATAACAGGAACTGGAGCAGCACTCCCACCGCCTTGACCAGGATCTACAGGTGTTTCAGCAGATGGTGGTTGCGGATTTGTAGGTGTAGAATCTTCAGAAGAATCGCTAGAAGTACACGCCGTAGCAAGCAACAAAAACGAACTCGCTAGTAATGGCATCAAAAATTTTGTTTTCATAAAAGGCCTCAATAAAATTTTATTTCTGCTTAATATATATAGAGTTCAAAAAAAATCACCCTTTATAAGCGTAAAAAAATCTTTTTTAACAAGATTTTTAATTAAATCACTTAAATTTGCACATTGCTAACCCTATTTTACTTTTTTCTTTAAAAACCTTTCAGCCAATAAAAAAAGAGACGACTTAAAAGTCGTCTCTTTTTTAAGAATGTTCAAAAATTACTTAAGAACAATCTTTTGACTATGATTCACAGCTTTACCAGCAACGCGAACCATGTAAACGCCTGCATCAAGAGAAGCAAGGTTCAAGGAAGAAGAAGCGCTTACAGCACCTTTCAAAACAACTTGACCTTGGAGGTTGATGACTTCAGCAGCAGCAACGGAGTTGATGCCGGAGAAGGAAAGTGTACGACCAGAAAGCATAGCCTTAACAGAGGAAGCTGCAACTGGAGCAGAAATAGCGTTAACGACATTACCGCAAGCACCTTTTTCACCAACTTGAATAATGTTGAAGTCGCCAGATGTACCAGCCTTACCGGAGAATTTAACCTTAACAGCTGCAATCATTGTCAAGTAAGAAGCTTGAGGAACAGTTACACCCCAACCGCTTTCTTGTTTGAAGTCAGACCAAGCAAGGTCCAAAGTGCTTGCAGAAGCAGCAACTTTCAATTTGCTCATGTAGTTGTTGTATTCAGTAACGGTAGCTTCATCTTCTGGAGCAATTTCCAAGATTGGAGCAACACCTGCTGTATAAGTGATGCAGAGACCACCCCAAGCAGTTACGTCAGCACCTGTCTGATCTGAACCAGTCAAGTTAAAGCCAAGACCAGCAAACGGATAGTCATAACCAGCGCCCAAGTTTACTTCACCGCAAAGACCACCGCAATGGTCAATGATTGGGTCAAGAGCGTTGTCATCATATTCGTTACCAGTAGGTACAGGCCATGTAATTGCAGATGTACCGCTGTTAGCGTCATCAGAATAAGTGTACCAGTAACCAGATTCATCAGAACCATCATCAAGGCCAGTGTCTACGCGGTAGTCGCCATTAGCACCAGACCAAGTGGTCAAAGCAGAAACCATTGTTGCAGCAGCGAGGAAAGCTGAAGCAATAAGAATTTTCTTGTTCATGTTCTCTCTCTTTGTTTATTGTGAATTGCCCAAAAGGGCTGTTTGGCGTTAATATATCTTTTTTTGACGAAATTGTGACAATTATTTTTCATATTTTCACTTTTTTTTTATAAAGCGTTGATTTTTATAGATTAAGGGTATTTAGTATTATTTTTTTTACCTTTGTATACACTCCAAATTTTGCAAAATTACTCAAATCCGCCTAAAAAACATTACCCTATCGCATCTAACTCTTCAAAACGTTCATAAAACTCTGTTAATTCTTTTTCTTTTTCAACAATTTCTCGTTGAATTTTAGTCAGTTTTACATGGTCTGTATAAATTTCTTCTTTTGTCAATTCTTGCTCTAATAAAGCTATTTCTTGTTCCAAATTTTCAATTTTTTCTGGCAAAGCTTCGTATTCGCGTTCTTCTTTATAACTTCTCTTTGTTTTTACTTTTTCCTTTTTTTGTTCTAATTCTTTTTCTTTTACAAAGCTATCTGATTTCCCTTCTTGTTTTTCTCTTATTTTCCGGATTTCAGCATATTCTGTATAACCACCAACATTCTCATGAATATTTCCAAGGCCTTCAAATCCAAGAATTGTTGTTGCAAAAGAATCTAGAAAAGCTCTGTCATGACTAACCGTGATAACGGTACCCTTATATTCAGCAAGTAAATTGGCTAAAAGGTCTAGCGTTTCCATATCCAAATCATTTGTCGGTTCATCTAAAACAAGAACATTTGACGGATGTGAAAAAAGGCAAGCCAAAAGCAATCTGTTTTTTTCTCCACCAGAAAGAGCACTAATCGGCCCCCTGGCCCGTTCTGCCGTAAACAAAAAATCTTGTAAATAACTCAACACATGACGCTTTTCACCATTTAAAACAACATATTCCTGGCCATCTCCAATATTTTCTATCAAAGATTTATCTTCTCGCAATCGCGTCCGCATCTGGTCAAAATAAGCTATTTGCAAATTTGTCCCTAAACGAACCAAACCTTTATCGGGAGAAATTTCTCCAAGCAAAATTTTTAAAAGCGTTGTTTTACCGCAACCATTCTCACCGACAATGCCAACTCTATCTCCTCTTGAAATTTCTACAGAGAAATCTTTAATAATTTCAGAGCCTTCATAACAAAAACTCACATTTTCTGCACGAACAACCAATTTTCCTGAACGTTCCGCTTCAGTAATTTGCATATTGACAGAACCCGTTCTGTTTCTACGATTAGCTCTTTCTTCACGCATTTTTAAAAGAGCTCTAACTCGGCCTTCGTTACGTGTTCTTCTTGCCTGAATCCCTTTACGAATCCAAATTTCTTCTTCGGCTAAACGCTTATCAAAAAGTTTATTACTTGTTTCTTCTTCGGCTAAAGCTGCATCTCTGTATTCCACAAATTTATCATAAGGAAAATTCCAAGATTTAACTTTCCCTCTATCTAATTCAAGAATCCGTTTGCTTAATTTTTTTACAAATGCTCTATCATGACTAATAAATAGAACAGCACAAGAAAGTCTTGAAAGTATGCCTTCTAGCCACTGAATCGAAGCAATATCTAAATGGTTTGTTGGTTCATCTAAAAGCAAAAGATCCGGTTCGCTTGCTAATGCTTTTGCAAATAGAACTCTCCTTTTTTGCCCACCAGAAAGGTCATCATAAAACGCTTCTGAATCAATTCCTGTTTTGCCTAAAATGCTTTCGCCAAAAGAATTTCTCTCTTTATTTTCTCCTAAAACAATTTCTCTTACAGTCCCTTTTATGTGAGCTGGAATTTCTTGAATAAGCCTTGCTACATGCAACCCATTTTTTCGAATAATTTCTCCAGAATCTGCTTGCATTTCTCCTGAAAGGATTTTTAATAATGTGCTTTTGCCTTCACCATTTCTGCCAACAAGACAAACACATTCCCCTTCTTCTATATCAAAAGAAACTGAATCTAGAAGCGGAGGCCCTCCAAATCGCAAACAAATATTTTGAACAGAAATTAATGCCATAAAAATTATTTTAATCGTCTATTTCAATAACTTTCTTGGAATTTGTAGCACCTAAAACAACTCGTACTGCACTTTTAGGCTTATGAAAATATTCGGCAAGCAATTTACAGATGGCCACATTAGCTTCGCCATCTGAAGGTGGGGCTTTTACATCTACTTTAAAAGAGCCATCCGCTTGTTTAACCACAGACTCTCGACGACTGCGAGCATGAGCTTTTACTTGTATTCTCATAATTAAAGAGAGTCGAAATCTTTTTCCATTGCTTGTAATAGTTCTTCTTGCGATTGAACCAAAGCACGGCAACGAATTAAATAATTCGTTCTTAATTTTTTCAACTCTTCAATTTCTTTTCGCAAAGCTTCTGCTTGTTGTTTAATAGATTCTACTTCTCCTAAAGCTTTAGCTCTAGCTTCTGCAACAATAAGCGCTGCTTCTTTTTCTGCTGCCATTTTGGCATCATCAGAAGTTTTTTGCATAGTCATTACAGCATCTTGAATCGTTTTTTCAATTTGACGATAGTAATTAACGCGTTCTTCTGCAATTTTTAATCTCTCGCTTAAATCATTGCGATTTCTAGATATTTGTTCAAAAGCCTGAGCAGCCGTTTCAAGAAAAGCTTTGACTTCTTCTGGGTCATAGCCACCAAAACGTTTAGAATGAAACGTTTGATTTCGAATATCTAATGGAGTCAATTCCATAATTACCTACCCTAAACTTCAAAAACTGAAAAGTTGCTTTAAAAATAAAAAACTTCTACTCAGAAATCTTCTTTTATTTCTAGAAGAGTTCATTTTTTTAAATGCGCCAGACAAAAAGCAAAAAGAAAATATCTACAACGAATCATAAAATTTAACAGAAGAAAGCCCGCCAATTTGGCGGGCTTTCCCTAGGAGGAGAAATGAAGATTCTTATTTCTTAGTTGCATCAAGCATAATTTCAGAAGTTTCTTCGCCCTTGATAGTAACAAGCATTTCTGCTGAGCGACGACCACATTCGGCACGAACCATATGGTCACCTGCATCTAAGTTACGAACAGTAAGTGCTGCACCATCTGTCATATCAGCTTGATCACCATCAACATAAATGATGCACTTTGCAGGCTTTGTAGAAACCTTTAAGTGACCTTTTGGAATCGTTGTTTTGCCACCAAATTCATTTACTTTGTTTGGCCAAACATTGAAACGCTGGTTAACAAGTTCATAGCCCTGATCGATAATAACCAAAGTATGGCGACCAGATGGGAAATCCTTTTCAACAATAGGGGTCTTACCTATTTCTTCACCACCAAGAAAAACCTGACTTCCTGGAGGATCAGTCATAATTGTAACCTTACCCATTTGCCCACGAGGTGGTGGTTCTTCTGCAAAAGTGGCAATTGAAGCACACAGAACCAACAAAACAAAGAGCAAAAAGTTTCTTTTCATAAAATCTCCTTAAATTTATGTGCTTTTAAGATATAAAGTTTTTAAGCTTAAAGTTCATTTTTTTTATTTTTTTTTTGATACTATTCAAAATAAGCCTTAAAAAAGCCAATTTTGTTTAAAATTCCACTTTTTTTACAAGAGAACGCAATGAAAGAACTCTACCAAAGACTAAAAGCCCTTTCTGGGAAAAATTACGGCAATTACAGACAACTTGCCAATAAAAAACTGGATTTTGGCGATTTTTCTTTGGAATTTTTACACATTCAAGGCGATCCTTATGCCCCACCTTCTAAAATACTCATTTCGGCTCCTTTAAAAATCCTAGGCTGGACTTCTAATTTTACCAATTCTTTTACAAAACAAATAGCTTTTTCTGATTTTTTACACCGAGAATTAGCACAAAATATCCAAGAACGTTTTTCTGAAAAAAATTCTCCCATTATCTTAAGCATGCCTGGCGAAGAGATTTTAATTCGAAATTCTTTGTGGTGCGATAATGGGAACATTTCTTTAGTTTTACAAATTGCTTTGCCTGGAGAAAAACGCCTTATTGATGGTGAGGCTGTCCAAGAAATTTTTATTTCTGCATTGCCCGATATTTTAACCAATTCCCTTTATGCTTCTGCAGAAAAAATTCAAAAAGCTCTTTTGGCTATTGAAAATCTTGAAATCAGAGAAGGCCTTTTACAAGAAATTGCCCAAAAAGATTTAATCGCTTTTGTCCCTAATGGCGCTATCTTGCCAAGAGAAAGCGGTATTTCTGAAAAACCTTTACCAAAAGCCATTCCTTTTGAATCACCAGAAAGCCTTTGTGTTGAATTAGAAAGTTGCGGCAAAAAGATAAAAGGTATGGGAATTCCCAAAGGCATAACTGTTATAACAGGGGGGGCTTTTCATGGTAAATCTACTTTACTTGCGGCATTAGAAAAAGCTGTTTACCCTCACATAAAAGGCGATGGCCGCGAATGGATTGTTGTTTCTGAAGAGGCTGTCAGAATTAAAACCGAAGAAGGGCGAAGTATCCGCCATTCTGACATTTCGTTATTAGTTCATAACTTGCCAGGTAACAAAACTACATCTGATTTTTCAACTGCCTATGCTTCTGGTTCTACAAGTGAAGCGGCAAACCTTTTAGAAATGTTTGAATTCGGAGCAAAGACTTTTCTTATTGATGAAGATTCGAGTGCCGTTAATTTTCTTGTCCGAGATTCTAGAGTTCGTGCACTCATTGGAAACGAAAAAGAACCTCTTGTCCCACTAATTGACCAAATCAAAAATTTTTCTACACTCGGTTGTAATTTTATTTTAGTCGCCGGGGCTTGTGGCGATTACCTTGAAGTGGCAAATACTGTTTTACTTTTAACAGAATATCACGTAGAAAATGCTACCCAAAAAGCAAAAAGTATTTGTTTAAATAACTCTGAAATAAAATCAGAACTCCCTTTAGAGTTTGTCCAACTGCAATCTAAATCGTCTCGCGATTTTAAAAATTTTTCTGATGAATTGCGCCCAGCCATTAAACCTCTTTCTGTTGTAGAAAAACAAGTAAAAGTTAAATTGCAAGGGAGCCGCTTACATATCGGTTTTTTACAAGCTGAATTAGCTCACATTACCCAAATGCCAAATAGCGCATGCCAATTAGGTGCTGGTATTTTTTTATTAAACCTTTTACAAAATCCAGAAAACAAACCTTCACAAGAATTGATCCAAGAAAAATTGGAAAAAGTTTTTCATATAGGTTTTAGAAATTTGCCCCAGGGTATGATTCGCGAAATGGCTCTCCCAAGATATTTTGAAATCGTTGCCGTTTTTTTGCGTTTAAGAGATTATGGACGTTAAATATTACCTAGTGCTATAAACGAAAGTCCAAGCAACACGACAAATAAAGCAAGCCATTTGCGTTTGCTTTTTGATTCTTTAAAAAGAAAAAGACCGGCCATAAAAGCAATAAGTACACTTGAGCGTCTAATAATAGTAACAATTGAAACTAATGCATTTTCTTCGTGTAAAGAAAGGAAATAAAGTCTATCTGCAATAAGCAAGAATACTCCGACAAAAAGCATAATCGGTCTAAACCGGAAAGGCATTTTTTGTTTTCTTGGGAACCAATAAAATAAAAGGATTAAAGCTTGAACGCAAGACATATAAACGTTGAACCAAAATTGAAGTACTAATGGGTCATAGTCTAAATTCTGCAAAAGAAACTTGTCATAAACACCGCTGCAAGAACCTAAAAAAGTCCCAACAAACATACATATCACAAATGGATTTTTCCAATAAGACCCTGATTCTTTTTTACTTGCTGAACTAAATAAAAAATACCCAACAAGGCAAACGGCGATTCCTATCCATTGTAATATTTGTGGACGTTCTCCCATAAAAGCTGTTGCCATAAAAATGGTAAAAATAGGTGCTGAAGCTCGAATTGGAGACGTTATAGAAATCGGGAGTTTAGCTATTGCATTGTAAGTGAATCCCCAACTAGTTGTCACAATTGCTGCTTTAACTAATAAAGTCAAATGATCTTTTAAAGAACTTATTTCTGGTATTCCAAATAAAGAAAGTAAAAAAACATTGGTAAGACTACATATTAAAAGTACTGGCCAAACAGCATTCCCGCTGACAGCATTCTTTTTACAAATATCATAGACCCCAAGAAATAGAGCCGAACCAAAAGCTAAAGTGAGCCAAATCACATCACAAAGATAGTTTTAGAAATCGAAAACAAAAAAGCATTTAAAAAATATTCTCTTTCAAAAAGAATTATTTAATTTTCATTTTCAAAGAACTATTGTGGTTCATTTTTAACAAAATCTGGAGAAAACATGTCCTTAAAAAACAAAGCTTCTTCTTTAATGGAAGAATTTAAAGCGTTTGCCTTTAAAGGCAATATTGTTGATATGGCTATCGGTGTTATCATCGGTGGTGCATTCGGTAAAATCGTAACCTCTTTTGTAAACGACATTGTAATGCCTAGCGTCAATGCTTTGGTTGCAATGGTTACTGGTTCTCAGGCTGCAGGAGAAGGTTTGAAAGCCCTTACTTATATCACAGCTGCAGGTGCTGAAATTCCTTACGGAAAGTTCCTTGGTCAAGTTCTTGATTTCTTCATTGTTGCTATCGTGGTTTTCATCGTTATGAAGAAATTCCTTGGCTTTATGCAAAATATGCGTAAGAAAGAAGAAGAACCAGCACCAGCTCCGGCAGAACCACCACCTCCTCCACCAGAACAAGTTTTACTTACTGAAATTCGTGATTTGTTAAAAAATCAACAAAAGTAAAATGATATAGACACCGCGGGCGAGGCATCGCCGTCGGTTTCTATTTTAACTGAAAGAATCTAAACGATTGGTTTAAAAGTGAATTTTACGGAAAAGAGTTATTTCCAATAAGTTATTTCAACAGAAGAACCACCTTCGCCATCCACTCTTTTTCCGACAAGCAACAAATACATATCTTTAGCCGACTTTAAAATCACCCAAGCATTCTGATGAACTTCTATTTCTTGCCCGAGAGTCCCTGGGTAAATTTCAAGACTTTCTTTACAAACTTCATCTGGAATAACTCCTGCTCTAAAATTCCCATATTCTTCTCCAAGAGAAAATTCATCTGAAACCGTTTCTAATGCAAGCATACCATCAAAAACAGTGAGTCCTATCTGCATTTTAGTAGCTTCGCCTGAAACCTCTCCTTCATCTAAATTAGCGTAACGACTTTCATCACCAGCAACCGTAGAAAGAATTATGGTACCCATTTCCATTTCAGAACATTCTTCAGGTTCACTAGAAGATGATTCAGGGGTTTCAGGTTCTTCTATTTCTTCGCAGTAACCTGTTTCTTTTTCAAAATCCAAAGAATCCATCGAAGCATAAACAGTTTTTGATGAACCACTAGCAAATGCCCAGAAATAAACTCTGAAATTTCCGCAACCTTCTAATTCATCATAAAGAATTTCTTCTGTATTCAATGGTAAAGATTGTACTGGATATTCAGCATCAATATTTCTTGATAAAAGAATTTTAGAAACACCTTTTTCAGTAACTTCTCTAACTTCAAAAAGAACGCTATCTAATTTTGTTTCAATAGCATCTTCAACCTGAGAATATTCTTCATCAATACTTATTGTTCCTGAAAAGCCTATTTTAAAAGATTCTCCTGCAAGTAACTTATTTTTCCCTAATTTTGTAAAGACAATTGGAGAAAATTCAGAAACCGATGAAGAAGAAATGTCTTCATTAGCACTGCTTGAAGAACTATCATCAGAGCATGCCAGCAAAAGACAACTCAATGTTAAAAAACAAAATTGCTTAAATCTCATTTAAAGCCTCCATTATTTTTTCCGACGCAAACCAAATGAATCCATTCTTGTTGAACGATTTGCATAATTTCCTATCTGGATATACCAACTAAACGAAGAAATATAAACTCCTGAACCAACGAGACGCCCTTCATTTGAAATTCCGTTCCAACCAATATAAAAATTACCAGGATTTGAAATACAGGTTTCACCTTTTCCAAAGATTCTTTCATCATCACAAGCAACTCGTTCACTCACAGAAGCTACGAAATTTCCCATATTTGAAAAATAAGAAACAGAATAGAATACATTCAAATCTTCAATCCCTAAATTTTCATCTAGCTTTTTATAACGTTCATAAACTTCTGGTAAATCGACCTGAATCCAATGCCCTATAGTGTGTGATAAAGAATCTATAGATTCAACCATTTTCAGACTATCGTTTAAATCAAAACGAACTAAAGTCACCACTTCTTTATCTTTGATTCTATTTTGCAAAACATCTGATTCTGTAGAAAGTTCTGCAAAATTACGCTTGTTTATTTTCACCTTAATTTGCAAATCTCCCGTTACAGGAACCCAAGGAGAAGGCACTTCAGCATCATAATCTTTAGGTTTATTGCCTAATGTATCAGTCAACGCATCTGGAGCAAAGCGTGCGTAATCTCCAACTAAAGGTGTTTTAAATACTTTTCTTCCATCTGTATGCCGATAAAGTGTTAATGCAGAACCAGCATTTAATTCTGTTTCTTTTTCTGATTCAACAATAGCATACCTATCTATAGGTTCATAATCATCTGCAGACAGCATGTAATAAGCAAAAGCTTTGTTTAAATCTGAACTATCTTTAGCCATAACTGGTTCTGAGAAAAGCATTTCTATTGTATTTTTTTCTCGGCTTTCTTTATTAACATAATATTTCGCTTTTAAAAGAATCGGTGGAATTTTTTCACTTAATTTTTTATCAAATGATTGCACCACTTTTTCTCCATAATGCTTGAAAGCCATAAAAGTTCTTGCAAAGCCAACGCCTGCTGTTTTTATACTTTCTGAAAAAGTTCTTTCGCCAAAAGACAAAATACTATCTGACTTTCTGTTTTTCCACGCAATTTCAATTGCTTTTTTACCAATCGTATCAGAACATACCACTGCAGAATCTTTATCTTGCAATGTGCCAAAACTTGAAAGTTTCTTTTTAACATTCGTTTTGTATTTTAAAGAATCTCCCCATTCAACACAAATTAATTTAGGCAAAGAATCACTTTTAAGTTTTCTGTCAAAATAAACTCTCAAAGAATCAGCGACTCCATCTAAATAAGCTCTAGTCGGTTCATGATAAGGTGCAGGGATATCTAATTCTTTAGGTGAAGTCACTCCTTTTGCATCATAAATTTCAACTAATGTCGGGAACGGAACTGGTGGTTTTAAAAAGCGCATATTTTCATATTTTGCAAAAATCAAAGAAGCATTTTCTGAACTTGCTATTGCAATAGTTGCTGTTGAGTCATCGTAAATCGTAGAAGAATTCAAGATAACCTTTACTTCACCATTTTCCATCTCAGATAAAAGCACTGTAAGGCCCGTTGATTTTTCTGATGCAAAAAGATCTACAGAACATGTTTTGCAGATAGTAGAATCTAATGCATTGAGAACTAACAACGTTAAAGCAATATCTGAACCAATCCAATTTGCATATGGGTTACCATCTAAAGAATCAGGGTCCCCAGAAATATTTTTCCAAGAAATAATTTGCCCAAGAGAATCTCTTTTTATGTTAGAAGCAAACGTAAGAACCGGAGCATAAAATTCGATTTCTGCAATAAGTGTATTCACTCGTAAAGAAACTTTCTCCGAAGCTTTTTGCATTGCATTAACCGGCAAAGTAACCCAAAGGGTATCAACCCCAGTAGAGTCAATAGTCAAAACCGTTTTACTGCTAACCATTTCATCGCCGGTTTCAGAAGTATAAATAGCACCACTAAAGTCAGAATCATAATAAATACGATAAGTCTGTCCCATAGCAGCTGCTAAATCCAAAACATTTCCATTTATTTTTGATATATAAACAGGCACTCTTGTTCCGGCAGAAGCCTTACCAACAAATTCCCACTTTGTTTTCTTCGGGTATGCTTTTGTCCCGCCATCAAAAGAAACATCTTGGTTTACAATGTCTACATTCACATCCCCAGTCACTCGGAAATTAATGTAAGTCTTTTTACCTTCTACATCAATCCAAAGTCTGTATGCGCCTGGAGGTAAGCCTGTTATTGCTCTATCATTAATACTTGGGTGATAATAATTAGTATCTGAAAGATCTATACCTCCATACCAAACCTTTGCACTATCCAAAGTATCCACAGGAGCCCCTGCTCTTGTTGTTATCGTGTATGAAATATTCAGATGTCCATTCTTTTTTATTTCTGCTCCGCAATAACGAACGGTATCTGAAGATGTCACTAAAGAGGTTCCACAAGAATTACTAGAACTACCTGATACCTTTTCATAGCAAATTTGGTAATCTACAAAATCCGTTTCTTCATCCACATCACCAGCTGTAAATTCAATACTGCTTTGTTGCATGATATACATATTTGTTTTAATCAAAACATTTGTCATGGTTGTCATACGATCACAGAAAAAGATATCTATTGGATAAGTCTTTCCATGTACAAGAGCATCTCCATTTTTATCTACAAAATCCTTAAGTACTACATGCCCAGGAGATGACCAATGAACTCCACCAATATCTACAGCTAAGCGCCCAGCGATAAACACCCAGATATCATCGTCTCCTCGGAAAGAAAATTCCTGTGTTGAATCATAAACAAAACTTGCATGGGATTCAAAACAATACAAAGCATTACGTTTCGAACCACTCCAAGAACGAGTCCCCCAACTGCCTAGATTTCCTCCTGAGTTTTCACCTTCACAATCAATGCCACCTTGCCAGCCACCAATTTCTGGTCCATTACAGAGTTTGTCATAATCTGTATAGCCTTGCCTTACATACGTATTAGCAGGCCCTCTGTTGGGGTAAGGACCATCTGCACGGCGAAGATTTCTACACTCTTCACATGTTTCCTGAGCTTCTCCTTCTATTTCCAATAATTGAATATCAGATTTTTCTTCTACAGGATAAAAACCACCTACATAATCATCATAAACTTCGTCGTCAGAATTAAATGCCCAAAGACCAGTAGAATCTCGGCTAAAAGTCATTTCGTAACACGTTACTTCATTTACTCCAGCACGATAGTTGAAAAGTTGATTAAACAAAGTAGTATCATCATCAAAACATCTTTTTGCATTTTCTGAGCCAACATCTAAAATGGGTTTATTGTTCTTATCTAACGTATCTTTAATAATTCCTTGACGAATTCCACGACAAGCTGACACTAATTTATAGCGAGATTCATTCATTGTACCATCTTCAGAAGACGTGAACAAAGGACTAACTTCTTGATCAGAATCATAAATATATGCTGCTATTTTATATTCACAAACTCCGCTAACACCTGGGTCTGAAGTATACCAACCATTTGATTTTTTTTCTGTTCTTTTATTTACATCAGGGACAAAATAAAGTTCTTTTGTTTCTAATGAATCAAATAATGTTGCAAGAGGAATAAAAGAGGCAGTAGGTTCTGTTTCCTGAAGACCATTTAAACCTATCTGATCTTCATGATTATTGCTTCTATAGATAATAACACTATCTGTTACAGAATTTAATTTTATACTGAACCAACCACATAAATTTTTATCAGCACCAAATCGTATGCCTGTTTTTCCACCATCAAGGCTAAGCATTGGTATTCCTGTCATCCAACCAGATATTTCAGGAATTAAAACATACAATGTTAAGTCTGTTGCTCCTGCACCAGAACCTCCGCCAGGATTAGAAGGTTTATTGCCTGGTAAAGAAGTACTCTTATTTGAAAGGACTGTTTTACCTTTTTCGCCCTCATATATATAGAGACTTCTCGTATCGTTAAAATCAGAACAGGATATAAAATCTTCATCTGTTTTTTCATCTGTTGCAAAATTAGAGGCATCAACCCATTCACCATCACCATCTGTGAGCAAAAATGTTGTGGCTCGCGTACCCGCAAAACCATTTCCTGAAAGCGAAGATGCAGAAATTTCATACCAACCATCTTCATTTTTCTGGAGTCTTGTTTCTTTTGAACCAACGACCCCATAAACTCTATCCCAATGAGCCGGGGCTTTAAAATAAATAGTCCCTAAACAATTTAGGGCATGCAAAAAAGGAGCAAAGCCTAAAAGCATTGCTAAAAAGAAAAATTTTGCGGGGAATAAACTATTCAATCTGAACATAGTTTTCTCCTTGCGAATTTTGCGAAAATAAATGAGCTATATCACAAACGCACCTATTCAAATATATACAAAAAACTTACCATTATCTGCTTTTGTTATTAAAATCCTCATCAATTCTCGTATACATTCTCTTTTTTTACACAATTCTTGCCCTTTTTATCAATTTCTAAATCAAGTTAACTGCAATAAAAAGTCCTTGAAAGTTAAACTTCCAAGGACTGAATTTAAACGATTCAACGCTAATTATTGCTTATTTACTCGCAACATATACTGTTTTGAACCTTGACGAACTTTCATTACATAGAAGCCTGTTGGCAAAGATTCTAAAGAAAGATAATGAGTGCCTGCAGTATAATGTTTAGATTCGCTCTGTTTGAGTTTACCTGCAACAGAATAAATTTCTAAAGAAACAAATCCAGCTTCAGAAACTTGCAATAAGACTCCACTATTTTGCATTTCAGCTCTGAATGGAATTCCTGGGATTACCGCCGCAATCGGAGAACCTTCGTATTCTTCTTTATTGACGGCTTGAGAACTATCACCAATAATAACCGTGATAGACTTGTTAAAGGCTTCATAGTAGTCTGTTTCTGGTGCTGTTGCGGTTACTTGCACAACAGCGTTTTGCATTCCAGCCACAATTCCGTTGCCTACATGAGTCAAATAAGGAGATGTAGCTTCACCATTAAATGTATAAGTTACAGCCAGACGGTCGTTCATCATAGTATCAGGCAAGCAATCATTTACAGTAGCCCCTAATGCAATAGTTTGGTCTTTAAACTTAGAATGAATTTTATTCAAAGCTTTAGCCAAAGTAACAGTTATTGTGTCGTTCAATGCTCTGTAACCTGTAACCGCTGGTGCAGTTGCTACGATTTTAGCTTCACCTAAGTTTTTAAATGAAAGCATAATAACACTAGAATTTAATTGATCTCCATAGCAATATGAAGAATTAGCACATACAGCTTTCTTTATTTCTGCCACTTCAGGATTTAAAGAAGTCAAAGTAAACGAAGCCCCTTCATTTGTTTTTCCTGTCGTAGAAAGAACAACTTCTTTACCACCTGTTTTTGTTAAATCTCTCATTTGACGGCTACCGCTACAAGAGCCATTCAAACGGCATAAGAAATCGCCCCATTTATTAATTGTCTGACTAGGTTCTGCAGAAATAGTTACGATTGATTTAGAGCCATCATTGCCTTGTAAAATTGCATAACCAGCACCAACAATCTGCAATGTAGAACCATTAACAGTAACAACACTTTCGTCACTTGATGTATAAGAACAACCAGCATTCAACACACCATTTATAACACCATCAGTTTCTTTAGCTGTTTGATTGGCAAAAGAACAAGCCCCTTTAGCGCCAGCAATCAAAGAATCAGCCCAAGAACTACGATACTGATTTAAATAATTTGTTACAAGTTTTCCTGATGAAGTAAAAGTTGCTTTGCTCAAAGCTTCTTTTGTTGTTAAGTATTCACTACCATTCAAAATAGCTGATTCTTCATTTGTATTATTTAAAGTACTTGTGTATTGACGCATACTCCAGTTACAGTTGCTAATTTTATTTTGTTCCATAAAACTAATCCACTGTTGTGTAGCACTAGCATCTGGATTTCCAGAACCACTTGCAGATGTAGTTCCCCATTCAGAAATAAACACTGCATTACCAGAATTAATTGCACTTGTTATTCTGTTACCATATGATCCTACACTATGTGAAGCGGCATAAAAGTGAAATACATAAGCAACATTTGTTGCATTTACATTACCATAGCTAGTCAATTGAGACCAATTTGGTGTACCAACAAGAATCAAATTTTGTGTATAAGTTCTAATACTACCAGAAATATCATTTGCATAGCTTTGAATTGTACTCCAGCCAGTATTTACAGGTTCGTTGTAAATTTCAAAAATGATATTTGGGACATTGGCGTATTTTTGTGCTACATAAGAGAAAAATTCTTTTGCAGCACTCTTTTCATTTTCAGCACGATGGCTATGCCAGTCAACAACAATGTAAACATCGTTTTCAATGGCAGCTTGAACCATTTGGTCTAACTTAGAAAGATAACTTTCTTTTGCACCCATATAGGAATAAGCTTCATCAAGAGGGTCAGAAGCATTGCCCTGGCTATTGTAATATTGGATACCCATTGCAAAGCGGAAAACATCTATTCCAAGTGTTTCCGCCATATATGAAATTACTTCTGGGTTGTAATATTGAATACCTGTTGCATCAGACCAGAATAAACTTATTCCGCGAAGCATTACTTGCTTTTTAGAAGCTAAACTAATGATTTTACCACCACTAGTACCAAGAGCACCATAATTTTGAACAGGGCCTACACGCAATGGTTTTGCTGACAAAGCGTCTGCAAAGACATTTGATAAACCTAAAGTTAAAATACTAAAGCACAAAACCTTAAGCATTTTTTTCATATCATCTCCTTATGCTTTCTATGCATAAAAATACAGCCTAAACCACCCAGTAAAACCCATCCTTATCTATTTTCTGTTTACCGTTGAATACGAATACAACGAGAATAATCAGAATCGGTTACTCGAACGAGATAAGAACCTTGTCCTAATTTAGTTGAAGAGAGATCAAAAGTTTTTGTCCCACTCACATTTTTAGACAACAATTCTTCACCATTCATAGAATAAATCTGTAAACGCACATCATTTTTAAAGCCATTAAACACCACTTGCTTACCCACTTGAGCTAAAGAATATGCGTTAAATTTGTTTTTAAATGTTTCTGGGATAGAATTGATTCCAGATAAAGAACTAATCACATTACCACTTGCATCTAAAAGCGAAACTTCACTCAAAGCAAATGATGCATAACCTGCCTTAGCCATTTTCGCATCAAATTTGAGACCACGAACCATTGATAATACAACAGAGCGATTGTTTGGCCAAGAAACCCACGAAGGAACACTCAATGCTTTAAATTCATCATAACCATTATCAGAAATATCAATATCCATTGTTGTAAATTCTGCAACTTGAGGCAAATAAAGACCAGGTTCTCCACCTTCATTTCCATCTGCAAGAGTCATTGAATCTAAAAGTGCAAAGCGCATTACCCCTTCACTTCTATAAGTAATTCGCACGGTATTTAAATCACTTAAATTGTAATAACCTTGATTTTCATCGAAAGAAACTGAAACTCCAGCAAATGGATATTTTAAATCAGCATTGGCATCATAAGTTGGTTCAGGGCCAATGAAAATTTCTGTGGCAATAACGGGAGTTCCATTCTGTAAATAAATAGCTGTTGTTCCAGAATCTGGATACATTACGGTTTGCCCTAATTTATCTGAATAAGCTCCCCAATGTTCAAATCCACAAACTTTTATACCTGTTCCTTCTGGTTGTAATTCACCTACAGGAGGTTGTGGGCGACGAACAGCACCAATAGGGTCCGGAGTAAAAGGCATATAACCAGTCATATTGTAGAAATTCGGCATATTACCAGTTAAAGTCAAAAGATAAAGAATATTGAGTGTTGCTGCAAAATAGTTTTCACCCTTACCAGCACGAACGCTATCTTTACCATCTGTATTGATTAAAGAATAATAAACTGTTTCCAAATAATGCTTGTCGTCATCAACAGAAGTCATTGCAAGGCCAAGACCACCTGAATATGTTGAAGAAACAAAAATATCTGCATTAGAAGTTCCGTCTAAATTGTAGCCTGGCAAAATCATTCCTGCATAGCCATAAGTGGAATTATAAAGCCAGTTAAATAAAGCTTCATTGGCTTCTTTAGCAACAGGAAGACCATACCAATGATAAGCTTGAGCAATGCGCCATGGCGTTCTTGCTGCATCGTCTCCAAAAGTACCGCCACCAGTACCTACTGCCGCATTTGTTGTAGTTCCTTTATGAGAATTCCAATCACACCAGTCAGGCATTAAGCCAGTTGTTTTATCTTGACATAAACGTAAATGATTTAGAGTAGTCGTTGCGGCTGTATTCCAAAAAGCGTCATTTGTCACTTCTTGGAAAAGTTTAAACGCACCTACATGTGAATAACTTGGGTTAAAAGCATCGTTCCAGTTAGATCCTGGGCGAACACTTCCATCACTTTGCATATCATTACTTTTTGTCCAATTAATGAGTTTTTTCGCATCTTCTAGGTAAGAAGAATTTCCCCATTGTTTGTAAGCCATTATCAAAGCGACTGCGGCATCAAATTCAGCATCACTAGCTGTTCCACCGCCGATACTACCGGTATAGTTGTCCACTTGCCAGTCCATACCTTGACCACTCCAAGAATTACAACCATTACCATTTAAACCTTTACCATAACATTTCCAGTATTTCCAGAGTTTATCAAATTCTGATTGGTAATCGTTTTGCGCATCAGACATGTACACCATCAAAAGCATACCATAACCAATACCTTCAGAAACCGTTAATTCTACTTTGGCATTTGGGCTTATAACACGAGCTGTTCCACTCGGCATTCTCTGGTTTGCATTTTCTGAAGCACCACCATACATTGCATAAAACTGCCCTGCTTCTGTGTACCAAGCTTTTTTCCAGGTTTTAAAATGTTGCTGAATTTTTGATGTTTCAGCACCCTTGAAAGTAAGCCCATAAGGATAAGCCTGGTTCTGAGGGAATGGAAACTTCGGAGCAGCAACAACTGAGGTTACCGCAAGAGCACCGATAGTAATAGCAGTCAAAAATAATTTTTTCATACAAACTCCAATTACTTAAAATAAATCATTTTATTACCATACAGATCATTTGTATGGTAATAAAAAGTTTATTCTTCTTATTTTAAAGGCTTTTACAAAACTATTTGTGACAAAAATCAACTTTTTTCTGACACAAATTCCAAAACAAAAAACACCAAAAAAAAGCAGCTCCTTTTGGGAGCTGCAACATTACATTATTTCTTTTTCTTTCCTTTATAGTCAACATCTGGACGTAATTCAAGTCCGATTGTCACTAACAAAGAAACAATAGATTCATGATGGTCTTGAGAAAGATCATATACGGCAACGCCAGCAAAACCACTATTCTTAACATTTTCAGAAAGTGCTTTTACAGATGGAATGCCCATGAAAACAATAGCTTCAGAAGCGCTTACAGCATATTCTGACTTAGAAGCGTCATCAAAAGAAACGGTGTAATCAGGAGTATCAAATTTTCCCATCAATTCTTTATAAGATAAATAACCTTCGTTACCGCTTCCGATTCCAGAATGAGAAGAACCTAAGCCAGTAGCCCCAGAAAATGATTTACCATACAAATAAACAACTGGAACCATTTTGTCTTTATTCAATCCTTTATCAGCCATTGAATTAAGTGTTTCTTCAATAAAAGTAGCACTCTGATTTGGCTTGAGAGCAGATTCTTCTTCACTCATCTGATCTGGCATAAAGACTGTAACATAGTCCAGATTATTTAATGCAGAAACATCGTAAGCATCAGCCGCTACAAGAGGATAAACTGTCGATGACAATGTATAATTTCCAGCAAATGCTGATTGCAAAGCATTCAACAATGCAGTGAAATCCGCAGCATTTTCAGTGGAAAGATTCTGCCAGTCTATTTCTACACCGGAAAATCCGTTTGCCTGCATCCAAGAAACCAGATTAGAAGCAAATGTATTACGGAGTTCTTCAGAAGCGGCAATTTCTTGCAAGGTGGATTCCATTTCCATACCACCAACAGAAACCACTAATTTTACTCCATTTTCTGCCGCAAACTTTGAAAGTTCCTGCACATTTGGAGCATCGTTTTCATCGGCTAAAGCAACAGAACCGTCAGAAGCAGGATTCAAGTTGGCATAATGGATATGAGTCAACAAAGAATAACGAATATCCTTTGGGTAGAACTGAGAATATTGGCTCCAATAAGGGAAAAAACCAATTACCTTATCAGCTGCCGCATGTGCCATTACAGCACATCCGAGAGCAAAAGCAATAGCGATATTTTTTACATTCATAAAATCACCTTACTTGTTGATAATTTCGCGAATCAAATTGCCGTCGGCACAATAAGATTTGACCATTGGGTATGTTTCTGACTGAACTGGATTGTTGAGTTCGTCTTCTTTACAAACTCTGTAAGGCCAGCCATGAGAACGACCAAAGATCACATATTGATAACTGATTGCAAATGTATCTAAAGGAACTTCTAACAATTTAGCGTAGTCATCTTCTGTATCGTAGAAAGAGAATTTCTTGATTTGACGAACTACGTCTTTTGTCAAGCCACCAGGAATTTCAACCTGTGTAGTATCACAAGAAAGAGTATCTACAACAGTCTTTGTTCCTCTCTTTGCTACAGTATAATCTGTACCAATAGAGTATGTAACTGGTGTTGTTTTTGTAGAATCTTCAAAACCTTCGATTTCAGTGATGGCTCCATCTGCATCGTAAGTGATGTTTTCAACATATACTGTAATAACAGCATTGTTGACTACGTCATCAAGTTTCATACTGATAGTATCTTCTTTTGTTGTGCAAGCAACAGAATCCTGATAGAAAGATTCCCAACTTTCTTGCCAAAGTTCTTCAGAATAACCACCAAGAGTCGGGTCTGCATAAATTTTATGCAACTGAGCTGTATCTGCCATAAAAGCAATGGTGTCAGCTTCAATTTCTTCTTTAGAAAGAGTTAAACCTGAATTATAACTGTCAACATAGTCAAGAATTTGCAAACTGCGTAAAGCAGGATGAAGTTCTAAATATTCAGCCGCAACAAAATCAGCTGGAAAGTTTTCTTCTACTGATTCTGCTTCATTTACTTCCATTGAAGAACAAGCAGTAAGTGCTGCAACAGCAAGAAGCATTAAATATTTGAAATGATTTTTCATGATAACACCTCTTAGAACGCTACCGTAACATCGGCAATGATTACATTTTTATCAATGGAAAGTTCATCATCAACAGAAATCGGGGTCACACCATCTTCTGCTAAACCACTTCTTGAGAAGCTAACTGCATTGGTCAACATTCCATATTGAAGAGAAATATAAGATGCAGGAGCAATCTTAATGCGTGGACCTACAAGCAACAAGGCTTCTTCTGCTTTAGTAATTGCTGCTTCTGCTGTAACAAACAATGGGTTGCCGTATTCTTTAACAACGCTCTGGTAACCGGCGAGTAAAGAGAATGGGCCCCAAATGTCTAAAGAAGCACCAGCCATAATTCTGTCAGACTTGCGTTCATAGAAAGCATCTTCTTCAGCGTGGTCATAAGAACCTTGAATAACCAAGTCACGACCTAAGTTGAAAAGACGGCCAACATTTACACCAAGACCAGCAGCATATTGTGTATACTTGTTATCAATAGCATCTTGATTGTATTGAGAGAAACGAGCATTTACTTCAATAGCTTCTGCATAATCCATATCTAAAGAAGCAGAGAATCCTTTGCGGTCTGGAGTTGCGATTCCATAAGGCAAAGCCATGTTCATAGATGGATCCATAAGCAAGAATGCTTCATTTGCTTCAAGACGTTTCATTACATCGGCATTGTAACCATTGCGATAGAAATGAGTGTTCTTGAAGTTGTTATACAAACGAGAAGGAGTGAATGCAGATTCTAAATCACCACTCAAAGCGGTAGCCGATGCAGGAGACATAATGTTCTGCTGATTGAGTGGGTTTGAATTGTAAACCGAGAAATAAAGATTTTCAAGGCTAGATGCTCCAAATGAAGCTACTAAATTCGTATAAACAGAATCTGAATAGAATCCATTCGCATTAAACACAACTGCATTGCCACGATAAGCAGGAGCAGAAGCCATTTCAGACCAGAAATTTTCATCGTTCTGGAGGTAGCGACCTTGCAAATCAAAGCTGAAAGCACCGAAAGCACCTTTCACATAAGGTTCTACATAGAAACTGGTTCCATCGTCATCACCAAATTTCTGCTTTACAACCTGATTAGAGAACTTTGTTTGAGATTTAATGTAAGCAACGGTATCCAAAATACCATCAGCATTTGGGTACAAACCTGTAGAAGAACCATAGAATTGTTCACCTACACGTTCTGTTGTCCACATATCGGCTTTCCACCAAGACATGGCATATTCACCGAACAAACCAAAGGAAACTGGCAAATTAGAGAGAACAGATTTAGAATCAAAACCAAGTTCAGCAGAGAATACAGCGTTATCATCTAAGATGAGTGTATCTGCAGTTCCTTGGTCATGAGAATCTGTGGAAAGTTTTCTGTCAAAGACATTGACAAAGTTAGCACCAACATGAGCACCATAAGCGTCTAATGCTAAACGACCGCCGTAAAGGTAACGATCTGACCAATCAAAGTCAAAGAATACCTGGTCATTTTTCTTAGCAATGTTACGTAAACGAGCGCCAGTTGCTTGAGCGTGAATATCGTCAAAAATACCAACTTTACCGCTGTGATAATCGACATTCAAACCTTGCAATAAACGTCTTGAAGTTGTATCCAAATTCCGTTGAGCCAAAGCTTCAGAACGACTTTCTGCAAAGATTTCTGGTTCTTGCAAAAGTTCAGCTTGTGGTGCATACATGGTAAGAGGAGTATAACCAACACGCATGTAACCTAAGTTGAAAGCAAGAGTTTTGTTAAATAACAATCCGTCATAAGAGAACCAATGACCAAGAACAGGATTGTTGTTTTCTTCAAAACCACTCTGCCAATCTTTGTGCAAGCGAAGTTCAACACGAACTTCTGTTTCAGAACTAGGTCTTGCAGTCACAACCAAGTTCACATCGGTATAAGCTTGGTTTTCTTGTGTTGGAGACAAATCACTGAACTGGTCAGAAGAAGCCATAGAAGTAGCTCCGCCAGCCTTTGCAGAACCGTTGAGTTTTAATCCCAAAACAGCTGCATTGAGAGAATCCAACTTGTCTAAAAGAGATTTCTGTTTTTGAACAACTGAATCTTGTTCGGCAGCAAAAGCAGAGACTGCCGAAAGCAGGAGTGCAGAAGTTAAACCAATCGAACGCATTTTCATATTAAAGCTCATTCTTAAACCCTCCCATTAAAATTCCACATTAATGGAAGCTTCGATGATAGACTGTGTAAATTCATGCGTGTATTTACCAGTTGCATCCGTTGTAACATCATAATAGTCAGGAAGATTGTAAGCACCGTCTGCAGAAGCAGCTGCTACAAGACCAGCGGTATTGTATTCATTTTCAACCGAAATCATGCCATAATTCAAAGAGAACCAAGCATTCGGAGCGAAAGAATAGTCAAGACCAACCATCCATTGCATTTGTTTGCCTGTTAGCATAGGAGCCTTCAAAGCGCTTACTACACCTTGGAAATCATTGTATTCTGTTGTAATATACTGGAACCCAGCAGTAACACCAAGTCTAGGTAAATACTGAACATAAAGACCAGCATTGATAAAGTCACTCTTTAATTCTGCAGTTCCATCAACCATTCCAAGAGAAACCCAATTATCGGTATCCATGCTACGTTCAGAATGCTTATAAGAACCAGAAATTTCAAGAGGCTTTTTGAATCCCAACAATTTGAAAATATCAACCTTAACTCCACCACCATATTCCATATAAGCGGCTTCTTTAAAGCCAACAAGTGGAGAAACCTGATTGAACATACTGAACAAGCCTTGAACTTCTGCAGCTTCACCCCATTTAGCAGTCAAGAGACCTTGAGCACCCATACGGTTAGAAGTTGCAAGACCATTTGGCAAAGACATCTGCAATGCTGGATCAGTCATTGTTTCGAGCAATGCTAACTGATTGCGGGTATAAATTGTTGTTCCCCAAGAATTCTTATTAAATGGAGCGATGTTATAACTTTCTGTTTGTCCATCGCGCAAGCCACCATCATCTGTAGCAAGAGATGTTGCAGCTGGTGAATACTTTGGAGAGAAGTTATACAAAGCATCGAAAGAAGAATAAAGAGGGGAATTTACACCATAACGGATTGTATTTCCATCTTTATCTGTATTAAGAATTCTTTGAGCAAAGAATTGTGGAGACTGAGCCAAATTATTAAACCAGTTGCTGTCATTACGAATAAAATCAACAACAAGGTTAAGATTTAAGTCAGAAACTTTATAACCCACATTCATATTAACAAGCAAAGCTGTTCCGTTTAAAGTTTCTTTGCTAGCTACATCTTCAAATACTTGTTCTCCAGATTCTGGGTCAAGTAATGGAGTAGCACCTGTTGGGTCTGCTGGATCCATTACAGGAACATCGACATGGGTATAAACATCGTCAGAAGAATAAGCAAATTCACCAACAAGATCCAAAGTCAAACTATTAGACTTTATGATTCCTGCTACATCTGCACCAACTCGGCCACTTACAACCATTGTCTTTTGAGGGTCAAGATCAAATGGATTAACTGGTTCAAGTTCATACGGCATGGAAAGATCATTTTCTGCATGGCGATAAGTGTAAGTAAATGAATCTTCATTATCAAAGATATACATTGGAGTTACACCGACATACAAGTTTTTGCTAAGAGGCAACAATTCCAAGTTAGCTGCAACAAGCCATTTATCCATATTGGCGGCTTGAGAAGCTCCAGTAAAATTTCCATTCGGGAAAATGTTTCCTTCTGCACCACTGAAATCTAAAACAGCAGCTCTATTCAAGCGAGCGAAAAGGGCTTCTGCACGAACTTCTCCAACAGCATCATTGATATGCTTGCGGAACTGAACGTTTGCACCTTGTAAATTTCTTTGATTACCTTCAATCAATTCTTGCTTTTTAGCCATGTGGCGTTTACGGGCAAAAATTGTTGGTTCAAACATGACATCTACAGAAGGAGCAAAAAGAGTCAAAGGAGAATATTGCTGACGGAAATCACCAATAATCCAATAGAAAGATTGGCCAACATTACCTTCAACATTTATCCAACCAACAGAAAGCGTTTTAGATGCTGAAGAGAAATACTCTTGCATACCAGCACCAAGGCGAAGCATTACATTAGCGCGAACATTTTCCCATGGACGGAAATGGAAATCCAAATCTGCCATTGCAATAGCATTACGCTCTTCGTTTGGCATAATGTTCTTGCCTGTTGGGTCTTGATCATTATCAACATAAGAGTTTTGGACT
Source organism: Fibrobacteraceae bacterium (assembly GCA_045629945.1). Classification (GTDB taxonomy): domain Bacteria; phylum Fibrobacterota; class Fibrobacteria; order Fibrobacterales; family Fibrobacteraceae; genus UBA1765. The sequence goes on from JAZQSE010000035.1 coordinate 40,811, forward strand.
ACAGCGCGAATGCTTCCGCCAATTTCTACGCCACGCTTAGCGTTGATAGAATCGACTTTATCTTCTAAGGCTTGTTGGTTATCGAAAACGGAGGTAGCAGAAGCCAGAGCTGTTGCCGATAACAAAGCCGTTAAAGTTCTTTTCCACATTTTAAAACCTTTCGAACTTTTTTTCATATTCATAGCTCAACTCCTCCTTAGAACCAAACCTTCGTTTCGGCTGCAATATAGTGAGAATGCCAATCGTTTATCGAAAGCGTTTCGTCAGAATGAGTCATCCATTTATAACGGACATGCAAACCAGCACGATCTGCGAAGTCCCAATCAAAACCTAAACCAATTGCTGTTTCCATGTAATTGATAGGAGCTTTTACAAAGTAAGAAGTACCTACTTGTGTTACTAAAGAAGAGGTTTTTAAGATTGTATTGGAAATGGATTGTGTTGTATAAGCATTTTCTGCACGGAAGGTTTCAAGGCCTAAGATACCAACCATGTGGAATTTAGGAGTAATTGCAATAGTTGGTTCAAATTGTCCAAAGAAACTCCAAAGCAACATATCGTCTTGAGACTCGCTATAAGCAAGCGGAGTAAATGTTGTTGAAATTCCAGAAAGAGATGCATAGGCAGTCATCATGATATTTCTGTCAGTACCAAACCAGTGACCGATATCATAACCACCCATCAAAGAAACAAATGAAGACCACTTGGTATGTGCCGGGACAATAGAATCACGAATCTGTTCTGCATCTTCGTATGCAACAAAAGATTCCCACATTTCCCAAGTTCCACCATAGAGACCACCTTTCTGACGAAGCATTTTTACACCAGTTCCGCGGTGTTGAACGCCAGTGCGCGCTACATAACCATTAGCACGTGGGTTTGCATTACCAGAGTCTGCATTGAACAAAGGTTTATGTTTTGTCCAAGAATTGGTACTTTCCCACATATTGCGGCCATTCAAACGGTAGTTGAAAACAAGAACATCATCACCTTCTTCAACCTGACGATGTTGACCATATTGCAAGTCAAAATAGCCACGATTGAATGTTGGTTCTAACTTGAAGTTAAGACCAAACATATTTGGGGTATAACGCAAAGAACCTGCATTCAAATACATTTCATCTTTACGCCAGCTCGTAAAGCGAGAAGGGTTACTCATAGAGTATGGAGAATAGAATTCTTTAGGTAAGTAAATACCTTCAAGAGTCATTGGCCAGCCTTCTACATATTTACTTTGTGCTTTTACATAAACACCAACTTGAGGGGTTGCCAAAGCGGATTCATAAGAAGATTTTTCATAGCCAGCGATGAAACTAGATTCATCGGACTTATAATACTTCATTGAATCTGTAATGCTTAAAGCAACATCTGCCATCAAGTAAAGTTTAGGAGTAATGTTACCTTTAACATCTAAAGAAGCTACATGTGTATTCAACAAATGTGGTTGAATTTTTACAGCATCCCATTGTGAATAGAAGTCTTTTTCGTATACGATACCTTCGTCAAAAACAACTCCCATATAGTTCAAGCCAAGGCTCAAATTATCTAGAATTTTGTTTTTAGCAATACGACCATGGTAGACATCGCCACGGAAATCATGCATACCGTAAGTTTCAAGTTCACCTGGTTGACCACCATAAAGGCGAAGACCATCACGAGTACCCATATCAGCATCCATTGGTTGTGACAACATGAATTGTGCGGTCATATTCCAAGGCAATTGGTAGAAATTCATGAACAAGCCACCAAAAGAACGGTTTGTCCAGAATGCACGACCACCTTCTTTTACTGGTTTGAATGATTTTTCTTTGTAATAAGTACTAACTGTTTTTTCGTCTTCAAACAATTCGTATTGCCAGGAGAAACGAGGAGCGGTTTCACGTTCCCACATAGTTAGCGGTGAAGAATTTGCCCAAATCACACCGCCTGCAGTTACATAAGCACCAAAAACGCCAGCACGAATATCTACGCCAACATTAAATTCTTCGTTAATAGTTGGGCCATAATAGTCTGTTGAATGGTCCCAGAGAACACGTTCGTCTTCTGTAGGGGCATTTGTTGGTGTTTTAGAAAGCAAGTTCCCGTAAGTACCAGACAAGTCAAATGGGAAAGCCAAATTAGTCCAAAGAGTTACATAGGAGTTTGGCATTGCCACAATAGACATGTTCAACAAAGCGTCTACTGGGGTACGAGCATAATCACTACCAGTCCAAGGAGAACGTTCTGAATAATGGAAGTTCTTTAAGCGGAATGCCATGTAACCAGAGACTGCCAAAGGCAAATCATCTTTACCCAACAATGTGGATTCCATATTGGAAGAAAGAGTATCCAAAGAAGCATGAATTGAATCCAACTGTAATTGCGGAGTCAAAGCCCACGAGGCACCGACGCAAGAAGCAAGAAGAAGAGAAGTAATCTTTTTACGCATAAAACCCTCTTAAATCGCGTTTCGGAATGGATAGTTGGCAGGACCTTCATAAGGCTTGCCATGCTTCTTGATTACAACATCATCAATCCAAACCTTGAACTCTGTATTTTCATCTTTACGGACTTCGAGACGGAAACCTTTGAAGTTTGCCCAACCAAATGGCATAAACACATCACGTGTATTTTTGGCATCCCAGTAAAGACCTGTCATACCAAAAAGTTTTAACGGAATGCTTACATGTTTCCATTCTGTAGAAATTTCAACGAAACTTGAAGAACGGAGCTTAACCTGTAAAGATTCACCACCACTCTTTACCCCATCGTCAACAAGTACGAACAAGGCGTTTTCGCCGCCTTTATTGCCCTTAATCCAAAATTCAAGGACGCCTTCTTCAAGGTAAGGAGTCAAATCTACAGAACCAGCGATACAGATAGCAACACCAGAATAATCGCTTGCAATGAGCTCAATTTCCATAGAAAGAGCGCCTTCTTTTGCATATTTATCTGTCATGACAGGTTCTGGGTTTTCACGCGGATACTGGTAAGTATAGCCACCACCACGAGGGATAGCTTCACGCATAACCACAGACACAACATCCTTATCCGGGCGGAAAGGCTTTGGGTCTTTTAATATGAAACGGGATTGATCGCGGTCACGATAATCGCTAAAACCGCCATAGGAAAAAGACACAAGAAGAAATGCGCCTAAAGCACATTTCCAAATAGCATTCTTAAAATGTGAATTCATAATTGGTAAAAGTCTCCAAATTCCAATGCATAACAATATAACTTGTTTTTTTGTATCTGAAACGCTTTCTTGTGAAAAAAAAAGATACAATTATTACAAATTTATGACGAATTTGCCTGTTTTTTCTCAAAATCACTATTTTTGCGTGGTTTCTATGGTATACACTATATTTCTAAATATCATTAGAAAAGTTCTTTTTTTTTGTGTATTTTTCACTTGTGAACCTTTTTTGCAGGAAAATTATGAAAAAATCCCTTTTATTAGCAGCTTTGTGTTGTGGGCTTCTGGCTTGTTCTGAAGAATCTAAAGGCTTAGCTGCTTCAGAAAATACTTCCACAGATACGGATTCTACTGTTTTTGTCCCAGTGCCTGTTGATTATTCTGCCGGAAGAGCTATGAACAAACGTCTTGGAAGGGGCATGAATTTAGGAAACTCTTGGGAATCTAAATCCTATAGTGGAGATGTTCCTGATGAACCTTACAACTTTGGATATAACGATAATTTAGATGCTGGCTGGGGAAACCCTATTAAAGATGAATATTTCCAACTTTTAAAAGAAGCTGGTTTTAATTCTGTCCGTATCCCTGTTCGCTGGCAACATAATTCTGACCCAGTTAGCCACACTGTAAACCCAGAACGTTTAGCTGGTGTAAAAGAAGACATTCAATTAGCTATTGATGCAGGACTTGCTGTTGTTGTAAACTTCCACCACTATAAAGAATTAATGGTCACAGCTAACAATAGCGAAACCGATCCTGCAGCATACGAAGCAGAAAAAGCTCATTTCTTTGCTCTTTGGAATCAAGTAGCAGAAGAATTGAATGCTTTCCCTGATTCTATGCTTGTTCTTGAAATTTTAAACGAACCAGAAATGAAAAGTCCAGATTTACTCAACGAAGTGACTATGGGTGCTTATGAAATTATTCGTAAAAAAGCCCCAACCAAAACTATTATGATTGAATCATATCATGCTGGTAAATTTGCTGATTTAGATGTTTTAAAACTTCCAGAAGATGGGAATATTATCTTTTCTGGTCACTACTACGAACCTTATACTTACACTCATGAAGGCCATGGGTATAATTGCGTTGGCGATGACTCTTATGTAAATAGTGCTTTGTCTGATATGCAAAAATACGTGGCTTTAGCTCAATCCCTTTACCCGGATGTGAACGGCGGTCATGTACCTATGAACCTTGGTGAATTTGGCGTTTCAGGACAAACTGGTTCTTGTAGTACAAACGGACCATCAAACAGAAGCCAATTACTCTGGACAAAAAAGACTATCCGAGCAGCAGAATCTTATGATATGTCTTGGCATTATTGGGGATTTGCAAGAACTGGTGGTTTTGAAGCTTATGATTCTAAGACCGGTTCTTGGTTACCTGGTTTCTTAGAAGCATTCCAAAACCCTAATGATTAATTAAAACGCCTGACCAATTTTCAAAAAAAGCGCGGAGTAAAGGCTCTGTGCTTTTTTTAAAACTTTCTATTGATTGTGATAATGGCGTCTTAGAACGGAATAAATCCCGATAAGTTTTTTCTAAAAAGACAATACGTTCTGGAGAAAATTCTTCCGGAAATTTTTTTAACGCATGAATATTTAAACCAGCATAACGCAAAGGGTTTCCTAATGCTTTTACGGCCGGGGGAACATCTCTGTCTACTTTAAGAGAAGCTCCGACAAAAGAATAATCGCCGACTTTATTTCTTTGTTGAACACCAGCTGTTCCGCCAAGAGTCGCATATTTTCCTATCTGAACATGGCCCCCTAACTGACAGGCATTAGCAATAACGGCTCCCTCACCTATTCGACAATCATGCGCCACATGAACATAAGCCATGAGTAAAACACCATCACTAATTTCAGTTGACCCCGAAGCAATAGTTCCTCGATTTAAAGTACAGTATTCACGGATAATGCAATTTTTCCCGATTTTTAAAAACGTTTTTTCTTGATTGTATTTTAAATCCTGTGGAGCTTCGCCTAAAACACAGCCATCAAAAACCTTTGTATTTTCACCGATTTCTGTGCAAGAAACAACACGAACCCGAGCCTCTAGACGAACGCCACTTGCTATTTTCACATTGTCTTCTACAATACACCAGGGGCCAATATAAGCATTTGGGTGTATTTCGGCCTTACTTGAAACTATTGCGCTTGGATGAATCATACGGCATAATATATATTTTGCTAGACTATGAGTGAAATCATTATTGCAAGTTTAAGCTCTCTCTATGTATTGCTTTTCTTGTTCTTTACAATAGGTTTATTAAAAACAAAACGCTATAAAGGAAAAAAAGCGACTCCTAGCGTTTCTGTTGTTGTGCCAATGCGCAATGAAGAAGAATTTGCAGAAAGGACTCTTGAAGCTTTAGCTCTTCAAGATTACATTGGCGAATGGGAAGTTATTTGTGTTGATGACAGATCTACAGACAGAACAAAAGAAATTCTTGAAAATTTTGCAAAAACTCATGAGCGTTTTAAAGTCCTTTCTCTGCCAATCGACTTACCACCAATAGAAAGTCCCAAAAAAAGAGCTTTAGAAAGTGCTTTCAAAATTGCAAAAAACGATATTCTTTTAACCATTGATGCGGATTGTATTCCTAAAAAAAGTTGGATTACCTCGATGGCTGGTCGCTTTGTAGATGGCATTGCTATTGTGCAAGGCCCAAAACAAAACAATGGCTCAAGAACCATGCCTCATCTTTACCAGAAATTAGAAACATTAGGTTACACAGCAATGGAAGCCGCCGGTTTCAGTTTTGGACACCCACTTGTGGCTAGTGCTGCTTGTCTTGCGTACAAAAAGGAATTGTTCTTTGCTGTTGGTGGCTTTGGTGACCTTGTGCATTTGTCTTCTGGCGATGATGATATGTTAATCCATAAAATGCTAAAAATCCCAGGAACAAAAGTTTGTTACAACCTAGATAAAGATGCTGTTATTGAAACAGCACCGGTACATACATGGAAAGCACTTTTTAACCAAAGAGCTCGTTGGAGTAGTAATGGAACAAATTATGAAAGTCTTTGGTATGTTTTCTTATTGACTTTAATTTATACGTATTATGTCTGGATGTTTTTAAGCCCTTGGTTTGTTTTGTTTTTTGACTTTTCCTGGAAGTTATGCGTTTTTTCAATTTTACCGAAAATCATTATTGATTTCATTTTCTTGAGCATCGCTTCTTATAAGTTACAAACCAAAAAAAGAATGCTTGCTTTCTTGCCTGTTGAATTGATTCAAATTCCTATGATTGTCTTTGCTGTCCCTGCAGGAATCACAGGGCTTTTCAAATGGAAGTAGACAATTTATTTTTTGCAAATTCTAACGCATCGCTTGCGTTTTTAATTTTGCCATTTAATTGCAGTTCAAAACTTTCTTGAATAACTTTTCCCATTTCTTTACCCGGAGTCATTCCTAAATCTAAAAGCATTTTGCCCGTAAGATAAGCCTTGGGAGCTTCTTCTAATAAATTCAATTCTGAAGAATGCTCAAAAAATTCTTTTGCATACAAAGGATTGGGTATTAAATGTTCCGGTGTTGAAAAGAGCAATGAACATAAGGTTGACAAGCCATCTAACCGAACTGCATAACGTCTTAAAAAAGCATCTGAAGGAATGTTTTCAAAATCTAATTCACCATAAACTGCCAGTATTTCCGGAACTTTTTTGATTAAATGAATTTCATTAGTAATGCGATTTAAAAAAGCTAATACATTTTCTTTTATTTTAGCTTTATTCTCTCCCTGTTTATTTTTTAAAAATGCGTTTCCTGCAAGCAAGGCCGAAAAAGCCAATTCCGTTTTTGCTTCTTCAGTAATAAAAGCTTCTTTTCTAACTTCAAACATTTTATCTAAAATAATCCCAAGGTTTTCAAATGAAGACGCTAAGGGCAAGATTTCTGGGAAATAATTTTCAAGCCTGATATCTAAAAAAGCTTTTAAGCCAAAAGAAGGCTTGCCTGGTTTCAACAACCACTTTTTAAATTCTTCAAAAATCCTTTCTATTGACAAATCAGAAAGTGATAAAGTCCGACAAAGCTCTATCGTATCTTTTGTAAGAGTTAATTCAAAGCGACTTGCAAATTGCACACCTCGTAAAATCCTTAAAGAATCTTCAGAAAAAGCTGGACCAACATGGCGTAAAAGTCGTTCTTTCAAATCATTTTCACCACCATACGGGTCACACAATTTCATTTCAGGAAGTTCCATTCCCATGGCGTTAATAGTGAAGTCACGCCGGTATGCAGCTTCTTTAAAAGTTAATTTAGGATTGGTTTCTACTAAAAAACCACGATGCCCATAACCTACTTTACTCTCTGTCCGTGGAAATGAAAAATCTAAAGAAAGTCCGCGCATTGATAAATGAAAAACACCAAACGCTTTGCCTACAATATCTGTACGGCCAAAAGATTTTAAAATCTGTAATAATGATTCTTGCTCTAAGTCATAGACTTCTATATCAAAATCTCGGCTATCTGTATTACCAAGCAGCACATCCCGAACAAAACCACCCACTAAAAAAGCTCGACCGCCAGCTTTACGGATTTCTGAAGCTATCTCTAAAATTTTTTCAGGAACTTGTAAATTAAAGAGATTTTCCATTATCGCCTTCTTTTTTATAAATCAGAAACTTTTGCATACAAAACTAATAAACTATCAAAAGTTTTCCTTTCTTTTGCTTTTTACCTTTTTTGATAAAGTAATGATAAAGCCCAGGGGCTACTAAATTCCCAGAGTCATCTCTAGCATCCCATTCTAAACGACCGCCTTGTAATGATTCTCCGCTAAAGGAACGAACTAATTTTCCGCCAGCGTTAAAAATGTTGACCCGCGCTCCTTCTGAGATATAGTCAAAGATGATTTTTTGATGAAGTTCTGGCCTGAATGGATTCGGGTAAACTTTTACTTCTGAACTTGCTGAATCAGTCATAAAAGCAGAAGCTTGTCGCAAATCATTACGTTTTAAAGAGGTAATTCCTAAATCTTGAGCAAACCAGATTGTACCTGTGATAGAATCTAAGGCTATATCAAAAACATTTTCACTTAACAAACCATCTCGGACACGAAATCTTTTTGCTGATAATGTATCTACAGAATTTCTTATTTTCTGTAATCTGAATACACCTTGACCATTTGAAGAAACCCACGGATTTCCTTGCGGGTCAATAGCAATAGAAGAAAATGAAGATGCAGCAAATTGAGAAATTCTATGTGGAACTCGCAAAGTATCATTGTCTTCTAAAAAGCCTATGTTTGAATAAGTAACCCCCCAGAGTCTATTTTCTGCATCAAATGCCATATCTAAGACGAATCCTTTTTCTGGAGTACTGATAGATTTTTTTTCTAAAACTTTCAACGAGAACCCACTTCTTGAAGGCGGTTCTATAATAAACTTATCAATAGAACCTGTTCCATTTAAAGCGGCAGTTGTTCCTGAAGAAACAAATACTTCCCAATCAGAAGAGTCTTCGGCTTTACGCACAAGCATTGGGCCAGAAAATGAAGAAGAACCTACTGAAGGAGCACATAAAATATCACCGTATAAATTCATAAAAGCTAGACCATAAGCTTCTTTTCCCCAGTAAGAAATTAAAAAACCAGACCCATCAGGAGCAGCAACTGCTGAGGCAGAAACCCAATAATTTTCTAAAAAGTTTTCCATGCATGTTTCCATAGACGCTTGGAAAAAAGCTTGTGCATTTGGCGAATGAAAACTTTCAAAAATAGTTCCGCCTAAGCCCCATATTCCATAATACATTTTGTTATTAGGTAAAACAGAAAGTGTTTTCATTAAATGATTAGGCCCATCAAATGCATTTGACCAACCCAAAGGATTAGAAGGCATTGGCAAAGAAAAAGCTTTATCTTTTTTGCCTATAAAAGAAAGCATTGAATTATTACCTGAAGCGACTATTCCTCCGCTAGGTAAAGTGGTCAATTCATAAACAGCCCCTAATTGGTAAGAACTCCATTCTGAAAAATTTTTAGACTCATTTGTTAAACCATAAGCCACAAAATTTTGTCCAACAAAAAAATATTTTCCTTCGTGAGGCAAAATCCAATTCACAAGACTTGTATCGTTTTTATAAAATGATTTTGGCTTTACTTTTTTGCCATTGACAACTAAAGCACTTGTATCTTCAGATGCGGAAAAAAGCAAATCTTTTCCCCAGATATAAGTCCCTTTTTGTTCTTTAAAATGTAATTTGCCTGAATTATCTATCGCTAGCGCATAAGGCGTAGTATCTAATTGTCTATGTTTCCAACTTGCCGGATCAGCAAGTAATTTGTCTTTTTTCAAATTGTTCCATTCCATTTGTCTTGAATAGAGATTTTTTTCTATAGCAACCAACAGAGAATCGCCATGAATAGTAAGTGCTTGAATAGGAGTTCCTTCTAAATCAGAAGTTCCTATTCTTGAAATAGACATAATAAATGCTTCAGAATCTAAATCAAAGAAAGAAAGCTTTTTTTCAAAAGCAATAACCATTACATTTTCAGTAATAGCAGCTAGTGTTGGAATAGCAAAAATTCCCTTTTCCTGAAAAGAACGATTGATTACATGAAATTTATTTTCGCCTTTTTTCTTTCTAGCAATAGTTCCTTGGCGAGAAACGGCATACAATGCATTGTCCGTCGCTTTTACAGAAACAAAATGAGAGCTTTCAAGACCATCTTCTGATGTAAAAAACACTGAAGTTCCATCTGAAGAAACCTGACGCACACCTTGAGACGTTGCCAAATAAAGAGAGGCATCAAATAAAACTGCATCATGAATAGGAAAAGGTAAAGCAAACCCTTCTAATTGGTTTTCTGATGAAAAAGCCTCTGCTACAAGTAGAGCAAATAACGCTATAAAAATTTTGACTTTTGATTCCACGACTTAAAAATACGAAATATCTGAAAAGAAACAAAACTTTCCTTTCGGAATCATTCGCTTATAAGGTGAACTGACAGAGCCAGATAAGTTTTCCACTCACTCTTCTTGCAAATTTTCAGGTGAAGATTCCAATCTTTTTTTGAGCTTATAGAGTTTTCTTCTGATAGACATTACAGACACACCTAAAATCAAAGACAATTCATTCAAGTTAAAACCAGCATAGATGAAATCCAATATCATCCTTTCTAAAGCAGAGCATGAAATAAAGTCTAATTCTTTTACGATTTCTTCATCTTTTGCAATGTTTGTACTACAATACCATAAATTCTTGTTTTTTAAAACCCTTGCTTCTCTTCTAGCTGATTGACGCCACTCTGAACGACATTGATTTTCTATGACTTGCAAAAACCACCTGTATGGACTCGGGTGTTCTGCCACTTGATTTGCAAATTTGTGATATTTTAAGAAAATTTCCTGATAAAAATCCATTGCTTTTTCTTTATCGCCACACTTTAACAAACAATGTTTGTAAATTAAGTCCGAATAGCGGAACCAAATATCATGGGCAGGCTTTTGGCCTTTATCCATTACATACACCTCTTGTAGATAGATACCTTCCGATATATCAAAAACCCAATCTTGAGACAAAATGTATGAAAAAAGAAAGAAAAAAATCACTCTCTGTAACTTTTGCAACCTACGGGCATCAAACACCTTTGCTTTTTTACTTTCTCTTAATTTTCTTTTGCTCTTTTTCTTTTGCACAAGAATTTGAATTGAACAATATGCCTCCTCCGAAAATGCAATTGACTTTCGGAGAAAAGCCTCTCAATGAAAATGGCTTTGCTGTTCTTGAAATAACAATTCCTGAGTCATGGCATGTTAATTCCCACATTCCTGTTGATGAATTTTTAAAACCTTCTCAGGTTCATATTTCTGGTGAGGGTCTTACTTTTGGTTTACCGGAATGGCCGACACCCAAAAAAGATTACAATGAAATTCTTGATTTGGAAAATTTAATTTTTGAAGGCACTTTTTATATAAAAATCCCAGTTTCTGAAACAGGCGATTTTTACGACTCCACACAAACAAAAGCCAGCTTTCATTACCAAGCTTGCAGCAAATCAATTTGTCTTGCTCCGGATTCTGTTGTTGTTTCTACCCTTTCTTATTTTGAACACCCATTCCCAGATATTGTCGAAAAACCTAAAACCCAAGAATCTTCTATTCAAAATGTTTCTGCACTAGAAAAGAAAAATATTGACCATAAAAAAAATGTTAATCCATCTCTTGATGCTGAAAACATTAAAAATACAGTCCCTGAAGTCAAAACCGCAGAAAAATTCGATATAAAAATTTCACCTGCAAATATTTCTGTAAAAGAATCTCCTAAAAAACATTCACTTGTTTTACTATTACTCTTTGCATTTTTAGGCGGCTTGATTTTAAACTTAATGCCTTGTGTTTTACCAGTTCTTTCTTTGAAATTATTTTCTTTGATTAAACAATCCCAAGAATCCCGCAAAAGACTTACTTTACTTTCTTTGACAACTTGTTCTGGCATTTTAATTTCTTTCTGGGTTCTTGCGCTTTTTGTTTTTATTGCACGAATCGCAGGAACTGATCCCGGTTGGGGAATGCAGTTTCAAAGCCCAGCATTTATTGCAGCCATGGTCGCTTTATTGACTTTATTTGCAATGAGTTTCTTTGGACTTTTTGAAATTTGGCTACCAGGGCAAACTGTAACCAAAATGGATAGTTTTACTAAAAAAGAAGGTTTTTTAGGTGCATTTTTCACTGGCGCTCTTTTAGTTTTATTAAGTACTCCTTGCTCAGCTCCTTTCTTAGGAAGTGCAATGGGTTTTGCTTTTAATGCGCCAAATGCAATTCTCTTTCTCTTTTTTACCGCTGCGGCTTTAGGACTTGCAACTCCCTATTTGTTAATAGGTGTATTCCCTTCTCTTTTACGCATACTTCCAAAACCTGGAAAATGGATGCTTTATCTCCAAAAAATCATGGGTATTTTACTTTTAGCAAGCGTTCTTTGGCTTCTTTGGATTGGCTTTTCTGCTTTTGGTAAAACAGGACTTCTCTTTTTCTTTTCTATCGCTTTATTGAATTTGATTTTTGCTTTTGCTATCGGAAAAATCGCACCGCCTTATAAACCTTTTGCAAGAGAAATTTCAGCTATTGCTTTTGTTTTTGTAATTAACTTTATCATAGCATTACTTTCTCCTAAATTTTTAGAAAAACAGTCTGCTTTACTTGATAATGATTGGCAAGCTTATTCTGCAAAAACTTTAGAATCTATGAGATTGAATGGTTCTATTGTCTTTTTAGATGTCACTGCCGATTGGTGTATTACTTGCAAAGCAAACGAAATGGCGGTTATTGAAACAAAAGAAATAAACGACTTATTTGCTAAAGAAAATGTGAAAAAGATTAAAGCCGACTGGACGCATTCTTCAACAGAAGTTACACAATTACTTCGTTCTTTAAAACGTTCCGGAGTTCCTGCTTATGCTATTTACCCTGCTGACACTTCCAAAACCCCGATTGTACTTTCTGAAATTTTAACCTTTAAACAAATACAATCCGCTATAAAAAATGCACAAAATTTTAAATAACATGTTCTAATTTACAATTCTTAAGTTATTTTAAAGAAACTATGAAAGCTGCTATCCTTACTAATGAATTTCCACCAGAAATTTATGGTGGAGCTGGTATACATGTCAAGTTTCTTTCACAAGAACTCGCAAAGTTTTGTGCTATAGAAGCTCGTTGTTTTGGCGTACAAAATGTGAATGAAAATAACATTCACGCTCTCGGTTTTTCAAGAAAACTCGGCTTAAGCCCTGCCGATGATAGGTTTCAAAAAATTTTTAAACCTCTTGATATAAACCTACAATGGGCAGCATCTTTAGAAGATATAGATATACTCCATTGCCATACTTGGTATAGCCATTTTGGCGGAGTTCTCGCCAGTAAACTTTTGCAAAAACCTCTTGTTTTGACAACACACTCATTAGAACCGCACCGCCCCTGGAAAGCAGAACAATTAGGGAATGGTGGTTATGCCATGAGTTGCTGGATTGAACGCTCTGCTTATGAAGCAGCCGATGGTGTTATCGCTGTAAGTGAAGGTATGAAACGTGACGTTATGAAACTTTATGGCGTTCCAGAAGATCGCATACAAGTTATCTATAACGGCATTGATCCCGATTTTTATTCTCCGACATTTGATGAAAGTGTGCTTGAAAAATATGGTATCAAAAAAGACAAACCTTTTGTTTTATTTGTGGGACGTATTACCCGCCAAAAAGGTATTTCTCAATTAATCCGAGCAATTCCTCATTTAGCACCTGATACGCAAATAGTTCTTTGTGCGGGGGCTCCTGACACTCAAGAATTAGCCGACGAATGCAAAGCTTTGATTGAAGAAGCTAAAAAAACTCGTGATGGTATTATCTGGATAGAAGAAATGATGCCTCACTCTGAACTTCGCGTGCTTTATAGCCATGCGACTGTTTTTGCAACACCTTCTTTATATGAACCTTTTGGCATTATCAATTTAGAAGCAATGAGTTGCGGAACTCCTGTTGTTGGTAGCGCAGTTGGGGGAATCCCAGAAATTATTGTTGATGGTGAAACAGGATTTTTAGTTCCTTTACAAGCTAAATCAGAAACTGATTTTGACCCTGTCAACCCAGAAGCATTCCAAAAGGATTTTGCAGAAAAACTGAATCGTTTTTTAACAAATCCTGACCTTGCTCAAAAAATGGGAGAAGCCAGCAGAAAACGTGCTGTCAGCGTTTTTAGCTGGGAAGCTATCGCAAAAGAAACGTTCCATTTTTATGAAAAAGTGATTGAACGTTATTTGAAAGAAGGAGCAAGATAACTCTTTTCAAAAAAAGCCTTTCTTGTAAAAGAGAGGCTTTTTTATTTCTAATAACAGAAAGTTTTTCCCGATTTAATACAAATGAATTTTTATAAAAAGTATATTTTATAGCAATTCATTGTTTTTCTTGAGGCTAAAATGAAAGGTATTGTCCTTGCTGGAGGGTCTGGCACTCGCCTTTATCCACTTACTATGGTAACATCAAAACAGCTTCTACCTGTTTACGACAAGCCTATGATTTATTACCCGCTTTCAACTTTAATGCTTGCAGGAATTCGGGATATTTTAATTATTTCCACTCCTAACGATTTGCCAAATTTTGAAAAACTTCTGGGTGACGGCTCAGCAATGGGTTTAAACTTAAGTTATAAAGTCCAACCGAGCCCTGATGGACTCGCACAAGCTTTTATTCTTGGTGAAGAATTTATTGGCAATGATTGCTGTGCTATGGTTCTTGGCGATAATATTTTTTACGGAAATGGTTTTAGTCCTCTTTTAAAAGCAGCCGTAAAAAATGCCGAAGAAAATTCTCGTGCAACTGTTTTTGGTTATTATGTGGAAGACCCTGAAAGATTCGGCGTTGTAGAATTTGATGAATCCGGTAAGGTTATTTCTGTAGAAGAAAAACCGAAAGAGCCTAAAAGTAATTATGCCATAACAGGGCTTTATTTTTACGATAATCGCGTAAGCGCTTTTGCAAAAGCACAGAAACCAAGCACTCGTGGAGAACTTGAAATTACAGATTTGAATAAAACGTATTTGGAAAAAGGCGAACTTGATGTAAAACTTCTGGGGCGCGGTTTTGCTTGGCTTGATACAGGCACAATGGATAGTTTAATTGAAGCCGGCGAATTTGTGAAAATGGTGGAAAGCAGGCAAGGTATTCAAATTTCTGCTGTAGAAGAAATCGCTTTCATCAATGGCTGGATTTCAAAAGAAAAACTTTTAGAAAGTGCAGCAAAATATGGGAAATCTCCTTATGGACAACATTTGAAAAAAGTTGCAGAAGGAAAAATTCATTACTAGGAAATTATTATGAAATCAATTGTTATCACAGGTGGTGCAGGTTTTATCGGAAGTCACGTAGTTCGCTTGTTTGTAAACAAGTACCCAGAATATAAAATTATCAATCTTGACAAGCTGACTTATGCAGGCAACCTCGCTAACCTTAAAGATATTGAAAGCAAGCCTAATTACAAGTTCGTGAAAATGGACATCTGCGACTTTGATGCTTTTTATAAACTCATGCAAGAAGAACAGGTAGATGGCATTATTCATTTAGCCGCAGAAAGTCATGTTGACCGCTCCATTAAAGACCCGTTCACTTTTGCGCGCACAAACGTGATGGGAACTCTTTCGCTTCTTCAGGCCGCAAAACTTTACTGGGAATCTTTGCCAGAAAAATACGAAGGCAAGCGCTTTTACCATATTTCCACCGACGAGGTTTACGGCGCACTTTCTATGAATCACCCAGAAGGAATTACGCCTCCTTTTACCACCACGGCTTCTAGTTCTGAACACCACTTGGCTTATGGCGATGATTTCTTCTACGAAACAACAAAATATACGCCACATTCTCCGTATTCAGCAAGCAAGGCCGGCTCCGACCATTTTGTGCGTGCCTTCCATGATACCTACGGAATGCCAACGATTGTCACGAACTGCTCTAACAATTATGGCCCCTACCAGTTCCCGGAAAAATTGATTCCGCTTTTTATCAATAATATTCGACACAAGAAACCCCTACCTGTTTATGGTAAAGGCGAGAACGTTCGCGACTGGCTTTTTGTAGAAGACCATGCCCGCGCTATCGACGTGATTTTCCATAATGGAAAAATTGCCGAAACCTATAACATCGGCGGATTCAACGAATGGAAAAATATTGACATTATAAAAGTTGTGATTAAAACGGTTGATCGCTTACTTGGTCGCGAAGAAGGCGAAGATATGAATTTGATTACTTATGTAACAGATCGCCTTGGCCATGATGCCCGCTACGCCATAGATTCAACCAAACTCCAGCAAGAACTCGGTTGGGAACCTTCTTTACAATTTGAAGAAGGCATTGAAAAAACAGTGCGCTGGTACTTGGATAACCAAGAATGGCTCGACAACATTACAAGCGGCGACTACGAAAAGTATTACGAAAATATGTACAAAGGTAAAGTCTAATGGGAAAATTCAATTTTATAAAAACCTCTATTGAAGGCGTAACGATTATTGAACCCACGGTTTTTGGCGATAATCGCGGCTACTTTATGGAGGCTTATAATAAGGCGGAGTTTGATGCTGCCGGATTGGATATGGTTTTTGTGCAAGACAACGAATCAAAAAGTAAAAAAGGCGTTTTACGCGGGCTTCACTTTCAAAAATCAAATCCTCAAGGGAAATTAGTCCGAGTGATTGAAGGCGAGGTTTTTGACGTAGCGGTGGACCTTCGCAAGGGTAGCCCGACTTTTGGAAAATGGGAAGGCGTGATTTTAAGTGCTGAAAATAAAAAGCAATTTTATATTCCAGAAGGTTTTGCTCATGGGTTTGTAGTGCTTTCAGAAACAGCAACTTTTGTTTATAAATGCACAAGACTTTATGACCCAAAAGATGAAGGCGGACTTTTTTGGAATGACCCAGCGATAGGAATTAAATGGCCTTTGCCAGAAGGTTTTGAACCTCTCTTAAGCGAAAAAGACACTAAAAATCCCTTGCTTAAAGATTTAAATTTTGCTTTTGACATTTAAAAATCAATACAACTTTCTTAAAAATTATTGAATTTATTTACAAAGTCTGCTTCAAAACAGACTTTTTTTTATTTCCATTTTAATCCATTTTAAAATACTCAAAAAAATCTTTTATTTTTTAGAGGGTTTGGAAAAGAGCAACTACCTAAATTCAGTTAGTGGCTCTTTTAAAGGAGATATTGGGATGAAATTTTTCAGAATTTCAGTAATCGCTGCCATGGCGATTAGTCTTTCTATGGCAGCAGAGGGTGATCCGTATGTATGGCCAAGCTATCGTTCGGATTTAGATTTTAACACAAAAGAAAATATTGGAGAAATTGCTCCTCCGACTAAATTTTCTACAGACTGTAATGGCGTTACCGGAAAGAAAGCAGGAAAATGGTGGGCCTTTTATTGGGGGGCAGACAGAGATTCCCGCATAACCGACGAAACCATTGAAAACCTCTTAAAAAAATACGATGAAGATTTTGGTTACTTAAGAGATTCTATGGGATGGGCTCCTGATCGCCGCGCCCAAAACGGATACTATAGTGCTGTTTATTACTATGGTTCTGGAACATGTGCTGGCGGCAATAAAACAGACACAACGGGTGGTTGGCAAACGAATGTCGGCACAAATTATTACGAAGCAGTTTCTGCCTCTTTTTACCCTATTTATTCTTTCAATCCTAGTTGCACATATAACGACCGCGTAGCTCAAATGAATGCTATGGTACATGAAGGGATTCACGCCATGACAAAAGCATACCCGGGCGCTCAAAATGCGCATTGGTTTCAGGAGGGTGGAAACACTTGGATACAACAAGAAATGGAATCCAGGCGTTCTGGCGTGTATAGCGGTATGGGATTCCTGAATGCTGCGGCCTTAATCGCTCCATTCATTCCGATTGAAAGTTATAGCGGTTGGCTTTTAGATGGTTCTTTTGGCGGCCCAGGCGCAGAAGGCGTTGACGTTCGAAATGGCTCTCAACAACTTTGCAATTGGAGAAATTTATTAGGTGGTTATCAATACGGAAACATGTTTCCGACATTTCTTGGCGAATGGGTTGGAAAAGGTGCCGTTCGTTGGCTTTATGGGAATGCCACCAGATATTTATTAGAAGCATTTGCAACTGAAAAAGGGCTTGGGCCAGAAAAAACGCAACAGTTGATTATGGAATACAGAGCAAAATCAGCACTGCTTGATTTTAAAAAATGGTCTGATGAATTAAAAAGCCTTTTGAATTCAAATTTTGGAAGTACGGCAAAAGCAGAATGGAGCCCAGCGGCGCAAGAAGTTGAAAGCTGGACAATGACTCCTTATGCAGTTACCACGGATTCTAATGGTTATCTTATTCCTGAAAAACGCACGACTCCTGGTTGGTCAGGCGCTAATATTATCCCATTAAAAGTTGAAAACGGAAGTTCTTTAGTTAAAGTTTCTCTTTTGCCATTGGGCGAAAATATGAGTCTTCAAATTTGCTATCGAGCTACCGACGGAACACCAATATACAGCACGCCTGTTTTAGGAAAAGGTAGCACAAGCCTTCGTTTAGACAAGGCTCCTCAAGATGGAATTGTTTTTGCCGTTGTCTGTAATTTAGATTACAATTACACAAATGAAATCCGTTTAAATCATTATGATTACAGACTAAAACCTGAAGCAGGTATCAGCGGTGCAGGGAATGCTAATACAAAATATTATAACAACTTTGTTACTCAATACAATTGGACAGAACTTGAAAACAATTCTGATGTTCCTGCAAGCAGTTCTTCTTCGCAAGCAACCCCTAATGAAAGTTCTTCTTCAAATTCTGTAATCGCCTCACAAGATACTTTAAAAATAGAGGCTTCTATAATACTTCCGATTGATGATAATTTTGCTAGCGTGGAATTTGATTTAATGGCTTCTGATGTGGCAAAGTTCTTTGGAATTTCTGAATCAGATATTGCAAATAATGTTTCTTATTTTGCGTACCAACCCAACGGTTCGCTTGATTCTAATTCTACCGCTAATGCGCCAGGGCACTGGTTTGATTCTAAAGGGAATGTAGTTTCTTATGGTGAAAATGCTTACCTCTATTCTGAATTTAATTTATCTACAATGAAAGGTGTGTTAGGGCATTATCCAAACCGAGTTTCTGACAAAGAAAAATATACCATTTCCCAAGTTTTGAAATACAAAGAAAAATTAGTGCTTTACACTATTGAAGTCACCATCACAAATGACTCTGCAAACGCAGAAGCTAATACTTCTAGCTTACGATACGGTTTAAAAGATTTTCTTCCGAGTCATATTTGGCTTTCTGCAAAACAAGGTGTCATTCAATTACATTACCGTTTAGATTATACAGATAATGTAAAAATTGGATTGTACTCTGCTTATGGTGCTTTACTTAGCGTTATTTCTTTTGAAAAGCAACACGCTGGGCAACATCTTAAAGAAATAGATTTAAAAAGCTTAGGACACCCTTTTGGAACTTACATTTTAAAAGTTACAACAGGAGCATACCGAGAAGCACTAAGCATTACAGTCGCCCGGTAAAAAATTCTAAAAAAGGCATTCACCTAAAAATGCCTTTTTCTAAATCCCGTTAAAAAATATATCCGCTAAACCTGCACGTGTTTCATGAATACGAGCAGGTGTTTTTTCTCTATATGGGTAAGTAAAATCTGAAAGAAGTACAATTCCTGCTTTCTTTTCAGCGTCTCCAACAAGGCTCGCCCCTGTGAAACCAGTTTTTCCAAAGGTTTTTGGAGAATGGCATTTGCCCATAAACTTTTCTGAATTTAATTCAAATCCAAGAGCTGTACAAGCAGATATATCTCTAGCAAAGGCATTCTTTGAAATCATTTCTAAAATTCCTGAAGCAATAACTTGTTTGCCTTCAAATTTTCCATCTTGTAAAAGCATCTTTAAAAAACGCAAAAGATCAGGAACCGTTGAAAACATACCAGCCGAACCAACCGGAAAAAGTTTTTGCAAAACAAAAGCACTTTCATCGTGAACCTCACCTTGAATTTCTCGATTTCTAAAAGCACAAATTTCTGTCGGAACAATTTCTTCTTTTGGTATTTTCTTCAAAGGAAAAAATCCCGAACGATTCATACCTAAGGGCAAAAAAAGCATTTCTTCTGCTAACACATCTAAACGCTTTCCAGAAATTTCTTGAAGAATCAAACCCAATAAAATGCTTGCCGGATTACCATAATTAAAAAGTGTCCCTGGGCGTTTTTCAAATTGATAATTAAAAAGAAAATCCAAAATTTCTTCTGGTGATTTTTCTTTCAAAGAACTCATAGGCACGCTGTAATCTAAAGAATGCGTTAGCAAATGCCAAACTAAAACTTCATCTCGATAATTTGTATTGAAATTTTTTAAATAGCTAAAAACAGGCGCATTTAAATCTAATTTTTGGGTTAAAATATAATGCAAAGCAATCGTAGATGTCGGGCAAACTTTTGTTAAAGAAGCTATATCAAACACGGCATTTTCTGAAACATTTTTGGCGATAACGCATGTTTCTCCATTCGGATAAATAAGCCCTACTACCGCTTTATGAAAAACACCTTGTTCAATCGCTTTATCTAAAAATTCATGAATCTCTTTTTGCATTCTTTTCAATGTAGTAAAAGAATAACTTCTGCAACTTTTTTATTTTTTTTCTTATGGAAGAAATGATTGATATTTTAGATAGCACTGGTAATTTTACTGGAAAAATCTGTTCTCGAACAGAAATTCACCAAAAAGGTTTCTGGCACAGAACCGTTCACATTTGGGCGTTTGATGAATCAGGCAAAATCCTTTTTCAAAAACGAAGTCTCGAAAAAGAAAATCACCCAGGGCTTTTAGATACAAGCTGTGCAGGCCATATTGCAGCAGGAGATACCAGCAGAAATGCCGGCGTTCGCGAACTTTCAGAAGAGCTTGGAATTTTAAAAAATGCAGAAGAGTTAGAATTTTTGTTTGAATCAAAACACGAAAATATTTTATGCAATGGCAACTATTTAGACAATGAATTTTACGATATTTATCGCATTATTCTTTCTAAAACAGACATTCAAAAATTATCGCCGCAAAAAGGAGAAGTCGAATCTTTTCATTGGTTTAGTATTCAAGAATTAGAAATCGCTTTAAAAAATACGCCTGAAAAATTCGTATTTCACGAAAAAGATTTTCAATTTTTACTTTCTTTGCCCTATTAGCCAAGGTAAGTAACGCCTACAGAAAATACAAAACGGAATAATAAGTGCAATAGAAACAATGCTAAAAATCAAATTGGCAAAAACTGCATTTTGAAAAACAGAAAGCTCTACTTTTAATCCAAAAGAAAGAACGCCTTTCAAAAGACTACCAACAATCAAGTGAGTCGTAAAAATAGGAAGCGTATTTTTTCCAAGAAATTCTATAAAACGATTTTGTGGAATTTTACAAACCATCAAACAAAGCCCGTAAATACAAAGAATTGCAGACAAGTAAAAAGACAAAGGTTCTTTCACTATCATGGTTGCCATATCAACGCGTTCACTAAAAATTGAAATCACAGTTCCTAGTGAAAATAACAACGCCCCTTTAATAAAAGTGCATTTTATCTCTTTAGAAAATAAGCATTTTGAATGAAAGGCTAGTACAAAAAAAACTAAACCAAGAAACGCAGAATCTAAACTAAAAGGTAACCGGAAAAGCATTTCATCACTTGAAATATTTGCCAGAATAATTCCAACTCCAGCCATTATAAGTGTTAATAACAATTGTACTTTCAAGGAACGTTTTAGAACAAAGTAAGCTAAAAGTTGAACACAAAAATAACATGGCAGAAACCACAAAACCGCATTCATTATCAAATAATGATTATAATTAACCCCATAAAAAATTCCAATTAATGGATGATAAGGCGAAATATTTAAAAGCGCATCTGCACCAAATTTTTGCCCGACAAAAAACCAAAAGATATAAGAGAGAATAGCAAAAGAGAAATACGGAACTAAATAAGTCTGAGTTTTCTTTTTTAAAAATTTTGAAAATTGTTCATTCGGCGTTTTAAAAGTCAAGCCACCTAAAAAGAAAAAAAGCGGCATGTGAAACGCATAAATGACTCGGTTCAAAGATTCAGGAAGTTCAGTATGTCCAAAAACTACAAGAAAAATTCCAATAGCTTTTGCAAAATCAATCCAAAAAACGCGCTGCTTAGAAGGCATTATAAAATCAATTATTCAATCGCAGGAACAAACAAAAATTTTGTTTCTCCAGACTTAACTTGAATATTATTAAAATTGAAGGATTTAACAATACTTCCATTTTTATTCAAAGCACTAACTTCTACACTATGATTCCCTGCATCAACAGGCAAACGAGTCATATAAATATTATGTGGGTAAAAAAGTCCTATTCTCAAATCAGCTTGTTCAAGTTGAGATTGAGCAATATCTGTACCAAGGTTTGTCACCAAATTCAGCAAGGCATTTTCCGTTTGCATCGCCTGTTTTGCTTTCTGAGCAGCAAAGGTACGCAAAGCTACTCGAAGAGCCGTTCTACCTACCGTTACATTTCTATCATCATCTAAATTCTGAGTAAGTTCCAAATCTGTATCGAGCATTGATTCTAACTTTTCTTGTTTAGAACCTAAACGAACATTAAAGCCATTGACTCTTGAATTCAAAACTTTTTTCTCTGGCAAACTAAAGCCTATATGAAAAGACATCCCTTGATCAGCATTTGGCATAATTGGAGCAATCATTGTGAAATTTGTTGTACGGCCAGTTTGCGGATCTTTATAATTCAAATTCAAACCACCACCATTTACAAAAGTTCCTGACATATAAAGTTCTCCAAGAATCGGGCTGTGACCGCCATAAGCCACTACGATAATTTCTTGTTTCTTTTCGCGGCTTTCTTGTGCTTTAGGAAAAACAAGTGGCGTATGTTCAAAAGATTTTAAATCATCAGCTCTGTCATTTGCAACAAGCCTATCACACACAAACCCCCAAACTTCTTTTGGTAACGGATGCTTACTTTCGTCATAAGCTTTTACTGTTTTATAATAAGCAATTGCAGCATCGTCAGACTCGTCGGCAAGTTCATAAACTAAAGCACCAAGGTAACGCAAAAAACCATTATCATTTACTTTTTTATTGTCCTTTTGATAAAGTTGCTCCATCGCTAGCTGGCCTCTGCGAACTTCTACCGCAGCACCATCGATATCGCCTTTAGCTAAAAAGTTAAGCACCTGAATTTCATAAAGCAATAAAAGTTCAAAAGGCCTTGCTCTATATGGGCGAACATTATCATTTGTTGCAATCGCTGCGGCTTCATTTGTCACAGAGCGAGCATACAAATCGTCGTAAACTTGGGCTGCGGCGGTTAATTCTTTAATACTTGCATCAAAATCTTTATTGTAATGGTGCAAAATACCTAAATCCAAATGATAGAGAAATTTCGTATTTTCTCCGTATAAATCTGCTTGTTCTTTTTTTATAGTTTGAATGGCGCCACTAAAGCCATGCTTTTCATAAGCAGGAGCGAGTGCCTCGTAACGAGTCATTGATTTATTTGCACAAGCGCAAAGAAAAATAGTTGCAAAAATTAATAGATATTTTTTCATAAGTTAAAAGATAAAATTTTTCAAGCAAATTCATTTTATAAAATTCACCAAGAATACTCAACACTGACCTTAAGCAATTAGTCAAATACAAAACAATATTTCCTTCAACAACAGACTCATTCGGGTAAAGCTCTTTACCTTCTGGAACTCGGAACCATAATTTTGCATGATAATCTTTCAATGCTATAGTCCCTGTATTCTTAATGATGACTTGTGGCTTAAACATATTCTTTTCCCTGGAACCTAAAAAAATACAATCCATCACTATTAATATTATCGTCTGTAATATAAATATTCTGATTACGAACTATTCTAAGTAGATTCATATAAAAATAACTCAACGCTCAAAAACTCTTTTGAAACTCCAGCGAAGCTAATGGTTTTCTGTTTAAAAAAAAAACTTCCTTTGGTTAAAATCCAAAGGAAGTTTTTATAAAACAAATAAATTAAAGTTTTACGCCGCTTTGAGAAACATATTTTTTGATTTTCTTATCGCCAATCCAAAGCTTCTTATGGCTTTGTAAATCAGTAAGTTCAAGGTCAATCTGGTAGAAAATTACAGATTCACCACCTTCTTGGTCCACAATAGAATTCAAAGTACCTGTAAGCATTAAATCGGCACCTGTTTCCATGCCAGCTTCTTTACGAGTTTCTTCTGTAGTGTTTCCCATTTGGTCTGCAACTTCTGCACGAAGTTCTGCACGAGCTTCAGCATTTGCCACAAAATCCACCATACCAGAATTGATTAAAGCGCGTTCCATATCTTTGATGAAAGTTTCTACGCTAATGTGTTCATGGCTTTTATTGCGAACTTTGCCCACTACAACCGTTGGATTACGGCCTAAATCTTGAGCCATTTTGCTGTACCATGGTCTATTCAAGCAATCGTTAATCATTTCGTCAGCCACTAAACGAGAATCAGTATCATTCCATTTTCCAGAAAGATCTGTCGTAGAAGAAGCATCTATACGCGAAACCTTCTTACCGCCGCCACCACATGCAACGAGGAAAGCTAATGAACAAAATACGAAACATTTAAAAATTTTTGACATATTTTCTCCTTGAATAGTTATTGAATAAAAATAAAAAATAACTGTATTAAAAGTAGAATTTTATATTTCACTTTATGAATAAAGCTGCTTTAATTATAGCTATAAGTATGTTAGCCAGTCGCGTTCTCGGTATTCTCCGCGAAATGCTTCTTGCTCATAATGCCGGAACTGGTCTTGAAAAAAACGCCCTTGACCTTGCTTTTATGATTCCTGACATATTAAACCATGTAGTGAGTACTGGTTTTTTGTCTATCATTTTCATTCCTATTTTCACGGGGTATCTCGTTTCTTCTGAAGAAGATAAAGGCTGGAAATTTTTTAGCAATGTATTAACAACCATTGGAGTTTTTTTGCTTTTGCTTATTATCCCTTCTTTTATATGGATGAAAGAACTTTTAGAACTTTTTACAGCGGCTGATTTAGACGAAACTTTGCTTGAACGCGCGACTTATTTTGGACGTTTAATTTTACCAGGCCAATTATTTATTTTTGCCGGGAGTATTTTAGTTGCCGTTCAACATACACGAAAACAATTTTTAATTCCATCATTAACTGGAGTGATTTACAACGCTGCCATTATTATCGGAGGCGTTTTACTTTCATCAAGAGGTTTAGAAGGTTTTGCATTAGGTGTTCCTGTTGGCGCTTTTATCGGCTTTTTTGCTTTGCAAATTTTGGGAGCCCATCGCGGAGGCGTTCATTACAAACCTATTATTTCACCTTTCGCACCAGATTTTTTACGCTACTTAAAAATGATGTTACCAATGTCATTAGGCGTTGGGAGTATGTTTGCCTTAGAATTTGTTATCAGAAGTTTTGGTGGCGCATTTGGCTCAAGCGGAATTTCTGCTTTGAATTACGCATACCGCGTTATGTACACTTTAGTTGCCGTATTCGGTTTTTCTGTTGGGGTCGCTTCTTACCCTGATATGGCACGCCTTGTCAAAGAAGGAAACTTAAGCCTTTTAAACCAAAAAATCTGGAAAAGTTTGTCACGAATGTTTTGCGTTTTAACGGCAGCGGTAATTACTGTATGGGCGCTATCTTTCCCAGCAGTACGAATTCTTTTTGAACGTGGTGCTTTTTCTAGAGAAACGTCTGAATTAGTCGCAAACATTCTTCGCTGGTATTTACCTGTAAGTTTCGGACTTTGCCTGCAAGCCGTTTTAGTGCGGAGTTTTTATGCAGCAGAGCGCATGTGGACTCCAACCATTTTAAACACAGGGATTTTTGCATTAAGCATTCCTGCCTACATTTTTACAGCACCTCTTTTAGATATTTACTCTGTCCCTGTTGTAGGTGCAAGTTGTGCTATTATACAAGTGATTTCTATGATTTTCCTTTGGGCAAAACGCAATGGAAAAGAAGGCATGAATGAAGCGATTAAAAACATGCTTTTAGCCATAATTTCTTTTGGTGCTATGATTGCTGTTGCTCTTGGTTTAGATTTTATTTTCCATTCATTTATGCGCGAATGTAATTTTGTTTTACTACTCTTGTTCAGCGTAATTTCAGGCATTATACTCTTTTCTTTAACGCTCGTTTTACAATCTATTTTAGGAAGTAAAGACGCAAAAGATATTTTGTACGAATTATCCGGAAAGATTTTAAGAAAATTGCATTTAAAGAAATAATAACTTTTTGAAAAAGGGTTCTTATGGGTGTATCTAAATTTTCAAAAATAACTGGCCTATTGTTACTATCTGGGTTGTTTGTTTCTGCATTAGCAGATATTAATATTTCTGTTAATGCTAAACAAGGTATTAAAAAAATTTCTCCTTACCTTTTTGGAAGAAACATTGGAACCATTGATGAAAAAACAGATACTCTTTCACAAACAGAATTAACTTTCATGAATCAAATTGTAGAAGCAGGGCTTCACATGATTCGGGCAAACCAGGGAAACAATGCGACACGTTATAATTTCCGCAAAAAATTCAGCGTTCACCCTAATTGGTTTAATAATGTCAATAACCAGAATTGGGATATTTCTGCAAAAAAAATTCTTGAAAATATGCCAGGTGTTGACGCTATGTATGCCTTTCAAATGTCTGGCTATGTAGCCAAAACTCAAGAATACAATTTTGATGATTGGAATTACTATATAACTCATAACAATACATGGCCTTCTGATAAAGATTTGAATCTTGCCGGCGGCGGCATTATCGCCGATGATGGAAAATCAGCTATAAAAGAAGGCGACCCAACTCTTTACAACCAGGAATGGCCACTGGATTCTTCAGTTGCAATTATTCCTTATTGGCGTGATAGTTTAAAATTTGATATGAACCGTTTGCGTTATTGGAGTATGGATAATGAAGTTGAAATTTGGCGCTACACGCATGACGATTTAAATTTGCCCGTTACTGCTGATTTCTTGGTGGAGCGTTATATTGATTTAGCGAAAAAAGCCCGTGCACAATGGAAAGATATTAAACTGACCGGGCCTGTAACAGCCGGCGAATGGGATTGGTGCGTTATCCGGGATATTGAAGAAGAGGAACATTTAATTAATCGAGATGGGAAAAAATATTGTTGGCTTGAATATTTTATCAAACGAATTTCTGAAGCGCAAAAAACTTCAGGCATCCGCTTGTTAGATATGTTTGATATTCATTGGTACCCTACTGAAAAAGATTACGAATCCCGCATGAACTGGCACCGGGTTCTTTTTGATACAACTTATAATTATCCTGGAGCTAATGGCATTAAGTTTATTAACGGCTACTGGGATGATAACCAAACAAAAGAATATATTTTAAAACGCATCAACGATTGGCTCACACAATATTTTGGAAAAGATCATGGTATTACATTAGGTATGTCAGAAACCAGTTTAAAAGATGACAACGCCATGGTTACGGCTTTAATTTATGCGTCGTTTCTTGGTACAATGATTGATAATGGTGTAGAATTTTTCACCCCATGGACTTGGGACCCCGGCATGTATGAAGTTGCTCATTTATTTAGCCGTTATGGGAAATCATTTCGCATAGAGTCAAATTCTACTCATGATTCTTTAGTGTCTGCCTATAGTTCTATCAATGCTACAGGAGATTCTTTGACAGTGATATTAGTAAACCGGTCTCAAAATGATTCACAGAAAATAAATTTATCTGTAAAAGATTTTAATGCTATTGTAGAAAACGCAAAAACCCTTTCACTCACAGGACTCACTGGCGAAACATTTATTTCGCATTCTGAAAATGCTTTAAAAAGCGGAAAGGTTTTAGTTTCTTCAACTGGAGATATTTCTCTGACATTACCAGAAAAATCTATTACAGCGATTCTTTTAGAAAGTGCAAATCCAAGCATAATTTCGTCTTCTAGTTTTGCTGAATCTAGTTCTTCAGAAAGTTCTTCTAACTTGCCAATGTTACACTTTAATAAATCAGGTATCAAATTTGAAAATAATTCTTGGGTTATTTATAACCCTTCAGAGTTGCCTTTAATTGTGGAAATTTTTGATTTCCTTGGGAACCATATTTTGCGTAAAAATGTGTCAGAAAAAAATTCTCTTTTAAATTTGGATGCTTTAAAAGCCGGCCCTTATTTAGTGAAATTTAAATCGCCACATGAACAAGGTTTTCAAAGAATTTTTCTGAAATAATTCTTTTCATCTTGAAAATAGATTGCCGCGCCGTGCATTCAGCACGGCTCGCAAAAACAAGTTTAGGATTGTCATGGCGAACGTAGTGTGGCCATCTTGCTTTTTGTCATTACGAGCGTAGCGAAGTAATCCAAAAACAAGTGCTGCTTGCAAACAGATTGCGGCAGTCACTACGTTTCTTTGCAAGCGACAAGAATCGGGTGGCAAGTGTAAAAACAAGTTGTTATGGCGAGAGGCTTTTAAGATGACGCGGCCATCTTGGCTTTTGTCATTACGAGCGTAGCGAAGTAATCCAAAAACAAGTGCTGCTTGCAAACAGATTGCTTCCACCACGCCACAAATGTGGCTCGTGGCAGGCTCACATTTAGGCTTCGCGGAAAAATCTTTTTACTCCATCGCGAGTGACAAAAGTGGGCAAGTGTAGAACTAGCAAGTAGATTGCCACGCCGTGTATTCTACACGTCTCGCAATGACAAGAACCGGGTGCAAGAACTGCGTGGCGAGTGTAAAGGCGCAAATGACAAGTCTTGGAAAAAGAGAATTGCAGCAAATTACTAGCGAATGAGAAACTGCGCGGCAAGTTCGCTAGCAAGTGTCCTTTTGCAATAAAAAGGTTTGTCGACGATTCGAAATTTATTTCGAATCACCTTTCCATAAAAAGAGAAATTTTATTTTTTTATGCGGTTTTTTGCCGCGTTTATTTATATGTTTGGGTATATGGCACGGATTTTGCTTATAAAAACTTCTGGCGTTACGCGAATGCTTGTTTTGACATTTGTCGCGTTGTTTTTTGTGGCGTGTGCTGAGCTAGAAGAAGAAAATACGGCGTGGAATCCAAAAGAGCGTCCTGGTATGCTTTTTAATGATACGACTTTGCTCGATTTTTATGAAGGTGAAGTGCTTTCTTGGCGAATGAAAACGGCTTATCTTGAACGCTGGGAAAAGGATGGGAAAATTTTTGTGAAGCCTGTGCTTGTGGATATTTATGATTCGCTTGGGAATTATGCTGCATTTTTGCGGGCCGATTCTGGGACGCTTGATATGAAATTGACTCATGTTTTTGCGTATGGGCATGTGTTTGCTTTGACGCCTAAAGGGGCTTCGGTGCGGGCCGATTCTTTGCTTTGGCATAAAAAGGATAATATTGTGCGGACAGATAGCCCTGTTCGTGTGGTAAGTGAAGATGGCGATGTTTTGCAAGGAACTGGTTTTAGAAGTGATACGCAAATGGAGAGTTTTCAGATTCTTGCCAATATTACAGGGATTTTTCAGGATGCTGCACGAAGGTTGAAAGAAGAAGATAAAAAGCAAGCGGAGGCGCATCGGTGAGATTCTTGCTTTGTCTGTTGCTTTTTGCGACTTTCGGGTTTACTCAAACGAAACCGCTTATTATGAAACATGCGGATAGCCTTGCGGCTATGAAACGTTCTGGCTATTTGTTGCTTAAAGGTTATGTGCATTTTGTCCATGATAGTGTGCAGTTTAAAACGATGCGGGCAACCTGGAACAGAAATGCTGATATTGTGCAGTGTGAAGGCGATTTTTTGTTTACTCACCCAAATGGTTTTATTAAAGCAAAGAGTGGTATTTATCAGAAACGTATTGAATTTGCTTCGGCATCGGGAAATGTGGTGGCAAAGGATTCGCTTGGAGAATATGCGTTTTTTGGCGAACGTTTGCAGTATGATAGAATCAAAAAAATTCTGACTATGCCTTTACGTCCTGTATTACACCATTATTCAAAAAATAAAGACAAGAATGGTGAAATAGATACGCTTTCAATTAAAGCAGATTGGATTAGCTATAAACAAGACGATGAATTTGCTGAAGCGTTTAAAAATGTGGTTTTAGAACACAATGGTATGACCGTGACTTGTGATACGGGATATTTTAATAAGAAGGAAAACTGGATTTCTATGAAGGGACATCCTAAATGCTTATTGGAAAATCACGAGTTGAGCGGCGATTCCATTTTTTTGCGTTTAACTCCTGATGGTAAAGGTTTAAAGTCTGCGCTTGTGATTCAAAATGCCCATGGTATCCAGAAAGAACCTAGAAAGAAACGGAAACCCGGAACACATACTGAAGCTTTTGGCGATACTCTTTATGCTGAGTTTGATGGGAAAAAACTTTCTCGACTTTATGTGAATTTGAATGCTCATGGTTTCTTTTTTGAAGATGATTTACCGGAGTATAAAAATTTAATGGAAGGCGCGCGCTTAGATCTTTCTTTTAAAAATGGAAAAATGGAAAGAGCAACTATTTCTGGGAGCGCCCAGAGTACTTATTTCTATGTGAAAAAAAATCGGACGGTGGCCGGGAAGAACGTGGCTTTGGGCGATACGATTCATATAGATTTTGCTCCAGAGAAAAATCAAGTGAAACAGTTGAAAGTCCAAGGTGGAAAAAATCCATCTAGCGGGCGTTATATTAATCTGGAAAATAAAGAAAGCGTTAAAGATTCTACTAAAAAAGGAAATCCGTTATGAGTAAAGAAATTCAGACTATTCGTACTGACGGACTGTGTAAATTCTATGGCTCAAGACAAGTGGTGGATTCTGTTTCTGTCAGAGTTTCTCAAGGTGAAATTGTTGGCTTGCTTGGGCCAAATGGTGCTGGTAAAACAACGACATTTTATATGATTGTCGGTATGGTTAGAGCAGATAAAGGCCATATTTTTTTAAATGATGTTGAAGTGACCGATAAACCTATGTTTCAACGAGCAAGACTTGGAATAGGTTATTTACCACAAGAAGCTTCTATATTCAGAAAATTGAGCGTTGAAGATAACATTATGGCGATTCTTGAAACAAGAGGCATGAAACGCTCTCAACGAAAAGAACGCCTAGAACAACTTTTAGAAGAATTTAAAATTACGCATATCCGAAAAACAAAAGCTTTTAGTTGCTCTGGCGGTGAACGCAGGCGATTAGAAATCGCACGGGCTTTAGCTTCAGACCCTTCTTTTCTTTTATTGGATGAACCCTTTGCAGGTATTGACCCGATAGCAGTTGCAGATATTCAATCCATTATTTCTGATTTGAAAGCTAAAGGTATGGGAATTTTGATTACAGACCATAATGTGCGGGAAACGCTTTCCATTACAGACAGAGCGTATATTATGTACAAAAGTCAAGTTTTAACAGAAGGTTCTTCGGAATTTTTAGCCAATGATCCAGAAGCAAAACGAATTTATCTTGGAGAATCCTTCAGGTTGGATTAGGAGTTTCTATGGATATTTCAATGCAAATGTTTTCTGGGTTAAAACAAGAGCAGAATTTATCTGCCCAGGCTCTTCAATCTGTTCAGCTTTTGCAAATGACCACCGGAGAACTTGAAGCTACTATTGCTAAAGAATTAGAAGAAAATCCTCTCCTTGAAATGGATGAATCTGCTGAATATGGCGATTCTATTGAATCTGTTGAACAAACTGAAAATCCAGAAACCGAAAATAGTTTGAAAGAAGTCGGCGAAGAAGTTTATTCCAAAGAAGATTGGGATGGCCTTTTTGATTCATCTTTTGCTGATACGGAACGCCCATTAAAAGATTTGAATGCTTTTGACCCCGAAAAAGAAGAATGGAAAAACCAAAGAAAGTCGGTGTCAAGCATGCAAGATAAATTGAAAGAACAATTGCGTGATTGGGATAGACCTAAAGAAGTTTTAGAAATTGTTGAATACTTGATTGATAGTCTAGATGAAAAAGGTTATCTTACCCCTTCTGCATTAGAAGATGAAGAAAAGAAAGAACATTCTGCTATTGCAGAAAATTTTTTGGAAGCCGAAAAAGTTATAGAAGGGAAAGTCACTTTAGAAGAAGCAAGTGAACTTGTGCAAGAAGCATTTCATGTTTTGCATTCTTTAACTCCACGCGGAATAGGAGCCAGAAATTTACGAGAATGTCTTTTAATTCAAGCCTATACTGTTCCAAACTTTCCAAAACTAGCAATTAAAATTTTAGAAGATGAATTTGATAATTTGGTTCAATTTAAATACCAGCAAATTGCAAAAGCTCTTGATGTTCATGTAGAAGATGTTCAAAAAGCCATTCAGCATTATTCAGAATTATCACCTCACCCTGGTTTTTTAATTAACGAAACGCCTGTAAGTTATATTATGCCTGACCTTGAAATTTCAGAAGAATCTCCGGGCGTTTATAAAGCTTCTCTTTTGCGTTCAGCAAAATTTTATCATCGTTTAAAAATTTCAAATACTTATAAATCATATTTAAAAGAATCCCCGACAAAAGAAGTAAAAGATTTTATTCGTGAGCGATTGAATAAAGCGAATAATTTAATTCATTGCGTGGGTTATCGAGAAACAACGATTGAACGGGTGATGCAAAAAATTATTGAATTCCAACCCGATTTTTTTGCAAAAGGCCCAGCATTTTTACGCCCGATGATGTTACAAGAAGTTGCAGACGCGCTTGAATTGAATTTAAGTTCTGTCAGCCGTGTAGTGAATGGGAAATATGTAGAAACCAAATATGGCGTTTTTGAATTGCGTTCCTTTTTTAGCCTTGCTGTGAAACAAGAAGGCGAAGAAGATTTGGGTGTAAAACAAATTCTTCATGAACTTAAAGAATTGATAGACGCTGAAGATAAAAAGAATCCCCTTTCAGACCAAGCCCTTTCAGAAGCGTTAGCAGAAAAAGGAATAAAAATAGCTCGCCGTACAGTTGCTAAATACAGAGAAAATAATTTGAAAATTTTGCCTGCAAGATTACGAAAACTAATGAAGGCTTAAAGAGTGTCCTGTATTAGCTTTTTATAAGAAATTTTTAGTTTGATAAAATCTTAAAATTTCTATACTTGCACCCATGAATTTCAAAAAAGGTGTAGAAGATGGTTTGCCAATTGGTTTAGGGTATTTTGCGGTATCCTTTTCTTTTGGAATAGCTGGTTCTAAACTACTCTCTTCTGTACTTGTCACCCTTATTTCAATGACCAACCTGACTTCTGCCGGGCAATTTGCCGGCTTACAAATTATGAGCGAAGCGACAGGTACTTTAATTGAAATGGCAATAGCCACCTTTTTTATCAATTTGCGTTATTCTTTAATGGCAGTTTCTCTTTCTCAAAAAGTTTCTTCTTCATTTTCTACCTGGAAACGTTGTTTATTAGGCACAGGTATTACCGATGAAATTTATGCCGTTGCTATGTCACAAAAATCACCAGTTACTCCGCTTTATTTTTTAGGCTTAATGACATTACCTTATTTAGGCTGGACATCTGGGACATTAGTTGGTGCCATTTGCGGAGAAATTTTACCGCACTTTTTAACAGACGCTTTAGGTGTTGCTTTATATGGAATGTTTATTGCAATAGTTGTTCCACAAATGAAAACACATAAACCAACAGCGATAGCTGTTTTTATTGCTATCACTTTAAGTCTTTTATTTAATTACGCTCCATATCTCAAAGAAATTTCTGTAGGTTTTTCAATTATTTTGTGTGCTGTTATTGCGTCTCTTTTGGCGGCATTTTTGTTCCCTATTCAGGAGAAGTCGTCATGAATTTAGAACTTTATTTCAAGTATTTATTTGTGATGGCTTTTGTGACTTATCTTTTGCGCGTTGTGCCATTTGTATTATTAAAACGCCAAATTGAAAATGTCTTTTGGAAATCTTTTTTAGCCTACATTCCTTATACCGTTTTAGCGGCAATGACTATACCTGGAATTTTTAAAGCCACTGAATTTTTGCCCGCTTCCATTTCTGCTTTGTGTCTTGCCACCCTTTTTTCTTTAAAAGGCCATGGACTTGTACTTGTTGCACTTGTAGCTTGTCTTTCTGTTATAGGCGTTAATGGCTTCATGTTACTGTTTTAGAGGGAAAATGGAAAAGTTTAAAAAAATCTTTTTTTTGATTCTTGCGGCTAGTTGTCTTATTCCTGTTGTTTCTCCGGCAATTGCTCTTTTTTCAGGCATTATTTTTGCATTTATTTTTAAAAATCCTTTTGAAAAACAAAGTGGTTTAATCTCTAAAAAATTGTTGCAGTATTCCGTCATTGGACTTGGATTTGGAATGAATTTATTTGAATCATTAAAAGCCGGTTCAGAAGGAATGCTTTTTACCATCCTTTCTGTTTCTTTAACAATGGCTTTAGGAATGTTATTGGGTATTTTATTAAAAGTCCCCAAAACAACCTCTTATTTGCTTTCATCAGGAACAGCAATTTGTGGAGGCAGCGCAATTGCAGCAGTTGCCCCAGTTACCTCAGCAAAGCAATCTGAAATCACAGTTGCACTTGGAACCGTTTTTATTTTAAACGCAATCGCTTTGTTTATTTTTCCTCCTATTGGAAAATTTTTAGAATTAACCGAACAACAATTTGGTTATTGGGCAGCAATTGCTATTCATGACACTAGCTCAGTAGTTGGAGCCGCATCAATCTATGGAAATTCAGCTTTAGAAATTGCAACACTTGTCAAATTAACACGAGCCCTATGGATAATCCCATTGGCATTACTGACACGCTTGTTTTTTAAAAATAAAAGCAACAAGAATTTTATTCCCTATTTTATTTTCTTCTTTATTTTAGCAATGCTTTTAAACACATTATTTTCAAGTTATCTTCAAATTCCATATTGGAAAGAAATTGCATTTGGTATAAAATCCGTTTCTAAACAATGTCTGACTTTGACGCTTTTTTTAATAGGAGCAAATTTAAATCCGACAATGTTAAAACAAGTTGGCATTAAGCCTTTGTTGTTAGGTATTTTACTTTGGATAGTTATTGCTTCTACTAGCCTTGTTTTTGTGCGTTCTTTTGCTTAGTTTAAATGCGAGAAAACTTGATTTTTAATAAAAATCCCAAAATGACTGAAACATTTTTTTATAGATAGCCTATATTTAGTACATTAAAAAATTGTGATTCTTTTGAATCTTACAAAATGGAGATTTTATGGATATTCGTTGGTTACAACCAGATGCAGCTTTTGACAAATTGATTCTTGCCGGCGATATTGGCGGGACAAATACGAATTTAGGGTTAGTCGGCTATAAAAACGGAAAGTTCACTTTGATTTTAGAAACAGTTTTTGCTTCTTCATCTATTGATGGCTTAGCAGAACCTATTCGCGAAACTCTGAAAATCGCATTAGAAATGCGACAAGATTTAAAACCTAGCCACTGTTGCATTAGCGCAGCAGGCCCTGTTTCTAATAATCGTTGCGTTATGACAAATCTCCCTTGGAGTATTGATGGCGACGCACTTACTGCTGCCTTTGGAATTCCAACTTTAGTGGTTAATGATTTTGTGGCCATTAGTTATGGGATTCCAACTTTAGATATTGATGACCCAAATCAGATTTATAAGCTCCCTCATACAGATGGTAGTATCCCAACACCAAAAGCTACAACAAAAGCAGTAATTGGTCCAGGTACTGGTATGGGAGTTTCGTTCCTTGCATTTGACGGAGAACGTTATATTCCAGCAAGTTCAGAAGGTGGTCACATGACATTTGCGCCTTTTGACGAAGATACAGTTTCTTTTTGTGAATACATTAAAAAGCAACGTGGTTGCCAGCCAGGTGTAGAACCTCTTGTGTCAGGAATGGGTTTACGCAATATGTATGATTGGTGGAAAGAAACAAAAGGCGTTCCAAATAACGAAGCATTTGCTCGCATTGAAGCAACGCCTGCAGATGACAGACCAAAATACATTAGCCGTGCAAGTGATACCGACCCAGTTGCAGCAGAAATGATGCGTCTTTTTGTGAAAATGCTTGGGCGTTACGCAAGTGATATTTGCACATTGTTCTTGCCATTAGGTGGCTTTTATCTTGCTGGCGGGACTGTTCAAAAAGATTTGCGTTGGCTTGAACGCGATAATTTGTTCATGCAATATTTTGAACAAAATTATAACCCAAATATTCGCCCTATTTTAAAGAACATTCCTGTTTACATTATTAAGGATTATAGCATCAGCCTTTATGGAGCAGCAAATGCAAGCATAAATCTGCAAAAGTAAAATTAGGTGTAAAAATTTATCAGTATAAAAAATCCTTCTATCTAGTTTGATAGAAGGATTTTTTAATTAGCATATTCAAAACGTTACAACAGCATTTAAACTGGCATTGGCATTTTTTTTGAGGTTTATAGAATGGGTAGTGAGCAACAACGTGCGAACTAGGGAAAGGCTTTCCCCTTTATAAAATAAAAATGAGACCAAAGAATGGTCTCATTTTTAAATACCCCCAAGGGGTTTCGAACCCCTGTTGCGGGAATGAAAATCCCGAGTCCTGGGCCACTAGACGATAGGGGCATCTAGGTGAGTCCAAATATAGGTAAAGATTTGTTTTTGTAAAGGGCTATGTTTGCAAAAAATCTATTTTTGTATTGAAATGCTTAGAAAATGGATAAAAAAGAACGTATTTAGGGCGATTTTTAAGCTTTTACCGCTGACTTTGCCGGTAACGCTTGCTGATGCTTTAATGCTTTTAGGGATTCGTTCCTTTGTAAAAATCATTGGCGGAAACATAGATTGGAGTGTTCCGGAATGGTTTTTTTGCATGGTTTTAGTTGTTGCTTTGCGTTTTGCTTTTTCAAAAATCAGAGCAGAAGTTTCTGAAACTTTTTTTAGAAAAACTGGGGCAATTTTACAAGCGAAATTTTTAAAAATGGTGCGGTCGTTGCGACCAGATTTTTTTCATCAAAAAGAGGCCGATGCGAAATTGAGAGCTTCTTTTGAAGCGACAGAAATTCTTTCAAAAAGTGGAGAAAGTCTTTACCAGGCATTGCAGGCTGTTGTGCAGCTGTTTGTGTTTTTTCCTGTGCTTCTTTTTATTTCGCTACCTTTGACTTTATTTTTGTTCTGTGCTATTTTACCTTTTGTTGTTTTTGCACAAAAGAAAATCCGCCAAATGAGTGTCAATGAAAAAGAAATTTTAGAACAAGAGGGAATGCTCCGTTCAGAATTTGAAAACGCAAAAACCGTTTACCAGAATTGGAGTGATATTGCAGAACGAAAAACGGCAGGCGTAAAAATTTTTGAACGCGTCCGCTGTTATTTTATTGTAGGGAAAAATTTAGCCGTAAAAAAATATGTGCTTGCTCTTTTAATGGAAAGTGTTTCTGTTTTAGCTATGTTGCTTGTCCTTTCTGCTTGTGCATTTATGATTTCTAATGGGAATATGACTGGCGAAGATTTAGTTTTATATGCTTCGGCGGTATTTCTTTGTTATAAACCTATTAAAGAATGTGCTAAAGCGTTCCCGCAATTGCGTTCAGCAAAAGCCTCTTTTTGTTTGTTAGAAGAACTTGAAAATTATCCAAGAAAAAACCGCGAAAAAAAATATGGCGATTCTTTAGTATTGCAAAAAATTTCTTTTGCTTATGGTGAAACTTTTGTCTTTGAAAATTTTTCGTGGAAAGAATTTTTGCATTCAGATAAACCCTTGTTTTTACACGGCGAAAATGGTGTCGGAAAATCAACTCTTTTGCGTTTGATTTCTTCTTTAGAAGAAAAAGCAACAGGAGAAATTTTATTGCCAGAATGCGCAAAAGAAGGCGTGTTTTTCTTTTCGCAAAATTTATTTTTGCCTCCTCTTGAATATTTTTCTAAAAAGTTTTCACAAGAAAAGTTACAAGCTAAAGGCCCTTTGTTTAAAAAGTTTGTTGAAGAATCAAATGTTTTACCGCTGCTTAAAAAGTCTGGTTTTTCAGGCGGTGAAACCGCAAGGCTAGCTTTATTTTTAGCTCTTGTGTCAGAATCAAAATTGGTTTTATTAGATGAAGTTTTTGCTTATGTTTCTTTAACGCAAAAAGAAAAAATGATGGCGCTTTTTTTAGATGCCATAAAAGAAGAAAATAAATTGCTGATTTTATCTGGTCATAATACTTTACCTGAAACGCTTTCAGAAAAATTTGACCATTTCACGCTTAAACCAAACAATGCCGAGGAATCATTTTGAATTTTTCTGAAAAAGTTTATAAATGGCGTGGGTTTATTTTAGGCGTGTTAGCCTTTTTACTTTTGCTTTTAGAGCCATCACACGATGTCATTTCTGTATCTGCTTTTTTGCTTTTTATTGCCGGCTTTTTTTTGCGTGTGACAGCAAGGCGTAATATCGGTATACATTCGCGCTCTTTAAATGTCGAAGCACCGCAATTAGTTAAAGAGGGTATTTATCAAAAATTGCGACACCCGCTTTATTTTTCCAATGGTTTGTTTGCAAGTGGTTTTTTACTTTTGCATTTGGGGTGGCAGAACTTAACTTTTCCAATCGCTGCTTTTGTCTGGCTTTTCTTATTTTTCTTAGCTAAAAATGAAGACGATTTTTTGCATAAAAAATTTGGAAGTGAATGGGAAACATGGGCAAGTTCAACTCCATTTATGTTTTTCAATTTAAAGGGGTTAAAGAATTTAAAATTTGAACGAAGTTTTTCAAAAGCTTTTGTAGAAGACAAATGGACTTGGTTTTTTCTTTCACTTTATGCGGCTTTGATTTTTTTACGGAGGTATTTTAGCTGATGCCTTTTAAAATCAAAGAACGTTTTTGCGGGAATTTTAACACAAGTTCTGTTTTATGGTTACATGGCGCAAGCCTTGGGGAATGCCAGGTTTTACTTTTTTTAGCCAAACGTCTTGTTAGAGAAATCGAAAATTGCCCACCCATTTTGCTGACTTCACAAAAAGCTGAAGTCGTTGATTTTTTAAAAATAAAACTTGAAGGGTTTTCTAAAATACAAGTTCATGTTGCGCCTGCGCCCCTTTATTTTATTGTGAAACGTTTTTACAGACAAGTGAAACCTCTCGCTTTAATTCTTTGTGAAAATGAACTTTGGCCAGCGTATTTAGCTTTAGAACAAGAAAGAAAATTAAATGCTAGACTCGCTTTAATTTCTGGCCGTTTTAAACGAGGTTATTTTTTACCCAAGAAAATTTTCAAACCAGAAATTTTTGCATTTGCTGACTTTCAGACAAAAGAAGATAAAAATAGATTTTTAAAAAAATGCAATATTCCTTTTGCTACAGTAAATGGCAACTGGAAACTTTTAGGTAAAAAAACTTTTTTAGAAAATGTTGATAAAAAAATCGACGTTGCATTTCTTTCTTTGCATTTTAAAGAGTTGCCTTATCTGAAAGATTTGTTTAAAAATTTATCAAAAGAAAATAAAAGTTTTTTAGTAGCTCCACGGCGCATTTCAGATATGAAAAAATTCAATTCTTTTTTTAAAAGTTTAAAAATAGAATGCGTTATTTTTCCAAAAGTAAAACATGGTTGCGTGTCTTTAGTTGAAAGCTTTGGAAAATTTAAAGAATTTTTACCGCTATCCAATTGCGCTGTTGTGGGCGGTTCTTTTGTGCGTTATCCAGGTATTCACGATTTTAGAGAACCTTTACTTTATGGCGTGCCAACATATATCGGGCCTTTTACTTATGGGCAAGAAGAAAGCGTTTTACCTTATCTGAATGCGAAAATCTTGCAAAAGTTACCTTATGAGCCAAAATCTTTGCCACCTTTTTTGGTAACTCCTGAAGAGATAGTTAAATTTTTAGAACAAGAACTAGAAGCAGTAGAACAAAGCTATTCTTCTTTGCGAAATAAACTTTCTACATGGGTTTTAGAAAAATGAAAAAATTAATTTTAGCGAATCCTCGTGGTTTTTGTGCTGGTGTTGACAGAGCCGTTCATATTGTAGAACGTGCATTAGAAAAATATGGAACGCCAATTTATGTCCGCCATGAAATCGTTCACAATCAATTTGTGGTAGATGACTTAAAACAACGTGGCGTTATTTTTGTAGAAGAATTATCTGAAGTTCCTGAAGGTTCTATTGTAATTTTTTCAGCCCATGGTGTTGCCGCTTCTGTTTACGAAGAAGCAGAACGCAGGAATTTAAAAACTTTAGATGCCACTTGCCCACTTGTAAAAAGAGTACATTCTAGTGCAAAAAAACATTTTGATGCAGGACGTCATATTATTATGATTGGTCACATTGGGCATGCAGAGGTAGAAGGGACTTTGGGACAATTACCTCCTGGCTCTATAGATATTGTCCGAAACAGAGAAGATGTTTTTGCTTTGAAGCTTGAAAATAATAAACCTCTCGCTTATATTACGCAAACCACTCTTTCTGTTGATGAAGCTAAAGACACAATTGACGCTTTACGTGAACGTTTTCCAGATATTGTTGGGCCTTTGGCTGGTGATTTGTGTTATGCAACAGGTAACAGACAAGCAGCTGTCAGAGAACTTTGTACAAAAGTAGATTTACTTTTAATTGTAGGTTCTAGTAATTCTTCTAATTCTACAAGACTTTCAGAATTAGGTAAAAAGTGCGGGATTCCAAGTTATTTGATTTCTTCTGTCGCTGATTTGGATTTTTCATGGTTTGATAATGTGGAAACAGTGGGGCTTTCTAGTGGTG
This sequence comes from Fibrobacteraceae bacterium, assembly GCA_045629945.1. Taxonomy (GTDB): domain Bacteria; phylum Fibrobacterota; class Fibrobacteria; order Fibrobacterales; family Fibrobacteraceae; genus UBA1765. The sequence continues at coordinate 81,125 of JAZQSE010000035.1, forward strand.
CTAGTGCTCCAGATATTTTAGTGGAAGGTGTTCAAAAGGCAATTTGTGAGAAATTTCCGGATATTTTAGTGGAAAATTCCGTCACTTTAGTTGAAAATTTGCGTTTTAATTTGCCAAAAGAACTACAAGAACCTTAATTTTTACATTCAATTTTTGGCTAAAATTGTAAAAATTACGCATTTCTGGTGTTTTTTAAAGCCAACCTTGATTTTCATAACTTGACAATTAGCAAGGATTTAACTAACATTGGGTTCGTTCTATAAGAAAACGGAGTTTTTTATGAGCCGCATTTGTGAAGTTACTGGTAAAGCCGGTCTTGTGGGAAACATGGTTTCTCACTCTAACCGCAAGAAGTTGATGAAGCAGTTGCCAAATCTTCAGAAGAAACGTTTTTACATTCCTGAAGAAGACCGTTGGGTTACTCTTCGCGTAAGTGCTGCTGGTATCCGCGAAATTTCTAAGCGTGGTATCCAAGCTGTTGCTCGCGAACTTGGCAAGTAATTCTGATTACTGTCTTTTCTAAAAGCCGCCCTACGGGCGGCTTTTGGTGTTCTATAGAAAAAAACATTTATTTTCTTCCTATATTTTCACATTATGACACCAATACCTGAATTAAAAGTGCAAAAACTCGAAGTCGCTGGTTTTATCCGCGAAGTTTTCAGCTATATCAGCCGGTTTAAAGGCCAGTTGTTTATTATGAAAATTGAAGATAGTCTTATGGACCATCCTCTCTTTCCTGTTTTAATTCGAGATATTACTCTTTTGCACAAATTAGGTATCAAAGTTTTAATTGTTCCAGGCACAAGAAATAGCATTGATAAGCAACTTTCAGCCTGGGATATAAAATCCAATTTTCATGATGGCATACGGCTTACAAGTGAAGCAGCACTCCCTTTAGTAGAACAAGCTTCTCTTGGGGCTTCTCAGCGCATTATGAGCCTTTTAACAGCTAGTGGTTGTCATGGCATGCAAGGCAACTGGGTCTCAGCAAGAAGCCTTGGCGTTATTGATGGTGTTGATTACATGCGCACTGGTAAAATTGATAGAATTCAAAAAGACATTCTTGAGCAATTACTCAAAGAAGATTACATTCCTATTTTACCTCCAATTGGCTGGAATAAACTTGGCCATGCTTACAACATTTCAAGTACAGAACTTGCAACCGAACTTTGCAAATATCTAGAAGTTGGCAAATTATTCTTTATCGGAAGTGAATGCGGTATAAAAGCAGAAGGTTTACAATCAGGTGCTTTAACCGAACATCTGACTTTAACAGAAAGCGGACTGGTTTCTGCCCTTGATATTGATCAGGCAAGAGAAATTCTTGATTTAAATAAACAACTGAACTTTGCTCAAGTAGATTATCTTGTCAATGCCATTTCTGCTTGTAAATCTGGCGCAAAACGCGTTCACCTGATTAGTGGTGAAATGCAAGGTAGCGTTTTACAAGAAGTTTTCTCTAGCCGTGGTGACGGAACCATGGTTTATGCAAACCAATATTCTACCATCCGGCCAGCCAATATTGACGACATTCCTGACATGCTCCGCATGATGCAAGATTACATTGCAAAAGGTTATCTCATTGCAAGAACATCTGAAAACATTCTTGACAAACTTTCAGATTATGTCGTTTATGTAATTGATAATGCCATTCATGGTTGTGGCGCTTTACACGCCTATGAAAACGATTCCGCCGAAATCGCAGCCATTGCTGTTGCGGCAAACTATCGGAAAGCAGGCATTGGTGAAGCACTTGTCCGGCATTTAATTGACACCGCAAAAATGCGGGGCTATAAAAATTTATTCCTACTTACAACACAAGCCCCAGACTGGTTCTATTCCTTTGGCTTTGAACCAGGAACTGTAGAGGATTTGCCTCCTTCAAAACGGGCCACTTACAACACCAAGAGAAACTCAAGAGTCTTGGTAATGACTTTAGGGTAAATGCTTGCTGTGGCGGGGTGCTTGTTGTAAATAATATCCGCCGTTCGCTTAATAAGACCTTTAGACTGTAATTTCGCGATAATTTCACGCTGGGCCCCTTTAGCGAGATTTATCATTTTGCCGACGTCGGCAAAATGATCCTCAACATCCAATCCACTGGCCTCACAGGCGGTTTTTGCACGGACAATCGATTCTTGAAAACGGCGCCACTGGGCATATTCAAGGGCCGTTTGCAGCTCCCTTGCATACCAAAATTCGGTTCCATTTTCGTCGGTGTGCTTGATATTCTCGAACGTCTGCTGAGAATAAGTGACAATTTCTTTTTTAGCCATAGGGCCTCCTGTGTTTATTGTTTTTACTAGGAACGCCCTTGCAATATGGCAAAGCCAAATAAAGCAAAAGCGCATCATTCCTTTCTAGGGAATGACGCGCTGGGATGTAATGTACCTAACATTCAGAAAATTGGCAAGGGGCTTAAGGAAATTTTACAAAGGGAACTATTCCTAACGTAATATGACTAGAAAAAAAAACGAGCCATTGATTTTTTAACATTTTGCAATTATTTATACTTGACTTGGTTGGTTTTCGAGAGTTCCAAGAATCCTGCGGTTTGGAGGGAGTCTATCAGGCTTTGGACATTTGCGTCGGTCAGCTTTTCTGCAGCGAACCAGTTCTTTAGTGTATTCTGCAATTTCGCCTTAGTGCTGGGTCGATTCGTTGACACGTTCTTCAGATTCGCTTTAGCCTTTTCGAGTGTTTTTTGCAAGTCAAATGCCTTTTGTGGCGTAGCTTTTTTCGTGGCCTTCGCTGACTGCGGAGTTGGTTTCTTAGTTGCAGCGACCTTTTTCGTTTCTTGAGGTTTAATACTCAATCCAAGGCGTTTCGCCAGTTCCTCGTACGATTCCACGCGTTCGCAGCGGTCTTTCCCGAACTGCTTTTGCACATGCAGAACAAGCGGGTCATAATCGTGATCTTTCGAAAGAATCACGCAATGGCTGTTGAACGGTTCGCGGGGCATCACTTGCCCCATATAAAACGCGATGTAAAAGTCTAACGCATTTTCGGCCTGCTTCTTGGTCATTTCCTCGGGAATCGCAAGTTCCACAAGTTCGACGCGTCCCTCGCTCTGAGCGTAGCCGAAATCCTTCAGCTGCGTAAGCGATAGGTTTATCTTGTTCGTGGAATTGTGGAACAGCACGAACTTCAGCGCAAAGCCGTCCGTATTCACGACAAGGTCGGTCAGGCCCTTCAGCCCGACATTTTCGCAGTCCACAAGAACATGGGATATGGGGAGATTTTCAGCCACAGCCAGCTCCATCATAAAATGTTAAAAGTTATCTCTTAAAGTACTCAATCAAAATTTCTTTGATATGATTATAGCGTCTAGCATACGAATTAGGAATGCGAATAAGTTCAAAAAAATGGCCTTTACAAATCCGCTCTTTTGCCTTGTCACATCTTATGCGGTTTTCGTTGGTTCGGTGTTCCTCACCGTCCAACTCAATGGCTAAAATTGGAACTTCATACTGACCATCTTTTTCATAAAGAACAAAATCAAAGCGGCCGGAATAAAAGAGATTGTCAGAACTTTTATTTTCTTGAAACACTTGGGCTATAGGAACATCTTTTTTAACAGAATATCTTTTATGCGGATCAACAACACTCAAGACATGGCCTATATTCTCAAAGAAATCCGATTCCGTTTTGGTACTATATGTTTTCACTCCCAAGGCTCTAGAATGGGAATGCTTTGGGGTTACCTTATATTCACCTTTCGTTTTTACATATTGAACTAATTCATAAAGATCGTCATTATCTTTACGCAACCTATTCAATGTTTCGCTATTAGAAAAAATCACCAACTCTTCTTTGGCTCGCGAAACAGCAACATTTATTAATTCCTTGTTTCCTGCAAACCAATTATATGTATTCTGCGCCGTTCTTTTTGTCTGGGCAAAAGAAAAAAGAATGATATCTTTTTCATCCCCTTGAAAAGTGTGGACGGTTCCGCAGGTTGCAGCAACACCCCTTGACGAAAGTTCTTGGTCTATAAGTTGCTTTTGCGCCACAAATGGCGTAATAATTCCTATTGATTTTTCTGGATGATTCGCCACAAAATCCGCAATGGCCTGCGCTTCATTTAAGGATGTATTACGATTGACAGGATCTTCATTTGCCGTTTCTTGGAACACAAGCGGAGGCAAATTTCTTTTGGGGGTATTGATTTGCAACTTATTATTGTAATACTTTTTATTATTAAATCCAATAATTTCTTTTACAGAGCGGTAATGGTGGCTCAGCAAAACTTCGTCGCTTATAGAATCTGCCGCTAAATAGGATTTATAAATGGAATTTTTTTTGTAATCATACTCGGGAGCGATTTTATACTTCTCTATCAAGCGTTTATTGTCTAGGTCATCCAACGTTATAACGGGATTCAATTGCTGCGGATCGCCTACTAGCATTAAACTTTCACCTCGCAAAATAGGCAAAAGAGACATGGCTATGTTACACTGGCTTGCTTCATCAAGAATGGTCAAATCAAAATGAATTTTGGGCGAACCCAATTTCTTTGCAGACTGACTCGTAGTTGCAATAACAGGAAACACTTTTTGAAGATTGTTTAAATTTCCATCATCTTTTAAATATTTATTAAACTGCTTAACGGCTACATCTCTATCTTCACAATTAATAATTTCCCAAAGTTCCTTATACTTGGGTTCTTTTAGTCGCTGAATGCATTTTGCAGAAAGAAAACGAATGTAGTATAAGAATTTTTCATAATCATTCGGCAGATATGACAATGCCTGATCTGCCGATATATCGCCAATATTTTCAATATCTTTTAAAATCTGATTCAGTTGTTTGCTTTGAATATTAATGCTAATGTCAAAAGCCTTATTCTGGCGTAAAAAGTCTTCAATTGCCTCTTTGCGCTCCAACAAATCCAATTTATCCTCGTATTTTTCAAGATATGCCGCCAATTTTGCAGTATTTTCTTTTTTCTCGGCATTAAAATCATCTAACGCTTCATCCTTTATTTTCCAATTCTGGGTGAACTCATAAATTTCTTTTATGTAGTCTAAGGAATTCTTGACTTCTTCATTGTTCCCTAAACGTAAAATTGGGAAAGGGATTCTTTTTTGATGAATCTCAATATTCTTTAATTGTTCAACAGCGCCATCGACAGGATGATTGTTCTGCGACGAAAGTAAAACAGTTTGATTATTGAAAAATGCACTGATAATTGTATTTACTATGGTCCTGGTTTTACCAGTTCCCGGAGGCCCTTGAATGTATGCCATTGGGTATTTGAGAGTCTTATGAATGGCAAGCAATTGGTCAAGATTGACCTTGTTATCTAACACAGCAATAGGGTAATTCTTTCTCTTTCGTGATCGACTTAGAAACTCCCCAAAGAAAGCACGCAGCGGTGTAGAAAGATTCTTCTTGTCTGGAGACTCTGCAATGGCATTGTATTCGCTTGTCAGATCACAGGTGCTGGATTCCAAGGCCACAATATGCGGCATATCGTCAACCAACTCCTTGTAATTCAACTGCTTATTTTCAATAATGGCGTCCTTGATTTTCTTTTCGTTCGCGTCAAAATTTTCTAGCAAGAAAAGTTCGTCTTCGTGCAAATATTTTGATATTTTGACTGTCTGCGAAATGTTACCGTTCTTGAACACAAATTTCTTTAAGATGGTCGGTTCTGGCTGCAACCGCAACGACCGATTTTGAATATCAAACAAGAGTTCATTATACGCCAAGACATAAAGACCTTTTTCATTTTTTATGCTTAACTTATTTAAACCCAACTTTTCAATTGGAACAATTTCTCCCTTTGATCTTTTATTTTGCCTATTTACGAAATAATCAATTAATGATTTATTTTCCTCTTCTGTAAGACGATATGTACCATTATGGAATTTAGATTCGTCCAGGTGTTCAAGCAACCGAAAAGATTTCAAGTAGCTATCGCTGGAAAGCTTTTCACATTCCTGAAGATAGTTCAATATCCCTATATTGTGAGTATTTGTGAAAATTGACGAATATTTGGAGGGGTTGGCATTAATATCACAAATCAATTTTTCATTTCGAGGAGCAAAGGAGCCTTCTATTATTTCGGCATTTCGTATGCCATCGCAATACATAAAAAGTTGTTTGCATGTCCGCAATCCCAAATGTAAGCCAAAAACATTTAATTGAACGCGGTATTTCCCGTTATAATTTTTGATTTCAATATTTGATATGCTTATCCAGTAATAAGTGGTTTTAGCATCCGCATTGACATATTCAATAGAGAGCCAACGGCCCTCATGTATTGCTCTAAATATGTTCCTAGCGACACTCATATAAGTAATATATACTCCAACTCAGCGTTTTTATTTAAAAAGACTTGAATTTGTTAAAAAAACCGATTTTAATGAGTTAAGTCCAGCTTTTTTCTCTTCGACAAGCCCTCATAGTATTCCTTAATTTTCTGAGCCATTAACTTACGTCGTTCCAAGAGGAACTGGTCGTAATTTTCATACGTCCAGTCTTTTATTGTTGCAGGAATACAATTTGTGTGGAGGTTTTGATTGAAATCATCAATAGACGTGATATTTCCTATTTGCGTTTCGTCTGTAGCACAGCCATCTTGAATTTGCCTTAAGGCTCTGGAAAAATACGAATTTGGAGCGTCATCACCCACCGCAATATTCGTAGGCGTATCCAAATAGGTGTAATTTGCAACCTGGTTGTATTTACTCTTTTCGTTAATCCCATTTTTCTGTAGATATTTTTTTGGGAAAATGTGATGGACGTCGCCAATAACAGTAATCAAATTTGATACTGCACAGTTCTTGGTGAACAACGCATCATCTTTCATGCGAACTTGTGCCGCCCAGTAAACATTGATGTAAGGGCTATTTACAGCTGTAGTTTCAAAATTTTGGACCAGACCGTCATTCCAGAATACGTCAGAAAGTTCCGCAATCTTGTTCTTTGTCTCGCGATTCATCACCACATTTTCCCCTTGCCGCCAGAAGTCCGGATCAAACGTTTCGGCAGCAAGATGGAATAGTCGCCGAAGAGAAACTTGAAGTTGCGAGCGACAACTTTCTCGACCTATTCTTCGATCTTAAATTGAACCTTGGAATAGAATGGCCTGTGGGAGTGAAGAGCATGGGAACACCAATCAAAATTTTCGTCTATAAAATGTCGATTTTTGCGTAATTTCGTCATTATTGCCTAATCTTGTTTAAACATCGTCTGCTTGCTTGCGTTTTATTTAAAAAATCCTATTGACAAACAATCATCACAAACCTACATTTACATTATCTCATCTACCAGTTGTAGAAGGAGTTTCTGGAGACGTTCCGCCAAACGGAGCGTCTTCTGCTTTTTTGTACATACGGTAATGCTTCAGTTGTTTTTGAAGAGAGTGATCATATTCCAGATAAAACGCTGTAATCAATAAGCAATAGTATCCTCGCTTTTCAAGAACAACCAGGAATCGCTCTTCTTCAAACAGAAAATGAAAACGCTTTGTTGACTTGTATGGTTCTTCCCAATACTTGATGCCATCGCATTTTTCGACACAACGGGCCTTACATTGATAATTCTCTATAAATTTTCGAATCCAGTGTAAACGTTCGCAGCGTCTGAAATCGGGTTCACGATTTTGAACATTCTCGTAGTTCTTGCATGTGAAATGAACAAAAGACTCTTCGTAGCCATCTATTATAGGAGATTTCCGAACTTGGACTTTCAGACCTTGAAAAAACAAATCGTTTGACCAAAAATCTTTTTTGTAGGTACAATAAAGGGAAGCTTCGTATTCTTTATACGAGGCAACGGTAAACGAAGTTTGCGGAAACTCGTTTAATTCAGGAAGCCAACAATTATTCCTGGTCATTACGAGATTTCCACACAAACAAATTCAACTTATCCTCACGAAGGAGGGTGGATTTTTGCAAAGTATATCCTGATCTTTTTTGAATAAGCTCTATAATCCTCCTTTTGGCCACACTCCGTTTTTCAGAATCATCAAAAACTCTATTGTTATAGCCAAAGGCTCCTGTTAAAACATCTGTAATTTGCATTATTTGAACTTCATCAGACCTTATAGGTTTCACCTGCTTAATAATTCTCTTTGAAAAATCATACATTGAATTGGAAATCACACTCCAAAGTTTTTTAGCCCTTTCCGCTGAATGAGTATCCTTTATATCAATAAAAATATTGTATGTATCTGTCGGAACAAGCATGGCCTTCAACATGCTAAAATACATCTTGTAATACCACTCATCATGAGTCTGGTTGAACATTTGATGGTTCAATTTCTTTTTGTCGGGAATCAAGAGCCCTCTAAAATGTAAATCCGTTTCATCAAAAAAATACTCCATCAAGTCTATATAGACCTGAATTTTGGAAGGCGAGACTTTTGTCCACTTCAATTCAGCCTGCACAGGAACATTGTTGCGAATCTTTATTTCCTTTATTCGTCCGTTAATCTGGTGCCGTTTTTCCTTTGGACACCACACGCCCCCTAGAACCATGACATTGCTATTGTCATGTTCCAAATGGCAGCTTTCATCACAATAGAAATTGTATTCAGTCATACATTTTTCCTCTGAGCGTTAAAATAGGTTATTCAGCGGGCGGGGGCAATAGGTGCGACATGTCGCACATTTTTTCACTTTTTCATTCTCAGATAAATTGATACTGATTCAGAATTCGCCTGTTTTCGCTCCTGAATTTCAAATATGTCTTTTCGATTCTTGACAAGTTCGCTCAATTTTTTGAATCCATATTGACGAGAATCAAAATCTGATTTTAACTGAAGCAACTTACTGCCGAATGTTCCAATCTGAGACCAACCAGAATCATCACTAGATTGTTCAAGAGCTTCTTCAATATCTTTCAATGGCAAACAGGAATTATTTTTCTGTTGTTCAGTTTTCCCACTTGTTTTTTCAACAACATTCTTTTTGTTTTCTTGCGGAACAAGAATTTCAATATCGACAAATACATGGCAAGCGTTCTTGAAAGCTTCTGGAGTATTTTTTTTGCCGAAACCATAAACAGACAAGCCTTCTTCGCGAATTCTGGTTGCAATACTAGTAAAATCACTATCGCTGGAAATGATGCAGAAACCATCAAATCGACGCGTGTACATCAAGTCCATCGCATCAATAATCAACGTACTGTCGGTCGCGTTCTTGCCAGTCGTATAAGCAAATTGTTGAACAGGCTTGATTGCGAATTTATTAAGCAGAGAACGCCATTGAGCACTTTGCGGTGATGTAAAATCACCGTAGATACGCTTGACAGTCGCTTCACCGTATTTCGCAATTTCGGGAAGCAGGTATTCAAATATAGAAGGTTGAGCGTTATCAGCATCAATAAGGACTGCCAGCTTCGCAGACGCTTCTTCTGTTTCGATTTTGGTAATAGATTTTGTTTTCATAAACAACCTTTTTGAAATTTTATTTCACTATTCGATATTCGTCACAATATCGGCAAAATACAAGTTGCCTTCTGGGCCAGCCTGTTTCGAACAATTCTAGGGGCCTGCGGCATTTTTTGCATTTAAACGAAAACGGTTTGACCATTCCACAGGATTTGCAAATAGCTTCCCATTTCTTAGTTTCCCTATTCTTTTCAAACGAAAGAACGTTTCCACATTTACATTTTGCCTGTTCTTCCTCGATTTTTCTATAAAAATACTGCGGACGGTGAATGTCTTTTAAAAAAGCTATAGTCTTTACTATATCTTCTTCCGGCAACAACCAAAGAGAATCATTTTTCAGGATGGCGTCTTTTACAAAATTCTTTACCGTGTCCGTTTTTTTATAGCTCTCATAAATTTCGAGAACCTTATCCGGAATAACTTCGGATTTAAGGACCGTTCCGTCAAATTTACACGGTTTGTCAGGCTTTACCACATTGGATTCACCATGCAAAGCAACTAAATAATGGACAGGATAATTCTGAAATCCTCCTTGAAGAAAGAGAAATTTCTTTCTAAGGGTTTCTTTGTTATTCTGCAAAACTTTTCTTAACGCTTCGGACTGGATTTTGGCCTGATAGATAGGACTTTCTTTACTCGGATGCCATTCGTAGTCCTCTTTTGATAGATACCAGCAATTTCCATCTTCATCATATTTCATCCCGCCAGTCCAACTCTTTGTTTCTATAACAATGAAGCAATACGGCGTAATAACAAGATGGTCTATTTGAGTATAGTCGTCATCATCTGTCAAGCATTTGAATCGCAGATTGTTAAGGACATGAATTTCAGGATGGTCAAAAAACTTGCGCTTTAAATAATGGGCCATCTGATGCTCCGCATCGTAGCCCCACAAATCTTCTTTGCTAGCCAATTCTTTCGATGGAATTTCTTTGAGTTCTTTGTCTATCATACGATAGGTCCCTTATTATCAGTATATCGTTTCTCTATTTTTCCATTCTTCCAAAACAAAGTCTTCTTACCCTTTCCTAAATATTCAATCACGCCATACATCGCATCGGAAGCATCTATTAACATCGTTTCTTCACTAGGTTCCTCAATTTCATACTTTACGGTATAACCTATTATTTTCAAGCTAAATGAAGGAGTCTTTATTTCCCCTTCTTTTAAGAAAACCTTTGTATCCTCGAATTTACCAAATTCTTCTTTGTGCTGCAAAGTCAGTTCATTCTCTAAATCAAGCCATGTTATAGTCTTTTCCCCATCATTTATAAAAATTTCATTATTATTTCCTGACAATGAAAAGGATGTGCTTCCGTTTAATTCTCTAAATACATTAGCTGACACTTTTGGAAAAAAACTCGTAATTTTCGCAGGTTTCCCAATATGGAATGTAACCTCAACCTTATTAATTAAAGGATTTCCTTGTTCATCAACCCAATCGGAATCCAATGGCTTTCGAACCACAAGTAAATCAATTTTATTCTGTTCGGCTTTCTTTTGTGCTCCAGATTGATAACCGATCTTCGTCGCAAATACAGGCTTTAAATCAGGCAAATCTTTAATTTTGCCAATCAATGCATCGATTTTTTCAACAGATACCGCAGAATTGTAGTCTTTACATTCTATTACAGTCTTATAAGTAATTCCACCTAATTCATATTCCCAATAAAGGTCAAATTCTCGCTCAATTCCGCAATTGTCCGTTATCTTTTTTCTTGCCTCAATTTTTATGTTCTTTTGTATGCCTAATGTTTCTAAGTGCAGTAAAGCCTCATGAAGGTTTTTTACAAAATTTTCATATAGTTCGCCAGTATTTTTCATTTTACATCACTTTTTTTAATGTTTCTGCCACACTTATTTTTCGCTCTGTAAATTCTCTCAAAATTCGATCATAATCTGTCGGATAATAAAGATTTTTTAAAACAAAATACAAACCTAATTTGTTTTTTCTTATGTATTCAGATAATGCATAATAGATATGTTCCCTCATAATGGCTTTTGCCTTTTGAAGTTTTATCTCTCTATAAACAAGATAAAATTGTGTTTTATACTTATTTGAACTTATCGAAAAACAATCCCCTAACAGCTTTAATCTTCGATTCACATCAATATTTTGATTTCGAACAACTTTTAGCAAATCCTTGTAACCAAGCCCAAAACAATCATAGTAATATTCAGGATCTTTTAAATATTTCATTTGACGTAAAATTTTTTTCCCGCCTAAGGCTTTGGGAAAACTAATTTTAAATGGAAATTTTTCTGACGTTTTCTTCTCAAAAATACCCTTATTAGAAAACAATTCTAAAGAGATTTTTTTTACAAAATCCGAATAAGCATCATAAGGGGTTTGATAAACACAATTTGTTATATCACTTAAGCATTTCACAAAAAGAGCATTTTTGGCTTGAAAAACCACTATCTGAAATTCCCTTTCATAAGAAAAGATCTCTTCCGAAAATTTTTGTAAAATATCATTATAGCTACGCACAAACATTACACTAATCCCATTCTTTTCAAATCACGATATACGCCTTTTTGCCTGAAATTATATCTAAACAAATAATTCTTTGCCATAAGATTCTTAGCAATAAATAAGTCATAACCATCAAAGTCATTCCAGTTGAAAGCATTCCCACTCTTTTGCTTTAGATATGCCAATAGCGTTACATTTACATTAGTAAAATTTGAAGAAAGCATCTTTAATGCCTTTTCATTCCATTCCTGTTTAACTTCATCTCTATATATTCTATACTCATTTTGAATTTCAACAATAGTCTTTAATGGAATTTTAAAGAATGCCATTTTTTTAAAGATTTCATTACACACACCATTTAAATAACATAGTAAATTCGTTTTTCTTTGTAATTCAAACAAAATAAAAAGCCAACCTAAAGCCGTCATTAAATCTATAATTGGGTTATAGCACTTTATTTTTTCTCCACATTTAATAAGATAAATGAATTCTTTAACGCTCGCTTTCACAAAAACATCTATTAGTTTCCAATATTTATTAAAATTTTCGTCATCAACCATATCTATTAAACCCAATCGGCATTGATTCAATGAAAAACCAGCAATATCCATTTTTTCATCTTGAATAGACTCAAAATTTTCTAAGCAAACAATAAGAGCGTAATAAAGCTCTCTTTTCTCATTACACTCATTCTTTTCGGCATCCAAATAATTTATTTTTTTTACATTTCGAAAAAGATTTAATGATATTTTTTTATCCCTTTCAATAAGAACTTTTTTTATTCCATAATCCCATTTGGCCCAATATTCAAATTCCTTTTTAATAGCAAGAGCCTCTAATTTGGGAATGTTTTTTACAACATCTTTTTTTGATATAAAAAAGGATATCATTTGGTTTGACAATTGATCAAAATAATCTAAATAAAAATTATGGAATTTTAGAGACACTTCTTCTGCAAGAAAATCCGATGGCGTTATAACACAACCTTCAATCCCTTTTTCATAATTCAGCATATCAGACAACATCGCCAAATCCTTTAATAAGAATTGTTCATATTGCCCAGAAAAAACAAATTCATATTTCAAGAGTTTTCTCGCATTTACTTTTTTTCTAAAAAACTCAAAATCACAAACATATTGAGAGAATAACATCATTTGGATGCTTAAATCATATAATTCAGAAAGAGTGTTCACATTTGTGTCATCAGAATTCAAATGGAGTCTTTCTTCAAAAGCCGCCCACATTTTTTTTACAACAACAAAGGCTCTTTCTGGAAAGCCATTTAAAATTAATTGCACTAAATATGCGTTTAAGCAACCTACCGTTTTTTTTAGAAAATCATTTTCTCCTTTTTCCTGAATTTTCGCAATAATTTTAACATACACCTTTTCAATTTTATCTTCAAACCAAAAAAAATCGTTTACACTTTTTACCGGCTGATACATTGTCTTAGACGCAAACTTAAAATCATGATCATTTTCCGTATATAATTTTTTTTCACTTGTTCGAATGAAAAACCATTCATTTTCAGGATGTATTTTTCTTTTTTGCATTTGATAAGAAACTAACATACCAACACAATACTCAGACAAAACGCACAAATCCCTGCTTGAGGAATTCTTTTCTACTTTATTATATACAATTTCAAAATATTCTGTATACTCACGAGCTTTCAATGCCAAATTCTCACAATAAGTTCCATTTATTTTTTTAACAGAAACTTTGGCAATTTCCTTGAAATATTTCTCAATTTTTTTTCTTAAAATAACAAACCAAGACTTTGGATCCAAATAAGAAAAAAGTTCTCGCGACAAAACTACAAAGCAAGCTAACGCAACCGTAAACAAAACCCAAGATACAAAACTCATTCCCTTTATTATTATGTTCCATAAAGAACAAGAAACAATAAGCATAAGTGAAGTCACAGACATAATCATCAACAAATTCAAACAACGATTACTTTTGCCTTCGTTAAGCAAAATATTTTGTACTTTAGGTGGCAAATTTTTATGCGTTGAAGTCGAAACGAAAGTCAAAACAGTAAAATACAGACCCATTATCACAGGTCCTGCAGTTGCAACACATGTAAGTATTTGTTCGTACGATGATTTACTTCCAAATTCTATATCAAATAGGATAACACCTAAAGAAAACAAAATAAAACTAAATAACGTGTTTTTTATACTTAACCAAACAAGACTATCTAGTCTTTGTTTTGTAAAGCCTTTTCTTGCGGAAAAAATTTTTTCACTTATCGCTTTTTTTCTCTGATATGATTTAATTTCGCGATATATTTGTTTTCTTATTTTATTTTCATCAAATTTCATCATAATAAATCAATTAGCGCGCTACCTTTTCTCCACTGCTTCTATCTCCTCGGTATCGGTGATGCCGTAGAGTTGATAGACGAGGGTGTTGACTTGGATTTCGAGGTCGGCGATTTGCTTTTGGGTTGCTTCGCTTTCGCTCGCAATGACGTTATCGGTTCCCTTCGGCAAACTCAGGGAACTTTTAGCAGCGATGATTTCATCGGCGAGGGTGGCGAGTTGCAGCAGGATTTTCGCGTCGTCTAGGGGGATGCGGAGATTTTCGAAGTAAGGCCAACAATTTTTATAAAAATTTGAAGAAAAAATTCTTGCGGGGGAAGACCAAGCTCGAAATTGCGAAAGCCGCACAGTCTTTTCCCTGTACCCATTCCATCCTTGGCCGACATTATATTCTCGTATATTAAACACTCTCCACTACTCCAATTTCTTCTTCTGTCAAATCATACAATATGTAAATAAGTTTATCGATTTCTTCCATCATAGCAGAAATATCCGCCTTAACATTTTCTTTGCGTCTACACAAAGCTTTTTCTACAAGGTCCGAGATTTCCTTTTGTTGTTCTACGGAAGCATTTGGGATTCGAAGCATTTCAACATGAGTCTTTTTTACCTGAGCAAGAGCTTCGCCCTTTTCAGGATTTATAAACGTATAGTAGAAATCTGTTAATTTAGAATTCAACACACCCAAAATAAACTTTAAATTTATTGTTTCATTTTTGGGAATGCATATATGCAAGTTATCCCGACAAATATTACCGTCATCAATAATCGTTGCAATAATCGAATCTCCCGTTTGTCTCATTATAATTTTTTCTGGTTTTTCAAAAATAGTAGAGTCTCTTGGCGCAGCCAACCATTTCCCATAAAGAATCCAATAATTCTCATTCCACAAATTTGTATAACGATGCATCAAACTCCCCCGCATTAAGGGAGACCATTCTTCTCCGGGTTTATCTCCCTCCTTAACATAAGGTTTTTCTTCAACTATTTGCTTTGTTTGCGCAGGAGTTCCCTTACCTTTTTCAAATGGTTTCACGCCGTTATAAACATTTAGGTATTCTGTAAGAGGCTTACTACATTCTTTTAACTTCTCAATTAACAATAAAGACTCTTGATTGGTCTCTATATTTATAACATTCCCTGTTTGACATATTGCATCTTTTTTTATTGTATGCAATTTGGAAATTTTTCCATCCTCGCTTATTCTGCATATTTCACAATCTTTTTGCTCTTTTGATTTTGTAAACAAAAGACAATGAGTATCAACAGTTGCATCGGCAAATACTTTATGAGTTAATGCTATTTGATTCCATCTAAAATATGATGTCAAAAACAATCTAAGTGGAGTAAAAGAGAATGACTGCAACCATGTATTTGGAACAATAAAACCAAACCCACCATTGTTTTTCAAAAGAGAATGAGCTCGTTCAATGAATAAGCAATACAAGTCACCTTGTTTAAAGAATGTATTGTAATTCCTTTGTTCATAATGATTCCCTAAAAGACCGTTATTCGATTGTAACTGAATATACGGCGGATTCCCAATGATAGCATCGAAGCCTGTAAAGCGTCCTTTGTCGTCGAGGATTTCCGGAAACTCAAACATCCATTCAAGCGAGTTAGAAAAATCAATGGTATCGCCTGCTGAGCCCTTGTATTCGTCAAACATTTCAATTTGTACATCTTCAACCATTCGACTTTTAATTCCAGCGATTTTTTGCCGTAACATCATCTTGGAACTCTGCGACTTGCCCGTTTTGTATTCCTGCACAAGTTGTCTGTATTCAATAAGGCTATTCTTGAGGCTATCTCGTTTGCGGTCGGCTCGTTCATCACGAGTAAGATAGTCCGCAATCAAGCGTCCGTTCTGCACTGGGTATTTGGAGAGCAGCGAATCGCCGACTTTGATATTGATGTCTATGTTCGGGAGCGTCTGAAGTGATTTGTAGCTACTTTCCTTGGTGTAGTAAGCATTCTTCAAAAGTTCAATCCAAAGACGCAAACGGCAAATGTTTACACTATTGGGGTTCAGATCGACGCCAAAAAGGCAATTCTCGATAATGCGGCGTTTCTCGTTGAATAAAGCTTCTTGATACCGCTGGCTTTCTTCGTTGCCGGGTTTGTATTCAAACGGTTCGCCCTCGTCGTCAACTACGGAAAGTTCGTCGTTATCTACTTTTAAGATCAAGTCGCGGCGTTTGATGCGTTTGCCGTCCGCATCGCACAAAATGTTCAGTTCCGATTTGATTGCAAGCAGGCGATTAAGGGCCGACACCAAGAAATGCCCAGAGCCCACGGCGACATCGGCAACACGGATATCATCAACAATTTGATTCGCTTCTGAAATATCTTCAATCTTGTCCGAGACATCTTCCAAATTTTCGCATTTCCAGGACTTCTTCTCGTTGAACTTCTGCACTACCGTCCGTTCCAGCACATCGCGGGCCATGTAGTCGGTGATGAACCCTGGCGTAAAGAAACTGCCATCTTTGTAGCCGTTGATTTTTTCGAAGATGAGTCCGAGAACCGACGCATTGATGAGCGTCTTGCTCGTAGAGGTCACGCCACCTTGGGCATCGCTTGCGAAGTTGTAGGCATCGAGGAACTTGAAGATGTAATCCAGATTCGGGAGCGTGCCTTTTGCACGTTTGCCACGTTCATCCTTCAAAACGGTCTTGCCCCAAATTTCCATCTGGGCATCGGGAATGCCGCGGATTTTCAGGTGCTTTTCGTCCTCGGTCGGTTCAAACAGCGAACTGTTCAGATAAGGGACATTCGGGTAACGCTTAAGCACGTCTTCGTCGCGGTCCTCGATTTTCTTGCCGAGTACCTTGAAAAAGAAAATGTTCAGTTCATCGAAGTTCGCTATTTTTTCTGTACTCATGAACCGGTACGAAGCATCGCCCTTTTGATACATGAGGATTTGTGATTCGACAAGTTTCAGGAACAGCAGGCGGTTCACCCACGTGATGCAGAGACGGAGCGCCATCGCCTCGCATTCTTCCTTGTTCGGGAAATCGTCTTCAAGCTGGTAGATGGCACTTTCGAGGAGGCTCGCCTTGTCGCGATTTGCGGGCTTCTTGCGTTGAATGACTTTCTTGCCGCCCTTTTCTTCTTTTACTTCTTCGAGGCCGATAATATGCAAGAGTTCCGCATAAAAGTTGCGATCAAGACTGTTGCTGTCGTTTGCGAAGGGCTTCGCGAGAAGGGTTTCCGGGGAGAGTAATTTGTAGAGAGAAAGAAGTTTTTTAGTTTCTTCGACTTTCCCTATCGCCTTCGGCTCCAAGGTTCTCTCAGAATAACACACTGCGTTGGATTGCTTCACTTCGTTCGCAATGACGTCTAGGCTAAAATGCACGACGTTGATATCGCAAGATTTCAAGAAATCATCAATAGCAGGCTTCGCGATGTCATTGTAGAAATCGGATGTCTTGTTGCCGCTCATCTGATTCGCCTTGAATTTCAGGAACTGATCGTATATCGGTTTTGTCTTGTTCCCGAAATAGCGGATAAAGTCTTTTACATCGAAGAAATACCATTCGTCAAAATTCGTGATGGCAAGCCATTTGACTTCGCGATTACCAGAGTGCACGTATTCCAGCATAAAGTAATAGACGAGTTCCTGCAACGATTTTACGTTCGGATGCTCCGCCGAAAACATTTCCGACACATTCGTCGGCGACTTTGCTTCGATAATCACCGCAGGCTTCGCACTTGCCGTATTCCCATTAAAAATGCACAAGTCTATCGGGCGGTTGACCTGCACCGAATAATCGGGTTCAAAAATCTTGCGTAAAAAGTTCCAGATTTCGCCCTTGTGGTATTCTTCGTCCTGCGCTGCGTTCCGCTTGCTGTAAAGATTCTTGAGCGAAAGCTTGAAACTCTCCATTTTTTCGATGGGAACAGGCAACTTGAGAAACGCAGAATTGACTGACTTTTTTGGCGTGATAATTCTGATAGACATACAAGTGAAATATATCCTTTTTTAAAGACAAAAGATGGCAATCTCAAGGACCTTGGGACCTGTGGTTGGCGAAGGAAAACGAGGGGGAGGCCTCCCCCTTCAAAAAAATCGCAGGCCTATTGACAAACCGGATTTTTGAATCTACATTAGTGCACAAGTGTGTAGTCTTTGGCGTTTTTCGCTTGTATGCCAGAGGAGTTGACGATGAAGAAAGATGTTGCGGCCAGTGCGGCCGGGGCCGTTGCGCCGAAAAAGCCCGAATTTTCCCTGATAGACGAGGATTTGCTCAAGTCGCGGATATATACCATCCGCGGGGTCAAGGTCATGCTTGATGCCGATCTAGCGGAGATTTACGGGTATAGCACGAAAGATTTTAACAGACAAGTCAAGAACAATATCGAAAAATTCGATGAAGATTTTCGGTTTCGGCTGAATTCAGAGGAATTTGAAATCTTGAAGTCCAAAATTTCGACTTCAAACTGCGAAAATTCGCCGAATTTCGACAATTTTTATAAAAAAGGAAACTTGAGGTCCAAAATTTGGACCTCAAGTGATGAGAGCAAAGTTGAACCGCAAGGTATCTTGAGGTGCAAAAATTGCACCTCAAGTTGGGGTGGCACCAGATACGCTCCCTACGCCTTCACGGAACAGGGCATCTACATGCTCATGACGGTGCTCAAGGGCGAACAGGCGACCGCACAGAGCAAGGCCCTTATCCGACTTTTCAAGCAGATGAAGGACTACATTGCGGCGGAGAACAAGCAATTGCTAGGAAATGACGGAATTGCTCAAATCGCATTGCAGACTGCACAAAATACGAGGGATATCGCGAAACATTCTGCCGGTATTAGGAAACTTTCCGGTGAAGTCCATGATATGCGTGAAAACCTCGGAAAGGTGAACCTGGACCTGCAAAAAGTCATGGCGAATTTCATTGACCCGAGTACCTTCAAGCACTTTCTGATTCTGAACGGGCAGCGGCTTGAGGCAGATGTCGCCTATACGCAAATCTACGGTATGGCAAAAAAGTCGGTGCTGATTGTGGATGACTATCTGGATGTAAAGACGCTTGATTTGCTGCGGTGCGTAGCGAAGGGCGTTTCGGTCAAGATTTTCAGCGAACAACACGGGCGTACCCGCCTGACCGAGAGCATGCTGGCAGACTTCAGAGCTGCTCGCCCGGACGTAGAGCTTGGCGATATTCGCACCACGGGGAACGTGTTCCACGACAGGTACATCTATCTGGATTTCGGAACCGACAGCGAGAAGCTTTTCCACTGCGGGGCGTCAAGCAAAGATGCCGGCAACAAAATCACGACCATCATGCAACTGGAAGATATCGTTGTGTATCGCGCACTGTTCGAAAGGCTGCTGGAAAATGAAAAATAATGAAAAGAGCCAGAGGAGTCGACGATGAAGAAAGAACAACCCCAATTTTAGAATTTTCAACTCTTTGATATGCTATCATTTAAAATAATCCGGAATTAGAATCATTGCTTAGTTTTAAAAAAAGAACATTTACTAGAACTAATTACTATCTTTCTTGTTATGATGGATTTGAAAAAAATTGAAGAAGGTTTTCGCCTAATTTTGGAAGGCATGGGTGAAGATGTGAACCGTGAAGGCCTTTTAAAAACGCCGCAGCGCGTTGCAAAAATGTATGCGGAACTTTGTTCAGGGCTTGCAGAAACCGAGCCTGCAGAAAGTCTTCTCAAAACAAAATTCACCGAAGATTACGATGAAATGATTCTTGTAAAAGACATTCCGTTTGTAAGCATGTGTGAACATCATTTTTTGCCATTTATTGGTAAGGCTCATGTGGCTTACATTCCGCGCGACAAAGTGGTTGGTTTGTCAAAGCTTGCCCGCGTGGTGGAATATTACGCAAAACGCCCGCAACTTCAAGAACGCATGACAAGGCAAATCGCTGAACTTATTCAAAAAGAATTAAACCCCATGGGAGTGGCTGTTGTTTTAGAAGCAACTCATAGCTGCATGACAATCCGCGGGATTCAAAAGCAAGGTGCTGTTACTTACACAAATAAACTTTTAGGTTGCTTTGAAAAAAGTGGCGTAACTCGCGCTGAATTTATGTCTCTCATTCACCCTTGAGGCTCCTCTTGAAATTTTTCTGCGTAATTGGCGTATGTTTTTTTCTTTTTCAAACAACGCTTTTTGCATATACGCCTTTGCGTTTAAAATCGCTACCATCTAACTCTATTGCATTAGCTACATTTTTAGAATTACATGACGATATTTATAGCAACGACATTAATGCTTTTGCTGAATTCAGTTTAAACTCGCAGCTATCTTTTTTAGGCGAGCTTTCATACAGAACATTTTCTTTTGAACAAGAAATGGATGCCTCTTTTAACATTTTGCATAAAGGCACTAATCTTTCTGTTTCTGGGTTTGATACTTTTTTATTGGGGGTGAAATTTTTCCCCGTAGAATTTTTAGGTGCTTCTTTAGATTGGAAAATTCCTATTGAAAAAGAACTAGGCTTTCAAAAATTTCATTCGGTAAGTGGAGAATTTTTGTTCCTTTACCCTTTTACAAATTGGTTTGAATTTTCACTTGCTCAAGAATTTTGTTTTTACATTCCAACAGACAATTTTTCATTAGGTTCAGAAATTGCCCTTCAATGGCAAGGCATTTTTAAAATTTCGAAATGGCGCTTAGAACATATCGGCGAATTTAGACAAAGAGTAAAAGATTCAAAAAATAAATCTCTTGCAATACCTTATCAAAAACAAAATGACCGCTTTAGTGCTTTAAGATTTAAAACCGCCATTTATAGAAATTTATTTGAAAAATCTTTTGATTTAGATATTGGAATTTCTTATGAAGTCGCAAAAGGATTTCTTTACGGCAAAGAAACAGGGCATAAATTTTCTATTGAATCGAGGTTTTCATGGTAAGAAAGTTTTTGCTTGTTTTTTGTTTTCTTTTGTTTGGTTGTTTATACGACTCTCCAAATTTCCAAGAGTTAGATTATTTGCCGTTAAATGATTCTGATTACCCGTATGCGGGTTTACCAAGGCTTGTTATTGAAACAAAAGATTTTAAAGAAGTAAGAGACAGAGAAAATTATAAGCAAGCTTTTTTACAGATATATGAAGAAAAAAATCCTTTGTCTGAAATTTATGATTTAGAAATCCGTGGGCGAGGGCATTCTTCTTTTACAGATTTTTTGAAATTCGGGTACCGATTAAAATTCAAAGAAAAAGTTTCTTTGTTTGACATGCCAGAAAATAAAGACTGGGTTTTACTCCCTAATTTCGCAGACAAAACTTTGATTAAGAATAAATTAACTTTTGAATTGGCAAAAAACTTAAATGCGCCTTATGCACCGCATTCTGAATTTGTAGAGTTATATGTAAATCGAAAATATTTAGGCGTTTATCAATTAACCGAAAAAATTGAAGTGGCTAAAAACAAAGTAAATATCCCTAAAAAAGAAAATTCTTTCTTAGTAGAAATTGATCATAAATATTCAAGTAAAGATGAAGTTATTTTTTCTTCGCATTTTAATTTGCCTTTGCATATTCATTCTCCCAATACTCCAAGTGATTCATCAAAGCGTATTTTGAAAACTTTCATAGATTCCTTTGAAAATTATTTGTCAAGCGAAAAAGAATTTTCAATGAGTGAATTAGAAAAATGGATAGATTCAGAATCTTATATTCGTTATTATTGGATTCAGGAATTTTCAAAAAATGTAGATGGCGCTTTTAGTAGCAGCGTTTATTTTACCTGGTTTGAAGGAAGCAAGTTAAATATGGGGCCTGTCTGGGATACTGATATTGCTTATGGTGGCGCTCATGAAGTGAATCCAAAAGGTTGGTATGTCAGAAACCATGCCTGGAACTCACTTTTATTTTCAGATAAAAATTTCAACATTAAAGTGAAAGAATATTGGAAAAATCATAAAGACGAATTTATAGCGATGATTGATTCTGTGGACGTTTGGAGCAAAAATTTAAAACAAGCTGCAAATAATAATTTTAAACGCTGGCCCGTTTTAGAAAGTACAGAATCCTGGGCACATAATGAATCAGTTTCTTCTTATAAAGAAGCGAATGAAATTTTAAAGGCATGGCTAAAAACGCGTTACCTTTGGATAGAAGAAAATTTATAGAAAGCAGGTTCAATGTTTATTAAAGGTTGAACATCTGTTTTTAAAATAGTGTTGTGACATTGCGGACAAGTTTTTAAGTTTAAATCTTTTGGGTGTAATAAGAGTTGCATTATTGAATGGCAATGTTTACAAAAAGAACGATGTTTAGCACTTTTGGGCAAATAAAAACTTTCCGTGTTGCCACAAGAATTGCACACGTAAATGCGATAAGCCCACATTTTACCACAAGAATCAAAAGGACTAAAAAAACTGCCATAATTCAATTTTTTTAAATAACCACATTTTGAACAAGAAAGACTATATTCAACAGGCATAAAAACTCCAGGAAAAATATTGGTAGGCTAAAAATACCAAAACTCCTATGACATAAAATGACACAAAATTTGAGTTTGCAAAAATAAAAACGGAATGGTTCTTTTTTTATCGAATAAAGATATATTTAAGGAAAAAGAATTTTTTAGATAATTGAGGAAGTATGGGAAAGGAATTTCGTTTTGACTTAGAATTAGCCCAAAAGCATTTGGAAAGTATATTTCCAAATGAAATGGTTAGAAATAGTTACTTAAAAGCTATTACAGAATGTGCAAAAATTGCAACAAAAGAAAATAATGCTAATTGGAATGTGAATTTAAGCAATCATTTGATTAGAGTAAATTGTGGTGCTAGATATATTTTTGATATGAGAAATGAAAGACTTCGTGTAATGTGCTGGCGAGAAACTTTTCTTAAATTAGATAAAGATTTTATAGATGAGTTCCTAAAAGAGGTCTTTTTTCATAAAGAAGATACTAAAGAATTGATGGCATCCGATTTTAATCCACAAACTTATGAAGAATTGAAAAAAGTTCCAGCAAATATTTTATGGCACAATTCATTGCAATTTAATATCAATCCCAAATTATGGGCAGAAAAATATGCCGAAAAATTAATGCCAAGTGTTCTTGATTTTTGCAAAGACTGTATCAAACATTCTTCAATAATGCCTCAAATGCGAAAAGCACATTCAGCAAGTCTGATAGAATTGATAAATAAAGAAATGAATGAAAATCTAATTCAGCCTGAATATATTAAAGAACAATTAAATTATGAAAATGATGATTTGGAGAGATTTAAATCCCTTTTAGAATATTTCATTTCTCATCTAGAATGGTGTGAAAATCAAGACAGCAAGTTCATAGGATATGAAAAATACATAAAACCAATAGAAAAATTTAGGTCTACTGGAAAAGGAGAAAAGGGAAATGGTATACAATCACAAATAAACAATTGGGATTGCTATAAAGGAAGAAGAATAGGAATAACTATTTATAATAGCCATGGTCATGGCTACCAACAGAGAAATTGTTATCTCCATTGGATGGAGACTTGGTATAACATTCACGCTAATTGGGAAAATAATCATATTACATCTTTATACTTATCCAAAGAACCAAAGGTTGATGCTAAAAAAGAATTAGAAAAAACAATAGAAGAATTAGGTTTATTTACAGAAAATATCACCGATGATTTAAAAGTCTTTTTTGATGAATTTCTGAAATGGGAAATAGGAGCCTTACAAATGACAGATTACGAAAAAAAACTTGATGAAATAAAAGAAAATCTTGAAGCAAATAAAAACGTAATTCTTACTGGTGCGCCGGGAACAGGAAAAACTTTTATGGCAAAGCAGATTGCAAAAGAATTAGGCTGTGAAGATGATAATATCGGCTTTGTGCAGTTTCATCCGTCTTATGATTACACAGATTTTGTTGAAGGTTTGCGTCCAACAGATAAAGATAGAAACGGAAATGTTGGTTTTGAAAGAAAAGATGGCGTGTTTAAGAAGTTTTGTGAGAGGGCGTTGAAAAATTTGGTGGATAGTAGAAAAAGTGCAGAGGAGATAACAAAAGAAAATGATGTTAAAAATTTAGTAAATTCATTTTTAAATGAGATTTATGAAAATGAAACAAAATTTAAAACTTCATCAACAGAAAATGAATTTCAAATAAAATCTATTGATGAAAATTTTATTACAATTAGTATCCCATCAAATGAAAAAACAAGTGAATTAAAATTATCTATATCAGATATTCATCAGATTTTATTATCTGATGCAAAATTAGAAAAGGTAAAAGACTTGATTTCAATATTTAATCGCAAAAATCATAGACAAGAAGATTCTTATCTTTTTGTATTATGTAAAGAAATTAGAGAAAAACAAAAAATAAAGTCAGAAATCACAGAAAAAATACCTCTTAAAAACTTCGTCTTCATTATCGATGAAATCAATCGAGGGGAAGTGGCAAAAATCTTTGGGGAACTTTTCTATTCTGTCGATCCTGGATATCGTGTTACTTCTGACGACTTAGATGCAATTAAAAATGGTAATAAAACAGTTACAACTATCAAAACACAATATGCCAATCTCGAAACTGATGGCAATATTTTTGACAGGGTATTACAAAAAAAAGAAAAAGATTTCGGTCATTTTTTCATTCCAGAAAATGTGTACATCATCGGTACAATGAACGACATTGACCGAAGCGTTGAATCAATGGATTTTGCATTCCGTCGTCGTTTTTCTTGGATAGAAGTAAAAGCGTCTGATACTGTAGATATGCTTGATCCAAAATATGATGACAATGGCGAATTGATTGCTGGTTTAGAGAAGAATTTAGCAGATGAAGCAAAACGCCGAATGGAAAATTTGAATGCTGAAATTTCAAAAATAGATGAGTTAAACGACGCCTATCACATCGGAGCAAGTTATTTCTTGAAGCTAAAAAATTACGGTGGGGATTTTGACAAACTTTGGGATTATCACATCAAAGGCATTTTGCAGGAATATTTACGTGGCAATCCAAACGCACAGAAAGAACTAGAAAACTTGAAAGAGGCGTATGATAGGGAAGAATAATTCACAAAAAATATAATAAAATAAATAAAATTATTAGATAATTATAGGAGATTTTTATGAAACCAGAAGCACATTCAATAAATTATGTTTTAAAGATGAACTCAACATCTTTCTTTATTCCACCATTTCAAAGAGCTTATGCTTGGGGACGTCCTGAAATAGAGAGATATTTTAGTGATGTTATTAGAATAATAAATTCTGAATTAGATTCTAAACAAAACGATAAATTAGAACATTTCTTTGGAACAATAGTAATCAGAAATGAAGAATCTGGATTTAGCACAAAATCAATTGTAGTTGATGGACAACAAAGATTAACAACTACATTATTATTTCTAATTGCGTTAAGAGATTTACAAGATGATGAAACAGTAAAGAAACATATACAAGATAATTACCTAACAAATTCATCATCTTCATTTCAAGATAAAATAAAACTAAAGCAAGTAACAAAGGATTGGGATTCTTATAGAGCATTAGTAAATGGTTCAATAGCAAATAATAGTATTATAAAAAATTGTTATGATGATTTTAAAAGATTGATATTAGATACACAGAAGCGAAGACCAGAAATAAAAGCTGAACATTATATAAAAGCTTTGGATAGAATGAATGTTGCAATTATTTTTCTTGATGAACGTCCATATAAAGGTGAAGATCCTCAAATTATTTTTGAAACTTTAAACTCATTAGGGAAACCTTTATCACTATCTGATTTAATACGAAATTATGTCTTGTTAAATATGAAAAGTGATGAACAAACAGCTATTTATGAAAATACTTGGTATCCAAAAATAGAATCAATTCTTAAAGAATTTACATCAGATTTTTTCAGAGATTTTCTCCAATACAAAATGGCTGAATCAATAAAAGCTGTAAGTGATAATAATACAAAAGAAATTTATCAAGTCTTCAAGGATTTTGTTGATGCAAATTATAAAAATAATCATGCAGATTTTGTTGATGATATTGTTTCCTATGTACTTTTTTATAAGTGGATTATTTTTGAGGAGTATACAGATATAATTTCAAAAGAAAAGAAAAATGATTTTGAAATAAAAGAACTTTTAAGAAACATTTTTCATGATATTAAGTCTGAAGCTTTTAAACCTTTTGTTATGGGATTACTTTCTCTGCATCAAAAAACAGGCAGTAATTATGATGATTCTATGTTAATTTCAGATTTAAAGATAATTCGTACATATTTAATACGCCGTCGTATTACTAAATTAACGCAAGGTGAAAACAAAGGTATTGTACTTCTTTGTGAAAAATCAATGCTTTCGGATATTACGGAAGCAAAAAAATCACTCATTGAGATTTTGTCAAATCAATTTTATAAATTAAGATTTCCTAATGATGAAGAAATAAAATCCGTTTTATCTAATATAAATTTTTATGAAGATGTAAAACAATATGGGAAATTTATTCTAGGCAAAATAGAAGAGAATAATTCCAAGGTATCTGTTGATTTTAGAAATTCAAAAATTACAATAGAGCATATTATGCCTCAAACTTTGACAGAGTCATGGAGGAATGAATTAGGTAATAATTTTGAGGAAATTCATAAAAAATTTATTCACAACATCGGAAATCTTATCCTAACAGAATTTAACAGCGAAATCGGTAACAAACCTTTTTCTGAAAAAAAACAGAAATTAGCAGAATCTTCATTACATTATCGTTTAGATATATTGAACTGTTCTGAATGGAATGAAAACTCAATTTTACAACATCAGAATAAAATGATTAATGATTTTTTAGAAACTTTTTCACTTCCGGAAGATTATAAAAACAAATCGAATTGGTATGCAACAGAAAATATCAATGTGATTGAAATACAAGAGTTCTCTCCATTAGATGAAGATGCAAAAGAATATTCAGAAGGAAATAAACCTAAATCTATTAGAGTCTTTAATGAAACAATAAAGGTTGTAACTTGGCAAGATGTACAATTAGCATTTTTAAATGAACTATATAAAAATAAAGAATTCGATTTTCAGTTTATTATTGATAATCAAATGGAAATATTTGGAAGAGATAATGCAATAGTTTTATGGAGTTATTTCAAAGAAATGATGGAAAATAACAGTGATTATTCAACAAAATATAAAACTTTAGATGGAAAATTATGGAATAAGATGAATAAAATTGAAACTGATACTCTTTTTGTACATATAAATATTTCTGCACGTACTTGTATGAAAAGAATTGCAAATATCATGAATAGATTTTATATCTCGCCAAACTCTATAACAATTCAATTAAAATAAAGAAAGCCGGAGAGTAATCTATGGAAAATAACATTATTTTATACACAGATGAAAATGGCAAAACAGATATTTCTGTTCGATTTGCAGATGAAGATGTTTGGGTAACACAAGTTCAACTTGCAGAACTGTACAAAACAACACGTCAAAATATTGGACAACATATTGAAAATATTTATAAAGATGAAGAACTTCCTCGAGATGCAACTATAAAGAAATTCTTTATAGTTCAACAAGAAGGATCTAGACAGGTAAAACGAGAAATTGAACACTATAATCTTGATGTAATAATTGCAATTGGTTATAGAATTCAATCAGTTGTTGCAACTCGATTTAGACGTTGGGCAACAGAACGTTTGCATGAGTATATTCAAAAAGGTTTCTCTCTTGATGATGAAAGATTAAAAAATGGTCGGAATAGATATTTTAAAGAATTACTTCAAAGAATTCGTGATATCCGTTCAAGTGAACGAAATTTTTATCAACAAGTTACAGATATTTATGCAACTGCAACAGATTATGATCCACGTGCTAAAATTACATTGCAATTTTTTGCCACTGTTCAGAATAAATTACATTATGCAGTTCACGAACATACTGCTGCGGAATTAATATATGAACGAGTTAATAGTGAAAAGCCTTTTGTAGGTATGACAAATTTTAAAGGTTCTTATGTTACAAAAGACGATGTAAAAATTGCAAAAAATTATTTAACAGAAAAAGAATTGCAACGCTTAAATTTAATGGTTTCTCAATTTTTAGATTTTGCAGAACTCCAAGCGTTAGATGAAAATCCAATGAAAATGCAAGATTGGATAGAAGCTTTGGATAATCAGATTGTTATGACAAAACGTAAAATTCTTGAAGATAACGGGAAAATTTCTCATGAACAAGCTATTAAAAAAGCTGAAAAAGAATATGATCTATACCGGCAAAAGCAATTAGAAAATCTAAAAAGCGATTTTGATTTATTTATGCAAGATGTAAAGAACTTGGAAAAATAATTAAAAAAAGCCTGAGAGTAATCTATGGAAAATAAAATATAATTAGATGAAATTGCTTGATGTAAAATATGTTAAAGGAATAGAGGAAAAATAAAACAAATCATGCCACACCTAACCTTAACCGACAACAACATCGCAAATCTTTCTTCTCTTACCTCACTTTTGCAAAATGATGTGCAATCCCAAATTCATGTATTTCAAGATTTGCAAACTATTGCGGGAAAGCCGTTGCAAGAGCTTTGTAAGAAAAATGCAAATCTTTTAGTTTTTCCTCATTGTTTGGATGAACACAATAACGGAATTGAAGAACTTTCTATTTGTGAACTTGTGGGAAATCCAAATTATGATGGGGACACAATTTGTGATGTTGAAAACGTAAAAGTAAAAACTGGAAATTTGATGGGCTTTGTTGGTTTGGGCGGAAACAAAAATCACAACACCAAGCTTGAAATCCGGTCCCGCTTTACTGAAAATTCTAATGACAACGGTCAAGATTATTTTTTGCATTATATGCTAGAAAAAGTTTTTCGCATAAACCTTTTTGATATGAATTATTCCCACAGCAAAAATGATGGCTTTGATTTGCTGTTTTTAATTTTTCCTCATTTGCTAAAACGAGCTCTTCGCCAAGGAATTTTTAGAACTTACAGAACTTTTCAAAAAAATGATGCGGCTGTAAAAGGCGTAATTGATATAAATCGTCACATAAAACAAAACACTCCTTTTAATGGAAAAATTGCCTATCGAAGTCGCGAATATTCAGCAGATAACGATATAACCCAACTTATTCGCCACACAATTGAATTTTTGAAGCAAAAAGATATTGGAAAATCCCTATTAAATTCTGATAATGACACAAAAGACGCTGTAAAACAAATTGTGGCGGCAACAGATTCTTCGTATTGTTTTCAAAATCGTGCAAAAGTTATTCACAACAATTTGCGCCCTGTAAATCATCCATATTATTCTGGCTACAAATATTTGCAGCAGCTTTGTCTTTTGATTTTGCGCCATCAATCTATGCAATATTCACAAAGCAATTCTCCAGTTTACGGAATTCTTTTTGATGGCGCTTGGCTTTGGGAAGAATATCTTGCAACAATTTTGTGCAATCCAAAACTTGGCAATCAAAAATTCAAACATCCTACTAACAAGGATAAAAAAGGTGGGATAAAACTTTTTGATAACTCTAACACAGGCGAAGAAGATTTTGCAAAATGCTATCGTCGTATTTACCCAGATTTTTATAAACCTAATTCCAAAGACGATGAATTTTTAAAAAACGATGGAATCATTTTAGATGCCAAATATAAGCATTTAGAAAACGGCTTGATTCGTGATGATTTGTATCAAATAATTTCATATATGCACACAATGAAAATTCCTTGTGGCGGATTTATTTATCCTATAAAACAATCTAATCCATCAGAAAATGAAAATTCTGATGATTTAAAAACTTTTAAACTTTCTGGTTTAGGTGGAAACGTTTACACTTATAAACTTAAGATTCCTTATTCCACAAATTATCCCAAATTCAGTGAAACCATGGAAAAGGCTGAAAAATCTATTCTCAAACTTTTTTTGAATAAATCATGAAATACTCACAAATCACCTCTGCCACTTTTATTTCTCGGCCTAATCGATTTATTGCGAAGGTATGTCTTTTTGACGGTACGGAAGAAATAGTTCATGTAAAAAATACTGGGCGTTGTAAGGAGCTTCTTATTCCTGGGTGTAAAGTTTATCTTGAAAAATCTGACAGTTTGAACAGAAAAACAAAATACGATTTAGTGGCTGTGGAAAAACGATATGATCAGGTTTCTAATTGGGAAAAATATCCTGCGGTTTTTCGAGAGAGAATGAATAATGGAAACAAAAAATCTCTTTTATTCAATATCGATAGTCAAGCTCCAAATAAGGTTGTTTTGGAATGGTTAAAAAAACAGGGATTTCAAAATATCAAGCCTGAATTTTCTTTTGGAAAATCGCGTTTTGATTTTTATTTTGAAAAGACTAATACGAAATCTGGCAAAACCGAAAAAATCCTTATGGAAGTGAAGGGCTGTACTTTGGAAGTTGATGGTGTGGGGTATTTTCCTGATGCTCCAACAGAACGAGGTGTAAAACATCTTAATGAACTTGCTGATGCTGTTACACAAGGCTATAAATCTGTTTTGGCTTTTGTAATTCAAATGGAAGGTGTGACAAAAGTTTTGCCAAACGTTAAAACTCATCCAGAATTTGCAATGGCTTTGGATAATGCTAAAAATGTTGGAATGGATGTAATTTTTTTGCAATGTTGTGTTACAGAAGAAAGTTTAGAGATTGCGGAATGTGTAAATAACAACGAAAAAAATTATTTGAATTAACTGTAAATCCTGTTGCAAGTTTGAGCCTAATTTCAAAAAAGCAGGCGTTACGGGCGGCGTTTGAGCCCGTTAGAAAGGGTAGTGAGCAACAGCGTGCGAACGAGGGAAATACTTTTCCCTTTCTTAATGAAAATCAACTCATTTTCAGAGAGGTTAAAGTTTGCTGGTTTGGACTTGAGAGAAAGTTCTCTAAAAAAAAAAGTTCTTCTTGAGTGATGAAATATTATATTTGAAGGGAATTTGTTTTGCTGCATGTTTGCAAGAAGGTTTTTATGATTCATACAGATATTGATACTCTTGAAGCTAATGCTAAAGCTGAATTAGATGTTCTTTTGGCAAAAGAGACGGTTTCGTTGAAAGATAAATTGGCGATTACTCCGCAAAGGGCAAAGGAACTTTTGCCGCTTGAACGCCGCACTTCTTTTGACGAAACGAATTTGGGTTTGACTGAGTCCCAGGCACGGCTTGAAGCGAGTCGCTGTATGAAGTGTAAAAAGCCTTTTTGTACGGCTAGTTGTCCTATTGGTATGCCTGTCCCGGCCTACTTGGAATATGTCGCGGCTGGTAATTTTGAAGAAGCGATTAAGCTTATTCGCGATACGTCTTTGTTTCCTTCAATTTGTAGTCGCGTGTGCCCGCACGAAAAACAGTGCCAAATGAACTGCGCTGTTGGGAAAAGTTTGAAGGATCCGGCTAAAGGTCTTTCTCTTGGGAATTTGGAACGCTTTTGTGCCGATTATGAACGCTTGCATTTAGGCGGGAAAAAGCCTTTGCCTGTAGATGCTCCTACTGGTAAAAAAGTGGCCGTTATTGGCGGCGGTCCTGCTGGGCTTGCTGCAGCACTTGATTTGAGAACCTTTGGCCACGATGTGGTGATTTTTGAATCGGCTAAAGAGTTGGGCGGCGTTCTGCGTTACGGGATTCCTGAGTTCCGCTTGCCAAAGAGTATTTTAGATTATGAACTTTCTATTTTGAGTACGATGGGAATTTCTTGTAGAACAGGTATTACTGTTGGGAAAGATATTACTATCCCTGAATTGTTTAATAATGAAAATTTTGATGCTGTCTTTATTGGAAATGGGGCCGGTCTTGCTTTGAAAACAGGAGTTCCTGGCGAAGATTTGAAAGGCGTGTTTACTGCTGAGGAATATTTGCGTAAAGGGAATCTTCGTGAAGAGATTGCTTCTGGTGAAAACGTGGTTATTGTCGGGGGCGGTAATGTGGCTATGGATGCTTCTCGAATGGCGTTTAGACTTGGCGCTAAGAAGGTTCGTATTGTTTATCGTCGTACAAAAAATGAAATGCCAGCTTGTAAAGCAGAAATTACTGAAGCGTTGGAAGAAGGCGTTGAAGTGCTTGAACTTAAAAATCCAGCTGAAATTCTAGGCGATGATTTGGGTCGCGTGCAAAAGATTCGATTGGATTTGTTTGAACTTGGCGAACCTGATGAACAAGGCAGAGCACGCCCTGTAAAAATTGAAGGGCAAGAAGAATTTATTGATGCAGATACTGTTGTGCTTGCTATCGGTAGTAAAGTTTCTTCTGAAATTAAAGATTCTACTCCTGGCCTTGAAACGAATAGGAATGGTACATTTGTTGTGCAAGATCCAGAAACAGGGCTTACAAGTTGTAAGAATGTTTATGTGGGTGGTGATGCTATGCATGGGCCACAAACGGTTGTGCTTGCTATGAAAACAGGGCGCGCAGCCGCTAAAGCAATTCATGAAACGTTAATGCGTTAATTTAGGTTCATCCGCCGGCGGAACGCCGGCGGATGTTCTTTATATAAAAAAGCAAATAAAAGAGTAGAAGGATTTTCTGCTTTTTCTAATTTCAAAAGTTCTCGTTTGGCTTCGTTTTTTCCTACACTATCGCGAGCCAATTTATCGGCTTCTTCTTCTTGATTCCAACAAATGCGGTGGTAAAATAAACGAAAAATTCCAAGTGCTACATGAAACCAAAGAACAATTTCTAACAAGCTGAATCGCCATTCTCCAAGTAAAATCACTATCAATAAAACCATCAAAGAATAAAAACAAAGTTTCAATAAATTGCGCAGTAATTTATGATGTAATCTTTTATGTGCTTCTTCATGAGCGTCCATAAATTTAGAAGGCTTCGGCTCTTCATGCAAATTTTCTGGGAAAGGGAAAAAATCATTTAAAATGGGTATGCAACGAAAAAAAGCAAAAGGGATTTTTTTGTTAAAAAGTCTCCATTCGCGAATCTCTATAACAAAACGAAAAATAATTTCAGCAGAAAGAATAAAAAGCAAAACGATAAAAGACATTACGCCTCTTCTCTTGAATCTTTCAAAACTGTTTGTATCCGACGAATCAATTGTTCGTGTTGGCCTTTTACCAATTCATAAAAAGCTTTATCTTCCGGGTGAACTTGTTGGTAATCGTCAAAAATTGCTTGCCCGCGTTCTTTATCGCGCGTATCGCCAGCAAGGACATTTTCAACCCATTGTTTAGATAAACTACGTAAACGTTTTAACACTTCTGGAACAGTCGCCGGGAGTTCAATATTTGAAAAACGTTCTTTAAAAACTTCTCCTGGCAAAGAGCGTAAAATTTCTTTAGGAGAAAGTAAAATCATTGAAGAATCTGATTCTACTGCTGTTAAAACAGATTCAAATAAAAAGCGCTCTAAAAAATTTCTATAAACCTGTAACGCAAATTGGCGGACAGGTTCTCGCATATAATTGCTACCTAAAATATTTAAATCTTTTCCCGTATAAATTTCTTGGACTGTTACTTCTTGCAATTTCACAAAAGCGTTATAAACAGCTCGCACATTAGATACAGAGAACAAAGAATAAAATGCAGAAGAAATAATGTTTTTCCCGCGCTGTGCATACTTTTGCAAATTACGTTCTAAAGCAAATGCATTTTTGCCATAACCAAAACCAGGAACAACTTCATTTAAATCTTTTGAAAGTCCATATTTTTCTGGGTTACCTGGGCGAATTAAAGCAAAAGGCAATTCAAGCCGCTGTGGCGAAGTTGTCACACCAGAAGCTATCAATAAAAATGGAGAGTTTTTAAAGTTTGCCGGGAATTTTATATTAACCCCTAACCCAAAGAAAGTCCCGATACCTGGGTGAATTTCCTGGTCTGGTTTTCTGCCAGTGTGGTTACTGCCGACATTAGCACCATAACCGATATTGCCACACCCTTTAGGCCAAAGTGCCGCGATTAAAAGAGAATGGTGGTGTAATTGTGTTAAAGGCCCGACAAAAGAAGAGGTGACTTCTGCTTCTTCAATATGACAACAATTAGAAACAATCGAAGAAGAAACTAAAGCCATTTTTCCAATTTTTGTTTTTTTCAAAACCAAAGAATTTTTGACTTGTGCCGCAGAATGAATCATGCAAGATTCTTGCACAATGGAATTCTCAAGAATCACAGAGTCGTAAATACCTGTTGTCTCTTCAAGAGAACTTAAAACTATAGAACCTCTAATTTTTGAGGCCCCAACGATTCTTGCGTGCGGACCTATCCAGCTATTGCGGACAACACCTATATTAGATAGAACAGCTCCAGGGCCAATAAAACCTGAGTGAATTTTAATTTCATTTTGCCATTCATTTAAAATAGCTTCATACTGATTTTGAAAATCTGTTACAAATAAATTATCTAATTGGTGTTCTAAAAAATTTTGATTTGTATCTGGGTAAACCATCAAATTTCTTGTACCGCATTCATTACCCACAGAAATAGATTTCAAAAATTGGAGTTTACCACTTGAAACCAAAGTCCCGACATTCTGAAGGATAGCAAATCGACTGACAAAAACATTTGAAAGCATGGAAACGCGGTAAACTAAAGCATTTTCCACAACGCAATTGTGCAAAATAGAATCATAAATGCCTGTAGGAAAAGAAACATCTCCAGGTAAAAGAAGAGTCCCAAAAAATGCAGGCAAATAAACAGAGCCAATAAAAACAGAACGATAAATGCGTTCTGGCGTGAAATTCCCTTCGACACGAATTTTTGTCCAATCGTCACAACGATTGCCATTTTTCTCCAAAGATTCAATTTCTACAGGAGTTAAAGGTCGAAAACGCTCTTCGGCGTATTTCGGATTACGCAAATTTTCGGAAAAAACCGATAGATTTGTATTTCTAAGGAATTTTTTTAGTTTAAGCAATCGTTGCATATTCTAAAAATACCTAAATTCAAGATAATGATACAGGAATATTTTCAACAAAACATAAAAAAGAAATCTTTTTCTTCTATTGTCGTTTATCCAGCGGATATTTTAGATCAACGTACCCAGGAAGAAATGCTGCGTAGTGAAAAATATAACAGCAGTTTTATTTATGCAGAAGTTGATTTTAATCTTCTAGATCAGCACATTTTACATGAATCCGATCAGGATTTATTTATCACTATTTTACTGCAAGTTTTGCAAAGTGATACGCGAATAACTGACATTATTGGTCTTTTGCCAGATAATCAGGGTTTTGTAGTTCTGATGCCCGAAGCAAAAGAAAAGGCCTGGTTTAGAATAAGACGTTCCTTTGCAGAAAAGTTAGCAGACAGACCTGATTTATCCAAAATTTTCAAAGAACACGTGCACCCGATTGTTTATCCGATTTGTCTAAAAAAAGAAGTATGAAAATACTTGTAGTAAGCTCTGTATACCCAAGATTTCCAGAAGACTCGGAAGTCCCATGGCTTCGCCGTTCTGTTGCGTGTTTAAAAGAAAAGGGCAATGAAATAAAAATTTTAGCGCCAGCTTATAAAGGTTTAAAAAGCCACACTATAGATGGCATAGAAGTCAAGCGTTTCCGTTATGCGACAAAAGATTTAGAAATACTTACTCATGATGAAGGCGCGCCTTCCAAAATGGCAAACAAACCCTGGCTACAACTTTTAGCAATCCCTTATATCATCAGTGGAATTTTTAAATGCCTTTCTCTTGCTAGAACATACAAACCAGACATTATACACGCCCATTGGCCGTTCCCACATGGTTTAATAGTTCTTTTTGCCGCTAAACTTTTTAACATTCCTATCGTATTAAATTTTCATGGTGCAGAATTACTCTTAATAAAAAAGCACCCTTTTGTTCGCCCTGTTTTATCTTTCTTAATCGGGCAAGCCGATGCCATCTTTGCAAACAGTTCTTTTACGGCAAAAAAAATCCAGCAAATTCGTTCGTGCCCAGTAGAAATCAGCCCTTATGGAACAACCCTTTCTTCAAAGGCTAGTGGCATTTTACACACAATACAAGAAAAATTCAAAATACTTTTTGTCGGGCGACATATTGAAAGAAAGGGAATAACATACCTTTTACAAGCAGCCCAAAAACTCTCTCCTGAAAAATTTGAAATTCGAATTGTAGGGCAAGGCGATTTAACAAATGCTTTAAAACAAGAAGCCTCTGACATTTCAAACGTTATTTTCACTGGAAAACTTTCTCCAGAAGATTTAGAAAAAGAATACCGAGAAGCCAACGTATTTGTTTTGCCTGCAATCATAGATTCTAAAGGCGATACAGAAGGCCTTGGAGTCGTTTTAATAGAAGCCGTAGAAAACGATTTAGTCTTAGTCGCTTCAAACGTAGGCGGCATTCCAGATGTAGTCATTCACAATCAAACAGGCATACTTGTAAACCAAAAAAGTTCTCAAGAATTAGCTGATGCATTTACCACACTTGCTAAAGATCCAGAACTTTGTAATCGTTTAGTGCAAGGTGCAAAAGAACACATTCAAAAAAATTTCAGCTGGGACGCTATCATTGAAAAGCAATTGACCATATACCAAAAAATTTTAAAAAGAAAAAACTCCCCAGAAAATTCTGAGGAGTAAAAAACATTTAAAACAAATTAACGAACTAAAGCTTCTGTATCCAAAGCAATTAAAAGTTCTTCATTTGTCGGGATAACCATAGCAAGCGGTGTATGGTCTGAAGAAATAATCCCGTTAGTATTTTTCCCATTGCAAGAGTTCTTTTCAGTATCTACGCGATAGCCAAGCAACTGCAAATTATGCAAAACCTGTTCACGCACAGCGGCACTATTTTCACCAATACCACCCGTAAAGACAAGTGCATCAATACGTGGCAACGACATAGCAATACCACCGATACAACGGGAAAGTCTAAAGCAGAAAACATCAAGAGCAATTCTTGCACCAGCGTGACCTTCAGAAGCAGCCTTTGTAATGGTTCGCATATCATTACTCAAACCAGAAAGACCAAGAAGTCCGCTTTCTTTATTAACAAGCTTATCAAGTCTATCGACATCATAACCATATTTCTTAGCCAAGAAGAAAAGAATAGCAGGGTCAATAGAACCAGAGCGAGTTCCCATAACAAGGCCATCTAGTGGAGTGAACCCCATTGTCGTATCTACGCATTCGCCATTCAAAATAGCAGAGCAAGAAGAACCGTTACCCAAATGAGCGGTAATCAAGCAAGTGTCATCAGGATTACGTTCAAGCATACGGCAAGCTTCTGCACTTACAAAGCGATGGGATGTCCCATGGAAACCATAACGGCGGATACCATCTTTTTCATAATACTCGTAAGGAATACCATACAAGTAAGCCTTAGGAGGCATAGTCTGGTGGAAAGCCGTATCAAACACAGCCACTTGTGGAAGTGTTGGGAAAATCTTTTTCGCGCATTCCATACCAGTCGCATGAGCAGGTTCATGAAGAGGCGCAAAAAGCGTAATACTTCTAATGTAATCAATCACTTCTTCAGTCACTTTTTCGGAACGAATATATTTTCCGCCATGAACCACGCGATGCCCGATAGCTTCAATAGAAGATGTCAAATTTTGATCATCAAGATACTTCTGAACGGCAGAAACTGCTTCAGCATGAGTCGGGCAATCAAAATTATAATCTTGATTATCGACAGGGCCTTTAGCTTTAAAATGACCATTAACGCCAATATTTTCTACAAGCCCACTAGAAAGAGCTTCTTTAGAAGCAGTATTGATAACGGCAAATTTAACAGATGAACTACCGCAATTCAAAACAAGAACTAACATAAAACCTCTTCATCAAAATTTTTATTTCCAAAAAATAGGCAAATTCTTAAAAGAAAAAAATACACACCTTTTGAAAAAATTAAATTTTGCCCATGTTTAAGCAAATTCGACAATTTGATTTGCGAATCACGCAATACTTTGCCCAACACCGCTTTTCGCCCAAAGCAGCGAAATTTTTCCGCTCTTATGTCCGTTTAGGTGATGGCTATGTATGGGCTTTTGTCATTTTGCTCGTATTATGGATTTATGGCATCCGCGATTTATTAGCGGTTTTAGGGCCTGTCGCTAGTGCCGTATTCACCTGTTTTGCGCTTTACTGGGGTGTAAAACTTTCCATTCGCCGCGTTCGTCCGTTTGAATTAGTCCCTGAAATCTTAGCCGAAGTCCCGCCACTTGACAAATACAGTTTCCCTTCTGGCCACACCATGAACAACTTAACCATAGCTTGTGTTGTTTTTCAGGCATTCCCAGAAATCGGGTGGATAATGCTTATTTTGCCATTAACTTGGGGAATGCTTCGCGTTTACTTTGGCGTCCACTGGTTTTCAGACATAATTGGCGGCGCCTTATTCGGCGTAATCGCTTATTTCCTTTCTCGCCCGATTTACCAATTTTCAGTCGAACTCCTTCAATCTTTTTTACAATCTTAATTTTTTAGTGTTCCCCGCGCCTAAAATCGCATGCAAAAAAATCGCGCGCGGGTCGGGCTCTTGCGTTATCTCGTGCCGGCACAATTTATCTTGCACTTTTCTTGATTTTAAATTATGTCCACCGCACTCGTAACGACAAGAACTTTGCTAATCTGCAAGCCTTATTGCAAGGGAACAATAAATAGCTAGCAACTTTTCTTTGCTAGTAAAAGTGCCGGCACTCGTCCGTTCAGCCTCGCGACAAGTCGCGAGTCCGAACCCTAACGGGCTTTCCATCCCTAACACACTTGTCGCAAGTTTTTTGTCATTGCGATGGAACGTAGTGACAGAAGCAATCTCTTTGCCCCGCTACTTGATCGTAGTTCTTGCTCTCAAGCTCCTTGTCATTGCGAGACGTGTAGAATACACGGCGTGGCAATCTCCTCACCAACAGATAGCCACATCGTCTAAAAAATACTTGACGCCACTTATAGTATAAGTATATATTACAAAGTAGATTTTAATAGTTTTCGCTAGGAACTTAATTGAAACTAAAAAATCTGCAATGCTGTAGATTTGCCTCAATCACAGCATCTACACAAGAGGATTTGAATAAAAAGATAGAGGAATTTATGTACTATATTGAATTCTACATCAATGGCAACTCCAGCCACAAGGACACTGCTTGCACGCCGTGCAGCAACGTAGATGATGCAAAAAAATGGGTGCTCCAGAATCGCTATCCTGGCTGTACAATTAATATTTGTAGAACTCAGGCGTCATCCGCAGGAAAACCTTCCTGGTTTAAAGGCTAGACTTTAAGAATTACCCGGTTTAGATAAAACGGGTATTTTAAAATTAGCGCTGGAGGAAGTATGGCAAAGAAAAGATTTGTAGGAAAGTATGAGACAATACTAGACCACAACCCAACACCAGAAGAATTTGAAGAAATCGTTGGTGTAGATTGGGAAGATAGACTTGAGTTTATTCAAATTATGAACACTATGACGCCTCACGCAGGATGGATTGATATTTCTTTTTTATATGAGAAAAGAGGTGATTTAGAAATGGCTAAAAAATATGATAAACCTTTGCCCCAATGGGAATTGAATAGACAAATTATTGATGAAGT
This sequence comes from Fibrobacteraceae bacterium, assembly GCA_045629945.1. Lineage (GTDB taxonomy): Bacteria > Fibrobacterota > Fibrobacteria > Fibrobacterales > Fibrobacteraceae > UBA1765. Next base: position 120,748 of record JAZQSE010000035.1, read on the forward strand.
TTATTGATAAATTAATCTAATAGCCATTCAGTTTTAATGGAATCCACCAGAACTTACTTAAAACAAAAGTTCTTTTGAAGGGAAAATATGTTAGTTACACAATTTTAAATGACTAACCTTGGAGGAAAAATATGGATATGACATTTGAGGAAGTGTTAGAATTTGCAAAAAAACACCCACCTCCTAAGAATGGGATTGATTTTAAACCAGAGTTTAAATGGTTGGGGATAGGTTATAATATAGCAGCCTTCAAATGGAATAAAAGACATCCTGATGACCCTGTTCCTTACATCCCTAGATTAGATGAAAAAGGGTTAAAAGAATTAGAAAAAGAAGTGAATAGCTTGTAAAATAAAAATTTTTGAGCTTTTATGGAGTTTACTAGAACTTAATTGAAACTCATCGGTGAAAGTCTCTAAAAATCCAATTAAGCTTGCTTTGCGTTAGGGGGCGTTGCACGGATGTGGCGAGACGCGTAAGCGGCTCGATGAGCCGAGCGGGCGTAGGCGAGCAGCACCCGACCTAGCCGTAGGCTAGGGAACGCCCATAAAAAAAGTGCCACCAAATAAGTGACACTTTTTATAAGATTCTTTCTGAAAATTTTCTAGAATTTCGGTGCTAATTTCCACACGCCAAGATTCGTTTTTAAAATCATAGGCTTGCAAGAATTATCAATCATATTAGAAATTTCATTTTCTAATACAGGCGCATTTTTGCTGAATAATACGTGGCCAGTTAAATCCAAAAGTTTCACAGAGCCTTTTGCATTTTGTAAAGAATGCTTCCAGGATTTTTGAGCGTTTACCAAGGATTTTTCAAAGCCTGTGGTTCCGCCGACATCAAAGACAATTGTTGCAACTGTCGTGTCGGCAACATCAATAGCGCCAACTCTTATGCGATAAATTCCTGCTGCTAAATCAATCGATTCATTTTTCGGGCGAACCAACAAAATGGAATTTTCAATTTCAACAATAAGACTGTTGTTAGAAGAAGTCACAACATAAGTCAAAGTGTCGCCATCAACATCTGAGAAAAGAGAATCCAATTCTATTTCTTGTTGCCAGCCAGAGGCTTCTACAACGATTGTGTCACGGTGGAGAACTTTTGGCAAATCGTTTACTGGCGTAATGTCTATGACAAATGAAAGAACAGCAGGCTTTGTGCCTTCAATGCTATCGGTTGCAATTACATTCACAATAGCTTTGCCACAAGAATCTTTAGCCACTTTTATGTTCATGTAACCACCAGTTGTCCATGAAATATTCAGTTTACCATCTGGGTTTTCAGCTGAATAATAAAGAGCATCGCCTTCTGGATCTTCAAACCAGCTCTTGATTTGAGCTTTTGTGTATTTTAATGTTCCTGTGTAATCTTCTTTTACGGTTGTGTTTAATGTATCTACAACTGCAACAACAATCGGACCATCGTTTCTATCGAGAACACTAATCGTTACAGTTGCTTGTTCAGAAGAAACATTAGCTTCGTTTTTAACAATGTATGTAAATGAATCCGTGCCGATAAAATCTTCATTAGGCGTATAAATAAAAGAGCCGTCCGAATTTAATGTTAAGGCGCCGTGTGTTGTGGAATCCACTAAGAATACAAAGAGTTCAGAATTGCCATCTGGGTCTTCGTCATTTGAAAGAACACCATTTTTAATAGCAATGGTTAAAGTAGAATCTTCAAGTGCATTATAAGAATCGTCATTTGCAATTGGAGCATCGCTGACTGGGAGAATTTCTACTTCAAAAGAAACGCCAACAGAATCACCTGCAGAATCTTTTGCGTAAAGTGTTACAATAGCTGTTCCATTTTTGTTTAATTCAGGAAAAAGCGCAATAATAAATTGCGTTGCATTTTGAGTTAAACTAGCCTTTACTAAACCATTTGTTGAAACGCTGTATTGCAAATTTTCAGTAGCCGTTTCTTTATCCGCAAAGATAACTTCGGACTTGTTTACATAAATGATTTTTGAAGCGAAATCTTCTTCAAGAGAGTCTAAGTTTGGCAACGTTCCTGTAACTGTTGGTTTATCATTTACGTCTTTTACAACAATAGAGACTGTTACCGTGGGCGAAATACCAACAGAATCTGTTAAAGTGTAAGTCCAGGAATCAACACCAGAAAAATCTGCATGAGGTGTATAAACAAAAGAACCATCATCGGCTAATTCAAGAGTTCCATTTACCGGATTGGTATAAGAATTGATTGAGAATATATCGCCATCAAAGTCAGTATCATTTACAAGAATCCCTTTTTCTTTAGAAACAGAAAGGACAGAATCTTCTAAAACTTCGTAGCGATCATTTACACCTGTAGGTGGATTTTGTCTATCAACTACAGTAATGTTGTTTGTATAAATAGCCATTTGAGAATCTTTATCGGTTGCAAGAATGGCAAGGCTTGCTGCTCCCGAAATATTCGCTTTTGGAACTATTGTCAAAGTATCATTTTTCTTTGTTACGATGAGAATACCAGAGTTTGGTTCTACAGAATAAATGATGTTTAAAGAATCATCATCTTTATCGGAGAACATTGATTTTAAAGCGTATTTTAAAGTATCGCCTTCATAGAGAGTAGCATTTTCTGTTTCTGTGTAAGGAGGCATAAGAACAGGAGCGAATTTTGGCAATTCACAAGAACCTGTAAAACCGAGTTGTAAAATTTCAATGTCACCCGTTTTATTTGCTTTGCCTTTCAATTCAAATTGTAATGCCGCAATGCGATTTAAATCTAAGACAGCGTCATAGCCCCAACCCTGTTCTTGTGAAAAACTAGCAAAAGGCATTTCTACAATAGTGTAAGAATCAGCTGCTTTTAAATCAAATCCAAAATAATTCCCGTTATTTAAAGCAATGCCTTCTTGAATAAGTTGCAAGCGCACGCCCGAATTAGAACGATAAGCAACGCAAAGTCCAGATTCTTTAGAAATATCAACAAAAGAATCAGAAACATCAAAAGGCATTTTTAATCCAGCCGTTGGGTAACCTGTTCCTTTTAAAGTGGCGTTAAAACCAACAGAACCTGTTGTAGAAAGAAATTCCTGAACAGAGCTGATTTCAGAACTTTCTGTCACATAAGTGCTAAATGCAGCACCAAAAGTATTTACAGGACTTGCAGGAGTTTCACTTGCGGAATTCCAAAAAGGTGTTGTTGATGAAATAACTTTCCCTGATGCCGGAATATTTGTTGTATCGCAAACATTTCCAAGACCAATTTGTAAAATATCAAGAGTCAAAGAAGAATCCGTTTTAGCGTAATTCCCTTTGTAGCTAAATTGCATCCCTTTGTGGTTATTTAAACTCCAAGAGACTTTTTTACCCCAACCTTCTTGAGCTAAACTTGTAAATGGAATATACAAAGCTTTGTAAGTTTCAGAAGCTGGGACTTTTATTCCCCAAAAATCACTATCGGTAATAGTGGATTGGCTCATATCAAGCCTGAATGGTTGTGAAGAGCGATAAGTTAAACAAACGCCAGAACCACTCAACGATTTAACAGCCCCTTCTTCTTGCCAGTTAAAGCCGACACCAGCACTTTGGTTTTTGCCAGATTTTACAGAAAGCAAGATTTTCATTTCTTGTTCTGTATTTTGATAAATTGCTGTACCATTAGATTCCCAATTAAACCAATCAGAAACAGATGTACTAGTTGGTGTCCATACAACATCTGCAAATGCCGTCAAAGGCAAAAACAATGAACCGAGCAGAAACTTTCTCATGGAGTCTCCTTTTTGTTTTGTTTAACCCAAACCACCGAAAGTAAAAAATAATAAAATGGTATACTTTTATAAAGGCTATTTATAGTCATTTGTTTCGCTTATATAGAACAACAATAGCTTGTAAACAGAAATCATTAGATTTTTATTTTTTTATAACGTTTTTACGTCTTTTTTATTGATTTTTTAAGTAATAAAACATAAATTCAAGCCAATAAAAATCCAAAAACCCTTTAAGAGGCTAATTATGAACCTCCGATTCCTTAAACCCACTCTATTTTTATCTGTGGCAAGTTTGCTTATGCTCGCTTGTAGCGATGACAGCAGTTCTTCTGTAGAAATGGAAGAAATCAGCAGCTCTTCTGTCGTAGAAGGAGATATTAATACTGAAGAACCAAGTGATTCTCTTTCTTCTGCAGAACCAGATCCAGAAACTCCTTCTAGCTCTTCTGCCGCTCCTTTAAAAGGGGTTTTGGTAGATGACTTTGAAGACGGCAATATGGTAAGCCTTTTAGATGAAGGTTGGTACACTTACACCGATGAAGGTAATAGTGGAGCTTCTACCGTTTCTTTCCTAACAGATGCCGATGGTTATTGGGCAGCTGCAAGCGAAGGTTATGAATCTTCTTATTCGCTTTCTTTGAGCTACAGATTAGATAAAGGTAATTACGAATTTGACCCATACGTTGGTTGGGGCGTTAATGTGCCTGCAAGCGTCAACAGAAATGCTATTGGTGGTCTTTCTTATTGGTATAAAGGCGGAAAGCACACTGTTCGCGTAGAAACTTCGGACATAACCGATCACGATGTGCATAGCTACACCGTAAACGCATCTTATGCCAACTGGAAATTAGTGACGGTTCGCTTCCAAGACCTTATGCAAGAAGGCTGGGGCATACCTGTTGACTTCAACAAAGAAAATATCACAGCTATCAGTTTCCAGGCAAAAGGCTCTTCCAAAGTTCGTGAAGACTCTCTTCGCATCGATTACCTCTACTTGATGGATACGAGTGAAGTTGCAAAAGATCAGCCTGACATGGTTATCAGAGCTCCAGAAATTCCAGCAGTAGAAATTGGCGATATTGCTATTTCTAACCCACTCCAAGAAAAAGCGATGAAATACTTGGATAAGGGCGTTAATTTCACAAACTGGTTAGAAGAAGCTAAAGGTCGTTTTGCTGGTTTTGAAGGCGCTCCTTACGGAAAAGAAGATGTTAAGAACTTAGCCGATAATGGTTTCAAAGCATTGCGCTTGCCTATCGACTTAGACCTCTATGCCAATAACCGCGACAAATTCGTTGCAGGAACCGACAGCGTTCTTTTAATGGACACGACCACCCTTTGGACTGTTCTTGACTCTTTTGTAAATTGGACTGGCGAATACGGAATTTCTTTAACTATTGACTACCACGAATACGATGGAAGTTTCAGCGTAGAAAGTTCCGCCGATCCTCAATACAGAAAAATGGTAGCCAATGTTTGGAAAACCGTTGCCGCTCGCTATGCAGACAATCCTCGTGAAGATATTTTCTATGAACTCTTGAACGAACCAGGCATGAACAGCAATGGAAAAATCAAAAAAGAAAATTGGACTCTCACAGCCCAAGAAATGATTGATTCCATTCGTGCTGTAGATACCAAGCACACCATTCTCTTTGGCGATGTGCAATGGTACGATATCAAGGAACTAGAAACTCGTGAACCATTCACAGACGATAATATCGTTTATGTCATTCACTCTTATGAACCATTTATTTTCACTCACCAAGGTGCTAGCTGGGGCGAAACTGCTACCTTGAAAAACATTCCATTCCCGTATGATTCTACAAAGTGGTCCACATTCTCTTCTGATTTCGGTGTAAGGAAAAACACTGCAAGCTGGGTAAAGACCGCCGTAAAGAATTACTACAAAACTGGTAGCAAAGAATATATTATCAACTTGATTCTTCCTGCTAAAAAGTGGGCAGTCACCAATAACGTTCCTATTATTATTAACGAATACGGAGCATACGGTTTACGCGCAGATACAGAATCTCGTTTGAACTATATGCGCGCTATGCACGAAATTAGCGATACACTTCAGATTCCAATGCAACACTGGGGTTATGAAGGCGGATTCTCGCTATTTGAAAATGGCAAATTAATTGATGGCATGAAAGAAGCTATGGGTTTATAAAAACCCTCTGAATCGTAAACCTCTCCTCCGAAAATTCGGAGGAGTTTTTTTGTGGATTATTTATCCACAAAAAAAGTAATCAACTGAGTATTTTTTAGCCAAATAGACTTTATTTTTTGTCTAAGTGTTTGGGTTAAAAGGAGAAAAAAATGAAAAAGAATTTCACGGCTTTGTTTTTAACTTTTGCCGCAAGCCTTTGTTGTCATGCCTACACGCTCCAAGGGACCGTTAATAATACTGATGGGCAAGCCATTTCAAATGCAAAAGTACATCTTACTGTTTCTGGAAACGAAACTTTTACCGATAACCAAGGTAAATTTGTGCTTTCTGGCGAAGAAAATGGTAGTGACGCCATTCACTTTAATTCAAAAATACCAGGCAATTTTAGTTTAAACGGCAGTATTTTAAATTATTCTCAATCAAATGGTTCTCCTTTGCAAATTAAAATTTTTGACTTTGTCGGTAACCAAATTTTTAGCGAAACATTGCAAGGCCAGGGTTCTTTAGACCTCTCTCAAACTGTAAAATCAAAAGGCAATTACCTTGCCCGCATAAAAATGGGGTCTGCACAAAAAACTATCCGTTTTACTTCTAACGGAAACAAATCTTCTGTTATGGCTTTTACAAGTCGCTCTAAAGTTTTAAAAAAGAGTTTAGCTGAAACTTTAGAAGTAACAGCTAATGGTTATGACACATTGCGAGTAGCACTCACAAACCTTGACACTACACTTACACTTATTTTAAGCAAAACATTTAAAGAACAAACTTACGCTTTTGGCTATGCACTTAAAAATAGCCCTACTCCAAGTAAAGGCTGTGGTGTAACTTCAAAACTTCAAGAAGTAGGCTCTAACCCGAATGCTAAAAAATACAGTTTAAATAGCGCTGGCCTAAATCGTGAATACTGGGTCACTCTACCAAAAAATTACGACAACAAAAAACCATATAAAATTCTTTTTGCAATGCATTGCATGGGTAGTAACGCAGAAGACTTTACTTACCACACACCAGATCAAGACCACCCATCTCCATATTATGGCCAACAAGAACTAGATAAAAACAATGAATTTATTTTTGTAGCCCCTCGTGGTGATACCGATGGCATGCCATGGCGCACAAGCGACAACAAAGACCATATTTTCTTTGATGAACTATTAACACTTCTTGAAGAAAACTATTGTATCGACACTTCACGTGTATTTGTGACTGGCTTTAGCTTTGGTTCTATGGTTACAAACTCTCTTGCTCAAGTATTCCAGCATCGCATTCGTGCTGTAGCCGTTTACGCTGTAGCTGATTGGAATATTTATATCCCACAAAATGCAGGCAAACCAATCGCTTGGATGGATGTCCACGGGACACAAGATGGTCTTTGCTCTTATGATCGTGTAGATAGTTCTGTTGACAGAATACTTGCCAATAATGGCCCAGACGGAACCGATGCTCGCGGCGAAAAAGCAGAAAAATACCCTGGTTATGGCCCTCACGTTTGTTATGACTTTAAAAATGTAGACCCACGTTTCCCAGTAAAACTCTGTACATGGAATGGTGGCCACCAATGGACCGCTTACGACGAAGGCAACTGGCAGAATACCTGGGTTCCAAAAGAAGTCTACAACTTCTTTGATCAATTCTAAGTTCTCTCAAATAAACACCCATAATACACAGAAAATCCTCCGAATCTTCGGAGGATTTTTTCTTTTTGTAAAAGCTAAAAACTGACTTTATATCAAATCAATTTTTCAACTTGAGCACAAAGGCGTTCTGCTTCTTCTTGAGTGGAAGCTTCTGCAATCACGCGAATCACTGGCTCTGTATTTGAAGCGCGCACATGCACCCAGGACTTTTCATGAGAAAGCCAAAGTCCATCGCGTTCATCTGAATTCCAGCCAAAAAATTCTTGCTTTACTAAAGGCAAAATTTCAGCAACCGATTTAGAGCCCAATTCAAATTTCTTTTTAGGCATCGCATAACTTGGATTTTCCTTCACAAATTTTTCCGGACCGCCATTATGACGCGCCATCCAGGAAAGTACAAGAGCCACAGCCACTAAAGAATCTCTACCATAATGCAAAGCAGGCAAAATAACGCCACCATTACCTTCGCCACCAATCACGCAAGATTCTTCCATCATCTGTAAGCTTACATTAATTTCGCCCACTTTTGCACGAGAACACTTGCAGCCATATTTTTCAGCCACATCTTCGTTCATGCGGCTAGTAGAAAGGTTAATGCAAACATTCCCTGGCTTTTGTGAAAGCACTTCTTCCGTAGCAATAGCAAGCGTATATTCTTCGCCAATTGCCCGACCCTCGCCACACACAATTGCACAGCGATCTGCATCAGGGTCAAGTGCAAAACCAACAGCGCAATTATTTTCAAGAACCACTTTAGACAAATCGCCCAAATGCTCCGGAATCGGTTCAGCGCCACGTGGAAAATTTCCATCCGGAGAACAATGCACACGCACCACTTCGCAACCAAGTTCTTCAAGCAACCGTGGCACAATCAAAGAACCAGCGCCATTCACCGCATCAATCGCCACTTTAAATTTCGCCTTACGAATGGCTTGTACATCAACAAACGGAATAGCAAGCGTTCCTTGAATATGCACTGAATCTGCGTCATCTAAAAATTCATACGTGCCCATTTCTTTATAATCAGGGAACGAAAATTTTCCTGCATCGGCCAAAGCAAAAAGTTTTTTCACGTCGTCTGGACCAAGAAACAAACCCTTAGCATTCAAAAACTTCAACGCGTTCCATTCAAGCGGATTATGGCTTGCTGTAATAATAATCCCGGCATCAGCATTTAACTCTGTCACCAAAATTTCAACAGACGGCGTAGTCGCAAGACCAGCATCAATCACATCCACTCCACAAAGGCGACAAAAACCAGCAATCATCTGCACAATCGCTTCGCCCGTTGGACGGCTATCTCGACCAATCACAATTTTTTTAGCATTTGTAATTTCAAGAAACGCCTTCGTGTGCGAAAACAAAACCTGAGGTGTAAGCGAATCGCCCACAACACCTCTAATACCAGAAACAGAACGCATCAATTTCGACATAAAAATCCTTTGTTGAACGACAAAAAATTAGAAATTATCAACAAAAATAAACACAACAAAATCGCAAAAATTAAAACCCTGTTCTAAAGGAATGGCAATTGCCTTTGGCAATTGGTCGACAAACCTTTATGTAATGAAAATAAAAACAATTTCAAACTTCAAATAAATTAGATTTATAAAATGTTTATTTCCCATTATGGGAATTGTTTGGAGATTTGTATGAATAACATTTTAAAAACTCTTTTAGCCACTTCAATCATTGGAATTTCTGCTTATGCAGCGCCTGGTTTAACCGTAAGCGGAACCGACATTCTTTATAACGGTAAAAAGATTTTCTTTTCTGGCACTAACTTAGCTTGGTCAGATTACAACTCTGATGTTGGCGATTCTCCTTTAAACGAAAACGCTTGGAGAAAAGCTGTTGAAGGCACACGTGCTGCTGGCGGAAACGCTATTCGTTGGTGGCTTTTCAACAACATGAGCCAAAGCCCGACCATTAATGAAACCACACATTTAGTAACTGGCTTAAAAGAAAACACTATTGCCAACATGAAAAAAGCTCTCGACATTGCCGAAGAATACGGCGTTATGGTTTCCATGTGCTTATTTAGCCACAACCTGATGGAACCAAACCAATGGGGGCTTTACAACGAAAAACTTGACATTGAAGCCAACAAAAAACTCTTCACTGACGAAGGCACAAGTGCATTTATCAATAACGTCTTGATTCCTGTTGTAAAAGCAATTGGCAACCATAACGCACTCATGACCTGGGAAGTTTTTAATGAACCTGAAGGCATGACAAACGTTGGCTGGACTACTGAAAAATTGGAAAAAGCAACACTTCAAAAATTCACAAACAAAATTGCCGCTGCGATTCATACCGAAAACCCTGAATTACTCGTTTCCACTGGCAGCGTAAACATTCAATATCAAAACTGGTGGAACGATTCAGAACTCATTGCAGCTGGTGGTGAATCAAACGGAACACTTGACTTTTTCCAAACTCATTACTACCCTTATTACCAAGCAGATGCAGTTTCTCCTTTTGTAAACACGGCCGCTCAAATGCAAACCACTTATGGCTATGATGCAAAACCAATGATTATTGGTGAATTTCCGGCAAGTGGCTGGGCTGGCCCCACTTACACAGCAAGCATGGCAGCCAAAACAGAAATCACAACAGAACAAGCCTACCGCAACGCCTTTGATGGTGGTTATGCTGGCGCTCTTGCGTGGCAATATATTGGTGATAAAACCGAAGCCAACTTTGGTGGTTACACTTACACCATTGAACCTGCCCTTAATGCTATGAAAACGCTAGCCGCATCTGAAGAATCCTCCATAAAAATCAAAGATGTCACCATTGAAGAATCCACAGGCAACGGCATGATGGCTGTCACTTATGGAGCCGATAACGCACAAATTGAATACCAAAAAACGTTTGATCTATCTGGCGCAAATGCATTTACATTTACTGTAAAAAATAATGGCTCTGAAGATGCCGACTTATACCTTATTTTCAAACTCACAGACGCCTGGACTTGGACAGAAACTGACGGCTCTTGCGTAGTACCTGCCGGCGAAAAGAAAACATGTTCTTTTGATATTTCTGGCTTAACAGACAGAAATAAAACTTTAAGCACTATAATTGCTAACTATGCTGCTGGTTACACAGGAACTCTTATTTATGATGATTTCATTGCTGGCACAGACACTCTTTGGAATTTCAACGAAGACAAATACGATGCCTTTGGGCGTTCTTTTGAAAATACAGAAGAAATGCTTCCTGAAATTAAAATCGTATTTAACAATGAAAATTATGTTGGCAATACTACAGCAATAACAGATGTTCACAAAGGTCTTAAAAATTTGCAGATGAATGTCATAAATAACACCTTACAAATAAATGCAAACAAAACTGAAAATGTTTCTATTGAAATCTTTGGCCTAAACGGATTCTGCGTTGCTAAACTTTATAATGGGATTTTAAAAGCAGGCTCAACATCCTTTGATTTAAGTTCTCTTGCAAAGGGGAGTTACATTGTTCGAATCCGTGCCAATAAAATTCTTGCCACTCGCCCAATCATGCTCAAGTAATCTCTCCAATAAAATTAAAGAATCCCGCCAAGGCGGGATTTTTTTACTCTGATGTTTTTTACCATTAACAAATTTTCACAATACTCTGATTTCCTCTTCAGAAAGACCAAAATGCTTGGCAATAACTTCTATTGCAACTCCATCTTGCAAAAGTGCCTTTGCCATCGCATGTTTTTCAGCAAATATCTTTTGATATTCCACATTCATTTTTTCTCTTTCAAGTCGCAATTCTTCAGTCTTGTGATTTAATTCTTCACTCTTACGTTGGAATTCTTCTGTCTTGTGATTTAACTCCTCATTCTTACGTTGGAATTCTTCAGTCTTGTGATTTAACTCCTCACTCTTACGTTGGAATTCCTCTTTTTGCTGCTGAAATGCTTTACTTTGCTGCTGGAAGGCTTCATTCTTGCGTTGAAATTCTTCCGTTTTGAGCGCTATCTCCGCCAAACGACAGTTAATTTCTCCTTGAGTAAGCATAGATGACTCCTGAGCATTTAAAAGTTCTTCACCTGCAAAATCTACCCGAATACGTTCCAAAGCAGAATCAAGCGCGAAATTTTCAAACTCCTGAATTTTATCAAATTTTCCAGCATTTTTTAGCAAATACAACCAAGCATCTTCTGGATTTTTGATTTCCTTCAATGATTTTGTAAATCTCGTTAAGTTAACTATAATATATTTATTTTTTTGAGTAATCGGTATAGCATTGCTTTCCCTTATGGCAGCGTCACTATAAAGATTCCAAGTATCAATATATTTACCATTTGTTTCTTTTAAGTCAAAATTACAAACCCAAATAGAAATAGTTTCTGGTAATTCATAAAGTTTGTGTTGTTTTTCAAAATCTCGCAATGCTTGAAAATCTAAAGACCTTTCTAAACTTTGCTTTGCATTAATAGTAAGAAACGCATTGTATAAAATCACCCTATCAAGGAAAAAAGAATGATTCGCCCGCTGCATTTCAATATTAATAAAACGCCCAGAAGCTGTTGTTGCATAAATATCAAACACAATTTCTTTCAAATACGGTGTTCTTAATCTCAAATGATTATCAAAAGAAAATGTTAATTGTTCAATTTTTTCCTTGCCTTCTAAGTGAAGCAGATGATTCAAAAACTCTTTTAAAGTCGTTTCATCATCAAAAAATTCCTTAAAAGCAGGGTCGTATGTAGGGTCTAAATAAGGACGCCCTTTATAACTTTCTCTGATTCTCTCAACATTACTCACATTTTGTTTTTTCATAATTATTTCCTTTCACTAATACTAGCGAAAAGCCCTAAAAGGGGAAGTTTGTGAATATATAAAAGCTTGCTCGTGAGAAAAGAGCAAAAATAATATCAAAAAAACACAGCAATTTATGCTAAAAAAGAATCTAACAAAAGAAAAATCAAATGGCAATCATCAGATTTCCCTCAAAAAACTGACTTTAAAAAATTCTACAAGCGAGTGTCGCGGCAGATGAGCTTGCTCAATCTGACATGACCGAGCGCAGAAAATTTCTGTAAAATTCTACAAGCGAGCGTCGCGGAAAAACAACTTGTCATGGCGAGGAGTCTTTTAAGACAACGTAGTCATCTGTTAATAATGATTAAGTGTTTATTTATTTTGTTAAAATTTTCTTTGGAGGGGACCCGGCTCGG
>JAZQSE010000036.1:0-6060 GCA_045629945.1 Fibrobacteraceae bacterium
CCGCCCGCGGATACCGGTTATATAAGAATCTTTAAATTTCACATCACACAAATGGAACAATTTTTGTAAAACAGAAACCCCGGAATTCCACGCAGAAGAAACAAAGGAAGGCTGTAAAAGCACCGAAAAAAAATCTCTCTCTGAAAATTCTTTGTTCTCTACAGATTCTTCTTCACCAGACAAAATATTTTCTTCAAAAAAATCGTCTTTTTCTTTACTATTAACTTGCGAATTATTTTTTTCTGCTTTAACGCTTTTAATATCGGAAACAGATAAATCTCTTTCCGCTTGGGTTGGTTCTTTTTTTTCGGAGCAAGTTTTTAGTTTTACTTTAGAAACTGATTCTGTTTCAACCGATTCTTGAAAAGAATCAAAAGACTCTTCTTTAGAAGAATCTTTATTTTTCTTTTTGAACAAATTAATTTCTTTTTCTATTTCTTTTTTAAACCGGAAAAACTTCAAGCTAAAAAAGATTCGACTTAAATTCCCATTAAAAGCAATGCAAAGGCGTAAAGGGAACAATAACGCGGTAAGTAGCAATAAAAGCGAAATAACCGCAACAATCCACATTATTTTGCTTGATCCGCTTTTTCTTTAATAATGTTAATCAAATCTGCAAAAGATTTTGACTGCAATATTTGTGAAAATTGTTCTTTATAATTTCTAGCTGTAGAAAGGTCATCAATAACCAAATCCCAAGCTTTCCAAGAGCCATTTACCAAATTCATTTTATATTCAAGAATTGCTTCTTTACCTTTATACCAAGTATGAGCAACTACTCTAGCTTCATCAGAACCCTTCATTTTAGCAGGTTCGTAAATTGTTGAATCCGCTCGATAAAGTTCTAATCTTTTCGCACTAGAACTCCTAACCATACGTTCAAATTCTGTTACAAAACGATCTAAGTCTTCTGGAGTCTGTTCTTTCCAAACTTTTGATGGCAAAGATTTTTTAGCAAGAGCTTTAAAATCAAAAGAGTCGTTCAACAAATTTTCAATTTTTTCTTGTTCTTTAGCTGTTGTTGTTTTCTTCTGTAAAAGAACCTGAAGTTCAGTATCTTTTTTACGAATGGCCTGAACTGGATCTTCTGCAGCAAAAACAGCCGACATAGACAAACCAAGCACCAACGCAAATAAAATTTTTTTCATGAAAACTCCTTATGGAATATTATGAAGAGTCCGGTAATCCGAAAGTCTCATACCCATTTTAGCAATTAATTCTGCCATTGACAAATTGTATTTACAAATTGCCATGTAATAATCTTTCTGCAAATTCACATTCTGTGTATAAGCCGATATTAAATCAGATGTTTTAGACGGATCCAAATCATATTGCATAGCAGCACCTTTCAAAATAGATTCAGATGCTCGCAAACTTTCTTTCAATGCTTCCATTTTTTCTTTGGCTGCAACTGTTTTATGGTATTGTTCTTCGGCTAAAAGGATTGTACCTTCTGCAGCATAAGCTTCTTTCATTTTTAAAGAACGATATTCTAAACGAGCCTGTTTAACTTTTCCCCAATTATTCCAGAAATTTAATCTATAGCGTAAGCCTATTCCGAACGCCCCTGAAATATGGTTCACAGCATCTTGAGCAAAAGCATTTTTTTGAAAAACATTTCTATCTCCGGCCCAGGATTTCACATAAGAAAATTCACCCATAATGAAAAATTCTGGAGCTAGTTTTGCTTTGGCTAAATCCATTTGCAAAGATTTTGCCGCTAACCCATATTCCAAACGTTTTAAATCAGGGTGATTGGCTAATGTTAAATTCCGAACTTCATCTAAAGAAGGAATAGGTTCTTGTCTAGGTGTAAGCACAGTATCATCACTTGCAAATATTTCATTTTCAGTTAAACCCAATGAAAAGCGAATGGCAAGCATTACTTGACGCATACCACTCTGTGCATCCGCAACGCCTTCTTTAACAACATGCATTCCCGCTTTTAACTTAAGCAAATCCATTTGCGAAACACTTTCATCATCTTCATCTAAAGCTTCTTCTAATTTTTCATAGGCCCTATCCACTTGTTTTTGTGCACCAAGAGCCAAACGATTCATTTCTAACGCAAGTAAATAATTGTAATAGTAACCTTGTAGTTCAACTTCTTTCTTTAGTTCTTTTGAAACAATACTCATTTCTTGTTGGCGTAAATCTGCATTAAGTGCTTTTTTCCCCACACGATATTGTCCCAAATTCAAAGGCTGAACTGCTTGGACTTCTGTTCCCCAAAACGGACCAATTTTTGTAAAATCCCATGCATCAACTGTATCCCCCCAATCATCAACAACTTCTTTTAATCCAGGAGCAGGACCAATCATCATAGAGACTGTAAATTTGGGTAAAATAACTTCTGATAAAAGAGCATCTTCTTTTAATTTTTTTTCTTCTATTGAAAATTTAGATTCCGCAAGCATTGGGTCATGACTCATACCCCTTTCCACAAACCGAAGACAATCATAGCGTACTTCAGCCGCTGAAAGTAGAGAAATGCACACCAAAAGAAAAAAAACTTTTTTCATTGCTGTAAATTTAGAAAAATAGAATCCGAAACTAAGGTTAAATATCGGGAAAACACACCTTCATAATACTTTGTTGGTAATTCTTTTTCCTGAGAAAGCAGTCGATCTACTTTTCCTGGCCCGACATTGTAAGCAATTAAAGCTGGTTTTACTTCCCCGTACCGAGCAATCAATCGCATTAAATAAGCAGTTCCTAAAATCACATTAATTTCTGGACGCATTAAATCTTCTTCGCTCTCAAGATATATACCAAATTTTTTCCCTAATGTTTTGGCTGTTTCCAATTTCAATTGCATAAGGCCATAAGCTCCCGATTCTTTTCCTGATCGGTAACGCCCTCGAATCATCGGATTTCCACGACTTTCTTGTGATACAATGGCTAAAATCAATAAAGGATCAATATCATAAGTTTCCGAAATCTGCCAAATTTTTTCTGTTAAATTTTTCCGGACATCCTTTGATATTTTATCTTCCGCCATTACCTGCAAGGCTTTATCTATTTTAAAATAGGCTAGAGTCCATTCCCCATATTTTTCTAACCTTTGATTTTCAGCAACTAAATTATCTAATCTTTTATCTAAAATTTCTAATTCTTTTACCTTATTCTTGTAAAGCCAAATAAATTGCAATAAAACTATAATACCTAACAAAAGGATAACAAAAGACACTAAAAAAGGAATACGTAAAGTAAAATTATTTTTCACGCCGAAGACTATCCAATTTATCTAAATATAAAATCCAATTTTTTACGGTTCCAAAAGAAGACAATTCTTCTGCATTTCCAACAATCCCTAAATTTTGTAAAGGCCCAATAGATGATTCTAAACGTTCTATTTCCATTACAGAACGGCGTAACTTGCTTTCTAAAAGGGTTATTTCTTTTTGTCTCTCACTTAATTCATCATTTTGTTTAGAAATAATCATAAACAATGTAAAGAACCAACCTGCTAAAAATAAAAATCCTGTAATCGCTACCCAAGGAGTAATACGTAATCCTGTTTGCCTAGAATAATGCACGCCTATCTGGCGCAATTGAGATAAAAAACCTTGTCTATGATAAGCATCTAAAGATTCTGAAATTTCAAACACCGAAGAATAACGAGAAAAATATTCCTTATTTTCTTCATTTGCAAACAAAAGTACCAAATTAATCCGACGCTTTTTCAAAGAATTTAATTGATCTAAAAATAATCCTAAATATTCCGGCGAAAGAAAAATTGCTTTATCTAAATTCAAGTAAAAAAAGATCCCCGGCCCTTGAAGAAGTCGTTCTAATTTTTCTTTTAATGCAGCAAATTCTTTAATACCAAACATCCCTGATAAAGAAATGATAACTTCATCTCCTTTATCTTCTACAACTATATCAATTAAATCTCTTCTCATACAATAGACCTTGATAAAACAACTCGTATAAAAAGCTCCATTGTTTCAGTAAGAGGAAAATCAATTTGTTTAAAAAAGAATAATCGCATTCCTTGTAATATATTTTCCTTGCTATATACCGGAGCAACAAGACATGATAATAATTCAGAAAACTCTAATTTTATCTTTGCATGAGTAGAAGTTTCTTTATATTCTAGTTCTGAAATATCTGCAAAAATTATCGGTTTATCCTCTAATAAGTTTACTTTTTGACCATCTATTTTCAAAAATGCTTCTATAAAATGATTTAAGTTTACACCTATCTCTAATTCTGTTCCAAAATACCCAGAGTAAGGCTGTAACATCATATTCGTTAATTTATATGAAATTTCAAATCGGGATTCCTCTGAATGCATTTTAATGTTCTTATCTAAATGAAAAATAAAACTTTTATCTTCCATTGATAAAACTTGCTCTGAAGTCATTTTTAAAAGCATTTCTGATGGTTCTCGTTCTAACCTATAATCGTATGAGGCAAGCAAAGCTTGTGAACGTTCTTGAAGAATCGTATCTAAAGCCTCTGGCGTTGAAAATGCTGGTCCTAAAATATGTTCCGCAAAGCCTAAAGAAATTTTTCCATCATCGCGAAAGGAATTGAAAAAATTAAATGACGCTTTTTTTGAATTCAAAGAACGAAGAACTGCCCCTGAAGCAGGTTCAATAAGCATAGACATTGATCTATTTTCAAGCCATACTTGTTGTTCTCCTGCTAAAAGATAATCGGTTACTTCAGCCCGTAAAGAATTCTGTTTTAATAAAGAATCTATTTTCGTTGAAGCTTTTAAAATTTTTTCATGGGCATAAAAACGCAATACAGAACTTCTTATTCCCTCTTTATTTCCTAAATCCGCATAAAATTTAGATGCCATTATCGGGAAAAGTTCGTCAACTATTTCTTCATAATGTTCCTTGTCTAAATTCATTTCTGCTCGACGAAGAACAGCTAATAAAGCTTTATGCAAAAAATTAATCTCTGGACGACGCAACAACAAGCCTCTACAACTTGATGAAAAAAGTGGAAGGCCTAAATTTTGCCCGACCGCACTTAATAAATTAACATAACCTTCTCGTTGTTGTTGTTCTATTATGTGTGAAATAGTCCAAGTTTGAATCGACGAATCAAAAACAGAAAAGCAATGTTGCCAAAACTTAGACAAAGATTCCAAAGAATCTACAGGAATTGGCATAAGAACAACCCAAATTTTATCATTATCGGGTAGATAAGATATTTCTTCTTTCCAAAAATCTAAATCATACTTTTCAAATGTCAAAGAAAGAACCGTATCTACTGGCAAAATTCGAAGTAAACAACCATTATTTTCAATAGAATACCAACCAGAAACTCGTGCCTGAGTATCTAAAGCATGAGACAAAGCAATGTCTTCTACTAAAGCGTAAGAAAAATAAGCTTCAGCCAATTGCGGTAAAAAACCTATTTCCCAAACCATTGAAGAATTAAAATACCCCGATGGTTGAATAGCTAATTTTGTCTTTAACAAATCTTGGTGTTTCTTTAATTGAAGGTCTAGAAGATCCTGATGAAAAAAAGGAGGCAAAATATCATCATAAGAACCTGCAAGAAATTCTATTCTTCCCTCTCTGATTTTCTCTTTCATCCATAAAGAATCTTTCGGAAAAAGCTTAAACCAATTATCTAAAACTGGTCCTGAACAAAAAATGGACAATCTATTTTCAGTTAAAAACTTTTCAAGATTTTTGGACAATAATTCCCAAATTTCTTTTTGTTTTGGAATTTCATTCAAAGAAAAAAGTGGCGCTATTTTAAAATTTCTTACCATGCAAAGAATTTAGTAAAAGAAAGTGTGATATTCAAACATTGATTTTTTGTATTAGGTTGTGTTTAAGAAAAGTAGATGAGCAATATTTTTTCATTATAAATTTAGGATTGAAAATTATTTCGTTTTGAATGGATAGAAAAGGATAGAAATTATAGAGAAAGGTATTTAGAAAATTTCTTTAAAAAAAGGAAGGCCCCTGAGGGTTACTCAGGGGCCTAAGAATCCGGCGGCGACCTACTCTCCCGGGCCCGGAGGCCAAGTACCATCGGCGACTATTGGCTTAACTACCGTGTTCGGAATGGGAACGGGTGTGACCC
>JAZQSE010000037.1:0-50170 GCA_045629945.1 Fibrobacteraceae bacterium
TGAATTGAGAAAAGAAAAACACCCTGTCAAGAAAAATGGTCAATTCGATTTCGACCCCCGCAAATATGGCTACGACAACCTTCTTGCTATCCAAAAAGACAACCAAAATACAGTAACGATTTCAACAGTGAATAAGATAGGGCTGAGTAACACTCAGCGTTTTTATTATTTGTTTAAGGCTACAGAAAATTATCTTGTTCCGATTTGGCCAAAGCGCGATGTGGTTGTGAATGCCATATCTGGATTTGAAGCGTATGCAAGTGTTCTTGATTATCAGGGTTTTGATGTCATTGGAATGCGTGATTCTTTATGGTATTTAGATGCAGAAGAAAATAAAACGGTTACTCAATTGCAAAATATGGCATATTCAAGAAATGAAAATAGTGGTAAAATTTATGGTTCAGCTATTTCAAAAGAAAATCTTGCAGAAAAAGAATACCATTGGACGCTTAAAGCCATTACGCATAATGCAAGCGAAAATAAAAACGATAGTAGCGATATTTACGATGTTCCCTTCAGAGTAGATGTAACTGCGCCTGTTTTCGATTTATCTGTTGATGAACTTTGTGTGAACCCAGATAGTTCAATGTTTGTAGCACGTTTTGATTGGGGAGATAGTTCCACCCCTGATATTCGAATTATGCGTTTTCAACTTGAACAAGCAAAAGAAAATGGTTATTCAGTTGTTGCTAATTTGCCTTCGTTAAATCATGTTTCCTCTAAAGATTTTGCAATAGCTTGGGATAAAGTTTCTGGGAAAGAATTATTAGGCGGCCGAGATTCTACGGTGGTGACTGTGTCTTGGCAATTTATTCATGCTGGTGATACATCAAAAATAGACAGAGCAGGCGATTCAGTTGTTGTAAAAGAATCTTTCAATAAAGCTATTGGCAAATGGACAGAAATGTCTAATATGCGATTGCAAGATGGTGACTATATATTGCGTGCTGTTGCTAAAGATGAAGCGAAAAATTTAAAGAAATATCAGTATGAAAAACAAATACGTATAGATAGAACTCCACCAAAAATTTTGAGTTTAGTAAGTAATCAACTTATATATCCAGATTCAGTAACTGATTTTAGTGCAACTCTTGTTGTTTCAGAAAAAGACGATTTAAGCTCTAATAGAACAGGTATGTATTGTTATTATCGTGTTCTTGGCGGTGATGCAAATGAAACTTGGTATAGTGTTACTGAAAATATTTTAAAGAATGATACCATAGGATTTAATATTTTGACCGATGCTGTTGGCAAGAAAAATGGTAAACGTTATTTAGAAATGGTTTGCCTTGATGCGACCGGAAACGAAAGTGTTAGAACTGATTTATTTTATCTTGGTAAGCGTTATCCAATAATTTCTTCACCACAGGAAGAAGAAGATTATCTGACCAAAGAATATATTCCTATTATAGGAATTGCTCCGCCAGTTTCAATAACTTCAGAGAATACAACGGTTTATAGGCTTCGTTATCGTTTAGAAAATTCAAATGAATGGCTTACGGATAATATTGAAGTAATAAAATCAAATCAATCTAAAGATAGCGCTCACATTTCAAAAATATCACAAAGTACTGAAGGAATTTTGGGTTATTTCCATAATGTTGGTTTATCAGAATCAAGGGTTATAGTAGAACTTTCAACGCGTTCTTGTTCAACTTGTGAATGGTTAACCGATACAACATCAATTGTTGTGGATAATGTAAGTTCTAGTGATTCATTGCGTTCAGTTGTTTTTGAAATTTCTTCTCCAAGAATAGAGGTTGGCAAAGATTCATTGGAAGTATCAATACGCCTTGGAGATAATGTTTCTGGTGAATATTATTTGCGCGTTTATGCAGAAGATTCAAAAGGAACAGGGTTATTTGAAAAGTCAGCAGAATATGTTACTGCTAACCCATTTATGGGAGAACCTCAAAATACGGACTTAGATAAAGGAGTTTGGTTTTATGAAAAAGATGGCTTGTATCATTTGGAATGGAATGGTTTTGAATCCTTAGATTCAGTTAATATTTATTTTGATTCGAATACATTTGGGCAAACTTGTTTGTCGGCGAATGGAATTAGCAATCTTGAAAATGGTTGTAAAGTTTCAGAATCTAGCATGGGTGTGTCGTCTTTTCAGAAAGCTATAGAAAATTATACGCTTGGTTTTTTGGTTTGGCAGTTTCCAACATATACAGATAAAGTAATGACACTTTATGGCACAAAAGGCCATGTTGTTATGAGTTCGAAAGGAGCTTTTTATGTGGGTAAGGGGAATTTTACCAAAGATTTTGATATCCCTGTTTATTTTGGTTCTAGTTCTGTAAGTGGTTTTAATTTTATGGGGACTGAATATGCTTCTATAAATCCTTGGCATACAGGTTGGACAATTCACCCGAATCATTATGGCTTACGTTTTGTGTGGGACGGCCTTTATTCAGGTAATTTATACCCGGCAAGTGGTAATATAACTTTACATGCAGAAGTGATAGAAAATACATTGAATAATCCGCAAGTCATTTTAATGGATACTGTTGTCTCATTAACATTGCCCGAGATGGAAGTGGCGTTAACAGATTTGCCTGATTTTTATATGATGAAAAATGCGAGCGATTCGTTTGTAAATGATTCAAGTGAAAAGAAAGTTTTTGAAATGGATTCAGTAAATATTTCTTATGGGATTTTGTATAAAGATGCAATTGTTTCTGTTGATATTTTAGATGCCAATGAAAAATTAGTGAAACGTTTACAAAATAATGTTTTGGTAAAGGCGAGTACAAATCAAAATGCTAATTCGTGTCGTTGGGGGTTAACAGATTCTTTGGGAATTCCTGTAGAACCTGGTCGATTTAGTGTGGTTGTTTCAGCGCATGAAATCGGGAAAGAAGATTCAATAAAGTTTAAAACATCAAGTTTTGCATTGTCTTTAAAGACAATGCTTCCGGATCCTTCAAAAAGTGTGAATTTGCTAGTTGCTGAGGCATTTGAAGACAATGGAAAAAATCGATATATTCCTATTGCAGATTATCTTGTTCGCGCTGATTTAACTGCAAAATATTTGCCAAAAGAAAATCGAGAAGAAGTAAATATAAATATGGATGTTTCTGGGGAACAAGAAATATATGGATACGCCCCAGAACGGTTTAGTTTAGCAATAAAACGACACCGGCAACAGTTGGATTTGGTTGTTGTACGGAGGTTGCACACGAATATTGAATATGTTGATTGTGGTTGGTTATGGGGAGTATTTGGTTGCTCTGAAAAAGGACAGAGAACGCAGGGAAAAATATATATTGACACACTAACTTTTTCTTCTGATGTTCGGACGGGGGTGTTGAATGTTCGTAAAGTCGCCAATGACAATGATGAAGATTTTGGGTACGATGATGATAAATATTCAGAAAATTACTTGGATATGGTTGTATTTACCATGGCGGGATGGAAACAATTCTTAGATGGTGAGCAAATAGATGATGTAAAAAATGAAAAACAATTTGAGAATGCTGTTAATAGTCAATATAATGTTTGGAACCTTTCCAAAATAACTTCTAACAGTCGGGGGTTTGTCTTACCGCCACCTGAATCAGGAAAACAAAATTATACTTATCCGGTTGATAAGTTAAATGAAAATTGTAGTGTTGTTTTTGAAGATTCTATCCCGACAAAATTCTGTACATATGGTGATTCGGGAACGACTGCTGGTTACGATCCAAATGCGAATTTGTTTGTCGTAAGAATGTCGGGAATCGAAAATGGAGATTTTTATGCGCTAAAAGAAAAGATTAATTCAAGTTCTAATAAGGAACGCTATCGATTTGCGTATTTCAATATTGAATTGACAATTCCAAAGGATTATTGGGATGCTCCATTTGGTATGGATAATTTAGTTAACCGCACAATTAGATTTGACCATACCAATGAAACCATCTTTGGAACAGAAAGTGATGGTTATTGGAATGCTTTAAGTGGTTTATGTGGAACTTCCATATTAGGTAATTATTTCGATGGCACTAATTGGGAATGCGATAATTCTTATGGGTTGTTAACTCCTTATGAAATGCAATACCTTCCATTTTTACCGGGAAATCAACTTGATGGAGGAAAGAATATATTCCTTTTTGCTGATGAAAATGAAGAGTTTATGTATCCCTCTTATTTTGATATGAAATTCTATAATCCTAAAAATCAACATGATTATTTCCAAGTATTGGCATTAGGAACAGATTTAGATAATAGTCCCTTGTGTGATTATGATGAGGCAAGCAATATAGACGCGGCTTATGGTCATAATCCACGTTGCCAAATTTCTATGACGAGTTTGGAGGATTCTTTGAGAACGCCTTTATTTGCTCATGGAAATGTAAGTTTTTATGTCGGGAAAAATATGAAATGGAATAACGGGAATTTGGTTAAAATACTATTTCCAATAGATCCAAATTGGTTGTCAAAATTAGAACGGTCTGATAAGCCTTGTGAAGGTTTGGTTTCATTAACAGAAGGGGCTGCAAATTGTTATAAATACTATGATGGCGGTTCAAAAATACACCATTCTTTAGGGGATTTCAGTGAAAAACAATGGCTTGATGATTTTACCTTAGAAAATGGTTTTATAAAAAATGAAGTTAATTCTCCCGCACAATCTCCTAGACCAAATGCAATTTATTCAAAGCCAGAAAATGAATTGTCTGAAATAGCTTTTTCAAATTTAAGATTCAAACCAGAAAGTGAAAATTATGAAAATGAATATTTCTTTATCCCATTGGATGTCATTACAAAAATAAAGAACAATTCTTTATTTGAAGGAATAACTTTTATAAAATATGATTTGAATTTAAATACAACCAATTGGAAACTTAATGAAGATTCAACAAAGCTTATTTCTTTAGCTAAAGATACACTTTATAAGAATAGAATTTATCGAGAAGGTTCTGATAGCATTCAGCGAATTCCTTCCTCAATGAAAACAACAAGTCTTCCGATAAAATATTTTTATAAAGGGTTAAATTCATGGACAAAAGAGCCAAAATTTGAAACAGTAGAAGTTTTACATCTTGATTCTAGCGCACATTCTCATTTTAATATTTCATCAGAAAAAAATGCATTAGATAGGATAATAAGTTATAAACCGTTTGATTCGATTCACGTTCAACGACCAAAGGAATTGGTAGAATTAAAAGCGAATTTGACAAAGGGAAATACTTATAAACTTTCTTATTTAAAACAAGGAGTCTATTATTTTATTAAAGAATTTGTTGCAGAAAAATCAGGCAATCAAAGGATTGCATGGTTTGATATGAATCGTCTTCAAGGTAATACTCAGTTTATGCTGACTTGGGGAGCATCAGATGTTGAAAATTTATTTTATAGTACATACAATCTGTATGTTGGAACGCCAGTAAAAGTAAATGAAATAGGCGTTGTGGAATCACTGTTTGGGGAGTTATCTGTAACATTCCCTGTAGGTTCTGTAGAAGAAAATGAAGGTATTACGGTAAGAACCATAGAAAAAGATGATTATCCGTTTGAAGTGTTTAATGACATGCCTTTAACAGGCCCTGTTATGGAAGTTTTACCATCAATGGAATTTAAAGATTCTAGTAATCTTCCACGGATTCAAATGCGAATTTCTAAAAATGAAATGGAATCTAAAGGTGTTACTCCACAGACTTTAAAACTTTATAAAATAGATTTTGAGAATAAAAAAATTGTTCCTCTTGAAAATGCATTGTATGGCTACTTAAAAGCAGATGGAAGTGCAGCGGTTTCAAATAGTTCATCAGAAAATGCTACTTGTAGTACTTGGGATTCAGAACTTTGTTACCCAGGAGATGAAAATAAATGGGAATATATTTTAATTTCTGCAGAAACAAAAACATTCTCTGTGTTTGCAGCGATGTCTTCTAAATTAGCTGATGTTTCAAAATTCAATATTGAAGTAATGCCAGAAATAGCGACGGATTCGGAGAGAATTGTAAATGTAAGAGGATTAGGTGATTTTGTTTTGTATGTAGATGATGATTCATTGAAAAATGATAGTGGAGATAAAACACCAGCGACAATTTTACCATATACTTCTGATTCAAATGGGTTGCTTCATGTATCACTTCCTGATAGAAACTCAGAAATAGATACAAATTATATATTCGTTATAGCTCTTGGAGAAATTGATTCAGAAGGTAAAAAACAAGAATTTCCGATAGTTTCCGCTAAGGCAAAAGCATTTACTGTTCCTTCTGAATTTACTTGTTCTCTCCCATCTGATTCATTGTGGCTAGGTCTTGATAATGGTTATATGGCTTATAGTGTAAGTTGTAATCATCCAGGCTATGGTTTTATGAGCCTTTATCAAGGAAATTATGCTGTTGCAGAAATTCGAACTGAAATTCCAGATACCATAATTTATGATGGGGTTAGAATAATTGGAAATTCTAGCTTAGGGAAAATTCATTCAGGTGTTTATGAATCACGCTATATAGGAACCTCCTATTTAGGAAATAATATACAAATGGCAGGTCCTTTAATTTATACGGATTCTGTGCGCCCTGTTATTAAGGATTTTTCTGTACAAGATTCTAGCGAAATTCTTGATAGAATTTTTGCAATAAGTGCAAATGTTTCGGATTCCGAATCAGGAATAGCTAATGTTATAATAGCGCCAGTATTTGGTTTAGATTCTTTGCCTGTGATAAAAGTGTTACCTGATTCTACTGGTCAAATTTTTGCAGATGTAAAACTTTCTCGTAAACAACTTTCAGAATGTATTGGTTGCTTACTTTCAATAAAAATGAGAGTTGAGGATTATGGTCATAATTATTCTGAGAAATTTTTTGTTACAGAAGAAAAATTGTATCCTTATCCAACGGAACTTTCATTATGGTATCCAGCTAGAGAAAATAGTGGTAAGATAGTTCACGAATTTCTTGGAACCGGCCACAATCTTAATTTAATCAATATGACAACTCCTTGGTTGAGTGATGCTGGTTTGTATTTTGGTAATGCAGCAGATTATACAAAGGGGGAAGGAGTGGTTTATTTCGGTAGTAGTTCTTCATATTCCTTTGAAGCTAGAATCAAGAGAGGTTCAGTGTATAATTCATGGCGTAGAATTCTTGGCTTTTCTGGACAAAATGGTTTAAATATTGAACTTATGCAACGCGGAAATACTTTAAAATTGGTTGAAGGCTCTCATTCATTTGAATCAGAATCGCTAGACATCAATGAAAAATCTTGGTCGCATATAGTTGTAACGGTTGATTCTGCTTATGTGAAATTCTATGTAGATGGTAAACTAGAAAAAGAACTTGTTAGTGGAATTTTAAAAGAACGAGAATTAGAAGGAGTTTTCTCTTTAGGTAAAAATGATAGCGAGGAGGCATATCTTGGGAACATTGCTGATATTCGCATGTATTCACGTGCATTGACAGCTGCTGAAGTAGAGGAACTTTCGAAACCTGTAACTGATGCTGGAGAAGTTTCCGATGTCATTGTTGTAGCTGTGAAAGATATGGATGTTGAGAGTGGTTTCTCTAATGAGTTCTCTTGCTCTGTGGCGGGCAATAAGTACCTTGTATCGGGTGATTCTGCAACACTCGCGGTGACTGTAATAGTTGAGAATTCGGCCGACTACAATGTTGTGCTATATGCAAGGGCTGTGACTGCAGGCGATAAGCCGGTCTATGTTGGCGAATCAAGTTTGCTCGCTGGGATGGCGAACTTTTCCAATACCTGGCGTGCGGTGACTGTTTCAGGCGCGTCCGTCCATCTCGAGGCTGGTACGCATACATTGATATTGAAGGTTCCTGTAAACATTCAAATCGGTGGAATAGCTCTCTCTACTGCGAATGTTCCTTCGTCAATGATTGCTTGGGGATTAAGCACCTCTGACAAGGTTATGGGAATTGTGCCTACTGATACGGTTCGCAAGATAAAGTCGTACTTGCGCTACGAGGGATACCCGGAAACGTCTACGCTCCGCCCGAGAATCCGCCTGCGCAACGTATCCAATGAACCTGTGAATGGATTTTCCGTCCGCTACTATTTCCGTGGTGAATACGTTTCAACAGCGGGCGTTGAACGCTACTGGCCGAATAATGTGGAGACTTTCCCAGCGATTCATTCCGAAAGTGCAAATACTGGATTTGTGGAATGGAAATTTGCGGATGTACAGATTCCTGTTGCAGGAACAGTGTTCAGTGGTGAGGGACCGCATTTTGGACTTTATAATGCAGATTATTCTCCATGGAACGCTTCTGATGACCCGTCTTTTGTAGATCCGAATTCTGGTGTTGCGATTAGCAACGGTTTCTATGAAGATGTTGGCATTATAGTTCTTGATAATGATAACAACTTGATTGGTGGTTCTTGCGCTGAAATGGAAGATCCTGTATCGCTCGAGACCAAAGTTCGTGTGCTTGCATCTGATATTCGTAATGACAATCAATCAAGTGAAATTCATATTAAAGTTGAAAATACGGGTAATGTTGCCTTGAAAAATTTTGATGTACGTTACTATTTCTTTGTAGAAGAAGGCCTTGCGCCAGTTTATGAAGTTTACGACAAGTCGGAATGTGCGTCTGCCTCGATGGAAAATCTTGGTTCCGGTCGCTGGCAGGTGACTGTTCATTGTGATAAGCCTCTCGTTGCAGGCAAGGCATGGCAAAATCCAGTGAAGGTCGCACTGCATTTGCCAAGTTGGGTAGAAATCTGGAATGTAAGTGATGACCCGAGTCACGACAGCCTGGATTTGACATTGCGCGAAGCTCATGGCATTTGTGTGTTTGATTCTACGGGGTATATGCTCTATGGTAATGAGCCTGTATGGACTTTGCGAACCCCAGATGAGGATAATTCGGATTTTGCCTATGATGTGGATTTCGGTTATCATTCGCCAGACAATTTTATACCTGTGATTCGTACGCCCGATGGACTTGTGCTTACACTTGACAATTGGACATACGTGGAACTGAGTCTGGTGACTGTCTTGGGGCAACCTGTGAAATCTATTTTTAATGGAACTCTTGCCCTGGGCGAACAGTTAGTACGCGTGGACTGGACTGGCATTGACATGAGCAAGACGTATTTAATGCTCAAAGTAAATGGAACCATTAAATCAACAAAGAAACTTTCTTTGCTGTAAGGAGGTAAAATATGAATAAAGTAATAAGAACTTTTGTCTTTGTTTCTTTTGTTGCATTTCAGTCACATGCACTTAGTTTGCAGACTGTATTTGAAAATCAAAAAAAATCCACTTTCCCGGACACTTGTGAAATGCAGATGCGTACCACAGTGACGCTTCCCAATATGGCTCCTCAGGTGGTGAATATGACTTTGCTTACTGCGGGCGAGTCGAAGTCTGTAACAACAATTAAGTCAAGCGTGATGCAGATAAAAATGGTGCAGAACAATGGCCGCATGAAGATGACGGACTTAAAGACAGGTAATGTTCTACCAGCGCAAAATATGCCAGCACAAAATCCGGCTGAGGTAAATAAACAGATGGGCTCTCCAGAGGATTACAATTCTCCAGTTGCTGAAGGTTCTCTTTGGAAAATTCTGCCTAAAGATTCCTCCAAACCCACGCTTTATTATTCCCCAAAAAAGAAACGTGTTGTAAAAATGTCTGTGGAGATAAATGGAACAAATTCGGTAAGCGAATTTGAATATTGCGACAATTCTTGCCCGTTGCCGGGAACGCTCAAGAAGGTGACTATTAAAACAAATACACCCCAAGGAAACGAAAGCAATGTTGTTGTAGAAGTTTTAAACGCAAAACAGAGGCATGTTCTTCCAAAGAAAATATTTAGTGTGGAGTAGTAAAATTATTCTTAGTACTTTATATTAAGGGAAAAATAAAACAAATGAAAGTTTGATTTCTGTTAACCAATTTCTTCGACAAAGGCCATGGCTTTTTGGAGTAATTCAACGCCATCTTTTGCTTTTGGGGCTTGTTCGCTTAGCATTTGGCGGTATTTTCTTGAGCCAGGAATGCCGTTGAATAGAGAACTTAAGTGGCGTGTGATAATGGTTAATGGGCAACCTTGAGAGAGTTCTTGTTCAACGTAAGGGAGATAAGCCGTTAATAATTCTTTTCGATTTTTCCAGATAGGGTCTTGGGTGTTGTAAATCAGAGAGTCGGCTTCTTTTAACATCCAAGGATTTTCATAAGCGGCGCGGCCAATCATAACGCCATCAAGTTGTGTAAGCAATTCTTTTGCATGTTCTAGTGTTTTAATGCCACCATTTATAGAAATGTTCAGGTTAGGCATTAGTTTTTTGAGTTCTAAAACGCGTTCATAATTAAGGGGTGGAATGTCTCTGTTTTCTTTTGGGCTTAAACCTTTTAACCAAGCTTTTCTTGCGTGAATAATGAATGTATTGCAACCCGCTTCGTGAACAGTTTTTATAAAGTTTAAAAAGAATTCAAAAGAATCGTCGTGGTCAATGCCAATTCGACATTTTACAGTAACAGGAACTTGAACGGTTTTTTGCATGGCTTCAATACAGCGTGCGACTTTTGCGCTGTCTTTCATAAGGCAAGCTCCAAAAGAACCATTCTGAACTCGATCCGAAGGGCAACCGCAATTTAAATTGATTTCTTGGTAGCCGGCATTTTCTGCTTTTTTTGAAGCTAATGCTAAAGTTTCTGGGTCACCGCCACCGAGCTGTATGGCAAGTGGGTATTCTTCGGGAGAATGTTTTAAAAAAGGTTCAGGGTCTGCATGAACCAAGGCATTTGCCGGAATCATTTCTGTATAAAGGAGTGTGTTTTTAGTTAAAAGGCGTAATAAGTAACGGCAATGCCTATCGGTGTAATCAAGCATTGGGGCAATTGAAAGGCGGCGGTAAAAGTTTAAGTCCATGTGCTGAATTTAGCATTTCAAATAAGGAATAAAAGGGAAAGCTCTTTCTTTAAGTTGAATTTTAGTGAGTTAAAGGTTTTTCTTAATGATTTTTTGGTTGGAATTTATTATTATAAGGGTATGTCTTTGATTGAATCTATAGTGATTTCTGGCGCAACCCATGGGAATGAAAAAACGGGTGTAGAACTTGTCCGCAAGTGGCAAGGTTTTCCAGAAGTTTATAAGAAAGTTTGTCCTTCGGCTAATGTGCAACTGGTTTTAGCAAACCCTTTAGCTATGCGTTTAAATAGGCGCTATGTCAATCAAGATTTAAATCGTTCTTTTTCTGAAAATTCTCTTTCGATTCAAGGCGAATCTCTTTGTTATGAAATTAATCGAGCGAAAGAATTGAATGAAATGTTGGGTAAAAAGGGTAAATGCACAAAAACAGATTTGCTGATAGATGTTCATAATACAACATCGAATATGGGTGCGTGTCTGATTCTTTCAGAGAAAAATCCGTTTACGACAATGGCTTCGGCTGAAATTGTAAAAGAGTTCCCAGAAGCACGCATTTATTTTCAACCAGAAGAACGCTTGGCTTCGCCTTATTTTGGAACAATAGCAAAGGCTGATATTTGCCTTGAAATGGGCCCACAAGCCCATGGAACGCTTTTGGCTAGTTTGTTTGAATTGACCGAAAAAATTGTGCTTCGCTATCTTGAATTGGTTGAAGATTATAACAAGGGATTGTTTGAAAAAAGAGAAACAAAACTTGTTGAAGTTTTTACGCAATGGAAAGATTTGGATTACCCACGAGATGCTTCTGGAAATATTTGTGCTATGATTCATCCAGATAGACAAGGGGCTGATTTTAAAGAATTAAAAGAAGGTGATAAAATTTTTAAAACGTTTGATGGACAAGATATTTTGTATCATGGTGAAACGGTGTTCCCTGTTTTTGTAAACGAAGCAGCTTATTATGAAAAGAAAATAGCCATGAGCCTTACAAAAAGAACTATGGAGAATTGGTAAAATGGGAAAGAAAACAAATGAAAAACATTTGCAACGATTGTTGAAAGCACTTGAAGAATGGAAAAAAGAAGATTGGAAATCTCGCTTTGATGAAATTTTGGATTCGTTTGAAGATTTTTTAATGGAACGCCCCGAACCGCCCAAAGCAGTTATTGAACGCTTTGGTGGTGATTTGAAAAAGTTTGATTATTGGCAAGTTGTGTTGCCAGAAGATTTTCAAGACCCATTTGAAGACGATTTAGGAAATATTCGTCGCTTGCGGAATGAATTTGAAAATACGCCTTCGACAATGGCGTTAGAACATTTGCTTATAAGTAGAAATTATTTTATTTATGAAAATGGACATGCAAACCCGATTCCTGCACCGCGGCCACTTTTAATGCTTGAAAGTTCTGGTGTGGAAGGGCGTAGTGTTGATTGGGATTGTTGCATTTCTATTTTTGCAGATGGCTCTTTTTTTGCGTATAACTTGGAAAAAAATGAAGAAGAAGTTTTAGGCGAAAATGTCAAAGATATTTTTGAAAATCAAATGGATGTTTTGTCTGAACTTTCACTTGTAATTCCAGTTGAAGGCAAAGATTACGGGATTTTAAAAAGTGAATAATTGAGGAATGGGTTTATGATGCGGACTTTATCAATGCTGTTTCTTTTAGCAACGCTTGGGTTTGCATCTTTTATCCGTTCGCCAATACCGCCTTCTGCTTTTGGACATTTTATTTCTGATAAAGATAATGATGGTAGAGCGGATTGTTTGACAATTAGTTTTTTAAAACCCGTTTCTGAAAACTACATCAAAGAATATATTGATAGTTTAGTTTTGGAATTTCCTGATTCGTCGTTTAAAAATGGGCGTCTTGTGGCAAAGTCTTTGGATTTGAAAATAGATGCAGAAAATTCAAATAGAATGTATTTTGATTTTTCTAAAAAAAAGATGGCTTTAGGTGTTTCGGCGTTAGAAGAAAAAACAAATATTTCTGCGACTTTGTTCCAGCGTTCTGCTGCAAGTGTAGAACTTGTTTTGCAAGATTCTTTAGCTCCAGTTCCATTGAAAGTTTTTTTGAGCAAAGGAACTTCTTTACGAGAAGATACTTTGAAAATTCTTTTTTCTGAACCTATAGAAAGTAATGTTTCTGTCACAGAATTTTCATTACGTTCTGGGAAAGATTCAGAAATAAGGCAAATTCCTTGTAGAGTGAAAAATACATTGGATTCTTCACTTGCTTTGCATTTGATTTTACCATCAGGGAGTTTTGAATATTTTTCGCCTTCAGATTCGGTGCTTTTAGAAGAGAATCTGGTAAAAGATTATGAAGGCAATGTTTCTAAAAGAAGATGGATTTCATTGTCTGGCCTTTCTCCTTTCAGGCTTTTGACACTTTCGCAAGCGTCTTATTCTCCACAAGAAGTTCGCGAACGCCCGGTATTTGAATTGGAATTTAAAGAAACCGGAACGCCATTTCCCAAAAATCGCTTAGGTATTTCTTTGGATATGGGTGAAGAACAGTTTG
Source organism: Fibrobacteraceae bacterium (assembly GCA_045629945.1). Lineage (GTDB taxonomy): Bacteria > Fibrobacterota > Fibrobacteria > Fibrobacterales > Fibrobacteraceae > UBA1765. The sequence goes on from JAZQSE010000037.1 coordinate 13,364, forward strand.
TTCAGCGTGTTTTAGAATTGTTGCAAAAAAGAAATAAAGCAAAAACAGCTCTTTTAAACGATGAAATTTCGGTTGTTTTAGAAATGAATATTTTTTCTCATTCAGGGAATTATTTAACTGGTTCTCAAGCAGAAATTAAAGGGAATGATGAACGTTTACAAAAAGGGCGGCGAGTATTTTTCTTTTGGAATTTTATGGATGGGCGTCGCCGTTATGTAGGCTCTGGAGCTTATTTTGTTCGTATTGGTTTGAAAGTCCTTTATCAAGGGAAAATGATTTACCAAGATTATTCGGCTGATTTCAATTCTTGGGGCGTTTTGCGCAGAGATTGATTTTTAATTGTTATGAAAGAAGAAGAAAAAAATCTTTATTTGTATTATCTAAAAAAGATGGGAAATTTTTCGAATAAGCCTTTATCGCAAAGGATTGTTGCAAGAGAATTGTTTGAAAAGTTTGATGTGTTTTTCTTTGATGCGTTTGGGACTTTATATAATCGTGGTGGCTTTGTTTACCCTGGAGCAAAGGCCTTTATTCAGAAACTTCGGGAAACAGGAAAAGAAATCCGCCTGATTACTAATGCAGCTCATGATGAGCAAGAACTTTCTGAAGACCTTTTGAAAATGGGCTTTTTGATTTACCCTCATGAAATTTATTCGTCAGGGAATTTTTTAAAAGAATTAGTACAAAAGTATTCTATACAATCAGCCTATTTTCTTGGGAGAGAATCTGGTAAAATTTTACTTGAACGTTCCGGCGTTTTAATAGAAGAAAATCCTCAGAAACCTGTGGTCATTATTTGTTCTACTGAATTTGACTCATTGAGATTACGTCAGGCCGAAGAAATTTTAAGACAAAGCGGAAGTTTGCTTATTGTTTTGAATCCAGATGCTTGCGCTCCAGAAATTGATGGAAGCCGAAGTGATGTTTCGGGGTTACAAGCTTACCGCTTAATGAATGAAACGCATTGCGCAGTAGAATGTAATGGGAAACCATTTCCAGAAGTTTTTGAACGCGCTTTAAAAAGTGTTCCGGCAAAAAGCAGAGTGGTTATGGTTGGCGATACACTTGGAACAGATATTGTCGGCGCAAGTAAAGTTGGTATTTCTTCTTGCTTGGTTATGGGCAGAAATATGCGAGAAGAGTCTTTTAAAGACGATTGCCAAGTATTAGGTTTTACTCCGGATTATATTATTTCTGGGTTTGAATAGAATCTGTTGGGACTTGAGTTTTTGCGATTGTATCACAGACAAGAATTGTGTCGTGTATAAAAACTGTATCGCGAATAATTTCCCGGATGATTTCGCGTTCAATGATTTTTATGGTGTCTTTTGAACAAATGGGAATTTCTTTTTGGATAGTTGCTGTGTCTTTTTGGGGAGAAGTTACTTTTGGGGTTTGTTCTTTAGGTGTTTTCAGAGTAGCGAGTAAAGAATCTCGTTTAGCGGAAAGTTCTTCAATTTCTTTTCTAAGCATTGATTTGCGTTGAGGCCTATGTTCTCTGCGTGATTCTACGCGCAAGGTGCTGATTTTTTTATCGAGTTCTCGGATTTCATCTTGAGTTTTGCCTTCTTCTGAAACGGATGGCGCCGGGTTGAAAAAGTTGGTGAAACGCTGCCACAGAGAGGGGGTTTCTTCGGCATTGGCGAAGGCAAATAAAAAAAGTACGGCAAAGTAAGGCAATAATTTTTTCATAGAAAACCTTTTAAAAAGGGCGTAAAGCAAAATAGGAAAATGTTCTTATTGCAAAAATAACTTTTCTTACTAATTGTTTTTGGGGTTTAAAAAAATCTCGTTCTGATAAAAGCCAAAACGGTATTAGACCAGAATCTATTAGAAAAAAATCATATACTAAAAGCTTTATATTCAGAAAGGATATTGAAAAAGTTCATTAGAATTGTTATATTAAGGCTACTCTTGCGGGAGTAGCTCAGTTGGTAGAGCGTCAGCTTCCCAAGCTGAATGTCGAGGGTTCGAATCCCTTTTCCCGCTCTAAGCTGAATTCATTGTGAATTCGGCTTTTTTTAGGTCTTGAAATTATGCAAAAAACAGTTGCTCTCGGGCTTTCTGGTGGCGTTGATTCGGCATTAGCCGCCTGGAAACTTTTACAAGATGGTTATCGGGTTATCGCTCTCACGATGTCTATGTGGGATGGATCTGTAGATATGCCTGTTGTAGAAGGGCGTTCCGGTTGTTTTGGGCCTAATGAGGCTTTGGGAATTGCCGATGCGAAAAAACTAGCTGATAGGCTTGGGATAGAGCATGTCGTTGTTCCTGTGGCAAAAGAATTTTCAGAATTTGTTTTAGAGTATTTTAGAGGCGAATACCGAAGCGGCAGAACGCCTAACCCTTGTGTGCGTTGTAACCAGATGATAAAATTTGGGGCAATGCTTTCTGTGGCAAAAAAAATGGGAATAGATTTTGATTATTTTGCAACAGGGCATTATGCAAGAATTTTGGACCAAGGTGAAAATTCTCCGATTTTATGGCGTGCACTTGATACTTTTAAAGACCAGTCTTATTTTCTTTCAAGACTTTCTCGGGATACATTTTCTAAAGTGATTTTCCCGCTAGGTGAAATGAAAAAAGAAAATGTAAAAGCTCTCGCTGAAAAAATGGGTTGGGTGGAACTTTCGGTAAAAAAAGAAAGTCAGGATTTTTTAGAATGCGGCGATTATTCTGTTTTGTTTAATGAACGCGATAATTCTCCAGGAAATTTTGTGGATACTTCTGGGAAAGTTTTAGGACAACACCGGGGGATTGTTCATTATACTATTGGGCAAAGGAAAGGTTTAAATATTGGTGGTCAAAAAGAACCTTTATTTGTTTCGGCAATAGACCCAAAAACTAATCAAGTGGTTCTTAGCCCAAAGAGTTTATTGTTTTCAACAAAGGTTTTTGCTCGCAATGTGAATTTATTAGTGTCAGAAAATTCACCGCTTTTGCATGCGCCTCTTTTAGCTAGAATTCGCCTTGGTCATGCCGGGGCTTTGGCTAACATTGTTTCGCTTACTCCGGAATGTTTAGAAATCGAATTTGAAACGCCACAGTTTGCAGCAACTCCTGGGCAGATTGTTGTTTTGTATTCTGAAGATGGCGTTGTAGCTTCTGCCATTATTGAAAAAGCAGAATAAAATTTTTAATCGCGATTTGAGCGTGGGTGAAATTTTTTGTGTTCTTCTTGTAAGAATTGGCGTTGTAAGTGTGTGTAAATTTGAGTGGTTGTTAAATCGGCATGGCCTAAAAGTTCTTGTAAAATTCTTAAATCCATGCCGGCTGTAAGGCAATGTGTTGCAAAAGAATGCCTGAATGTGTGGGGCGAAACTTTGCAATTTAAATCGGCTGTAAATCGTTGTATTATTTTCCAGGCGCCCATGCGGCTTAATGGTTTTCCTCTTGGGTTTAAAATAATGCAATCGGATTTGATATCTAGTTTTTTTCGGTCGCCATTTATCCATTCAAGGAGATTTTGTTTGGCGCTAGCGCCTAAAGGCACTAAACGTTGTTTATTGCCTTTTCCGATTGGCGTAAGCCAATCGTTTTCAAAATCAACATCTTGTAAGCGTAAAGAAAGCGCTTCTGAAATGCGTAACCCAGCGCTATAAAGTAGTTCAATAAGAGCTTTGTCTCTTTGAGCTTGTAAAGAAAGTTCTTCAATTCTTTCAAAAATGAGCGTAATATCATCTTCAGAAAGACACTGGGGTAAATAGCGAATAAGTTTTGGGGCTGATAACATTGCATCTGTTAAAAAAGGCGTAAACTGCATACGATATGTGTATGTTAAAAAGCCCCGCAAGCTAGAAAAATGCCGCGCTACTGTTGTCGGAGAATATTCAGATGCTGCCGCGATGTCATTTAAAAAATCATTTAGATTTTCAGGCGAAGTATTTTCCAAGTTTAATTTATTTGTGTCAAGCCAAATTAAAAATTGCTTAAGATCACTAGCGTAACTTTCCACAGTTGTCCGGGAAAGTGATTTTTCAATGGTTAAATGCGCTAAATAGGAATCCAGGATTTCGTCGTTTGTCATTCATTTTGCCAGGTGTTTCTAAAACCTGTTCCTATTGAAAAATGGATTCTCGTTGGAGAAATGGATTTCGGTAAAAGTGGTACATCGATAGGATTCATTTTTTGTCCGCCTTTGCCTTCAGCGTTTTCTCCAATTCTATCTAAGCCACGAGCAATGTTTAAAGATATATCAAATGGAATAGAATAGAAAAGAGTATTGGCTAATCTGAATTCAATACCAACACTTCTGTCCCAGAAATCTCTTGATTTGAATTTGTCTGTATCAAACCATTTGGAGTCCCAGGCGGCTCCGACCTGAGCAAAAATGTCAACATAAAAATCTTTTGTTTCAAAAATCCAGAAACGGTTTCTAAAATCATGGTAAATCGGGAACAGATAATGAATTTCTGCAGTAGCCGTTTTGGTTCCACTGCGGTTGTAACTTTCTGTAGAAATTAAATAGGGATAACCTTGCAATAAAAGTGGATGGTGGTAATAAGAATCTAAAGTATCCGACGTTTTTTCTGCACTCCAATCTAGGATTCCTGTAATGCTTGCTCCTAAAGCAAGTCGCGCATTTTTATGGATAGGGTTTGAAATGCTACCATAAGCAGAAAAACCTATTTCGTGCAAATTAAAATCGCGATAGACTGGAGAAATAGTGCCATTGGCATTAACGACAAATGTTTCTGAGAAAGTGCCAGAACGAAAAAGTGATGCGTCAGAATAGCGGTAAGATAAAGCAAGGCCGTTGCCAAGCCCTGAAACATTTGAGCCTTCTTCTGGGAAACTTCCAAAAATGCCAAATAAAGCATTAATGCTGAATCTTTTTTGATATGTCCAATCAAAATCATCTTCGTATAAATTAAAGCGAGCCCAATCATAACCCATAGAAAGGGCCAAGGTATCGCCTTTTTTAAATAAACTATAACCAGCACCAGCAAAAATATTGTGTAATGGAATGGCGTAATTGCTGACTCCGATAGAGTCGCCATAGCTTCTAGGGTCTTCGTAACGGACCGTATCTTTACTTGTGATGTTTGTGAATGTGTAGCCTAGTTGTAATGTTACCGGGAAACTTTTGTTTTCTAAAAGAGCAAAAAAGTCATATTGTTTATCAGGGTTTATGCCACTTCCATTTATAAAATCAAAGCCATTTGTGATTTCAAATAAAAGACCGGCTTGTAATGTGTTTTTCTTTAGTGGGTCAGAAAGAATCATGGCAACCCCGATTTTTGCCAGTAAAGAACCGTCACCTAAAACGCTGAAATCAGGAGAACGTTCTTCAAAACTTAGCATAGGAACCCATAATGGAATGGTTGGGATTGGTTTATAATTGCGCTCTGAACCAGCAAAGCTTACATCTTCAAAAATCGGAACTTCTTTGTGTGGGCGTGTAAGTGGTGAGCCATTAAGAACAATGTTTGTATTTTGCTCGATGATAGAATCTGTTGAAACAGTTTTTGCTTGTGGTAAACAATGCGTTTGATTGCTAGAATCTTTTTTGAATAAAGCTAAGAAGAGATTTTCTTTTTGTGGAAAAAAAGGAACTGTTGCACAAGAAGTCCATACAGTATCTGTTTTTGTGATAGTCACATTTGTTGCTTTTGGTAGGTTTAAGCGATAAAGAGAAAAACCATCGGCATCATAGCCGATATAAAAAATCTTGTTAGAATCAACAACTGCATTAAACGCACCGCCTAAAACGTTTGTCAGCGGTTCTTCTTTGCCTGTAGGGAGGTGCTTTTTAAAAAGGTTAAAAATGCCGTTTTTGTTTGCGCTATAAACAATGGTTTCATTATCAAGCCAGGTCGGGTCTCTTGCATCAATTTCTTTTTCAGAAATGATTTTAAAATCATTGCCATTCTCTTGAATGGTGGCAATACCACGAGTTTCATCGTCAAAAAAACTAAAGACAATAGATTTTCCATCAGGGCTGTATTTTGGCATATAAATGTTATAGTAAGCAAGGCTTTCTGGTGGGGCCCAGACATCTTGGTAGTCGATTGCTTTTGCATTAGGGTTTTCTTGAATGCTTGCTTTACTTAATACAAAACGAGTCGAAGTTGCTTGTCGTCGCACAAATAAAATTTCTTTTCCATTCGGGTGAAATTCCGGGTAAATCGCATCGGCTAAATGGGTGATTTCTTGGTTGTTTCCCAAAGTGTCTGCAAGGAAAATATCAAAAGAAGAACGGCCATGCCTGTTTTTATTCTGGTAACTGACGTAGGCAAGTAATGGCCCCTTGTTTTCAATGTTTTTTACAGTGATGCCTTTGTCGGCCCAAAGTTTTTTTGGCTTAAAAGATTTGTCAGCGTATTCGCGAATGTCAATTGTCCCTTCAAACGATAAAAGCATTGGTTCGTCTTTATCTTCAGGAATTTCAAGAGAATCCAGATTCTTTCGAAGCTTGAAAACGCTGCCATCAAACCATTTGCCACCAAAGTTTGAAATGCCATAAAGGTAACCATCGGAAACGACAGGAAAATCGTGGTAAAAAGCGTCTGTTGTGAGTTTTGTCCCTTCAACAAGTTCACCTAAATTTTCTTTTTGCGCTTGGTAATGCGATTGCAATTCTTTTTTCCAAAGAGAATAAAGAGAATCTTCACCAATGCCTATCACTTTTTTTAAAGCACCATCAAGAGTTACTCGTTGAGGTTTTGAAAATTCATGCCAAATTTTAGGAACAATGTCTTCGCCATAATGTTTGGCTAAATAACGAACAAGAGAAAACCCTTGGGTGTATGGACCGAGTTCTGCTTTTAAGGAATTGTCCGAAAAAGAATGCATGTATTCAAGCGGTAAAAGTGAATCAGAAAGAACAGCTGTGCGTAAAAGCATATCACGATGGGTGTCAAAAAAATCAAATCCCATGCGTTCCGATTCAAATTGAGCCGTCCCTTCTGCAAGCCATAAAGGTTGTAATGTAAATGGCAAAAGAGTAATAGCGTCTTCTCGAATGCGTTCATTATAATAGTCTGTGTAAGAAATCTGAACCCCGTATAAAGATGGAATAATTTTACTCCCCGATTCAATACTTACTAGATGAGAAAATTCATGAGTCACGACATCGGTCAACCAGCCATGAGAAGAACGCGTTTTAAAATCCCAGTTGGTAAGCCATAAGTGCATGCTGTTTTCAGCAGGAATGGCTTGTCCGTTTGAATAAAGAGCATTTTGCAAAGAAAGGTGAACGTTAGAAGGGAGAGGAACAAGGTAGCGAGAAGTGACAGAGTCATAAACCGCTTCTGCAACAGCGGCAACTTTTTCTGCATGAGAAGTGTATTCAGCTGGGTAATGGAAATGGAAATGTTCCGAACCAGCTGTTTTCCAACGGATTTCGCTTAAATTTCCATAAAAAGGGAACGCATAAGCTAATGCGATGGAGCAAAAAAAGATAAAAATTACTCTGTGCAAACGAATTTTCCTGTATTATATTGGGATTAGAGCCCTTAATATACAAAAGAATTGTGACTAGTTTTACTGAAAAATACCATGAACTGAGTAAGTGTTCGCCTCCGGCGCTTCATTTTTCAAAAACGATGCACTGGGAGCAGCGTTATCCATCGATAAAATGTTACGGAGATGAGCCTTCTCTTCCTTTTTCGGGCAAAAAATTGGATTTTAAAGCCTCTTATGGTTCTTTTGAATTTTTGCGTTGCCTTTTGCATTGTGCTGGCGGAGTTCTTCCTAAAACAGAAGAAACGAAAGGCTTTGCCTGGCGGGCTTGTATCTCTGTTGCCGCGGCGTATCCGACAGAAATGTTTGTACTTGTCCGCCATGTAGATGCACCTTCTGGATTGTTTTATTTTGATGTAGATTCTGAAAAACTTTTAAAAATTGCAGAACTTAAAGAAGCCGAACAAGAACTTTCAAGAGCTTTTGCAGATGATTCTGTTTTTAGTCATTCAAGAATAACGCTGTTTTGTACTTCAATGCTGGATCGTTGTGCTTTCAGACTCAGAGAGGCGGCTTATCGGATAGCTCTACTTGATGCTGGAGCAGTATTTGGAAATGTGGTTAATTTTTCTCGGGCTTTAGGTTGTCCTGTTGTTCCTCTTGGTGGGTTTGTGGATTCTGTTTGGAGCTCTACTTTTAGACTTTCTTCGGGAGAAATTCCTGTAGCGGCTTTTGCGATTGACCCGGAATTACATGGTTATATTCCTGATGCGGTTCCTAGTTTAGACCCTTTTGTTGCAAGAGAAATGCTTTGGTTAGATGTTAGTTCTTCTTTATTACTTTGTCAGAATCAGGCAGAGCGTATTCCGGAAAATGTTTTTCGTAAGCGTGTCCCTAAGAATTATTTTTTTGTAGAAGATTCTGACGCTATTGCATTACCAAGTGCCTTGAAAATGCTTCAAGACTTTCAAAAAGATCCTAAAAAATGGTCAAGAATGTCTTATCATTTTAAATCTTTTTCAAAAAAATCTATTTCATTAAATTCATTTTCTGGATTGATTTCTGCGGCAGTCCGTGAACATGATGCTTTCTTTTCTGCTGGTTTTTTGAAATGTTATGTTTTGATTTTTCATGTTGATGGTTTAGAACCAGGACTTTATCGTTACGAATCGATTCGGCATTTATTGCAACCATTAAACAAAGATGTATCAGAAAAATTGTGGCAAGAAGCTCATATTATACCAGAGCAAGCAGAAAATACAGCTTTTTCTTTTATTTACGCCGCTGATTTAGCAAAGGTGACAAATGTTTTAGGTGACAGAGGGTATCGTTATTTATTGCTTGATTCAGGAATTATTAACGCTTCATTGCATTTATTCTCTAAACTTTTGCACTTAAAAACAAAAGGTGAATACGGCTATTACGAAGATTTTTTAAAAAAAGTAATCGGATTAGACGCAAAAGATTCAATTCTTTACGAAAGCATGGTTGGGGTACCGAAAAAAAATTAAGGATTTTCTACTTTAAGGGTATGAAAATAGTTTTTATGGGTACACCGGCTTTTGCCGCTTTTTTTCTTGAATCACTTTTAAAAACTCCGCATGAAATTGCATGTGTTGTAACTCAACCGGATAGACCTGCTGGGCGCGGGCGCGTTTTAACGCCACCACCGGTAAAAGAAGTCGCTCTTGCTGCGGGCATACCAGTTCTTCAACCGGACGATTTGAAATCAGAAGAATTTGAAAATGCACTCCGTGAGTATCAAGCGGATTTATTTGTTGTGGTGGCTTATTCCATTTTGCCCCAAAAAATCTTAACGCTTTCTCGCTTTGGAGCTTTGAATGTTCATGGTAGTCTGTTACCCAAATATCGTGGTGCAGCTCCTGTTCAAAGAGCCATTGCAAATGGTGAATTACAAACGGGCGTTACTGTATTTTTACTTGATGAAAAAATGGATCATGGCCCTGTACTTGAACGGCGTATTGTTCCAATTGACATCCAAGATACCACAGCGACACTTCTTGAAAAAATGCAAGCCCCGGGATTTGAAGCTTTGCTTAGCGCAATCAATGCTTTGGAAAATGGAACACAAAAATTTTTAGAACAAGAGCATACAGAAGCAACTCCAGCTCCTAAATTGAAAAAAGAAGAAGGCAAAATAGATTTTAACCTTTCTGCACTAGAAATTCATAACCGGATAAGAGCTTTTTCTCCGTGGCCAGGTGGTTATGCGTCGTTGCAAGGGAAAACCATTTATTTTAGAAAAACCAGTGTGCCGGAAAAGGCTATGAATTTAAAACCCGGCGAAGCAAAAATTGAAAAAGATTTCTTGTATGTCGGCACAAGTAATGGCGTTTTAGAAATTCTTTCACTTCAGGTGGAAGGAAAACGTGAAATGCTCGTGGCTGATTTTCTTCGGGGATTACAAATGCGAGAGGGTTTGCAGTTTTGTTAACAGAAAGGAAAAGTGCGCACATAGCCCTTTGTCGTTTTTTTGAAAAGGGAATTCTTTTGCAGGAAGCGGGGCTTTCTCCGTTTGCATTAGAACTGGCTATGGGAGTTTGCAGGCGTCATCTTTTTTTGGAATATGTTTTAAAAAAGCAAGTCAAAAAAATGCCTGCATTAAAAGTTTCTCTTTTGTTGGAAATGGGTGTTTATCAATTGTTTTTTATGGATAGTGTGCCAGAACACGCGGCGTTACACACCACAGTAGAATTAGCCAAAGAAATAAAATGCCCTGAAAATCAAGTCCGCTTTGTAAATGGTGTTTTAAGAAATGTTTTAAGACAAGGCTTGCCTGAATTGCCTTCAAAACGCATCAAGAAAATTTCAATAAAAAATTCTATTCCTGAATGGCTTGTCAAGCATTGGGTAGAACACCTTGGGATTAATGCCACAGAAAAATATGCCGAGAAACATTTAAAACGCCCTGTCTTTTGGCTTCGTTGTGATACAAGAAAAATAGACCCAAAATCTTTAGCTAAAAATTTTGGATTTTCTGCAGAAATTTATAAAGAACGTTATTTGAAAGTTCCTGATTCTCAATCGTTAAAAGTTTTGTTAGAATCAAAAGAATTTTTAGAAGGGCTTTTTTCGGTTCAAAACCCTGCAGCCGTAGATGTTATTTCTTTATTGAAATTAGAACCCTCTTTGAAAGTTTGGGATGCTTGCGCGGCTCCTGGCGGTAAAACGGCTTTTATGGCAGAACTTGAACCTACTCTTGAAATTCTTGCGACAGACATTTCTGAAAAGCGTTTGCTTTCTATGCAAGATCTTTTTTCAAGGCTTTGTTTGAAAAATGTTAAAACAGCATGTTTAGATGCTTCAGAAAAAATACCAGATGAAAAATTCCAAAGGATTTTGTTAGATGTTCCTTGCTCTAATTTAGGAGTGTTACCTGCAAGGCCTGAAGCCGTTTATAGAGTGACTCAGAATTCTTTAAAAGAGTTGGCCTGTCTTCAAAGTAAAATTCTTGAAAATGCGTCTAAAGCTTTGGCACCTGGTGGCATTCTTGTTTATGCTACTTGCAGCCCGGAATTTGAAGAAACAGAAAATGTTATCCAGCAATTTTTACAAAAACATTCTGATTTTGAGCAGGCTTCAGAACCATTGTATTCAGGGAAATTACACCCAGATATTGATAGTTTCTTTGCACAAGCTTTACGGAGAAAAGAATGAAAAAGGTCTTGTTGATTTTAATGCTTTTACCGTTGTTTATTTTTGCGGAAACCTCTCAAAATAAAAAAAGCAATGAAGAATTTTCAGAAATATTTTTCTCGCTTGAAGCCGGAGAAATTTATCCGTTTTTTGAATTGTCCGATGTTTTGGATAATGCTGTTTATGGGCAAGGAGATTTAACTTACCAATATTGGAAACAATTGTTGGGGTATTTACAATTTGGTTATTCTTATTTTAAAGTAACAGATGAGCGTATTGATTTTCCGGGTGTTCATCAATTTCATGGGCGAGTAGGCCTTTTGTGGAAACTTCCTTTTGTGTCATCATTAAAATTGGGAGGAGGTTTTTCTTGTATATGGGCTCGTTCCGATGGCGGTGATCGTTTGGCGTTACGTGGCGGGATGTTATCGGATAATGAATCAGAGTTTGGTTTTCACGGAAGGCTTAATTTCCCGGTTTTTCAATTACCTAATTGGAACTTAGGTTTTAACGCTTATTTTGAACAACTTTGGACAAAGCCAGAACGTTCACAAATGCTTTGGTTCGGGATTTATTTAGAACGGAGGGTTAGATAATGCGTCTTTTATGGGTTGGCTTATTTTCCGTTTCTACTTTTGCTGCAATTATTCCTGAAACTGAAGGCATGGAAGGAGTTTCTCGAGGAGATGGAACGTTTTTAACGGCATCGCCAACTTATGTTTGGGACAGGCCTTCTGGTTCCGATGGTATTCACGCGGCATCAGAATTATTTTCAACAGACAAATTAGGAACAAGGCTTTTATTAAATCGCTTTTCTGTAACGCCATCTTGGAAAATATTAGAACCTGGGGTTTGGCTTTCTACTGGTAACGAAATCGGCGATATGATTTACCAGGATTTGTTGGATGATTCAAAAGAATTGAATCGTACGCCTTTGTTAGAAGGTGGCTTTCGTTCACCTTCATTTCATGGTTTTTTTGCAACAGTTCGTTATTTTCAGGTAGACCATTATTCCAGTAATACAATGTATGAACGGAAAAAAAATATTGGTTCTGCCGAATATTCTTGGTTCGGTGAAAACTTGCCGTTTTTTAGTACGCTTTATGGTGGCTTAGGCTATGAACAAGGTAGGTTAAAAACTTCATTGGTAGCAGGCCAGGAATACTTGTGGATTTTTGGAGAAAGCGGGCATTGGGTTCCTGTAAAATATTCTCCAAGAGTCGAAGGAAATGTTGAATATGGAGCATTTTCTTCGCAAATTGTTTTTGGAAATGGAGAATACCAGAACAAAAAGAAAAAGGAATCTGGTGAGCGCCAGGAATTATCTGGCTTTGTTCGTTACCAATGCGAAGATTTATGCGATAAGGGAATTTTTGCCGCAGGCGGTGGTTTAGCTTTTAGAACCACTGATTCAGAAGGCAATGTTAATTTTATTTTAGAAGATGATTTTGTTGTCTGGCCTTTTTTTGAATTCCGTTTTAAACCGGATTCTCGCTTTAAAGCAGAAGTTTCTTTAGGGGCAAATGAAAAAGATTGGTTAGTTCAGGATAGCCTTGAATTTTATTTCACTCCGGATTTGGATACCGATATTTTATTTGGCCTTGGCTCAAGATTAGGTAGCCGTTTAAATCCACTAGGAGAAGATTTTGAAGTGTGGGGAAAAGACACAATTTCTCTTGCAGCCTCTTCTGGGTACTTCCAGATACATCGTGCTTATATGGATATTTCAGAAAAAATAAAAGCGGTTACACTTGGTGGGCATTTAACGGGTTGGATTGAAGAAGGTGCAGAAACTTTTGATACTTTATCTACAAGTGGTTCTAATAAAAATCCATTCAGAAACGGCAATGTTTCTCGCATAGAATCTTGGATTTATGGTGTTTCTGGAGAATTGCGAGCTGCGTTTAAATTAGGCGATTTGTTTGCTTTAGAAACTCGTGGTGGCTTTGAACGCATAGAAGGAAAAGAACGCCAGTTTGAAGTGAATCCTGCTGAAGGCTGGGTGGCTATTTCTGGCTTGTGGAATTTTGACAATCATTTAATCATTTCGCAATCTTTGAATTATCGCTCGGATGCTCGCTGGAATTTGCGTTATTCTACGCCATTAGTGGTAAAAGGAGATTGGTTTTGGAATGTTTCTTTAATTCAGAATTTTCCAAGTTATGGTTTAACCCTTTCCGGGACTCTTTTGCACATTATTGGAAAAGATTTCTTTGAAGTTCCTGGTGGTGGACTAGATAGAACCAGATTTTATTGCACAATCAGAAAGTCTTTTTAATGCAAGGTTGAAATGAAATCATTTGTATCCATTTTACTGTTTTTGTTTGTGTGTTCTGCAATGGCTTATTTGCCGGGGGAATCATCGTACCCATCGCTTTCTTTTGATAATGGAGCGTTTGGAAACCCTGCAAGTGCAGAAGCTTTTGGTTCTAGTGGTGCTTTTTTAGATGTTGGTGTTGAAAAAGGCGAACGCTTGTTTCGCCTAGGCGGAAATTTTGGCAATTTTGCCGCTGGCTTTCATTATTTAACTGATAACGAAACAATAGATGAAACTTATTGGAATTTATCCCATGGATTTTCTTTATTTGAAAATACTTTGTTTTTAGGAAATCGTGTGAGTGCTTTTCGGAGTCGTGATTTTAAAGGTACTGAATGGCTTTATTCTCCGGGGGTGATTTTCAGACCATTTTCTTTTTTATCACTTGGATACACATCTAAAAATTTAGGATATTTAGGCGATATAAATCCTGGCCGTGTGCAGGAATGGGGCGCAACATTACGCTATAAAAATTTTTCTTTAAGTTTAGGGGCTGAAAATTTAGATGTCTTTCGTTTGCTTTATACAATGGACTTCTGGGGATTTTTGGCTGGCTTAGAAATGCCTCTTGTCGGAGGCGGCCCTTATCGATTGACCTTATCCCATTCGCTAGGTTCTAATTTCAACACATCATTACAATTTTCCAATTCGGATTATTTGCCACATCGTTTTCGTTTTGCTTATCATTCAGCAAAAGATTTGTCTGCTTCAAACGTGGGTATTATTCGCGTGCCATTGAACTCTGAAATCAAAGAAATGTCTAGTCAAGGGATTCCATTTTTGTTTCCGCCATCATTAGACATTCATGTTGTCCGCAATCATATAGAACACTTGTTAATGATACCAGGTAAAACAATTATCATTTTGGACTTTTCAGGTTATGCTGGCGGCTTTGCAATTTCAAAAGAAATCCAGAGAGGTGTTAAGAAATTACAACAAGCGGGCAAGTTTGTCGTAGCCTTTTTAGACGATGTGCGACCTTCTACTTGGGTTGCTGCGGCAAGTGCAAATTATATAGTAGCAGAACCATCAGCGAGGGTGTCTTTTAAAGGTTTTGGAGGTTCTTCTTTATATTATAAGGGCTTGCTAGATAAATTAGGTGTTAAGGTAGAATTCTTGCGGCACGGGAAATATAAATCGGCTGTTGAAACTTACATGGCAGATTCTATGTCACAAGAAACAAAAGAAAATTTAAAAACGCTTTACACACAGCGCTGGGATTTATTTAAAAAAGAAAAACCTTCTTTAGAAAAAGCGATGGAATCATTTGCAGAAGCCCCACAGATAACAGCAAAAGCGGCGTATGAAAAAGGTTTGATTGATTCTGTTTTGTATCTTGAAAATGTCCCAGAATTTGCGGTAAAAAAAATATTTGGAATAGAAGCACCTTTTGCAAGTGCTTTAACCATGACTCCAAAAGAAAAAACAATTTTAGAAGATAATTGGGGACATCGTGTGCGTTTTGCTTTATTGACTATTGAAGGCACAATAACTGAAAAAAGTGTTCGCCATATTCAAAAAGAGTTAAGACAAGTTTATGGAGGAACTTATCGTGGCCTAATTTTACGGATAAACTCTCCAGGTGGCTCAGCAAAAGCATCTGATGAATTATATGCTACTTTACGAGACCTTTCTAAAAGAGGTGTTCCTGTTGTGGCAAGTATTGGCGATTATGGAGCTTCAGGTGGTTTTTATATCGCATGCGGTGCCGATAAAATTATTGCAGAAAATTTTTCTTTAGTGGGTAGCATAGGGATTTATGGCGGTAAAATAGATGCTTCTAATTTGCTTTCAAAATTAGGCGTTAAAACAGAAACGGTAAAAACACATGAACATGCCGATGCCGAAACTTTTACGCGACCATTTGATAAAGCCGAACAAGAAGCATTGCAGAATTTTATGGATGATTTTTACGATCGTTTCTTAAATGTTGTTTCAAAGGCGACAGCTAAATCAAAAGAAGAAATTGATAAAAATTTTGGTGAAGGTCGGGTGTTTCTTGGAAAAGAAGCAAAAGAAAATGGCCTGATTTATGAATTGGGTGGTTTAGATAAAGCGATTGAAATAGCAAAAGAATTATCAGGTGTTTCTCAAAAATCAACGGTAGAATTAGTTTCTATTTTAAATGAAAAAGCATTTGTGACAAAATCTCCCAAAATTTATCTAGCAGAAATTTTGGCAGAATACGATTTGTTTAAAGTTTGGGCTTTGGATCTGAATATTTTAGATATGTCTATAGAAAAATAGAGGTGTTATGTTAGCAATAGCTTTGACAGTTCTTGTCTGTATTTTAATTTCAGCCTTTTGTTCTCTTACAGAAGCGTCGTTTTATAGCGTAACACCTGCGACGGTTGAAAATTTGCAGAAGCAAAAAAAGTTTACAGCCAAATATATTACGCATGTAAAAGAAAATATTGATATTTATATTGCATCTGTTTTGATTTTAAATACTGTGGCGAATACGGTAGGAGCGTCCCTTGCAACAGCTCTTGCTGTAAATCGTTTACCTCCTGTAGGGCAAATGAGCCTGCCTATTATACTTACTATTTTAATTTTATTATTTGGTGAAATCACACCTAAAACGTTTGGTGTAAAACAAGCTAGAATTTTTGCGCCACTTGTTGCTGTACCTTTTTATTACATTACTATTTTCTGGCGTTTTACTGGCCTTATTTGGCTTTGTCTTTTTATCACTAAACGTTGGACCTCTTCTGCAGAAAAAGAAGCTGAAGTCAGTATTGAAGATATAAATAGTCTTGTGACTTTAGGATTGCGTGAAGAAGTTTTAGATAGACAACAAACCAGTGTTATCAAAAATATTTTATCGCTTAAAACCGTTAGCGTTAGAAAAGTAATGACTCCAAGGCATGTTGTATTTTCTTTACCAGCAGCTTCTACAATTGGTGAAACTTTAGAATCACGAGGTAATTGGCCTTTTTCAAGAATCCCTTTGCATGGCGAAAAGAAAGATGATTGGCTTGGGATAGTTTTACGTCGCGATGCTTACAATTATTTAGCCGAAGGCAAGCGTGACATTCCATTGAAAAAATTAATGCGGCCTATTCAACTTGTTCCGGATAGTTTAACATTAGACAAATTATTGCTGCGTTTTTTAAAGCAGCGCGGGCATGTTGTCGGCGTTGTTGATGAATGGGGTGGTATTGCAGGTATTGCAAGTTTAGAAGACGTTTTAGAAGAAATTCTTGGCCGTGAAATTGTTGATGAATTTGATGTGGCGGTTGATTTACAGGAACAAGCAAGAAAAAGCAGTATAGCATTTGCTTCAATGAAACGCCAAAAAACTTTCTTTAAAAAAGATTATAGTAAAAATCAGAGAACGAATAAAAATCAAGAATAATTATAAAACTTCTTTGGCAAGGAGTGCAAACGTTTCTGCTTTTTCAATCTGAACGTTTAACCAAGTTCCGGGTTTATAATAGCCTTTTAATGCAATAGAACGATAAGCTTCATCGCGAGCAATATAAGTGCCGTTTCTATGCCCACTTTTTTCTGTAAGGACTTTTGTTGTTTTTCCTACACGAGAAAGATTATTTTCTAGGGCGATTTTTTGGAATAATTCGCTTAGAGTTGCTGAGCGATAATGCTGTTCTTTACCGGGTATTTTGCCTGGCAATTTTTCAGCTACTGTATTTGGGCGCGCTACAAACCGCGTGATATTACAGATGCTTGGTTTTAAATCCAAAATCAAATTGCAAGTTTGTTCAAAATCTTCACGAGTCTCGCCTGGAAACCCGACAATAATATCAGTACTTAATGTGAAATAAGAAAATTTACTGATAAATGCTTCAGCAATTTTTCTGAAAGTGTCAACATTATGTTTGCGGCCCATAGCTTGTAAAACAGGATCGCTCCCGCTTTGAACCGGTAAATGAATAAACTTGTAAATCCGTTCGTCTTCGTAAACAGAAAGCATTTCATCAAGATATTTTTCTAAATGGCGTGGGTTTCCCATGCCCAGTCGGATTTTATAATCACCAGAATTTTGTTCAAGGATTTTTTTAGCTAATTCAGCAAGGTTCGTGCCTATATCAAAGCCATAACAACTTGTGTCTTGCCCGGTTAACCAGAGTTCTTTACAACCATTTTCTAAATAACGCTTTGCTTCTGATAAAATTTTTTCTGGAGAAACGCTGCGGTGTTTACCTTTCACAAGTCGTGTAGAACAAAATGAACAAGCGTCTAAACAACCATCACTGATATTTAAAATGCCGATATGGGGTGATTCTTGCGCCATTCCAGGTGTAAAAATCCTAGGAGTTTTTTCTTTTAAATTTTCTCGGAATCCATTGCCTTTAAGCCATTCGTTTAACAAGTCCGGATTTTTTCTTAAAACATCTAAATTAGCTAAAGAAACATTTGAATTCTCTAACAAAAGTTTTTGTTCAAAATCTAGCGGAATACAGCCCGTTAAAAGAATCGGTGCGCTTGAGTTTGCGTTTTGAATTTTTCTTAAAAGTTGTAAAGCAGTAGAATCGCCTTTTACCGTGCAGACATTTAAACAAAAAGCATCAGCATTTTCTTGCGCAAATACGGTTTTGTAGCCCAAAGATTCTACCAAGCGGGCAATTTGTTCGCCATCGCCGAAATTGGCTGCACAACCTTGACTAAAAATGGAAATAATTTTATTCATAAAAAGCTTGCTCTATTTTAACGCCTGGATAATAGTGTTCTAAAATGTCTTTATAGTTTTGCCCTGCTTTTGCTCTTGCGCGAACACCCATTTGGCACATTCCGATTCCATGTCCGAACCCAGAACCTTTAAGAACCCATTCAGAGCCTTGTTTTTTTATTGTAAAAGCAGATGAGGGGAGAATTGCTCCGTCTTTTTTAAACAACCAGCGGATTTTATCGCCCCGGGCAGAAAAGCTCCCTTTATTTGTCATTACAGAGAGAACAGCTATTCGCTTGCCTTTATGGGTGTCTTCAATAATCATATTGCGGATGCTATTAAAATCTTTCGCGTTTTTGACATTTGCTTCTTTTAAGTTTCTTTTAAAAAGTGAGGCAAGTGTTTTCTCATCAAAAGAACGTTCCCATTTTATATAAGAAGATTCTGAACACCAAGGAATTCCATCAGTTTGTAAGTCCGGAGTTGCTTTTAAATAAGGCGGCGATTCCTGATTCCATACAATGGTAGATTCTGTATGGCCCCCACAAGTAGAATGGTAATAAGCTTGAATGGGTTCGCCATTATAAGTAAGAATTTCACCTTTGGTTTCTTGTATCGCTTGGTCTGTAAGCGGAGTTGCGCCAGAAATTCCATTATAAACTTGGTCTCTTGTATCTGCAAAAACATCAAAACCCAAAGCTTTTCTACTTCCTAAATGTCTATAAGCATAAGTTCTAGCAGCAACGGCTTGGACTTTTAAAGCTTCAAAACGTTCTTTATCTAGTTTGCCAATTTCATAAGGAACAACGCCACGTAGATATTCTTCGATATCTACATCATTTATAACGGTTAATTTCCCTTTATTGGCTGTGATAACAAGAGTCCCTGGGTAAAAATTAGAGAATTTTTTTGTTTTAGAAATAGATAATAAAGAATGAGAAATTTTAAGTGTAGAAGTGCGTTTTGTTTTTTTCTTTTCACGAATAACTACTTGGTTATCTTTTGCAGAAATTTCTAAAGTATCATTACCTTTGAGGGTGTAAAGTTTAGCTTCATTCTGAAAAAGGCAAACTTGGATTTTTTGTGAAATATTTTTTTGTTGAATAGGGGTAAAATTTGTTGTAGAATCAAAAGCAAATAACAATCCAGAAAATGCCCATATACAAAGGAAAATGAGAATAGCAAAAGATTTGGGCATTAAAGTATCTCCGAACAAACAAAAACAAAGCAAAAATTCTTTACCAAATATAATAAACGCAGAAATTAGATTTTAGCAGATTAAAAGAAATTGCTTGGATTTTAAATTGAAAAAATGTAGGCAATAAAAAAGTTCCTCAGCAAAGCTGAGGAACTTTTAAAAGCTTGATAATATTACTTAGTCTTTTCTAAAACCTGGCAAAGAACTGCTTTATGTGCGTGTAAACGGTTTTCAGCTTCTTCATAGCTCAGGTTCACATCTAAATTATCCATAACGCTGTCTGTAATTTCTTCACCACGGTGAGCCGGCAAACAATGAGAAACTTTACAATGTGCTGGAGCAAAAGAAAGCAATTCATCGTTAATCTGGAAGGGCCAGAAGTGACTCTGTTTAGAATCCTTTTCGCTTTCTTGTCCCATACTAACCCAAACATCGCTATAAAGGATATCGGCATTTTTTACAGCTTCTTTCGGGTCATTGAAAACTTTATAGCAGCAATTGCGCTTTGCCATTTCTGGGAGAGCTTCTTCAACAATAGCTTTTGGCTGTTCAAAACCTTTTGGGCAAGCTAAAGTAAAGTTCATACCAAGTTTAGCGCAAAGGGCAAGGAAAGAATTAGCCACATTATTGCCATCACCAATAAAAGCAACTGTTTTCCCTTGGAATTCTCCGATATTTTCGCGGATAGTTTGAGCAAAAGCAAAAGCTTGGCATGGGTGGTAATCATCGGTCAAAGCATTCACAACAGGAATGTTGCCGTATTCTGCAAGTTGTTCCAACAATTCTTGCTTAAAACAACGAACAACCAAAGCATCAACCCAACGAGAAAGACAGCGAGCCACGTCTTTAATACTTTCGCGTTTTCCAAGCCCGATAGAATCAGGAGAAAGTTGCACAGGGAATGCCCCAAGCTGAGCTATACCAACTTGAAATGTCGTAATAGTGCGAAGCGAAGGTTTTTCAAAAAACATACCAACAGATTTTCCACGAAGTGGAGCAGTTGGGTTTCCTGTTTTTAATTCTTCTTTTAAACGAATTGCCGTTTCAATCGTATCCACGATACGTTCTTCGGACCAATCCGTAAGTCGCAACAGATGTCTGTTTTTGTTCATTATGACATTCCTTTTAGTATCTGTTATAAAAAACAAAAGGACGTCTGTGTGTAGCAGACGGCCATTTTTCAAAATTAGAACCCTAATATATATTATTTTTCTAAAAGAGCAAAGAGTTAAAGCAGTTTTTTCAATAAAAGTAGGGAATTTTTAAACAAATGAGTTGGAATTTTTAATATTTGGGCTATGTTGCTCGCTGGTTTTGCTTTTTTAGAATCATTACAAGTATTTGGAGTTCGCCCCGGTTTAGACTCCACAGAAAAACTTTGTCTGGCTCTTGGGAATCCAGAAAAGTCTTTTTCAACAATTCACATTGTGGGGACAAACGGCAAAGGCTCTACTTCTCTTTATCTTTCAAAAATATTGCAAAATCACCAAAAAAAAGTAGCGCTTTATACAAGTCCTCATTTAATAAGCCTTTGTGAACGCCTCCGGATAAACGACGAACCCGTTTCAGAAGAAATATTGAACCAGGCTTTGTTGAAAGTGAAAGAAGCTGCCTTAAAAGAAAATATTTCTCCGACCTATTTTGAAACATTAACGGTAGCTGCGTTTTTAATTTGTAAAGAACAAGGTATTGAAGTTTTAGTGGCAGAAGCCGGCCTTGGCGGGCGATTTGATGCAACCGCTGTGGCAAAAGGAATTTTAACTGTTCTTACTAGTATCGGGCTTGAACATACCGCAATTCTTGGTGATACAGAAGAAAAAATTTTGTTAGAAAAATTGGGAATTATGCAACAAGAAACGCATTTAGTCCATTTTCCTTTAACAGAAAAATTGTCTTTGGCATTAAACAAATTCAAAGAAGAAAAAGGCATTAATATCGTTTCAGTTATTGAAACTCATTTACCCAAATTACAGAATTTGGGAAGGCATTATACAGAAAACGCAACTTTAGCCTTGAGTGCTGCTAGGTTCTTTTTAAAAAATGAATTTAGCGAACCTTTATCTTACGAAGCTTTAGAAAAAGCTTTTTGGCCGGGGCGCATGCAACTCCTTTACGATAAATCTGGGAAATTGCGTTATATCTTGGACGGGGCGCATAATCCGCATGCTGTAAAACGTTTGGTTCTGGCGATGCAAGAAAATTTTCCAAACGAAAAATTCGTTACGATTCTAGGTGTTTTACAAGATAAAGACCATTCTGAAATGCTTCAGATGCTATCAAACGTCGTTTCGGAATTTTACCCATCGGGAACTCCTTATGAGCGTTTTACACCGGTTGAAACATTAAAAATGGAAATAGAAAATCTCGGGTTAAAGGTTAAATCAGGAAATCTTATGAGTCCGGAATTTTTGGAAGACGTTTCAAAGAATGTCAGCACTCCGATTCTGATTACGGGCTCGCTTTATTTAATCGGAGCAAGCATTGAAATTCTGAAAGCCAATTTTAACGAATTAGCATTTTTTAAAAATTTAAAGCCATTTGAAAATGAACGGCATTAAAAATGGGTGAATTATTTTAAATCCGGAGTCCAGACTGTGATTTGGTTTCGCCCATTTTCTTTACTTCTGTAAAGAGCTTTATCGGCTAAAAGTAAACTCCCTTCAAGTCCTGTATTCTGATCAAACAAAACAATACCGATAGAAACTGTAATACAAAGTTTGTTCCCGTTATAATCAAAAGGATAAGCTTCTATAAAAGAACGGAAACGTTCTGCAACGATTTTTGCAGATTCTTCATTGGTTTCTGGGAGAACAATTAAAAATTCTTCGCCTCCAAATCGAGCCGCATGGTCGTATTTTCTCAAAAGTTTTTGAGCAATATTTGCAAATTCTTTTAAAACATAATCTCCTGCCAAATGCCCGAAAGTATCATTGATTTTTTTGAAATAGTCAATGTCTAAAAGCAAAAGCGAAAAATTACTATGGAAGCGTTTAGCGCGGCTGATTTCAAGAGCAATCTTTTCTTTAATGTCACGTCTATTGGGTAAACCAGTAAGTTCATCTGTTTTGGAAATTTCTTGAAGGCGTTGGTTTGCGCTTTCAAGTTCTTCAATTTTTTTCAGGATTTCTTTTTCTAGATATTCTCTGTGTTCATTCTGTGTTTTTTGTTGGCCTTGTATAAGTTGGAGCTGAGAATCAAGAATGTTAAACAATTCTCGTAATTCTTTGATTCTGGTTCTTTGGTTGATTTTACCTTGCCAGTTATTTTCTGCAATTTTTTGGATTTTCCGATTGACTTTTATAATTGGGCGCAAAAGGTGATAAAAAATAAAGAAAGCATTACTTACAAAACATATAAGAATAATCAAAATGATAATTAAGTTAGAAAGATAAAGGAATTTATTTAATTCATCTGCGGGGTCATTTTGGTGTAAAAAGAAAAGAGTGTAGTTTTTTTCTTTGATAAAATAAATGTGGTTAGAATTGGTGGAGTCGTTTAAAAAACCTTTGTCTAAATGGCTTTGGCTTGCTTCTTCAATGTATTTTTGAAGAGGAAAACTAGAAGCAGATTTTGAAGCGAATAAAAGATTCTTGTTTTCGTCGGCTAAAGCGTATTGTGATTTTTTGTTTGTAGAAAATGCAGGAAAAAGTCGTGCAAGAGAAATTTTAGCGCAAAAATAACCGAAAAGTTTGTCGCTATCATATACAGGGTAGCGCACAAACCTTCCTGTAAATTCAGGGGAATGAATCCATTTTGAAGAATCTAGACCATTCCAGATTTTATTTGCAATAGAATCATTTTCGCAAGTAAGGCATTTTCCATTCAAGTTGAAAAAATCCATAGATTCGCCAGAGAAATAATCGGCATATTTTAATGGCGCACTTTTTTGTAGAACAGTATAATCACCTTTTAAAGAAGAAAGGATTTTAGCAAGCAAAGCAACGTTTTTTTCACTTCGTTTTAAATTTTCGGAGAAAGAACGATTAAACTCATTAAAATGAACTTCTTCTGTGTGGTGGAATTTATGTGTGTATTGTTCTGTAATTTTATTGCTGAAAAAAGACGAAAAAACAACGCTAAGGATGGCGATGAAAATAAACTGGAGAAATAGTATTTGAGTTAAGCTATTTCTTATTAAAAATTTTAATAGTTTAAGCATAGAATTTATATAGAAAGTCTTTATAATTTAAATTTTTTGCGAGAAAGTGTAAAAAAAAAGAAAAGAATGAGTCAGAATGAGTTATGTTGGCGTAATGATTTTACAAAAAAATGTGATTTATTTCGGAAAAGCAAAAAAAAAATTCTCACTTAGTCATTTTTATCTAAATTATAGGGGTCTTTTCAGAAAAGGACTTTTTTTCAAGGAGTAAATTATGAAAAAAGCGTTTATCGCTCTTTCCTGTGCCGCTGCTATTGCTTTCACTGGTTGCTATGGTAGCAATGCTTGCTTTAACAAACTTCATGACTGGAACGGAACCCTTGGTGACAAGTGGATCAATTCTATTGTTCACTTTGTTATGAATGTAATTCCTGTATATTACATTTGCTTGGGCTTGGTTGACGGTCTTGTTTTGAACACTGTTGAATTCTGGACAGGTTCAAACCCACTTGCTTCTGGCGACACCTACTATGAAAAGGACGCTCAAGGTAACCAAGTTGCTGCAGTGAAGAACGCAGACGGTTCCCTCTCTGTTGAATTGACAGACGCTCAGGGCAACAAGTCTAACCTCACTCTCCAACGTGATGAAAACATTGTTCGTGCTCTCGACAACCAAGGTAACGTTGTTGCTCAGTACGACGTAAGCGCAAAGTAATTTCAAACAATTGAAATAGCTTTTCTAAACCGCCCGTCAGGGCGGTTTATTTTTTTATTCAATTCCAGAAGGAGTTTCTCGTCCAGCTTATTACTTAACTACTTCTCACTATTCTTTAAATTCTTCAATATATTCTTGTTTTTTAAGTGGCACAAAATTTGGTTGTTATGTATCTATGAGACAAAGTTCCTGATAAGTTATTTGAGTTTTAACGATTTAGAATATTTATCTTTTAGATGAAAGCTTTTTTAAAGGCATTTTTTATAATAGATATTGCCAAGAGTTAAAGGGTTTCATATATTTGTGGCATGAAAAACGTAACACGCATTAACCTTTGGTGGTGGCAGGCTCTATAAAAGGAGTCTTGTTTTTGTTGGGTTTTCATAAAACAGGCTCCTTGGACGGAGCTTTTTTTATGTTTCTCACGGCCAAGGAGTAAAAGGTTACACAATAAAAAGGATATAAAAATGAAACATTCGCTGAAAATTGACGGCCCTTGCAAGATTTATCTTCAAGAAAATGAAATGCCAGAGGCTTGGTACAATGTCCGGGCGGATATGAAAAAGAAACCAGCTCCGCTTTTGAATCCCAAAACGATGAAGCCTATTTCTGCAGAAGAATTGAGTTCGGTTTTTTGTGATGAATTGATTCGACAGGAATTAGATGAAAATACCGCTTATTTTCCAATTCCAGAAGACATTCGCACTTTTTATAAAATGTACAGACCGTCTCCACTTGTTCGTGCTTACTTTTTAGAACAAGCATTAGAAACACCTGCACATATTTACTATAAGTTTGAAGGCAATAATACTTCGGGTAGTCACAAACTCAATTCAGCTATTGCCCAGGCTTATTATGCTAAACAACAAGGCTTAAAAGGTGTTACAACAGAAACTGGTGCTGGTCAATGGGGAACAGCCCTTTCAATGGCTTGTGCTTTCTTTGATTTGGATTGCCAGGTTTACATGGTTAAATGTTCCTATGAACAAAAGCCATTCCGTCGAGAGGTGATGCGTACTTATGGTGCTTCTGTAACACCGTCGCCATCTGACACAACAGAAGTGGGTAGAAAAATTCTTGCAGAATTCCCAGGGACAACAGGGAGCTTAGGCTGTGCCATTTCAGAAGCGGTTGAATCGGCATTAAAGCAAGATGGTTACCGTTATGTTTTGGGCTCTGTTTTAAATCAGGTTCTTTTGCACCAGACTGTTATAGGGCTTGAAACGCAAACGGCCTTAAAGAAAATCGGTGTTAAAGCCGATATAATCATTGGTTGTGCTGGCGGAGGTTCAAATCTTGGCGGTTTGATTTCTCCATTTGTCGGCGAACAACTCCGTGGCGAAGCGAATTATCGTTTTATTGCTGTTGAACCGGCTTCTTGTCCGAGTTTAACAAGAGGTCGTTATGTTTACGACTTCTGCGATACAGGTAAAGTCTGCCCTCTTTCAAAAATGTACACATTGGGCTCAGGTTTTATGCCTGCTTCTAGCCATTCTGGCGGTCTCCGTTATCACGGTATGAGTTCTGTGCTTTCTGAACTTTACGATCAAAAAGTAATGGAAGCCGTTTCTGTAGAACAGACAAGCGTTTTTGAAGCAGCGCGTCTCTTTGCAAGAACAGAAGGTATTTTGCCTGCTCCGGAAAGTAGCCATGCCATTCGTGTTGCGATTGATGAGGCTATGAAATGCAAAGAAAATGGTGAATCTAAAAATATCGTTTTTGGATTAACTGGAACTGGCTATTTTGATATGGTGGCTTACGAAAAGTTTAATTCCGGCGTTATGGGGGACTACATCCCGACAGACGAAGAATTAGAAAAAGCTTTTGCCGGGCTTCCTAAAATAGATGTTTAATTTATTTTATTCTATTCTGTAGAATTTCTCCCCGAAAGCAAAGCTTTCGGGGAGTTTTCTAATTACTAGAGAAGTTTTCTAGAAGATTTTTTTATACAATCCTTTCTATATTTTTTTTATGCAGAATATCCCATTTAGTATTTTGATTCCTGTAATTATTGTTTTTGGATTTTGTGCCGCCGCATTTTTTAATCGTTTGATTCGGCGCATGCCCTTTGACATTTCTTTACGTATAAAAGAAACCTGCTCTCATTGTAAAAAGCCTGTTCCCGTTTTGTTTCAGATTCCGTTTTTGGGAATTTTATTTGCCCGTTTCCGTTGTAGTTGTTGCCATTCCAAAATGAGTAAAGGTTCTTTATTAGTTGATTTTTCAACACTTTTAACAACATTTTTAGCTTTTGTATTGTGGCGTGTATTTTATTCAAATGGTATGCCTCTTTCTTTAGAAACGTTATTCCCGTTTTTAGCTTTATTGTGGTTAATGATTTCATTGGTACCAGTTTTTGTCATTGATTTTCGCTACCATCTTTTACCGGATACGATTTCTATCGGTGGAATTGTTTTTGGAATAATGATTTCATTTATTCCTGGTGGGATAACGCCTTTGCAAAGTATTTTAGGAGCTTTAATTGCTGGTGGTGGCTTATATTTGTTTGCAAAAATTATTGCAAAAATTCTTGGAAAACAAGCTATGGGTTTGGGAGATGTAAAACTACTTGCTGGTTATGGGGCTTTAATGGGTGCACCCCTTGCTTTTGAAACATTGATTCTTGCTTCTTTCATTGGCATTTGCATTGTGTTCCCAGCAAGGCTTGTTTACGCAAAAGCGTTTGGCACAGAATCAGAAACGACTGCAGGAGAATTCCCCTTTGGGCCGTTTCTTGCTTTAGCCGCACCAATTGTATTTATTTACGGCAATTGGATTCTTGGACTTTATTTAGCGATGTTTGAAGTTTAAATCAGAATTTCAAATTTGAAAAACGTTCAAAATCTTCGGGGGTTGTGAGTTTATCGTTTAAGGAATTGCCTTTAACAATAAAAATTTGTTCTCCGAAATATTCTAAAATAGAAGCTTCGTCTGTTGGCAAAAAATCTAATGGAGCTTTGTCAATTTTTTGATAAAGATTTTTGAGTAATTCAACAGAAGCACATTGTGGAGTCTGGGCAAGCCAAATTGTATTTCTATCCAGTGTTTTTTCGATTTTGCCATTTGTAACCACTTTTACGGTATCGGCACATTCTTTAGCGACAATGCAAGAACCTTTAGAAACAAGTGTTTCAAAAATTTGCGTTAAAAGTTCTTTAGAAATAAATGGCCTTGCAACATCGTGAACCAAAACATATCTGGCACTAGATGTAAGAGCGTGAACACCATTTCGGACAGACTGCCAGCGTTCTTTACCGCCAACGACAATTTTTAATTTGTTTTTCCATTCAGTAGAAATGCCGGCGTTTAAAATATCATTTTCAAAATGTTCTTTCCAATCTTGTGGTACGGCAAGCACCACTTCAGAAATTTCTTTTAATGAAAGGAAAGTGTCAAGAGAATGTCTGTAAACAGGTTTACCTTTTAAAGGCAAAAGTTGTTTCGGAATTTGTCCGCCCATACGTAAGCCAAGCCCGCCAGCAGGCAAAACTACAGCAAAAAGATTTTCACCAGAAATCATTAGAATCCTAAAGAATATTTAATCGTCAGAAAGATAATTTAATAATGCTTGCTTTTGTTTTAAAGCATCTGAAAAACCTAAAGTATGTAATGCTTTAACCTTTTCTTTATCACGTTCAAGGCGCCCGACGTGTAATTCTTCGCTTGGGCGAATAACGAAAATTTTACCTTCTTTTTCTTGAGCGATTATGTCTTCAATAGTCTGGTTGTAATTATCAGCACGCTCTAACATGGTTTTTATAAATAAAGGGTATTTACCATATTTCCATTGCAGAAGTTTTTTGAATTTGAACGGCTTTTTGCGGTAATGAATATCACGAGTTAAAATGATAACTGTTTTTTTATAGCCGTCTTGCAACGCTTTTTTAAACGGAATGGAATCGCTAACACCGCCGTCTAAGTAAGGTTTGTTATCAATAAAAACGTTTTTTGAAAGAAACGGTAACGATGAAGACGCCACGACTTTTGGCATGTCAACGTATAAATCTTTTATCAGAAAATATTCTGGTTTTCCGGTTTCTAAAGAAGTGGCTACAGCGAAAAACTTAGTCGGATTTTTTGAAAAAGTTTCATAATCGTAAGGGTCCATTTTTTTTGGAATGGTGTCGTAGATAAACTGGCTTTCAAAAAAATCGCCTGTTTTTAAAAGGCTACGTATACCTACATAGCGTGCATCGGTAAGGTATTCTGTAGAAACTCGAATAGCCCGCCCTTTTTGTTCTGATAAAAAAGAACAAGCGTGCCCGGCACCAGCAGAAACACCATAGCAAGCACCAAACTGGATTTTATTTTCAAGTAAAAAATCCAAAACGCCGGTGACATAAGCCCCGCGCATACCACCGCCTTCAATTATTAAAGCTGTATCGTTATTCATCATTTCAAGATTATAGAAATTTTTTTAATTAGGAAAAAGGTTATCGGCTTTAAGAAACCCAAAGAAAATAATTCTGACAATTTCTATTTACTATCTTTGTTCTGTTATGTCTGATTTAGCTTCTCTTGTCCCGATACTTTTAGGTGGTTTTAAAACAACGCTTGCTATTTTCGGTTTGACGCTTTTATTTTCTATTCCACTTGGTTTGCTAGTGGCTGTTTTGAAAATGAGTCGTTTCCGCATTGTGCGTTACCCTGTTTCGTTTTACATTTCGGTTATGCGTGGAACTCCACTGCTTTTGCAGATAGTGGCTATTTATTTTGGTTCTTATTATTTGGGTGAATATTCTGGTTTTGATATTTCTTTTGATAGATTCCCGGCAGTTATTGCGGCGTTTTCTGTAAACTATGCGGCGTATTTTGCAGAAATTTTCCGTGGAGGTATACAGTCTATTTCTAAAGGGCAGTATGAAGCGGCTTATATGCTTGGTCTTACAAAAGCACAAACCTTTTTTAGAATTATTTTGCCTCAAGTTGTAAAACGTGTTTTGCCTGCAAGTGCAAATGAAGTCATTACACTTGTAAAAGATACATCACTTGCTCAAGTTATTGCCGTAACAGAATTATTCGCTTTGGCCAAAAAACAACAAGCTGCTTATGCAAGTATTTATCCGTTGTTTGTTGCTGGTGTATTTTATTATGTAGCGAATCTTTTATTGAGCTTGTTGTTTGCTTATGCCGAACGCAAGTTGAATTATTACAAATAATGGAGTAGGTAAAATGGATATGCAATCAGAAAAACAGCCTATTCTGAAAGTGGCTCATGTGAAAAAAAGTTTTGGGCGCAACCAAGTCCTTAAAGATATTTCGTTTGATTTAAATGCGGGTGAAGTTCTGTCTATCATTGGCCCGAGTGGTTCTGGGAAAAGTACGCTTCTTCGTTGCATTACACAGTTAGAAACTTTAGATAGTGGTTTTGTAAGTGTTAATGGCAAAGACATGATACTTGCTGGGCGGACAAAAAACGGAATGGCAAAATACGCGCCGGCAAGTGTCCTCAGAGACATAAGACTTTCAACAGGTCTTGTTTTCCAGAACTTTAATTTGTTTCCTCATTTGACGGTTTTGCAAAATATAACCATCGCACCGATTCGGGTTCTTGGTATGGATAGACCAGCAGCAAGGAGTCTTGCCTTAGAACTGCTTTCTCAAATGGGTTTAGAAAATAAAGCTAGAGCATACCCTTGCGAACTTTCTGGCGGACAACAACAACGCGTAAGTATTGCAAGGGCTTTAGCCTTACAACCCAAAGTTCTTTTCTTTGATGAGCCTACAAGTGCTCTTGACCCAGAATTGACCGGAGAGATTTTAAAAGTAATCAAAAGCCTTGCCGAAAAGAAAATGACAATGGTAATAGTTACTCATGAAATGGCTTTTGCCCGTGATGTAGCCGATAAAGTTTTATTTATGGATCAAGGCGTTGTGGTGGAACAAGGAACTCCTGAATTTGTTTTTGGGCAATCTGAAAACGAAAGACTCCAGACATTCCTTGCTCGTTTTTCTGGCTAATATTTGCTTATGCGTTTTTTGATTTTTGCATTGCTTTTTGTTTGTACTGCCTTTGCAGATTCTATATATTTCCCTTTTGCAAAAAATGCTTTTTTAACTTCTTCATTTGGAGAAAATCGTGGAACGCGCTACCATGCAGGTATTGATTATTCTACAGAAATGCAAGAAGGTTGGCCGATTTTTGCTCCAGAAAATGGCGTTGTAGAAGAATTACGTATTTCGCCCTATGGTTATGGCAAAGTTTTTTTCTTTAAAGGAGAAAGTGGAAAAACTTGGGTGTTTGCACACCAAAGTGGGTTCTCTGAAACCTTAGATTCTCTGGTGTTGGAAAAGCAAAAAACTTTAAAGCAAAATGACGTTAAAATTTATCCCAAAGTTTCTTTCCGCAAAGGAGATACTTTATCTTTTGCAGGGAGTTCTGGAATAGGAAACCCGCATTTGCATTTAGAAATTCGTGAAGGTTCTGAAATTTTTTCACCTTGTCAAAATGCAGTTGCTTGTAGCGATACAATCGCTCCGTTTGTTTTTGCGTCTGCTGTTTGGAATCATTTAGAATTTAAAACGACTTCACAAGAAGCTTTGCAAAATCATTGTATAGAAAAACCATCATCAAAAGGGAATTTGTTTTTAGCATTTAAAATAGCCGATTATTCTAGAGAACCATTAGAAAACCCAATGTCCGTACGGCGGCTTTCCTTGTTTTCTGAAAAAGGAAAATTTTATGAAAAAATCCAAGACACACTTTCTTACAAGGAAATGATAAAAATCAGAAATGAGTTGTTGTTTGCCGAAGAAGCGGATACTGCTGGTGATTGGCACTATATAAATGCTAGTGTACCAAAGAATACAGATTCTCTTTTTTTAGAAGTAGAAGATTTTAATTCTAACACAACATCACTTCGCTTAACGCTGCAAGAAACTTGCCCTGATAATCAGCCAATAAAAAAACAACTTTACCAGGATTCTTTCTTGTATTCTTTTTTATCAAGAACCTTTGTTTCATTTAAAAATTGCCAGACAGCCATTCCATTATTTTCAAAAACTGGCAAGAAAATAAAAAATGATTTATGTGAACTTTATAAAGGAAAAGAAATTTTAGTGGCAACTATTTTAGAACAGTTCCCGAAAGCTTATCTTATCAAGTTCCCGGAAGATTCCGTATTTATACAGTTATTGCAAGCGAATAAAAAGAACAAATGGCATTTTTCTGAAAATGAAATTGAGTTTGAACTTTCTTTACCCAAATTAGAAAACGTTTCATGGAAACAAGCGTTAGCTTATAAAAAAACAAAAACGGATTCCTTATCGTATTTGGAGTTTCACCCGAAAGGCTTACATTTTTTAGGTGATTTAAAATTTTGTGTAGCGGAATCGTATGCTAAAAATCCTTTGTATTATCTTGGAGAAACAACTAGAAAATGGTTTTATTTTAGCAAACAAAATAAAACGAAAAAAGGACTTTGTATTTCTATGAATGAAATGCGTGATATTGCTTCAATAACGGATACAACCGCGCCGGCATTTGGAAATCCGTATTGGGCTTTAGCTTCTGTAATGGGAAAATCAGAACCAGTTCTTCGTGTTCCTGTGATTGAAAAATTTGCAGGGATAAAAAATGGAAATGCAATAAAAGTTTTATTAAAAGATTCTACGCAATGGATTCCAGTAGAATACGATTCTGAACCTAAAGAAATAGTTTTGGAAAAACGTTTTTTACAAGATTCATTAAAAACTGTTGAAATTGAAATAGAAGATGAACTTCAAAATAAAGCGAAATACGAAATTCAAATTCCTAAAAAAGATTGATGTTTAAAATAAATCTCTGTAAAAAGAGAACGTGAAATTTTTATTTATTGCTTCAACAAGTTTGAAAATTTTATTTTCTAAGAATGGAAAGTCTGAAGGGTGGAGGGCTAGCCGCGGGATTCCAGGAGAAAATAGATTTAAAGTTTTTCCTGCTAAAAATAAAAGTGGAAATGAAAATTTAGGCATGCCAGCAAAGCTGATAACAGGCGAAAATATTTTTTTGCAATTATTTTTTCTCAAAAAGAAACGTTCTTCAAAAATCAAATCATTAGCAAGAACTTGTTTTTTAAGGAAACGATTCCCATGCCAGGTCGGAGCCACAAAGCCTATAGGTTGTTTTAGATTAAATGAATCCCAACGTTGAAAAGCCTTCTGTAAAAGGAGTGCAGAATCTTTTTCTTGAAGGCCTGCAAATTCCGCTTCGTCATTGGTAAGAGATAAAGCAATTTTACCATATAAATTTCGGGTTAAATTCTTATCTGCCTGGTGGTTAAAACCGTGAATTAAAAGTTCAAAGCCGTCATTTTGAAGGTCTTGTAAAACACTAGAAAATTCTGAAACTTGCTCTTTTGGAACATTTTTTGTGTTTGGAATAACGAGAACCGGGAAGGGATTTCCGATAATACTTTTAAGCTTGTTGAGAATAGGTAAAACTTCAGAAGTATTGTCAATACTCAAATCATGAAAACAGAGCAAATATTTCCGTTTTTCTTTTTCCATTGTCATAAAATAGTTTTTTATGATTAATTGGAAAGCATAAAAAGCTAAAACTTTGACGCGAAAATCAAAAATTCTATATTTCAAGCTATGTTAGAATCAATTATTTTAGGCCTTTTGCAAGGGCTTGCAGAATTTCTTCCGGTTTCTAGTTCCGGCCATTTAGTTTTAGGAAAAGCTATTTTAAAAATGCAAGAAGCAGGAATGTTTTTTGATATTATGCTTCATGCAGGAACACTTCTTTCCATATTCGTTATATTCCGCAAAAAAATTTGTGATATGCTTTTGGGAATTTTTCGTCGGGAGAAGGAACAGTTAAATTATGCTTTGTTTATTATCATTGCTTCTGTTCCGACAGCAGTAGTGGGTGTTGGTTTTAAAGACCAGTTAGAAAGTTTGTTCCAAAATCCGCGTGCCGTTTGCGTTGCTTTGTTAGTGACAGGGACTTTACTTTTTTGCACAAAATTTGCCCCAACTGGCCCTAAATATCCGGAAGCGGTAGCAAAACCAATGAATTGGTGGCGCGCATTGATTACAGGGACCGTTCAAGGTATTGCTTGTATCCCGGGTATTAGCCGCAGTGGTTCAACAACCAGTTTTATGCTTTATATGGGAATTTCAAGAAAGTATGCTGGAGAATTTACTTTTTTAATGAGTATTCCTGCCGTTGGTGGCGCCGCTTTATTGGATTTCCTGGATTGGTTTAAGTGCCAGGGCCCAGATAAAATGACAGAAGCTTGTCAGAATGCAGGCGTTTTAGATGTGGCTTTGCTTGTTGGTATGCTTGTTTCGTTTGTTTCAGGGATTTTTGCGTTAAAATGGTTAATGGCTTTTGTCCAAAAAGGAAAACTGCATTATTTCTCATGGTATGTTTGGGCAGTCGGGATAATAGGTTTAATTCTTTTACGCTGAAATAAAAATCATTCAACTGAATACCGCCATTTGATGCGGTATTTTTTTTTGGGGGGGCGTTTACGCTCTATTCGCGTTATCTTGCAGCGCCGCATTTTTTCTTAAAACTTGTTATCTGCGGCAGAACTTGTAAGCGATGTAATCTGCCTGCAAGATTTTCTTTAGCGAAATCCTATACCGCATACAAACAAGAGTTTTTGCATTCGCTTCGATTGTTTACTTAGCGGATAGGCTTTGCATCATAACTTGTTTTGCAAATACCCATCTAGCCTAAAAATGCGGCGCTGCTCGTCCGTTCAGCCTCTGGGCTCCCCCAGAGTCCGAACCCATTTGGGCGAATGCCGCTAACGCATAATTTTTGATAGAATTCTTTAATAGCCTGTTTTTTGGGGTATTTTTTAAATGAAACTTAAAGTTTTTATTTATATCCCTTGACAAAAATTAGAAGAAAAAGTAATTTTGCTTCAACATTTGGCTCTGTAGCTCAGTTGGTAGAGCAGCGGACTGAAAATCCGCGTGTCACTGGTTCAATTCCTGTCGGAGCCACTTTCAAAAAAACCTCTCATTTGAGAGGTTTTTTTGTTTGACAGATTTAAAATAGATTATTATCTTATAGGCACCTTTGGAAGAATAGGCTAATTGGTAAGTCAGCGGTCTTGAAAACCGCCGCCGTAAGGCTTGGGGGTTCGAGTCCCTCTTCTTCCGGTAAAAAACTCCCTTGTTGGGAGTTTTTTTTGTGAAAAAATGTGAAAAAATGTGAAAAATTGCAAATTTATACACTTGTATACAAAAAAAGTTTTTTTCCTAATGCCGGCTTAACTTTTAGTCATTATTTTCTATAAAACCCTCTAAATAAACCCTACAAGTGTGAGTCGTGACAGATGAATTTACACAATCAATCATGACCAAGCGATAAGGTTTATTTAAAACAACATTTTTTGGTAGGTCGTTATGAAAAAACTAGTTCTTCCGCTGTTACTTTCAGCAACTGCACTTTTTGCAGCAATTACTCCTACAAGAGTCGGGCCTGTAAGTCAGTATGGGCAACTTGTAGCAGGTAAAAACTCTAGTGGAAAAGGGCAAATTTATGGCTCTTGTGACGGAGTTGTTACAGGTAAAGAAGTTCAAGTGCGAGGGATGAGCCTCTATTGGAGCTTGCTTTCTAAAGCAACCGATTTCTGGTCAGAAGCCGCGATTTCTACAATGATTAAGGATATGAAAATCCAGATTATTCGCGCAGCAATGGCAACAGGGAACGAAGACTGGGGTGAATATAAAGGTTATGGCTCTGACCCTAGTACGCAAAAACAGTTTATGAAAACGGTTGTTGAAGCGGCCATTAAACATGATATTTATGTTATCATTGACTGGCACTCTCATGATGCCCATAACCAAGTATCAAGTGCTAAATCTTTCTTCCAAGAAATGGCTAGAGATTATGGTCAATACGATAACGTAATATTTGAAGTTTATAACGAACCATTACAAATTGATTGGAGTGTTGTAAAAAATTATGCCAATCAAATTGTTTCGGTTATTAGAGAATATTCAGATAATTTGATTCTTGTTGGTGATCCTTCTTGGGACCAACGTCCAGATATGGCTATAGGTAATGAAGTCAGCGGCCAAAACATAGCTTATACTTTCCATTACTATGCGGGTTCTCATTCTACAAGTGGTGAAGGCGCTAATGCTTTAAAAGCAATGAATGCAGGTCTTTCTGTATTTGTTTCTGAATGGGGAACAGGTAACGCAGATGGTGGTGGAAATGTTTCTGGTGCTAACTCTGGTTGGCAAAATTGGATGAATACTCATAAACTTTCCTGGGCAAACTGGTCTGCTTCAAAAATTGATGAAGGAACAGCCGCTTTCTCTGGCGGGAGTTCTCCAAATAGCTTACAATACACAGAATCTGGTTCTGCAGTAAAAGGTTATTTGTCTTCAAACCCAACAACATATACCGCATGTAAAACCGGTAGCGGAAGTGGTTCTGGCAACAATAATACAGGCGATAATAATAACACTGGAAACAACAATTCTGGAAATTCAGGCTCAGGTAACTCAGGTTCTGGAAACTCTGGATCTGGTAACTATAGCCAAGGTGAATTGTTGGACAATTTTGAAGATAATGATTTGATTTCTGCTTGGGGCGGAGAATGGTTCACTTTCACAGATGCTAATAACAGCGGGGCTTCTACAGCAAGCGTCAATCTCGCTGAAGGCAACAATTCTTCTAAAGGCGTTCAACTTTCTTATTCTTTAAACAAGGGTGGGTATGCATATAGTCCATTTGCTGGCGTTGGCGTTTATATGAATACAAGTGCAGGAACAACAGACTTGTCTAATTGCCAGTCCATCTCTTATGACTATAAAGGTTCAGCACACCGTTTCCGCATTGAAAGCCCTGTAAATGCTGATTATGCATTCTTTGGTTCTGATCAATCTCAATCTAATTCATGGAAATCTGTAACGCTTTCCTGGAATGAATTACAACAACCAAGCGGTTGGGGTGAAGCTAAGAATATTTCTGACGCCCGTTCTTCTGTAAGTGCCTTCTCCTGGCAATACGAAGGCGAAACAGGAACTTCTTCTGAACTCTATATTGACAATGTCAAATGTAATGGTTTGCCTACAGCAATTCGTAAACCTCTTTCTAACTCTTTCTATACAACAATCCTTAAGAATGGTGTAGAATTTTCATTGCCAAAATCTGGTATTACAAAAGTAGAAGTTTTTGACATGTTGGGAAACCGCCATTTTGAACACAATAATTTCTTGAATGCTGGCGTTCATTTTATTAATATGGAACAAATGAATTCGGGAACTTTCATTGTGCGCATTCGTCAAGGTTCTGCTTATACTCAATTACGAGTCAACAAGCATTAATTTTTCATAGCTACAAAAGAGGCTTCTCAGATTTGAGAGGCCTCTTTTATTTGGTTTTATATGCAAATAAGGAGATTGCTTCCACCACGCCACAAGTGTGGCTCGTGGCAGGCTCACATTTAGGCTTCGCAAAAAAGCTTTTCAAGCTTCGCAATGACAAGGTTCGCGGGCAAGTCGTGGGCGATGAGATTGCCACGCCGTGTATTCTACACGTCTCGCAATGACAAGAACCGAGCGGCAAGTGTAGAAACAACTTGTCATGGCGAACGCAGTGTGGCGATCTAACAACAAGTTGTCATGGCGAGGAGTCTTTTAAGACGACGCGGTCATCTGTAAAACTTATCAAGAAGTCCTTACAAGTAAAAAAATCAAAAGCCTCCTGCTGAAAAGCAGGAGGCTTTTGAAATAAAAAGTTATAGATTTTTAATTTCCTCTTCAGATAATCCAGAAATAATCCTGATTTTATCAATAGGAATTCCTTCTACAAGCATCGCTTTTGCCATTT
>JAZQSE010000038.1:0-51195 GCA_045629945.1 Fibrobacteraceae bacterium
ACCCAACGACACCCCCCCCCCTTCTCGCGCGGGCGCCAGATTCTTGCAACTGATTTTTAATTTTTTTATTTAAAAGATTTTTAATACTTGGCTAAAATTTTTGTAATCGTATTTTTATCAGTAGAAACTCTAATTCCGTAAACGCCCGCCCGTAAAGTGGAAACATCTAAAGAAAGCGTTCCACGATTTTCATTAAAGCGCATCACTTCTTTATTATTCACATCAAAAATCCGGACACTACGAACAGAAGTTTCAGAAGCAATTTCAAGTTTATTCCCTACAAACTTTGCCTTTAAAAGCTGAGCCATAGGCTTTGTCACCACACCCGATGAAATCTCAGAAATATCCCTTCCCTTTTCTTCAACATACTTAGAAATCAAATGAATATACTTTGTTTGATAACCAAGACTTGGCTCTGTTAATTGCCAAGAATTAATTGGCCATCCGGCATTGATATTCTTATACATTTTTGCTGAAGGTTCTGCAACAGGCCTTTCTGAAGCATAGCACAACTGATTATTTGAAGCACTGCCACAACCCTTTACAGAATTATCGGCATCATATTTTGCACAACAATTATCCCAAGCATAACGATTATTCGGTCCTCCAGAAACATAGCCAGGAGCAGGACCAAATTTCCCTTCACCTACATAATCCCATTTTGTGCCAACTTCAAACCATTTGTGATAAATCCGAGTTAAAGATTTTTCTGCACCATAACGTGACATATTTGTCATATACACCTGTCCAAAGGGATTGACCCCATGAATGTAATGGATGTATTGTTGCGCTGCAGATTTATAGGTTTCTGCATCAATTCCAGAAATTCCTAATTCTGCTAATTTCCCATATAAAACACCATAAGAAGCTTTTGCAGAATTTGAACCCCAGTTATAATCTCTTATGAAAGAACGATAACCATCAGAATTATAAGCGCCCATAAAATCACTGGACTTATTCATGAGTTTCACAATACGCGTTTCAATTTCTGATTTAATATCCGCTTTCCCATCTTTGTAGGAATGATAGCGTAAAAACATTAAATGTTGCTCATAACGATATTGATCGCCCCAGCCATTCATTAAAGGGAATCGTGTGTAATTCTCTTCGAAAATTTGCAGGTAAGAAGGATCTTCCGTTAATTCATACATTCTAAAGGAAGCTTCCACACGATTGAGAAGTCTTGCGCAATTAACGTCATCTCCACTAGGGTCAATTTCTTGTTGCCCTGCTGCTAAACCAGCCGTGCCATGATCAGAGCTATTATTATAGAATAAGGAATCTTGGTGTACTTCTGCCCAAGTAAAAGCTCGAATAGCTGCATCTGCTAATTTTTCAGAGTATTCTTGTTTTTTGATAAGCTTTGCCACATAAGCACCAATGGCAAAGGCTTTTGCTGCAGAGTAAGTTGCCGTAGCATTAGGCGCTCCATAATAAGTCCGCCCTGTCGCCGCCGAAGGCGGCGACACCTGATCTTCTGCTATTACAGAAATAACAGATCCATCTTCATTTTGCAAACGAAGCATGTGATCTAAGCCCCACTTCACCTCATCTAAAATATCAGGAATACCATTGCCAGATTCAGGAATATCATAGTCATCTGTAAAAGCCTTTGGCCTTTCTAAATAAGCGCTCAATAAAGTTTCCACATAATTTCCATTCCAATCTGTGTACTTATTATAATCGCCAGCATCAAACCAGCCACCACTCACATCACGTTCTAAACTAGCATTTGTACTATCTAAAAAATACCTCGCCTTCGTATCTTGAGCGTGGTTCATTCCGTCTGCCCATTCTTCAAAAGCGTAAGCAGCATCTTTTTCCATTCCCACTCTTTGATAATACAACACTCTAAGAGCAGCCTTCAAAACATCGTTATAAATATCCTCTCTGATTTGGAAATTGAAAGATTTTTTTGAAGCATCAGAAGCATCTTGAATAAAATACGTTCCTGGAACTGTTATTGAAGAAAAATCAAACCACCAAATTTTATCACCAGAAATTGTATCCGTTTCGCCACCATTAAAAGCTGTAGGGGCCGAAGAAAAAACAACTTCTCCAGAGGCTGAATCTATAAGATTAATCACAGAGCCTGGGGTATATGACAATAAAGAATCATAACCCTTTACAGGGTCACGCAAAACTGCAACCTTAGAATCTCCGGAACGATACCCAAACTGGTCTACTGTAATAAAAACATCTTCTGCAAAAAGACTTGCTGAAACAAAAAGTGAACCTGCGATGAATTTTTTTATCATACACACCTCTATTTCTGATTTTTCAGAAAACT
This sequence comes from Fibrobacteraceae bacterium, assembly GCA_045629945.1. Classification (GTDB taxonomy): domain Bacteria; phylum Fibrobacterota; class Fibrobacteria; order Fibrobacterales; family Fibrobacteraceae; genus UBA1765. The sequence continues at coordinate 2,291 of JAZQSE010000038.1, forward strand.
TATTTCACTAATATAAACTCATTTTAAAATAAAGAATCTTACAATTAAATAATATTCCTCAAGAATTTTTACTTCTCGAGGAATAAATTTCATTCTTAAATAAAATTATGAATTAAATAAAAATACTACTTGATATTTACCCTTTGTATGTTACGCCCATAGCGCAAAAGATATACACCTGATTTTTTGAACTTGCTTTGAATGGCCATTTCAACATTATCACGTAATTGCTCTGCCTGTAATGTACCTAAATAGCGCCCTTGCAAATCAAATACATCTGCCATACCAAACTTTTCAACCAAACCACCAAGATTTGTTAGCAACAAGTTTGTACCAGAAGAGCTACTAGATTCAACAAAAGAACTGCTTGATTTAGGCATTCCATATTCAAAAGCTCCTAAATCTGGAGCACTACCAACAAAAGGCAAACCAACATCTTCACCTTTGTCAATCACTTGACTATTAGCCTTAAGTTTTAAAAAATCTACATCCGGCAAACTACCATTTGCGTTACGCGGGCCAAGCATACCAGGAATTGTGGAAAGATCTTGCCCTGTAACAGTCATACTTGGGTCATCTAAACTCACAAAATCATCGTCAGTCAAATTTAGCCCTAAATTCCAAGAGTTATTTTCTCCAGCCGGGCATTCTACAATATATTCAAGTTTTTCACCTGCCGAGCAAGTTCCAATTTGAGAAAGTTTATTCGGGTAAGCAATATTGTTTTTCAACACATGAGCGTCTTGCCCCATTAAAACCGTTATATTCGTTGTTGCCTTACCATCTGTGTCATAACTTCTACCAGGCATAGCAAAAGAACGATCTCCATTTTTGTAAGAAGTATTATTTAACCAAGTACTCCCAATACTTGAATAATTAGCATAAAAACCTGAAGCCACATTATTCCATGCAACACTATTCTTAATAATATGACGCCCTACGTTATTTCGACTAGGCCCCATCTTAAAACCATTACCATTTACATTGGGCGGTAAATTTGTTCCATATTCAATGTAGCCATTTCCCATCGCATAGCAATTTTCTACAACTACTGGGAATTCTTGAGCAAGCACATCCCAACCATCATCACTATTCCACCAAGCACGACACCCAACAAATTTCGTTGTATCGCCATCTGTTTGATAATGTACGCCAAAACCATCGGCATTTTCACCATCACCTTGCCAACCAGTAGGGTCATAGTTATCATGCGCATCACAATTCAAGAACAAATGGCCTCCACCGCCTGAAGCCCCATCGTGAACAAAAAATCCAGGACCAGCATTGTGGTGGCTATCTATGTGTTCTAAAAAAATATGCTTACTTCTATGAATAAAAATTCCAGAATTTGAATTGTGTTTCATAGGAGTATTACGAACGTCAAAACCTTTCAGATGCAAATATTTTGCAGCAATCACAATAGGTGAAGTTGTCATTGCGCCTTCTGGCGTACCATCTTTTTTATCATAACCTGCTGCAACAGGAAGGTTTGTAGCATCAAAAATAGGGCGTTCACCTGGATAAGCAAAATAATGAATACGGTTACTATCACTTTCGCCACTTGCCGTTAAAAGAATAGCGGCCGTCATCTCATACCCTTTATAAAAAACGGTATCCTTTAAATCGTAAACACCGCCGCGAATCCACACCGTATCGCCCGCAGTCACCACATCGTTTGCTTTGTTGAGAGTAGCAAATGGTTTTTCTTTTGTCCCTGCATTGGAATCGCTACCATCGGTTGCGACATAATAAACAGAACTAAAAGCTTCAGTAGAAAACAAGACAAGCCCTAAAGCCCAAAAGAATTTTGCTTTCATGTACACCTCAAAAACATTACTTGTAATATATTCTGTTTTTGGCAATAGTGAAAACAGAACTGAATGAAAATGTTTACTTAAAAGAAATTACTAGAGAAAACAACCCGACAATTTATTATTTTCGAAAGGATAAGCTTTTAATATTTTGAAACACTGTTTCCTAGTAGGAAATTTTAATTTATTTTAAATCGCAGAATTCAACAAAAGGGTCTAAAATGAAACACTTAACTTTGGCAGGAATGTTAGCAGCATTTGGCATTATGTTTATCGCATGTGGTGATAGCGAAAGTTCAGCAAATTCCATTAGCGGCGAAAACAATGACTTAGTTGAAGACTCATTAAGCTCTTCTGAAATTTCATTAAGTAGCTCTTTATTTAGCAGTTCTTCTGTAAACATCCCAGAAGATTCCGAAGCAGATTTAAGTTCTTCATCTCTAAACGGTTCTTCAAGTTCCATTGACGAAATTTTTGATACCACAAAAATCATTTACACCTTAAAACCTTTTAACGGCCCTCTTTCTAACCCTCATAAAGGATTTACCGTTCCTGTAGGCGGCACCTGGGTATTTGTGCCTGAATTTGAATATGGTCCTTATGGCTCTTTAAACAACAAAGCTTGGGATTTAATTTCCTATGGGTCCGGGCACCAACAATGGAACAAACTAAACCCTGAAAAAGGCGTTTACGATTGGAGCGAATTAGATGCTTTAATAAATGCCCTAGCAGAACACAACATGGGCTATGCTCTCCGCGTACTCCCTTACTCTCCATCATTCATCAAGGATAACAACACTCCAGAAGAAAATTACGATTGGACACCAAAATACGTTTATGAAATGGGAGCAAAAAAAATCACAGCCACCTATAAAAACAATGGAGCCACTGCAGTTGTACCTGTTTGGGACGATCCAATTTATTTACAAGCCGCCAAAGATTTTGCAACAGCACTTGCAGCAAAGTATGATGGCGACCCTCGAATTGAATATATAGATATTCGTTCCTTTGGAGAATGGGGTGAATGGCACGCTTCACATTTAGAAGGTAGCGAAGTTCCTTCAGAAAAAATCCAAATGGAAATGTTAGAACATTACGCCTCTGTCTTTAAAAAAACATTACTTGTATTACCTTCTAATGGCGCAGGCGATGTCTATACATACGCCCTTAGCCTTGGAATTACAAAACGCGACGATGGCCTTATAGCAATACCTGGCAGGCCTGATTCTTTAGTGCGAGCCTATAAAGCAAATCTCCCCACAATAGCTGAAAACCATGCAAGTTATGCCACAATGTTAGAATACACTGATGTTATTCCTGGCGGCTACCTAAAATGGACTAGAGAACGTTGGGTAGATGCAATCACCACAGCGCATTTAACTTATTACGTACTAGACCAAGACAATGACGCAGGCTACAGATTCTACAATGAAAACAAAGCTCTGGCAGATTCCATGTCAAAAGTAATTGGTTATAATTTTAGAATTTCTAACGCAGAATTTTTAACAATTACAGATTCAAAAAACGCCACCAACACACTGAACATAAAAGTAAAAAATACCGGTGTAGCTCCTTGCTTCTTTGATATTTACATAGTCGCCGAATTCGTTAACAATTCAGGAAATACCATTGAACAATTAGGAGAAACCATTGAAATAAAAAAAGGAACCTTCAAAGACGAAATGGAAAAAGAATTCTCCTTTTCCTCTGCTATTCCTGCAAGACAAACAAACGTAGCCCAAATGCCTGGAGTTTTTCTCGCCCTTTCCATTTATGAAAGTGAAGATGCATTTAAAGAAGGAAAAAATCCAACCGTTCGCTTTGATAACGATGGCATTTTAGAAAACAAAAAGTTATTGCTGAAACAGTAATCATTTCTTTTTTGAATTTTAGCATTGTTTTATAGATAACGTCTATTTTTTAATTAAGAAAAAACTTAAAAAGCTTTCTTATGAAGGCTTTTTTCTAATTTTTTATTTGTGAAAGTTATAACAACACTTGCTATTTTAGTTTCGCTTGTATTTGTTTCAAATTTACAAGCTCAAAAAACAGACCCTTTCTTGGGCAAACCTTTCTTTGTTAAAACATTTACTGCAGGAGATAGTGCGCAATACAAGGCAACTCTTGTGCATTACGATGCAACACTTGCATCTGTGAAAACAGATAGCGCAAAGCAAGCTGATTCGATATTAGCCCAACAACCAGCAGATATTCGAAAAGCAGCAGTGCTTTACATTCATGGATTTAACGATTATTTTTTTCAACGTGATTTAGCAGAAAAAATGGATTCTCTTCGTTATGAATTCTACGCTATTGATTTACATAAATACGGGCGTTCATACCGCGAAGGAGAAACCATCGGCGAACTCCGCGACATTGCAGAGTATTACGCTGAAATAGATTCCGCTATTGCGTTTATTCGGCGTGCTAAAGGCGATTCCATAAAACTCGTATTACTTGGGCATAGTACTGGTGGGCTCATTGCATGCCTTTATGCCGCAGACCATAAAAAAGCAAATATTGCAGCGATTGTATTAAACAGCCCTTTTTTAGAAATGAATTACCCCTGGCCCGTTCGTCGTTTAGCTATTCCTGTTCTTTCAAAGGTTGGCGCTTTCTTTCCAGACTTAGGAATTCCGCGCGGGCATAACGAAAACTACGATAAAAGTCTTTTAAAAACGGATTTTGGTGAGTGGGAATACAATCCTAAATTAAAAGTTCGTGGTAGTATTCCGATAGATTTCGGTTGGCTACATGCAATTCATACGGGGCATGTTCGCGTTCAAGAAGGTTTAAACCTTACAATTCCTATACTGGTAATGCATAGCAGTTGTAGTTTCCGCGACGATGACTGGAGCGAAGAATATACTCGTTGTGATGGCGTTTTAAACGTGGAACATATCCGCGAATTTGGTCCAAAACTCGGCTCAAATGTACAACTCAAGGAAATTGAAAACGGGCTCCACGACCTTTTCCTTTCGCGTAAACCTGCTCGTGACAACGCCTACAAAGCCATGTTTCAATTCTTAGATAATAGTTTTTAGAAACTTATAAACCGAAAATTTTTATGCATTGATGAACCGGCATAAAGCCATATTCCGAAAGCATTTTGTCAGTCATCTTTCAACGATTCGTTATCGGATACATTTTGAGAATATAGCGAGTTTTTGTCCCCACATCGCCAAACTTTTTCCGGTAACTCCTACGAATACCTAGTTCCACAGGAAGCATAGCCACAGCCTGTAACCAGGCCTTCAATAGTGCGCAGCAAATAGAGACTTTCGAGAGTTTTTTCCCATCGCCAGATTGCCCCGGTACACCACCTTTTGCCATATTCAAGTAGCGCACAAACCCACGGAAAGGCAACTTCAGCACATCGATCATAGGCAACAGGCGAATTGCAGTACGCAAACGATTCCTTTCGGAATAGAAAAGTTTGAGTGGAGAGTAACGCACTGTCGTCATAGAACGTTCATGGTAAACCTTCGCTTCTGGGCAAAAAATCGTTTTGAATCCGGCAAGGTTATGACGGAAATACCATTCCGTTTCTTCAAAAAATAAGAAAAAACTCGCATCCATTTTGCCAGTAGCAGAAGCCGCCTCTTTGCGAAAACTCATCACCGCACCATAGCAGCCAAAAACTTCCTTCTCACGTACATCGGCATCAGCTATATTCAGCCCACTCGCTTCATTTTTTGCAAAAAGGTCTCTGCCAAATTGTACACCGACTGCATTCACAACTCCACTCTTTTCCATCACGAGACTAGCTACCGACCCCGCTTCCGGATGGCGTTCAAAACACGCAAGCAGATTCCTTGCCCAAGCTGGGTCAAACTCTAAATCCATATTACAAAGCACCTGGATTTCAGAATCCATATTATCCAGAAGTCCATTGCAAGCCCCTGCATACCCCAAGTTTTTATCACTTTCAATAATCTTGCATTCCAGTCCCAGTTCTTTCAAACGTTGAATCGAATTGTCTGCAGAGGCATTGTCAAACACAAAAATACGCACCGGTTCGGTTTGTGCTAAGAGGCTTTTGACACAGATAGATAATTCTTCACCGCCATTATAGTTAATTATGCCGACATCTATATTCATAACAATCCAACAGAAAGGAACCAGAAATTCCTTTAAATATAGATTAAACCGCTAGCAAAATATTATAGCCCATACAGATGAACTCAATTTTCCACACAAAGAAACAGTGCTAGTTAATGCAATTTTTTTCTATTCAACTATGCTTTTTTGGAACCCGTCGATAATTTTCCAATAAATTTTATCTTGGCAGTATGGATGAAATGGATCTGCGATTGCCTATCTTTATATTGTTAGAGAGGCTATATTCAAAAAAAAACACACTAGAGCAATAAATGACGATATTTGTCACATACAAAAGATAATTTTAAAAATCCAGTAGGAATCGAATATGAAAAAGACAGAAATAACATTCGTTAGGGATATGGAGAGCCCAAAAATCAGCTCCATGTTAATGTCTGATATAACCTTCGTAAACTTTGAAAAGCGTCGCTATATCAACGAAAGTCCGATAAACGTACAGGAACTTGATTTCCTGTATAAGGAAGGTTACAGAGCCATTGATACGGCAATTGCAGATACAATCATGCGGCTTAATAGCATTGTAGGGTGCAAGACTCGTTTTTGCTGTTCTGGGCACCCCGGCAAGAAGAACTGCTAGAAATGCTTAGTGGTGTAATATCTGAAGAACAGATTGAAGATTTGTTGATTCAGTTAAGTCCGATGAGAAAAAAATTTCACGCCTTGTAATCAGCCTGCTTATCTGCAACATTTCTGTATTGCATTTCAGGCGCAAAATACAGCTGGTTATTCGCCGCGGTATTTTCTACACTCGCTTCGAAATCATCCATGTTATCCGTCCACATTTCGCATTGGCTGATGACGGTTTTTAGGGCATCTTCTTGGCCTTCGGGCGGATACTTGTATTTCTTGAGCAAGCGTTTGATGAGCCTGCGCATGTTGGCGCGGGCGCTTTCTTTGCGTTGCCAATCAATTGTCCTGTTTTTGCGAAGTAGTTCCGTTAATTCGCGGGTCATAGCGACCAACTGATCGTTGCTATAGAAATCCTTTGCGGCTTCGGGCTTGGTGAGCGCATCGTAAAACGCGACTTCTTCTTTTGTCAAGCCAAGTTTTTCGCCAGAGAATGCGGCTTCCTTAATTTGCTGTGCCAAATTGAGCATTTCTTGAATGACTTGTTCGTTGGTCAGCATTCCGTTCAAGTAACGGTTCATCGCCCCTTGGAAAAGTTCAGAGAATTTCTGCGCATTCACCACATTCGTGCGAGAATAAACCTTGACCTGTTCCGCAATAAGCTTTTTCAAGATTTCAACAGCGATGTTCTTCTGCTTCATCTTGGCGATATCTTCAAGGAACTTTGAATCAAACAAAGAGAACTTTTCACCGACATCGCTAAACAAGTTCAGAACGCCATCAGATTTGATGCTCTGTTTCAAGAGTTCGTTAATGCGCTCGTTGACTTCCTTTAGACTGAACTTTTTGTCGCTGCGACCATAGAGAAAACGCATAATTTGCACGCGGACCGCTTCGAAAAAGTTCGCCTCGGCCTGCATGTTCTTTGGCACAATCGAAGAACACAGTGAAAGCGATTGATGCAACATCAACCCTTCCTTGATAAACGATTTTTTCTGTTCTTCGCGGCTCGGGTCTAGAATAAAGTTCAGCGCATCGGTAATGCACATGCCAATTTGTAGTGCGGAACCCGTAAAGAATTTGGCGTTATCGAATCCGTGGAACAGGCTACGACAAATTTCCAGTTTTTCTTGGAACTTGGGGAACGCTTCCTTGGCAATATCCATATCACCGTAGCGTTTCCTGTCGCGAACGGTGTAATCGTTCATCGCGCGCTTGAGCGCACTTGCAATTCCAATGTAATCAACAACGAGACCGCCTTCCTTGTCCTGATAAACGCGGTTCACACGGGCGATGGCCTGCATCAAGTTGTGGCTTTCCATCGGCTTGAAAACGTACATCGTGGCAAGCGACGGCACATCGAATCCTGTAAGCCACATATCAACGACAATGACTATCTTCAAGGGGTTTTCATTATCCTTGAAACGAACAGCAAGTTCTTGGCGGTGAGTCTTGTTGCCTACAATCGGTCGCCATTCTTCCGGATCCTTGTTGCTTTCCGTCATCACCACGACAACTTTTGCGTCATCCCCGGGGACTGTAACCAGCTTTGAGCCGATTGTCACATGCGATGTTGTCCCCGCCCATTCGGGGCGAAGTTCCAAAATACGCTCGTAAATTTTCATTGCGATGCTGCGAGAATACGCAACAATCATCGCCTTGCCCGTATAAAGGTGTTCGCGGTGTTCTTCGTAATGTTCAAGAATATCATCCACTAGCGAAGCAATTGTCTTGTCGTTCCCGAGGACACTTTCTAGCTGGCCCAATTCTCGCTTACTCTTTTCGATGACTTCCGGGTCCGCGTTACCGGCGAGCAAATCGTATTCATCGTCAATTTGCTTGAGGACCTTATCGTCCAACTTGAGTTTGACAACGCGGCTTTCGTAATAGACAGGGCGAGTCGCACCATCTTCAACTGCCTGCGTCATATCGTAAATGTCGATATAGTTGCCGAACACTTCGGTGGTGTTGCGGTCGTCGCGGCTGATGGGCGTTCCAGTGAATCCGATAAAACTAGCGTGCGGAAGGCTATCGCGGATAATGCGAGCAGTTCCCTTGACCCTATGCGCAATCAAATTGCCCTGGTCATCCTTCGTTGTCTTGATTTTTTCAGTCAAACCGTATTGACCACGGTGCGCTTCGTCTGCAATCACGATGATATTGCGGCGGTCAGAAAGCGGCTCGTTCGATTCTTCGAACTTTTGCATCGTCGTAAAGATGATGCCGTTAGCCTTGCGCCCGTTCAGCAACGATTTCAGATGCTCGCGCGATTCTGCCTGCTGTGGAACCTGTCGCAAAAAATCCTTGCAGTTGGCGAATTGCGTATAAAGCTGATTGTCAAGGTCGTTGCGGTCAGTAATCACCACAATCGTCGGGCTTTCAATTGTCGATTGCAATAGGTGTGCATAAAACACCATGCTGAGCGATTTACCCGAGCCTTGCGTATGCCAGAAGACACCGATTTTACCGTCGCCCTGCACGGCCTGTTCTGTACGGACAATCGCCTTGCGGACTGCAAAATACTGATGGTACCCAGCCAGAATCTTGTAACTTTTTAGCCCTTCGTTGTTGAAGCAGATAAAATTCTTGATAATGTCCAGCAGCCGTTCTTTCTGGAAAATCCCTTCGAAAAAAGTCGTGAAATCGGCAAGTGCCGTCGTTTCTTTGTTGCCGTCCTTTGTCTTCCATTCCATAAAGCGGTCGTCACCGCTCGTAATCGTACCCGCCTTAGAAACAAGCTGGTCCGACATCACGCAAATGCAGTTGTATATGAACAGGCTCGGGACTTCTTGCATGTAATTACGGATCTGCAAGTAGGCTTCGCTTGCATCAGTTTCTTCGCGGCTTGGAGACTTGAGCTCAAACAGACAAATCGGCAGCCCGTTCAAAAACAGCAGAACATCGGGTCGCTTGTTGGACTTCTCAATAACCGTCCACTGGTTCGCAAAAATGAAGGAATTGTTCTCGACATTCTTGTAATCGACCAGATAAATAATATCGGCCTTTGTTTCGCCATTCTTTGAATAAGTGACCTCAACGCCGTTCTGGATATAATCCATGAACAAGGCGTTCTGTTTTACAAGGTCGTTATTTTCAAAATGACGAATCTTGTTCAACGCCTCTGCGATCGCGTGCGAATCCGCCTTCGGATTAATTCGGCAAATCGCTTCTTCAAGAACCGGCTCGTAAAGCGGGTCTCGAAAATCCCTCTCTACATCAGGCCCATAGCAATAATCCCAGCCCAGGGTTTCCCTGAACAACTCAATAAGGCATTGCTCGTAGGCGTTCTCGTCGTAGAAAGACATTGACTAAATTCCTTTGTGAGAAATTTAATCAAAAAAGCGACTGAATGCTAAAAAAATGCGTTTTTTGCCCCAAAAGCAGTAATTTGCACGCCACTCCGTAAAATTTTTACGACAAATGTTGCGTTTTGAGCTATCTTTTGGTATATTTATGAAGAATTCAGCGGAGAATCACATATGTTGACATCCTTTTCCGTAAAAAATTTTAAGAACTTTGAAAAAAAGTTCACAATTGACCTGTCAAATACCAAGCAATACGCTTATTCCGAAGCCTGTATCAAAGACGGAATTGTCAAGACAGGTCTTATTTATGGCCCTAACAGCATTGGAAAATCGAACTTGGGCAAGGCTATTTTTGACATCGTGCAGAACCTGACGGACAAGCAGCGTAATCCACTGCTCTATATGTCTTACACAAATGCGAATCATTTTGAAAATAACGCTGAATTTGCATACGAGTTTGCTTTTGGCTTCTCTCGAGTCCGATACGAATATAGCAAGCCTACCTATGAAGACATTTTAGAGGAAAAATTTTTCGTTGACGGAGTTGAAGTCGTTTCTCGCCATTGGAGCGATTTTAAAACGAATTTGCAAGGAGCTGAGACTCTTACCAACAATAAGTTGGATATAAAAATATCTGCTATGCGCTTTATCCGTGCGAATGCTGTTCTTGCAGACAATCCAACGAATAAAGTCGTCAAAGAATTTTTTGACTTTGTTGATAGGATGCTCATGTTCTCGCACCTTCGGCAAAATTATTACCAGGGGTTTGCTGTTGGGACCACACAAGTTGACGTTGAAATAATCAGAAAAGGCAAGCTCGGCGATTTGGAGGCTTTCCTCAATTCTGTTGATGTGGATTGCAAACTGAAGAACTTGAAAATCAATGGACAACAAAGATTGTTCTTTGACTTTGGCGGAAACCACATCATTGATTTTTGGGAGAATGCTTCTACAGGTACGCAATCACTCGTGTTCTTCTTTTTCTGGTATATGCAGATGCAGGCCGATCCGTCGTTGGCACCCAGCTTTGTTTATCTAGACGAATTTGATGCGTTCTATCACGAGAAAACGGCGGCAAAAGTTGTTGAATTGTTGCGACAAACGCAAAGTCAAGTTATTCTTACCACGCATGATTCTAGCCTGCTAACAAATGAATTGCTTCGTCCAGATTGCGCATTTAATATGCTTCCAGAATACAAGGACTCCGATTCTTATGTAATGGGGCCGCTTTCGTCTAGGACAGAAAAGGAACTGCGTCAGGCTCTTAACATTCCCAAAATGTTCCGTGCAGGAGCTTTCGATTGAGTTCCGCAAAGGTCCTTTTTGTATTGGAGGGTGAGCAGCCCGAAGGGAACATTGTCGCCCGATTGCAAAAGGCTTTCCCTGAAGAACTAGCCGATTTGTCTAGCGATTTGGTGAAAATTGTTTTCTCGTCCAACATCTATAGCCTTTATGGTAAGCTAAAAGACGATGATGGCTTTTTAGATGTTGTAGAGATCCTAAAAGAACGGCATAAGGAAGATGAGGAACTCCAGGATTTGGATAGGGAATCAGTTTCTCAGGTATTCTTGTTCTTTGATTTGGATATACATAAGCAACCGATTGGAGAGTCTTGCAACCAGTTGAACGAACTTGTCCAATTCTTTGATAACGAAACTGAAAACGGCAAGCTGTTCTTAAGTTACCCGATGGCTGAAGCCATCAACATTTGCGACATTGAAAATGGGTTGATGTCTGATGACCGCAAATTGTTTTGCATCAACAAATGCGTGAACGACGGCTTCAAACATTTTGCGGACGATCTGAATCGCGATTCCAAGACCATCTGCAGAGCCAACTGCCGAGAAAACTGGCTAATCATCAGCAAGGCTAATTACGAAAAAGCCAAGTGGCTTATGCACTTGACTTCTGAGAATCTATTTTCCGTTCTTGACCAGATGCAACAAGTCTCTATCTTGCAACATCAGCAAAAACTGATAAAGCACGATAATGTTGTCGCGACATTAAGTGCTTTCCCGTTTTTTTTGCTGGAATATTTGGGAGCGGGGAAAATACTGAAAATGATAAATTAATCCATATTCAATAAGTGGCGAGACTCCCACACCACTTATTTTCAAACAAGCAACACATCAATTGTGAGTATAATATGGAATAAAATCTTTTTCATCCATTGTTGCAAGCAATCTATAAAAATCTTGCTTTCTAAAAATCGCTATTGCATAAATAGGGTTCTTATCATTTTTCATCATTTCCGCAATTTTATCTAATTTTACAATAACTGTTTCGGCATTTGCACTACCAGTTCCTCTTTTAAACCAAGGAGCTATGATTATGCCAAAATCAGCTTTTTGTTCGTGTATAAATTTATTTATCGTTATTATTCCATTATCTAAATTATTTGACGTCTCGCTCTCTATAACAACATTACAATCACATATCTTTATAAAGTTATCAGCTTTATAAGAACGATCCATGCCGATGTCAATTTTCACATCGCCTGCAGGGGACCATGTTGAATTTAAAAATTCTTTTATCGGTTCCGAGCCTTTTTGCCATGGAATTTCAAAATCTTTCATTTTTGATTTAAATTCTAACAACGCATTATCATATTTGTCAATTTTGTCAAATTCGTGCGGTCTGAAGCAAAATGTGTCTATAATTTTATTTAAATCATTTACTACCCCATTATTGTATTGTTCCAATTTTTCCGCCGCATTTTTCTTTATCATTGGAACTGTATCTTTATTAACAATTTCGTCTTTTAGTAAAAGACGTATCCATCCACTTTCTCGTTTTTTCAATTCAATTGTTTTATCAGCATCAAACTGTTTCCACATAATTTACCTTTTATAAGTTTTGCGATTGGAAGATATTCTTAAAAAATATAAGCCGACATCTTTGATAGAGTGTGCTAAATGGTAGTGAAATATTTTTCGAGGTATTCGCAGCAGAATGAATTGAACTTTTCACCTTGCATTTTAAGATCCTTCGTTATGTCGTTAATAGAAACAAAAGTATTCATGTACTGAATGAGAGCTTGAAAACATATTAGATCATCATAGAATGTCCCTACAGTCCTTTTCATTTCATCTTCATTTAAATCTAAAATAACTTTGTGAAGAAGTTTGTAAACATTGAGTTCTTGATTGCTTAATTTGAACCATTCTTCATTCAGGATAAGTTTTTGAGGCCTTGAATCAGGATTCCTAGAATTTAACGCATTGAATAGTGATTTAGACAATTTGAAAATAATACCAGCCAACATGTCTGCCATGCGTATGCCAAAGTGATTCAAAGAATCTCCTTCACAGACCAATCTTATTCCACTAATCTGAGCGCTTTTGAGAGTACGCTCTGTCCCCTCTTTGTCTAGGATTAAGGAATAATCTGCAATTCCTTTGTGGTTCAAGTACTCAGAAAAGCCCATAAACGGTATGGTATAATCCCATATTACGCCTTTTAATGGGGAAACCTTATCTAGAATTATTATGACATCTCTAAAGACCTGATTTTCGATTTGCTTTAGCTTAGAGTTTCCTTCGTTGATGCTAATTCGTTCTTCTAAAAAAACTTTTATAGAATTAACTATGCTTGATGGATCCTTATATAGTTGCGCAATTACATTTTGTGGTTTGTATGTGCGCAAAGCCTTAACTAAAGTGTATTTAAGGGCCTCCTTATCAATGAAAAGTTTCTTGTCATAACCTTCGATAATTTGGTTAATTAAAAATTCAATCTTATTTGTGTAAGATATGCAAATATGTATGTTTTCATCAAAAAGGGTCAAATAATCTTCGATAAGGTTTGTCAGTTCTTTACTTTTTATGCTAGCCAATCCATTTACAACATCGCCTGTTTTAATGGTTGAACTTTTTAATTCAGGTGGATTGCCTGCTTTCCTTGATTTGTATTTTTCTTCAAATGCACAATATTTCGCTTCAAGAGTACTCTCGTATGCTTCATCCCACCCAACAATTACAGCAATGAAGTTGTCATAAAAATTTTCTGCATTCAGAGTATTTTCAGTGATGCTTTCGCTATGACTAGATTCGTCGTAATAAAATCTGTATCCCATATGAAATATAAAGCTAATTTTCTCTATCTCTCGTATTTATTAAATGTTTTCAAAAAATTCAACAAATCATCAAATTTTTTTGTTCCTTTCAAAATTCCTTCAAAAAAACTCTCTGAATATTGATCAAATTTAGACGAGTTAAATGGAGATGCTTTAGAAACAATTATAAAATTGTATGGAACAGTATATTGAGTATGAAGTTCAGCTTCATCTGTTGAACGTATTTTTCCCATTATTTTCGTATGTCCATTATCATACTCCTTCCTTGATATCATTTTATCAAATGGGAAAGTTCGTAACAAGCCGTACTCTTCGTATTTTGCCCCCTTAGAGTTAAATTTAGATGGTTTTTCGCCTTCAGTTTCCACATAAACAAAATTCTGATAATACGCTCCGGAGCATGTTGATGAAACAATAACCTTTCGAATTGTTAAATTCCACAACACTCTTCCTTGAAATAGTTCTAATTGACATTTTTTTCTTGAAATCCTTCTTATTCCATATATAGGAAGATTTGAAATGTCTCTAAAATACCACATTGGATCATTAAAACTGTCGAATGAAATAGGCTTTTCAAGAAGAATCATTAAACGATCTAACCCTTCTTTTGCCTTAAATTCTTTTACTCCGTTTACATCATAGAATGCTTTTCGTAGTCGACATTCAAAAAAGAGCATCGTTTCTTCAAAAGTTTTGGGAATATAATCTGGTTTACTTTCCATTTTGCAACGCAGATTCCATTTCTTTCGAACTCTATATCCCAAATAAATAATAACGCAGGCCAAAAGAAAACCAACCAAGATAAAAACAACCGGCGGGAAAGTCGCAAATTTATAAAGAATCCCCATGATAACAGAAAAAGATAAACAACCTGCAATTGCCGTCCCTAAAGAACTTGAAGGAATGACATTAAAAAATAAGTGTATCAAAAATTTTGATAAAGCCGCTGAAAGAATTTGCTTCAGTATTTTTGACATAATAAAGTACCTATTTCTTACACTTGTTATTCAGAAAGATATTTCACGCCATATTGCATTAATTTTTGATGGCAATCGCATATTTTTTGAGCATAAGAATGTAAATCATCTACTGCCTTATGGAATCTATCAGGCTGAGTTTCTTCCCATTCTTTAGGGACTGAATAGAAAAGCCCTCTTTCGCAGAAAATATTCTGAGAATATATTTTTTTATATTCGCTAATTATGGTGTAAAGTTCACTACGTAATTTTTCCGCATCTGTGTTATTGAAACTAAATTCAGCTCCTTTCCATTTTTCGAGAAAAGCCCATAATTGATCCATTTCATGTCGGTTAAAAGACCATCCCGCCATATTGTGTTGTTCAATAAAAGCTATACTGCCTCCTGAAGAAGGAAGTTCTTTTCTAAAACACGCGAACAATTCAATATCATGTTTAGTGGGTGCTATAATCCTAGAATTCTTCTCAATTTTTATTTCTGGGAGATTCTTAAATTCCTGATTTATACATAACCGCAACTTCTGAGTCAAATCTCGTCTAAAATCATCAAGCTTATCAAATTCACCATAGTAGACTTTATTTTGTATAGATTTTTTATAATCCTGAATCTTTTGATATTGTTCTATATCAATTTCTTTTGGATTAACCATTTTAGGAGTTGCTGCGGTGTCGTGAATCCCGGTTCGGCCGCACTGTCGATGGTGCTAGCCGGGCACAAGTGTACAGTTTGACCTGACAGAGCCTTCGAAATAGTGCTTTTTTGTGTAGCTATTTTTCATTTCATTTGTTATATTTGAAAAGAAAGGTTTTTTATGATTGAAGTTTTAAGCGGCATATTAAAAATTAAGCACCCGACTTTTGCTGTGATTGATTGCAATGGCGTTGGTTTTGGGGTGCAAATTTCAACACGCACGGGCGAATCTTTGCCAGAAATTGGGGTTCAAGTTTCGCTTTTTACGCATTTAGTTGTTCGCGAAGATTCTTTGACTCTTTTCGGATTTTCTGAAATTCAAGAAAAAGAACTTTTCTTGAAAATGATTGATGTAAACGGCATTGGTCCCAAAATGGCGCAGCGAATTTTAAGCAGTGTTTCGCCATCTAGTTTTTTAGACATGGTAGCTAGAGAAGATAAAAACGCCTTGGCTAAAATCAAAGGCATCGGAAAAAAGACCGTTGAACAATTGATTATTTCTTTGAAAGATAAAGCTACTGCTTTGCAAGCTCTAAACGAAACTTCTAGTTTCTCTAGCGCGGAACAAGAAGCGTTTCTTGCGTTACAAACTCTCGGCGTAAAAGAAAGTAGCGCAAGAGAAGCAATCAAAAAAGCGATTAAAATTCTTGATAACGAAACAAACACGGCTGCACTTATTTCTGAAGCGTTAAAGCATATTTAGGTCAAAATTTATGAGCGATAGAGTTATTTCCCAATCTGTTCAAAGTAATGAAGAATCTGAAATCGAAAAGAGCTTGCGCCCAACCGGGCTTTCAGAATTTACCGGGCAAGAATCATTAAAAGAATCTTTATCTATCGCTATTGAAGCAGCCAAACACCGTGGCGAACCTCTTGACCATTGCTTATTTTCTGGGCCTCCGGGGCTTGGAAAAACAACGCTTGCCGGGATTATTGCAAAAGAAATGGGCGTTTCTCTGCATATTACAAGTGGCCCGGTTCTTGAAAAAGCAAGTGATTTGGCAGGGCTTTTAACAAGTCTTAACCCTAATGATGTTTTGTTTATTGATGAAATCCACCGCATGAACAGGGTTATTGAAGAATACCTCTACCCTGCTATGGAAGATTTCAGGTTAGATATTATGCTTGATTCTGGGCCGGCGGCGCGTAGCGTTAATTTGCCTCTTCGACCTTTTACTCTTGTGGGCGCTACCACAAGAAGCGGGCTTCTTTCAAGCCCGATGCGTGATAGATTTGGTTTACATTGTAGGCTAGAACTTTATACAGAAAAAGAAATTAAAGAAATTTTAAAAAGAAGTGCCCGCATTTTAAAAGTGGAAATGACAGAAGATGCCGCTGGTATTTTAAGTTCTCGTTGTCGCGGCACCCCAAGAATTGCAAATAGAGTTTTACGCAGGTGCCGCGATGTAGCACAAGTGCGTGGGAATGGTATTATAGATAAAACTTCTGCTGAAAAAACCTTAGAAATGCTTGGCATTGATTCTGATGGTTTAGATCCGATGGATAGAAAAATTCTTTCTATAATGATTGATAAATTCAATGGCAGGCCAGTTGGTATAAATACACTTGGAGCCGCTTTAAACGAAGAACAAAATACATTAGAAGAAGTTTATGAACCGTATTTAATTCAAAAAGGTTTTCTATCAAGAACTCCTCGTGGCCGAATGGTTACACCAGCCGCTTACCGCAAATTAGAACGTCCTTTTCCTAAAAATCAACAATACGAACAAACTGAAATGGAATTTTAATTAGCTATAAAATGCTATTGGAATTCTGGTGCTATAGTCATCACTAGGTGAATCCCATGGAATCCATGAAAACCTAACTGAAAGCGGAAAAAATACATATCTGGTCTGCGAACACGAATACCCATTCCCCAGGAATGTTTAAAATTATCCCATTGAAAATCGCCTTTTTCATCGGCAAATACAGCACATTCTGAAAATAAAACACCATCAATGTAATAATCTATTGGCCAACGGTATTCTAAAGAAAGTCCTGTAATGGCAAGTGCAGCCCAAGTATTTTCATAGCCACGCAAAGGAAACCTATCATTCAAACGCGGAAATGAAATCGCAGGCATTCCACCTTTTTCCATTTCAAAATACCGCAAATAACGGTATTGCAACGCAAGTACCCTGCGTTCTAAAAGTAAAGCATTCAATTTTGACGGATTCCAAAGGCGAGCAAGATGGTTAAGCGAAAAATCAGCATATTCTTTACGCTTTTCTCTCGCTTCTTTTTTGGAAAGCAAATATTGTTTAGAATCTTTACCTAAATAGAAATAAGTCTGAAATAGAAATTCTAAACTCCAGTAATCATGATTTTTTTCAGAAGTAAAAAAATCCCAGTCATCAGAAGGTAAATTGCTATAATCTGTTACAAAATTGTAACTCGCTCGCCCTTGTATGCGAAAACCCGACGAAGGAACGTATGGAGATTCTGTATTATCAAAAACAACTGTTAAACTCTGTGGAAAAATTTTAAAATCTTGGTAAAGCCCACGCTCTTCTAATTTTTCAATATCTTCAAATTCCACCCAATCCTCTCGCATTTCCGGCAAGCCAAAATAACGCATATTTATGCCCGTTGAAAAATCGAGTGATGTATTAGGGAATGGTAATGGGTGTGCTACAATCAAATCAAAACGAAGTGTCGTATCTGGCAAATAATAAGCATCATCAGAACCTAAAAGTCTGATATTCCCGTCTCGGTTAAAATTCCCTT
This sequence comes from Fibrobacteraceae bacterium, assembly GCA_045629945.1. Taxonomy (GTDB): domain Bacteria; phylum Fibrobacterota; class Fibrobacteria; order Fibrobacterales; family Fibrobacteraceae; genus UBA1765. The sequence continues at coordinate 20,566 of JAZQSE010000038.1, forward strand.
TATGTTGAAACGACACATAAGTATTGCCATCAAACAATCGTTTCTGGCTATAACGAACTGAATAATAAGTATCACTGTTTGCATAAAGTTCGCCACTTAACACAAAGTAATCATTAGGAAACAATAAAAACGAATGACGGTACATAAAACCAAGCATTGTTGAAGTTCCTGGTTTTAAATTCATCACGGGATAAATGAAAATGTTCTTATTTTCACCAAATGTGATTAAATCCACTGCTTTTTCAACCACGCCATTTTGAAAAGCATAGCGCAATGGTTCTGAAAACGGATAAATCATTACTTCGGCTAATGGTTGCAATAAAGCTTCAAACGGCCAAAACACAATTTTTAATAAAAGATTTCCTGAATTTTCTTTATTTTCAGATTCTTCTTGAACTTGTTTTTCAGCGTTATTTTCTATGGTATCACTTGCATAAACAGGAGACAACAAGAAACAAAAAATAAAAAGCAAAACGCATTGGGCTAAAATGCGGCAAATCTTGTATTCTTTGCTTTTTCCGATATTTGTTTCCATTATATTCCAATTTAATTTTTTCTCTTTCAAAAAACAGCTATGAAGATAATTTTTATATTATCATTTTAGGTATTTGTAGTTGATAGATTATGTTTTCATTTCTCTCTAGATTGTTACAATCTTTAAGTCGAAAACCAAAGGCAATTCTTGTTGCCGTGGTTATAATATCTATTGCTTGCATATACCCTGTTTTGAATCTCCGTTGGGAACTGCAACTTTCAGATATGTTGCAAGAAGATTCTAGATACCCGAAAACAGAAAATTTAAACTCCGGGAAACTCTTGCCCCTTTCACTTGTTTTAGAAAGCAGTGATACTCTTTTACTTAAGCAATTTGCAGCGTCTTTAGAAGAAGAATTACAAAAGCAATCTTTTGTCCGTTTTTGCAGTTACTATGTTGATATGGATTTTTATAAAAAAAATCAAATGCTTTTTTTAAGCACAAAAGATTTAAATTTTCTATACCAAGGACTTTTAGCTGTTAAAGATGATATCGCTAGCCAACAAAACCCTTTTATCGTTCAATTAGAAGAAAAAAAATTTATTAATACAGATTCTCTTGAACAAAAATACCGTAATAAATTCCGCAATGTTTTTAAAAATACTTCGGGAACAGTTCGTATTTTTGATGTTTTCCCAAACATTAATACAGATATTCTTGATTCAGCAAGGTTCTTTGTTTCTTCTATCAAAAAAACTGTTGCTCAATTAAAACCAGAAAATGTTCAAGTTAGTTATACGGGCCATGCAGAAAAAGTCATTCAAACGGGGAGAGCCCTTTTACCAGAAGCCAAAAAAGCTGGTGTGGTTACGGCTATTTTTATTGCAATCCTTTTACTCATTGCATTTTTTAGACAACCTCAATTGATTTTACCTGCGGGTATTCCAATTAGTTTATCCATTTATTGGACTTTAGCGGTTTCTTATTTACTTTATGGCCGTATTTGCCTGTTTTCCTTATTACTTGCGATTATTCTTCCGGGGCTTGCTGCTCAACATGTTACTCATATCTACACACGCTACGCCGAAGAAAGAAGAAAAGGCTTGAATTCAGCATTAAGTTTAGAAAGTGCTATCCTTGGCATTAGTCCGGTTTCAGCAGTTTCAGCAATGACAACGGCAGCTCTTTTCCTTTCGCTTTCACTTGTTCCTTTTAAAGGCCTTCAAGAACTCGGGATTCTTGGTGCGATTTGTGCGTTATTCAACTGGGTTTTATGTTCAACAATTACTCCAGCTCTCCTTAGACTTTCTCAGAAGAAAAAAGAATTTTTATTATTCGGCAAAATCAGCCCAGAAGAACTACAAGTCAAGAAAAATATCACTTATAAAAAAATCAGAATACCTCTTTTTATTCTAACCGCATTTACTCTTTTGTTAATATCTAATGGAATATTCCCCAAATTCCATTACAATTTTGCAAAAACCGAATTTATATCTATGACTAGAGCCGATTCTTTAGTCATGCAAATCAGACATTATTTTAATGACCCTGTTATCGTTCAATTCCCCGACAAACATTCAAATGAAAAATTCTTAGAACGTTTTCAGGAAGGTAAAGCCAAAGGAAAATACAAATCTATTGATAACATTTTCATTATTGGAAACCTTTTGCCAACAGACCAGCGTTATAAATTACAAATCATTTCTAATATAAAATCTCTGCTAGACAATCCTGTTTTTTCAATGTTATCAACAAGTGATTCTTTAAAATTAGAACGCTTAAAAAGTAATCTGAATGTATCTGAATTAACCGAAGAAAATTTGCCTGATTCTTTTAAACAATTTTATTCTTTACAAAAAGGCAAAGAAACTCTGGCTTTTGTATTACCTGCTGAATCTGCGGATAATGGTTTGTTTTGTAGAAGACTCGATAAAGATTTAAAAGATATTGAACAAGAAAACTCTTTTCCGAAAGAAGGAAAAGCTTTAATTCAAGCCCAAGCTTTAAACCAAATTTTACCTTACATTTTCCGTTCTATTCTTTTTGCAACAGCTTCTATTTTCTTTATTCTTTTATTGTATTACAACAAATTTTCTTATGCCATGTTTACGCTCACACCTCCTTTAATTGCTTTTATTTGGATATTAGGTGTTTTGAACATCTTTGGCATTAAACTTTCTATGTATAGTGCACTGGCTTTCCCTTTACTTATCGGAATGAGCTTAGATGGTTCTTTACATTTTTGGAATCATTACCTTTCAAAACAAAGTGGCTCGGCAATAGATATAGTCCGCCGTCATGGAAAAAACATTGCCATTTCTCAAACAATGGCTTTTGTTGGTATTTATTCTCTTTTATCTTCTTCACACCTTGGGCTCAGAAGTATTGGTGTTGTTTCTTTCATCGGGGTTTTCTCTATAGCTATTGCTAATTTCGTTATCTTCCCGCTTTTGGCCGTAATGCTTGATGATTACCGCATAAAAAAAAGCAAAAGGAAAAAATAATATGAAATCTCTTTCTCTACAGACTTCTTCTATTGCAGCATCTATGACTGTTTCAATTGATACCCTTGCCAAAAAATTAAAAGCAGAAGGCAAAGATATTGTTTCGCTTGGCGCTGGAGAACCTGATTTCAGAACACCTGAAATGATACGCAATGCCGCTAAAGAAGCCATTGAACAAGGCAAAACAAAATATGTCGCACCCACCGGGTTAGAAGAAGTTCGAAAAGCGGTCGCCAATAAACTTAAAAAAGAAAACGGTCTTTCTTATAGTGCGAATCAAATTGTTTTAACAAGTGGCGCAAAGCAAGCAGTATTCAATTCTCTTGCTGCCCTTATCAATCCAGATGATGAAATCATTATACCGGCACCTTATTGGGTCACTTACCCTGAACTTGTAAAATGGTTTAAAGGGATTCCTGTTTTTATAGAAACAACTCCAGAATCAGCTTTTAAAATCACGCCAGAACAATTAAAAAACGCTATTACAGAAAAAACAAAAGCTGTTATTTTAAACAACCCTTGTAACCCAAGTGGTGCTGTTTATTCGCCAAAAGAATTAAAAGCTCTTTCAGAAGTTATTGTTGACAACGATTTGTTTTGTATCTCAGATGAAATCTACGAACATTTCTGCTATGAAACTGAATTTGCTTCCATTGCTTCTTTTGCAGGTATGTATGAACGCACTATTCTAATCAATGGTTTTTCAAAATCTCATTGCATGACTGGTTGGCGTATTGGCTACAACGCCTTACCAGAAACCATAGCTCCTTTAATTACTAAAATTCAAAGCCAGGCTATTCACCACCCTTCTACGCCTGCGCAATACGGAGCTTTGGCTGCGCTTGAATCAGACAACAGTTTTGTTTTTAATATGCGCGATACTTTTAAAATTCGCCGGGATTTTCTCCGTTCGAAAATTTCTGAAACGCTTGGAAAACAACTCCCTGATCCGGAAGGTGCTTTTTATTTATTTGTCCCTGTTCAAGAATTGTATGGAAAAGTATCGCCAAATGGAAAAGTCATTTCTGATTCTATTTCTTTTTGTAGCTACTTATTAGAAAGTTTTGGATTAGCGCTTATTCCAGGCAAAGCCTTTGGCATGGATTCTTGCATTCGTTTTTCTTATGCCGCATCAGAAGAAACGCTTTTAGAAGCAAGTAAACGTTTTGATCTTGGAGTAAAATCGCTCAAATGAATAACGATTTTTTGCTTTTAGAACCTTCCCAATCTGAGATTTTTCGCATAGGCCGAAAATCCGATTGTAATTTGGTTTTAGAAGACCGGTACGTTTCCAGAGAACACGCTTCTATTCGTTTTGAAAATGATTTATGGATTTTAAAAAACTTAAGCCAGTCTAGTGGGACATTTTGTAACAACCTTTCTATTGATGAAAAGACTCTTGAAGATGGCGATATTTTATCACTAGGCACACAAAAAATTTCTGTTTCTATAAAAAATAAAACGCTTCAAATTTTACTGATAAAAAACAACGAATCTACCCCACTTATATTTTCTAAAAATGAAATTACCATTGGGCGAAAAACTGAAATTCCAGAAGCACAGATTCTTTCTTCTGCTTGCCCTGCTTATCTTGCACAAGTAAAAAAAGAAAATTCCAGATACACCATTCAATTCAAAAACAAAATTTTCAATGAAAACAAAAAAACAAAATCTTCATTTGTTCTAAATGAAAATGAAAAAATAAATTTGCCCTGGTGTTCTTTAGAATGCAAAGATTCTTTCCTTTTTGTACACAAACAAACCCCGGGATTTTCTGTTGAAGCCAGAAACTTGAATGTTAGAGTGGATAAAAAACAGCTTTTAAAAAGCGTTGATTTCTATTTACCTCGCGGAGAAATTTTAGCTGTTATCGGGCGCTCTGGCCAAGGGAAAAGTACGCTTTTACGTTTACTACTAGGCAAGCACAAAATCGAAAACGATTCAACTCTTTTGTTAAACGGCATTTCATATAAAAATGAAAAAATCAGAAAATACATTGCTTTTTTAGAACAAGAACCTGAATTACGAAAAGACCTTACTGTACAAGAAACTTTAGAACTCGCCGCGTCAATTACGCTTCCAAAAGACACAACCGAACAAGAAATTCAAGATATTTTAGACAACTTTTTGGAATTACTTTCTTTAAAACATTTAGCCCAAAGTAAAACGGTTTCTTTAAGCGGTGGAGAAGCAAGGCGAGTCGCTCTAGCCAAAGAACTTATTGGTTCTCCTGGGTTAATTCTTTTAGACGAACCTTTAGCAGGTCTTGACCCGGTCAACATCAAAATCCTTTGCTACCATTTACGCCGGCTTTCACTTTTAGGCTATACCATTATTTTAACAACACATGGTTATGAAGCTCTTGAAATAGCCAATAAAGTTCTCGTTTTACACAAAGGTCGCGAAGCGTTTTTTGGAACACCAGAAGAAACATTCCTGTACTTTGACACGACTTCTCCAGCGAAAGCATTGCAGAGTTTAAAAGAATCTTCTTTAGAAAAATGGGAACAATCTTCTTTAAAAGAGAGGATTTTCCCAGAAGCTTCAGAAAAACAAATATTTCTATTTCCCAAAATAAAACATTCTGTTTCTTGCTTCTCTTATTTTAAAATTTTATGCAGACAGTATTTTAGGGATAAAGGAAAAATTTTTGCGCTATTTTTACAGCCACTTATTATCGGGTTTCTTTTTTCACAGACTTTTTCAAAAAATTCTTCACTCTGGATAGCCGCATTTGCTCTTATTCTTTCGGCAAATTGGTTTGCCCTTTCTCTTTCTATTCGTGAAATCATACAAGAAAAAAATCTTTTTTCTAGTGAAATAAGAAAAGGCGTTTCTGCTTTTGGAATTTTATTTGCCAAATTATTTTTCATTAGTTCCATTGCGTTTTTCCAAACTTTAATTTGTTTTGGATTTTTAAATGCCGTTTTATCTATTGCTGTTTCTCCACTTTGGCTTTGTGTGGCATTTCTAACCACAATTTTACCAGCAACTCTTTTAGGCCTTTTAGCCAGTTGTCTTGTAAAAAACACAAGTCAAGCCAATATTTTACTCCCATTACTCATTATTCCACAAGTGATTCTTGGCGGAGCATTAGTGCCTATAGACCAAATGACTACAATTGGCCGAATGCTTTCAGCATTGATTCCTGCAAAATATAATCTTGATTGCTTAAAGAATTTATTTTTGAACGTTTCTATACACTCTCAAGATTTAATTGTGCCAATCATTCTTGCTTGTATATTCTATATTATAACTTGGCGTTTATTTTCGATTTTAGGGAAGGCTAAATGACACTTCATTCTCTTACTCAAGATAAAAACTTTCCTCGCCCTTTTAACGAGAACTATGAATTACTCGGTGTTCTCGGGCAAGGCGGTATGGGGTATGTCTACAAAGCCAAAGACTTGCGCTTGCAACGCGATGTCGCCCTAAAAGTTTTAGACTCTTCTTCTGACAAAGAAGCTATTGAACGCTTTTATTTAGAAGCAAGAGCTATGAAAGAATTGGATCACCAGAACATTGTTCATGTATTTGACTTTGGTGAACATAAAAAACAACTTTTCATTGCAATGACTTTTGTAGAAGGGACTTCTCTTGCAGAAGTTCTCCGCAACAAAAGCAAGCTAGATTTAGGCGCTATAGAACTTCTAGCTAAACAAATTGCTCGTGGACTTTTATTTGCTCATTCCAAAGGAATTGTGCATCGCGATGTCAAGCCTTCTAACATTATGCTCACTCATGATAATCGCGTGTACTTAATGGATTTTGGCATTTCTTATATACAAGAACTTGAAAAAGAGCGCCTCACAATGACTGGTATGGCTATGGGCACACCAGAATACATGTCCCCAGAACAATGTCATGGCGATGAAGTCACTCTTTCTTCAGACATTTATAGCCTTGGCGTTATTTTATACGAAATGACTTGTGGGCGTTTACCATTTATTGGTGCAAAACCTATTGAAATTGCCTTGAAACATGTGCAAGAAACCCCTCCGGCACCAGAAATATTCAGACCTAAAATCCCAACTGGTTTATCAAAACTTATTTTAAAATGCCTTGAGAAAAAACCTGAAAATCGTTTCCATAATATGGAAGAATTTTTGGATGCTTTCGATGCCATTTTCGAACAAAACAAACAAAAAGAATTTGAGAAAAAAGAAAAAACACCTCTGCTTTCTCAAACCCTTTTAAAAGATTCCGTAAAAAGAATTATCCCTTTACAAAAACGGCTGATGCTTTCTGGAATGTTTTTGTTTCCACTCATTATTATACTGATGGTTTTACTTATGTTATTATATAGACCATCACATACACTCAAAGAAATCTCTCCAGAAGAATTACAAGGTGCATTTTTAGAAAAAAGTATTGAGCCAAAAGTTTCTGATTATAATCCAGAAAATTTATTTGATGCTTCTTTACGCACGGCCTGGCTTTTTGAAAAACCAGCCAATATCAAGAATCCTGTTTTAACCATGAAATTTGAAAGTCCTGTTTTAATCACACATATTGGATTTGCAAATGGTTATCAAAAATCTGACGATGATGGTATCGGCGACAGATTCAACATTTATAACAAATTAAAAACCATTTCTTTAAAGACAAAAGAAGGGGCTAAACAAGAAATCAAACTTGAAGATATTCGCGGTATGCAATACCCGACAATGACCCCGATAGAAACAACAGAAATTCAAATTTTCTTTTTAAAGCCTTTTGAGTCTGATGCTTCACAGGCTTATGCTCTTTCTGAAATCAGGCTTTTAGGGATGCAATTAGAATGATGCAGTTATCTCAAAACCGAAAAAAAGGGAAAATCGGCGAAGTGCATGCAGCGGCATTCCTCAAAAGAAATGGTTATACACTTTTAGACCGCAACTATGCCTATCGTGGTGGCGAACTAGATATTATTGCCCAATCTTCTTCCGGGACGATCTTATTTGTTGAAGTTAAAACGGTTTGGAATACAAAAAAAGGTGCGCCGGAAAGTCGGGTGAATGCTCAAAAAAAATTTCGCCTTTGGAGAACAGCCTGCCATTATCTGCACACAAAAAAATACTCGGAAAATACACCTTGTCGATTTGATGTTTTAGCAATTCATTGTAACCAAAATAATATTTCGATTAAACATTTTCAAAATGCTTTTGAGTCGGTTTATACGATTCCTACTTGTTAAAGAGGTTTTATGCGTTTAGAAATTCACCCAGATAACCCGCAAGCAAGACTTGTAAAAATGGCGGCTGATTTGCTAGAAAATGACGGGGTTATTTTATACCCCACAGAATCTGGTTACGCAATTGGTTGTAATGCGGAATCTTCTAAAGCGATTCACAGGCTTTACGCCTTGAAAAAGCCTATGAAAAAATTTTTCATGGCACTTCTTTTACCCGATATAAAACACGCTACAGGTTATGCTCATGTCAGTAATTTTGCTTTTGGCGTTATGAAACCAAGAGTTCCTGGCCCTTATACTTTCATTCTCCCTTCTTCGCCACAAATTGCAAGAAAACTCGATGTAAAAAGACCAGAAATTGGCGTGCGTATGCCTTCACACCCTTTTTTCAAAGAGCTTTTTAAACACTTTGATAAACCGCTTTTAAATACGGCAGCAAAACTTTCTGACGACGAAGAACTTACAAACCCAGATATCCTTTGGGAAAAATTCAGAGCAAATATTGACATGATGATTGATTGTGGTGAGATTCCTCTTGCACCAACCAATATTATCAGTTTACTTCATAACGATATTGAAATCATTCGTGGTGAACTTTAACTTTTATTCAGAGATTGCTAATGCTTACTAGTCTTTTTGAACAAAGTGAAAAAGAATATTTTGAAGAATTAAAACAAAAGTTACAAGAAGCAAGCGAACTTTATTATAAAAATGCCACTTCTCCCATGACAGACGAAGAGTTTGACATGGCATTGAAAGAATTAGAAGCTTTAGAAAAATTACACCCAGAATGGGTTACAAAAGATTCGCCAACAAAAATTGTCGGTAGTGATCTTTCTAATTCATTCCCTAAAGTAAAACACCTTATCCCTATGTTAAGCATTTCTAATGCTTATAACGAAGAAGAAATTACAAGTTTTATCGAATCGGCAGAAAAAAGCACTCACCCTGGGCTTGAATGGATTTGTGAAATGAAAATCGATGGTGTGAGTCTTTCTTTAACTTACGAAAATGGTTTTTTGACAAAAGCAGTCACAAGAGGCGATGGACAATTCGGAGACGACATAACTCCGAATGCATTAACTATTGACGATATTCCAAAAACTTTACCAAATGCTCCTGCTGGCATTTTTGAAGTTCGCGGTGAAGTTTATATGAACCGCGCTGACTTTGAAAAACTCAATGAAAAATTTGCTAACGAAGGCAAAAAAACTTTTCAAAATCCAAGAAACACCGTTGCAGGAAGTATCAAATTAAAAAATCCACAAGACTGTGCTTCTAGACCATTAAAATTCATCGCTTATTATATTCCTGAACGCTCAAAGAATAAATTCCATTCGGAAAATCTTGAATATTTAAAATCACTTGGCTTTGAAACAAACTTGTATTGGAAAGCCTCTAATGCAAGTGAAATCATGGAACGTTCTCGTTTAATCGGCGAGAGCCGAAACTCTCTTGCGTTTGATATTGATGGCATGGTTATTAAACTCAATGATTTAGATTTGCAAGAAGAATTAGGTTCTACTGCCAAAAGCCCTCGTTGGGTAATTGCCTATAAATTCAAAGCAGAACGCGCTTATACAAAATTGCTTTCTGTTGAATACCAAGTCGGTCGGACTGGAGCTATTACGCCTGTTGCGAATTTATCTCCTGTGCGTTTAGCCGGTACAACTGTAAAACGCGCAACGCTTCACAATTTTGATGAAATTAAACGCTTAGACATTCATTTAGGTGACACTGTCGGCGTTGAAAAAGGTGGCGAAATCATTCCTAAAATTGTTTGCGTTGTTAAAGAAGACCGCACTCTAGATGCCGAAGAAATTTCAGCGCCTAAAAACTGTCCTGAATGTAACGAACCTTTGATACAGCCCGAAGGCGAAGTTATTCTGCGCTGTGGTAATTTACATTGTAGAGCTATGCGTCAATGTCTTTTTGAAAATTTTGTAAGCCGTGACGCTATGAATATTGAAAATCTCGGGCCTTCTCTTATTAGCGCCTTACTAGATGCTAAACTTATTGCAGAACTTTCAGACATTTATAAATTGTCAAAAGAAAACTTGCTTCAATTAGAACGCATGGCAGACAAAAGCGTTACCAACATTTTAAACGCTATTGAAAAAAGCAAATCCCAAAGTTTAGAGCATTTACTTTTAGCTTTAGGAATCCGTTATGTAGGGCGCACCAGTGCAAAAAATATCGCCAAACATTTTAGAGATTTAGACAACATTCTTAAAGCAAGCAAAGAAGACTTTTTAGAAGTAACTGATATCGGAGAAATTATCGCCGACAGCGTCTATCGTTTTTTTAATTCCGAAACATCTAAACAAGAAATTCAAAAATTACAAGAAGCCGGTATAAATACAAAATATTTGGGCACAGAAGGTTCTCTTTTCAAAGGCCAAACCATTGTCATTACAGGAACTCTCCCCTCTTTAGACCGCAACGAAGCAAGGCTACTCATTGAAGAAAATGGCGGAAAAGTTTCTGGTTCTGTGAGCAAAAAAACATCATGGGTTCTCGCAGGCGAAGCCGCTGGTTCAAAACTCACCAAAGCAAATGAACTCGGAATTCCTGTTCACGATGAAGCCTGGTTACTTGAACAAATTAAAAATTAAAGAGAAACGTCTTCAAGTTTTACAGATGCAATTCGAGAAATACCTTTAATTTCCTGAGTCACACCATACAACATATCAGAAGCAGCCATTGTGCGCTTATTGTGGGTCACAAGAATAAATTGTGTCTGTCTTGAGAAATGGCGCAACAGCTCTACAAAACGCCCAATATTAGCGTCATCTAACGGACCATCCACTTCGTCAAGCACGCAATAAGGCGAAGGTTTTTCCATGTAAATAGCAAAAAGAAGCGATACAGCCGTCAAAGCACGTTCACCACCAGAAAGGGCTTTAACACCGCGCATTTTTTTACCAGTTGGACGGGCATTCACTTCAATTTCGGCTTCTAGCGGGTCAACATCTTCTTGAAGCGTTAACTTTGTTCCACCATCTTTCATGAGCCTTGAGAACACTTCTTGGAAATTTTTCTGAATCTTATGGAATGTATCCATAAAACGTTCTCGAGCAATAGAATCCAATTTATTGATTGAACGTTTCAAAGAAGCTCGTGCTTGGTCTAAGTCATCAAATTGCTTTTCAACTTCTTGCAAGCGAAGGCGTTCTTCTTCAAAGTCATCCATCACATTCTGGTTCACAGGACCAAGATCTTTTATTTTGCCTCGCAACTGGCGGATTTCTCGTTCAACAACAGAAGCATCATATTCTATGCGTTCTACATTTTCTGCATTTTCTAAATCAACTTCCCATTCAGAGAAAATTCTTTCACGCAAGTGTTTGGAGTTATCTGCAACCGCATTTTTCCGAAGTGAAATATTATTTTCTTCTGGGAACAAATTTTTAATCTTTTCATTAATTTCACGCTCTTCAGAACGCCAATCTTCAATATCTCTAGCTACAACATTATAACGTTCTTCCGCTTCGTCACGAACAGATTCAAGGCCTTTTAATTCATTATGTTTGGCTTCTATTTTTTCTGCCAATACTTTTGTTTTTTCTTCAAGTCCTTGAATTTCTTCTGAATTATTTTCAATATCTTGTTTTTTAGTTTCTACAATATTTTCAAACGCACTCAGCTGTTCAATATTTGACTGCAAGCGGGATTGCATATTTTTCAATTCCAACTGGCTATCAGATAAATCTTTTTGTAATTCTTTCAAATCTTCTTCTTTATTACGAAGCATTGTCTGGCGTTCTTCTAAATTTTCTGTAACGCGTTCAAAGGCTTCTTGAATGCGTTCTAATTCTTTTTCTGCATTCATCAACTGTTCATCAGAAGAACGTTCATTAAGAGCTTGCGCTATTTTATCTTTTGAAACTTGGATATCAAATTCTTTTTTTGAAATCTGTTGCTGAAGCGAATTTTTAGAATTGGTATGAACATTCTTTGCAGCTTCAGCTGTACGTTTTGTATCTTGCAAATTCAACAAATCTTCTTTCAAAGAGCTATAAAGCCGTTCTGATTCTTCTAGCAATTCTTTTGCTTTTTCTAGTTCCGTTTCTTTTACACGAATTTCAGCCAAAAGAAGATTTTGTTTTTCTTGTGTTTCAGTAATTTCTGCTCGCCTAGAAAGAATTCCCATTGCACTTGTTTTTCCGCCACGCACAAGACCACTAGAATGAACCGCACGAATTTCTGGAGAAACAAACCACAAATCACTTGATGCATAATGTTCTGAAAAAGAAATAGCTTCTTCAAAAGAATTCACTAGCATCCATTTAGAAAGAAGTCTTTTAACTAGAACACCCAACGAATCTTTTGCCGACACAAACTCAGAAGCGCAACCCAAAACACCAACTGGTTTTTCAACAATTTCTGCATTCTGGTTTCTTGAAGCAATGGCAAACAAGGCAGAACCAGCCGAGGCATTTTCTAAAGCATCCAAAAGTTCTTCTACAGAAGAAATTTCAGAAACCACCAAAGCATCCAAAGTTTCACCTAAAGCAAATTCTATTTGCGGCAAATACTTTGGTTCTACTTCAATCCATTCACCAAGACAACCAGACAATTTTTCTCGTTTATTTTCTAAAAGCCATTTAGAGCCATCTGCTTCTGAAACAGCCATCCGAGAAAGCACATCTAACCTAGATTCCAAAGCCACATTTTCACGGCGTAAGGTTTCAACATCTTTAGATAACGTTTCTGATTTTTCTTTGTTATCACTTAACAAAGATTCTTGCATTACCAAGCGTTCTTCGGTTTCATCAATTTCTTTTTCTATTTCAACAATTCTTGATTCAGCATCATTCAAATTATTTTCAGCATTCTCTAAAACTTCTCGCAATGAATTCAACTCTTTATTCCATGTTTCAATATTGGAATTTTCAAAATCAGTCATTGCATCTAAACGTTGCCAACGATTTTTAAATTCATTCACCAACTTTTGCTGTTCAAAACGAGCATTGACAAGTTCTGTATGTTCATGCCTTAAATCATCGCAGGCATCGCGTAAAACTTGGTACGCTTCTTGTTCGCGAGAAAGCATTTCTTCTTTTTCAGCCATATCGCCACAAGCAGCAATACGTTCAATACGTTCTTCTAATTCAGAAATATTCTTTCTTATTTCAGCAACTTTTTGTTCTGCATCTTGTTTTTCTTGAGAAATTTTAGTCACAGATTCAGTCAAAAAACCCATTTTATCTCTAAGACTCTGCGCTTCACTCATCAAAGCATTTAAAACATTTGTTTCGGCATCGACTTTACGCCTAGAATCTTGCAGAGCATTTTCTTCTTCACTAATTTCAAGACGACGGTTATCAATTTTAGCTTGTAAAAGCGTCAAGTTATTTTGTTCTTTTTCAAGTTCGTGCTGAATCCGACGGTGAGACGTTTCTAGTGTAGCAATATCTCTTTTAAAATCTTCAAACTTATCAATACTAAAAGAAAGTTCTAAACTTTTCAATTGCGTCCGAAGTTCCTGCCATTCTTTTGTTTTTTCGGCTTGTTTTTCGTATTGTCTGACTCGTGAACGGGTATGGCGCAAATTATCTTCTACGCGTTCCATTTTTTCTTCAACGCGAGCAAGACTATTAACGGCTTCTTTACGGCTCTTTTTATACTTACTTACGCCAGCAGCTTCTTCAAACAAAGTCCGTCTATCTTCTGCTTTATCAGAAAGAACCGCATTAATCATGCGTTCATTCATTTGCGAATACGTTCCAGAACCTAAACCAGAATCCAAAAATAAATTCTGAATATCCTTTAAACGACATTCTTGGTTATTCAATAGATATTCACTTGTGCCATTTCGGTAAGCTCTTCTTGTGACCATCACTTCGCTATACTTACCAAATTCAGAAGCCAGTTCCCCACTATCATTATTGATTACAAGAGAAACTTCTGCCATACTCATTGCGGCGCGTTCTTCAGTCCCAGAGAAAATAACATCCTGCATTTTCCCCATACGTAAAACGCCTGCACGTTGTTCTCCAAGAACCCAACGAATAGCATCAACAATATTGGATTTACCGCAACCATTTGGCCCGACAACAGCCGTCAGACCGTTCCCTGGAAACGTAATTTCCGTTCGCTGGGCAAACGACTTAAATCCAAAAATTTTCAACTTCGATATACGCACTTTAAACCAATATAAAATCTTTCTCTATGTTTATCTTGCATGAATCTGCAAATTCCCTTCCTTTTCAGAAATTTGCAAATAAACGCTACCGCCATCAAAATGTTTTTTAAAAACCGTATCTTTAGAAACGCCATCTTGCTTATAAGACAAACGAACTTTGAAAGTCCCGACAAAATCCCGCTCTTTTACTTTTGAAGATTCACCAGGGAAAACACTTTCATCGATCCAAACTAATTCTTCGCCATCTTCGCCAACAATAATCAATGTTTCTAACGTGCAATTATCGGTAGCGTTCCCTAACTGAAGGCGGACTGAACCATCTATAACATAATGCGTAACGCAGCCCATAAGCAAAAACAAGCAACTTAAGCAAAAAAACTTTCTCATTTTACTTTCTCCCGGCGAATACCTGTTGCTTTAATTTCTTTGATTTCTTCTTTGCCTGCATCTTTTGGTGGTTTGTAAGAAGAACCATGTTCAAAAATAGTCTTTGTACTTGATTCCATCGGAGCTGGTTTAGCGGCATTTCTGCCAAACATTTTACCATCACTTGCTCCAAGAGCAAAAGACAATTCCATTACAAATGTGCCTTTAGAACCAAACAAATTTTCAATATCGCCTACATGGTTGTAAGCTAAACGCAACATCAAAATAGAAATACCACCACCAAAAACTAAATCACCATTTTCTTTTTTAAAACAAGTGGCTTCAAGCGAAACTAACCTTGATGGGTCTGGGTAATATTTTAACGCTGCAGAATAAAATCCGTAATCAGGGAAAAAACCAACCACTTCACCATACAAAATTTGTTTGAAAAGATTTTGTTCCCATTTCACTTTAATTGAATCTTTGGCATCACGATAAAAAGCCACATCAATATTTGGCAAATAAGTTTTAATCCCATGAGATGCTCCACCCAAAACTTCTTTAGATTCTAAACGCAAAGCACCACGAGCAGAAGTCCAACCATTTTCATTAAAAACAACTTGACCAAATAACGGGCCTAAAGCTACTTGTGTAAAACCATACAAGGTATCTGATTCAGGCAAATAGATTTCACTTGCAACATGTTCTGGATTAGAATACTGAATACCACCAGAAAGCGCAAAAGCAAGTGGTTTAAAAGAAAGATTCACACCAGCTGTTTGCACATTGCGCACTAATGAAAACTGACCATAAGCCGGGAACAATAAAAAATCTTCTGAATCAAAACCATGGCGTTCAAGCCACCAAAAGAAACCAAGAGAAAAATCTGACTTACCAAGAGGGCCAGCAAAATACATGGCAAAACGCTGTCTGAATGCAAAACCTTCGTGCTTGCCAAAATTACTTTCAAGAGCCGTTTGACCAGGGTGTGGGAAATAATAAGTTCCAAGCCCAATGAAACCAGAAACTCCTGGCCGCACTACTTCAGAGATTTCATCTAATTGATTTTCCTGAGAAACGCTCCCACCACGAGAAAGAGCGTCTGGAGTAATTGGAGACGCAAAAGACAAACTCAGAGAGGCAACCAAAAAAGAAACAAGCCAACGGCAAGTTCTAGGCCAAAAAAACAAAGCAGAATCTTTTTTAGAAAGAAATTTTTGGAGAAGTTCCATGATTTTAAAATATAACAAATACACTTTCAAACAAATCAAAAAAAGAAACGGGTCCCAGTCAAAAGACTTGGGGCCCGTTTTTAAATCCCAGAAGGGAATAAAAAATTAATTCTCTTCTAGTTCGGGAACCTTACGCATCACATTGCGACGACCATAACGAACCTTTTCAGGAGCTACTGCACTTGCTGCTTCGACAACGGCTGGAGCCGGTTCAACAGGAGCTTGAACAGCAGGAACTTCTGGAACGTTTTCTGGAGCAATACGTGGTGGCAAAGGACGACGAACTGGTTGTTCCTGAACTGGAGCAGGAGCTGGTTCAGGAGTCACAGTAGGAGGGACAGCTGCGACTGCAGGTTCAACTGCAACCGGAGCTTTTTCAACCGCAGGAGCTTCACGACGCTGACGCATTTCGCCACGATTATTATTGCGGCGTTCGCGACGTTGGTTATTTTGCGATTCGCGGTTTTCTTTATTTGATTGACGTTGTTGTGGTTCTTTTGGTTGACGGGTTTCCTTCTGACGTTCACCGCGTGCAGCCATATCCTGAGCAGTAACCGGACGGCGAGAAGACGGTCTTAAATTCATGTCAGGAGAAAGCTTCTTGACAATAGGAGAACGAAGCATAACCATCAGCTTATTCACTTTCTGCAAAGTAGCGAAAGAAAGTACTACAGCAATAAAAGCCACAACTAACGTTACGATTTGAACTATTTCCATTAGGGACCTCATAATAGGGTTAGCCGAACCAAGCCGGAAAAAAGCTTGAAACGGGCGGCCGTAATTGGGTTAATTTTCGCAAATTGCGTTTTCCAAAAAAAAGGAAAAAAAGACACGACCACGCGCCAAATTTAGAATTTTTTTCTAAAAACAAACCAAATCACAAAAATTTACCCACAAAATTCCCCTCATACCCCTCTCTTTCAAAGCAAATGTTTCTGCCCTTTACAAAATGTTCCTGTTTTCAATAAAATCTTTTTGTTTCTCGTTAAGATGTAAAGAAATTTTAACAAACTTATGAGGATCTGACATTGCCGAGCGAAATAGGTTTCTGCCAAACCCGAAAAGTGAGAGTCACGAAAACTTGTCATGGCGAGGAGATTACCACGCCGTGCTTTCTGCACGGCTCGTAATGACAAATGCAGGATTGTCATGGCGAGAGGCCTTGTGCCTCGTAGCCATCTTGGCTTTTGTCATTACGAGCGTAGTATAAATTGTCATCGCGAACGTAGAAAGTTTCTACAAAAACAATTCAAAAAACAATTTAAATCTATATTTCAAATATGGAACTTCAAGCAAATCTCAATTGGAAACAAAATCAAGGCATTGTGCTGCCACAAGTTTCTGTAAATTTATCGACAACAGAAACAAATCTATGTGTTCATTTCAAAGTCATTGAACCCATTGCTTGTTTTCACTTACAACACACACAAGATAACGCTCCTTGCTATGAAGATTCTTGCGTAGAAGTATTTCTTTTAACACCATCTGGCGAATATTTCAACTTTGAATTCAACGCCATTGCCCATTGCCTTGCTGCAAAAGGAAAAAATCGCGAAAACCGCACATTACTTTCTAACGAAGCCCTTCAAAATATTTCTCGTAAAACAACAATTTCGCCAACTCATTCAAACTACTCTTGGGAACTTGAAGCAAAAATTCCCTACTCTCTACTCGGTTTAACAAAAAATGACTCTTTAAAAGGCAATCTTTATAAATGTGCTGACAAAGCTAAAACCCCACACTACCTTTCTCTGTTCCCCATAGACACAGCAAAACCAGATTTTCACCGCCCTGAATTTTTCAAGCCTTTACTCATTGAAAAACAAGAAAACCTTAATCAGTAATAAAATTGGAAAGGGAGCATAAAATCTGCTACATTCTGCATTATTGACGATTTTTTCGAAAAGAAAATTAAATTTCGTGCAAAAATGGAAGTTGACTTACTGTTTTGCACGAAATGAAGTATATTTGTAGTATGATAAAACGAGAAATGTCTTCGACGTTAAAGAAAGTCGCAAAAGAATACCCTGTAGTGTTAGTGCATGGTCCTAGACAATCTGGTAAGACCACCATATGCAGGGCTGTTTTCTCAGATAAGCCCTATGTGTCAATGGAAAACCCCGATACAAGAAGCAGAGCTTTAGAAGACCCAAGAGGTTTTTTGGTTGATTTCCCAAACGGAGTTATTTTGGATGAAATACAGAGAACGCCGAACCTGCTTTCGTATATGCAGCAGATTGTTGACGAAAAAAAGCAAAATGGGTTCTTTATCTTGACAGGCAGTGATAATTTTTCGCTACAGCAAATAACATCTCAGAGTTTGGCTGGACGCATAGCCCTTCTTACTTTGTTGCCCTTTTCGATGAAAGAAATCAAATCGGAAACGTGGCTCACTGGCACCGACAAAAGAATTTTGTATGGAGGCTACCCTCGACTCATCACAGAAACGCCGGACAGAACATTTTTCTTTAAGAACTATATTGGAAGCTACATCGAACGTGATGTACGCCAGATTGTCAATGTTAAGGATTCAAATCTTTTCCACAGGTTCCTCACGCTTTGCGCCGGACGAATCGGCTCCATTCTAGATTACACATCGCTTTCTAATGATTGTGGAATATCCGTAAAGACGGTAAAAGAATGGCTTTCCATTTTGGAGTCATCTTATATTTGTTTTTTGTTGAATCCATGGTACGTCAACAGAAATAAGCGATTGATAAAATCCCCGAAACTATATTTTTATGATACTGGTGTAGCTTGTTCCTTACTTGGAATATATGAAGAAGCTCAACTAAACCGAGATCCTTTACGAGGCAATCTTTTTGAAAACTTGGTAATACTTGAAAAAATCAAGCAAGCATTCAATACAACCAAACCATCTAATTTTTGGTATTACAGAACATCTTCTGGGATTGAAGTTGATTTAGTTGAAGAAAATGGACACACCCTAACTCCAACTGAAATAAAATCTGCGGCGTCATTCAACAGTAGTTTCTGTAAAAATTTAACAGTATTCAAGTCTGAATATCCGGAAGAATCAACTGGAGAAAATATTGTGTATACCGGTTCAGAAAATTTCACGTACAAAGGAATTTGGGTGTGTAATTTTGAACTCTCTGATGAGGTGTAGAAATGTCCATGCCAAAAAACATTCGCGTTTGCCAGGTGCTGCATGGAATTGTAGGCGGCGGCTCAGAGCATAAAATCGGCTACATTCTGCATTATTGACGATTTTTTCAAAAAATACCTTGCGCACTATTGATAAATAGAATATATTTTACTTTGCGTACTATTGAAATGGAAAGATCAATGGAAATTCAAAGAAAGGCCTACGACCGGCTTGTGGAATGGAAAAAAGAAGCCAACGGGAGGAGCGCACTGTTAATAGAAGGTGCTCGTCGAATTGGCAAATCTACCATAGCCGAGCTGTTCGGTAAACGAGAATATAAGTCGTATATTCTTGTCGATTTCAATAAGGCATCAAAAAAAATCCGAGATAATTTCAATACAAACCTAAATAATTTGGATGTTTTTTTTCAAGTCTTGTCTCTAGAATACAATAAGCCTTTGTATAAGAGAGAAACACTGATTATCTTTGACGAAATCCAAAAATTCCCGAAAGCACGAGAATCAATAAAGTATCTAGTGGCCGACGGTCGTTACGATTTCATTGAAACCGGCTCACTGATTTCAATTAAAGAAAATGTCAACGACATAACAATTCCTTCCGAGGAAGAAAAATTGAAAATGTTCCCTTGTGATTTCGAAGAATTCGCTAGAGCCTTAGGTGAAGACATTTTGTTGGAATATATCGGCAAATGCTTTGCCGAAAAAAAGCCCCTAGAGGACCACTTCCATAAACGCGCTACACGCCTTTTCAGAGAATACATGCTAGTAGGCGGTATGCCGCAAAGCATTGTGGCCTATGCAGAGAACAATCGGGATTTCTTGAAAAGTGACAAAGAAAAACGAAAAATTCTAAACCTCTATCGCGATGATATCAGAAAAGTTTCCAAGCATTATAATTCCAAGGTTTCCGCAATTTTTGAAAATATTCCGGGCTACCTTTCTACCCACGAAAAAAAAATTGTCCTTACTGAAATAGACAAATCCAATGCGGCGACTTTCTCAAAATATGACGAGTCTCTCTTTTGGCTTGACGACTCAATGATTTGCAACCTTTGTTACAAATGCGACGATCCAAATATTGGTTTTGCACTTAACAAGAATGAATCCTTTGTTAAGTGCTACTTGGGCGATACGGGACTTTTGGTGAGCCTTGCCTTCAGCGAAAATGAAATCGCATCCAATCAGTTGTATAAGTCCATAATGGACGGCAAACTCTCGCTGAACGAAGGAATGCTCCATGAGAACATGATTGCACAGATGATTCGTGCTAAAGGCAGAAAACTTTTTTTCTATACAGAGTATGATGCCGCCAAGCATCGCAATTCTATGGAAATTGACTTCTTGCTTTCTAACGAAAGCAAGGTCAATTTCAAGATACAGCCAGTAGAGGTAAAATCTTCAAAGAACTACACCACGACATCGTTAGGTAAGTTCAAGGATAAATTCAAAAAACGGGTGGGTGAATCTATCATTGTTCACCCGAAACAATTAAAAATAGAAGATGGTATCATAAAGGTTCCATCTTATATGGCATGGTGTATTTAGAGTAAGAATATGTCTCAAAATAAAAACATTCGCGTTTGCCAAGTGCTGCATGGAATTGTAGGCGGGGGCTCGGAACAGGTGGTTCCGTTAGTTTCAATTGTCATCCCTGTTTACAATGCAGCACGGACTATTGAAAAATGTGTTAAAAGTTTGATATTGCAAACTTTTAACGACATAGAAATTTTGCTTGTTAATAATGGTTCCACAGATAATAGCTTAGATGTTTGCCAAAAACTTGTGGAAAAAGATTCTCGTATAAAAATCATTAACATCGCTGAAAAAGGTGTTTCTGTAGCACGCAATAAAGGTCTAGAGGCCGCATCTGGAAAATACATCTCTTTCGTTGATGCGGATGATTGGATTGATTCTAATGTTTGTGAATTATTCGCTAACTTAAATGCCGAGCATGATTATGAACTTTTTTGCTATTCAGCGCAATATCATAAAAAAAAGAAAACAACCATTTCCTATTTATTTAATAAAGACATAGAATTGCTTTCTCAAAGTCAAAAAGAAGAATTACAAATAAAAGTTTTCGCCCCACAAGCACCTGTTTTTAAGTACAAAGTAAACACTCGCTTTGCAGGGAGTGTCTGGGGGAAATTTTATAAACGAGAAATCCTGTTAAAAAACAACCTTCGCTTTTCGACAGAAACGATTATCAGCGAAGATGTACTGTTCAATACATTGTCATTAGATTATTTCCATAGAATCGGCTATACAAAGCAGTGCTTTTATCATTATGACCAAAATGAAGGTTCAGCACAAAATAGATATCGTCCCAATAGTGACAAATATTTTATTTTCATTATTGAGAAAATTCAAGAGTGGTTAAGAAATACAGCTAAAGACCAACGTTTTGTTGATGCGGCAAATTGTTTGTTTGTTCATTATTTGTTTGGTATTTTGAAAGAAGATTTATTTCATAAGGATAATAAAATTTCGTTGAAAAAACGTTATGCAGGATTAAAAAAAATATTGTGTCAAGAAAAATATTCTGATTTGTTAAAAATGACAGACAATAACTATTTTTCCTTATCAGAAAGTCTGCTAATTTTTTTGATGCGGAAAAAATTCTACAGAATAACATCTTTATTGTTGTGGTTGTACTTATAATGGGACTCATGTAAAATGTCAAGAATATCTTGTATTATACTGAATTACAACGATGCTCCTACAACGATAAGTCTTGTAGAGCGAATAAAAGATTATTCTCTTCTTGATTATATCGTTATTGTGGATAACTGTTCTACAGATGACTCATGGGAACTATTACAACCTTACAAAAATGATAAAATCCATATGCTCAAGTCTCCTAAAAACGGGGGGTACGGAGCAGGAAACAATATTGGATTGCGGTATTCCTCGGACACCTTAAATGCCGATTATTCCATCATCGCAAATCCAGACACCCTTTTTGACGAAATATGTGTAGAAAAATTTCTTCAGACCTTTCAAAATGATCCCTCTGTAGCAGTAGTCTCTGCAAAACAATCTAACACCCTTGATTGTGCCTGGAAAAATTGTTCCACCTTGCAATACGTACTTGCTACAAGCTTATTTTTTGAAGTATGGTTAAAAATTCGTTGCTATCCATCCAAATATCTTAAAAATAAAAAGTTTGCAGAAGTTTTTGCTATTCCAGGCTCACTGCTAATGGTTGATACAAAAAAAATGTTGCAGTATGGCATGTATGATGAAGAATTCTTTCTTTATTATGAAGAATTTGTTCTGGCACAAAAATTTTCAAATGTTGGATTAAAAACTATTTTGCGACTAGATTGTTCTTATGTACATAATCATCATGTTAGTATCTCAAAAACATATCAGCGATGGTCACAACAGCATACAATTCTTTTAAAAAGTGCTGAATTGTTCTTAAAGAAATACAAAAAAACAAACTCTTTTCAAATGTTTTTTGCTAAACTCTGGTTCGCTTATACGAAAATGGAATTTGGGTTGTATGATGGGTATTGTATACTACGTTCATCCTTTAATTCCGAAAAAGAGAATGCCGAGACAACGGTACAGAAATAATTGCCAAACAGATTTCTTTGAAAATGTTATGACATTGTAGTTCTTGATGTAGAACCAAAGTGTAGAGAATCTGTTTTTGTTTTCAGAAAGATTGGTGTAAAATTCAATTGCGTCAGAAATAAACTTCTGTTTATCTAGAGGGAGTTGTTCTTGATGTGCCAAATTGTTCAGCATGCTTAAACTGTCTTGATAGAAACCCTTTCGATCTTTTGAAAATTTATAGAGATCTTTGATTGCGTTCCAGATAGTAAATTTTTGATATTTCGACGCATTGTTGGAATGCCGCCGATATTTTAAAACCACATCGCCTATATATTTACATTTTCCATTAAGCCCAGCAATTAAAGCAAACCAATAATCATGATATTTAACATTGTCCGGAATTGGCAAAGCTTGATTGATTAATGAGGCTCTAATTAATGAAGCGGTCCCTTGAATAACGTTTGAATAGAGTTCATGTTGGAAAAGTTCTTTTTCGTTTTTGGGCATTTCATGAATGGGCCAGTATTCTAAAAGCGTTTTATTTTGCGATATACCGTTCTCATCTATAATAAGGGAATTTGCACCAATGCAGTCATTATTGCCGATATTATTATAAAGGATTTCCAAATGATTAGATTCCCAAATGTCATCTTGGTCACAAAAGGCTATGAATTCTCCTTTGCAAAGAGAAAGAATGTGTTCAAAATTTTTTTTGAATCCAAGATTATTTTTGTTTAAAAATACTTTGAAACGGGAATCTTTACTCGCGTATTCCTCTAATATTTGTTGTGTTTCGTCTGTAGAACAATCATCACAGGCGACAACCTCAAAATTTTCCATTGATTGGGCTAGAATGGAATCAAGTTGTTCTCGTAGAAATTTGGAACCATTGTAGGTAGCGAGCGCGATGGAAATCATATTTTATTTTATTTGCAAAAAATTAGTAATAAAAGCCTTTAGTCCATGCAAGTATATGGGAAAAAAAATACGATATTTAAAGCATAATATTTCTAGACGGATTAGTTTTGAAAAAATATTGTTGTCATTGCTTGATATTGCTTTTTGAAATAGATTGGTTTCTGCATTTTGTCTTAATTTGGACATCCTTTGTCTGAATGGATTAGAGTTATCTTTATGCATATAGCAGGACGACCAACTAAGGAAATATACGCGAATAATTTCGTTATTGATTGCGTTTGTATGTTTTTCTATTGTTTTCTTATCTAAAAAGCAGATAAAATTACAGTATTTTTCAAAGGCATCAGAAATGTATTTATGAGATGTAGATTGATTGTGTATTCTATAAAAATACATTACTGAATTTAAATAGGATATTTTTTTTGTTTTTCTATATGCTAAAATGTTGAAAACTCTATCTTCGCTCAATGTCAATTCTTCAGGATAACGAATGTTGTTTAGAATAATGAGCTCTTTCTTGAATAATTTGCAACAAACTAATGATGCCGAATTATATCGTGTTGATGTTGTATAAATAATATTGCTTATAATAGTCTCAATTTGTTCTATAGATAATTTATTTATTCGATTATTTGAAAAATAAGAGGCTTTTATGATACCATTGTTATTTTGAGCAGCTTCCCATAATACTATATCACTTTCGCTTTCTTTGGCATATTTATAAGAACTTGTGCATAAATTCGGTTCAATCCAATCATCACTATCAACAAACGTTATATACTCACCTTGCACCTGTTCTATTCCAAAATTTCTCGCAGCAGAAACCCCAACATGTTCTCTCTTGAAGAATTTGAATCTTGTATCTTTTGCAGCATATTCTTCACAAATAGAACATTCTGCTTCTGGAGCACCATCAGAAACAATAATAAATTCACATTCCTGCATAGTCTGTGCTACGAGTGAATCTAAACATACTCGCAGATATTCCAGCGGAACCTTATAAACAGGGACGATGATGGAAACTTTAACCATAATAATAATTATTATTTATAAATATATAATGTATTGAGGAAAAATGAAATATTTATATGTTCTAGTTGGCTCAAAAAATGGGTTTTATTGTGAGCAGACATTGGTGTCTATGTCTTCATTAAAAAATGTTCAGCCGGATGCCTTTGTGACATTGTTAGTCGACTGCATGACTGATAAGGGCTTTATATCGGAATTAGAGCGAATACAAAAATATGTAAACGAGTATATCGTTGTTCCAGTGGAGGAAAATGTCCCTGCTATAGCAAGATCACGCTACATAAAAACCTCTATGAGAAAATATGTTGAAGGGGACTTCTTATATGTTGATGCAGATACGGTGTGGAATGCGCCTGTTGTTGAAACAGATTTTACGCATGATGTAATGGGTGTCTTGGACGGGCACTGCCTGCTGGCGGAACATCCATTAAAAAAGGGAATAGATGAGGATTTCAAGAAAGTAAACTATAATCCAGGTGTTGAACAATATGTGAATGGTGGAGTCCTTTTTTCTAGGGATTCAGAGGTGTCAAGAAAATTCTTTGATTTATGGCATAAGAAATGGCTGGAGACGTCGAAAACGGGATGCTTTATTGACATGCCTTCTTTGAATTTCGCTTTTAAAGAAATATATGGAAAAGATGTATCCTTGCTTCCTGATGTATATAATTGCCAAATAAGTCGTTCCTGGAAATTTTTTGCAAGGGCGAAGTTAGTTCATTTTTTTACGGGTTGGATGGAAGAATGTAATGAAAAACCTTATGTATTTCAACGAAAATCATTTTGGGAACTAGTTCGAAAAAATGGTTTGGATGATTCCGTTGTAGAAATGTTGAAGAATCCCTTGGCCGCATTTGCTATTCCTATCGAAATATGCGATGGCGTTGATTTTGAACTGCAAAAGACTGCCGCCTATGGTTTACTTCGGGATATGTTCGAACGTAAAATCCATGGGGAGAAAAGTCGGTTTGATTTGGTCGAAAAGATGGTTAAGATTCTGAAATCCGTTTATGGCAAATGAAAATTTTTTCTTTTTCATTTAACCCAAATTTAGGGTAGACGTCTGCTAGGTTTTTTGAAATAACCTCAATCTCAAATCCCACTTTTTTAGCCTGTCAAAATAATCTAAACCGTAAATCCTTACATGATCACGTTGCCCGAAAGCTTCTTCTCTGGCGTTGCTTTCTATGATACTGAAATCTTCGTAGGTCTTATCCATTTTGTAGGAAATGGGTACTTGTAATATTGCAAATCCGCCTTTTTTAAGAACTCGATATATTTCTGACATCCCTTTAAGATCGTCTTCGACGTGCTCTAACACATGGTTACATATGACAAGATCGAAGTATTCATTATCATAAGGAATGTTTAATATATTGATGTTCTTTACATGGCTTGGATAAACATCTTCGTATCCAGGAGCGAAATAATCACCGCAAATGTATTCTTTGAATTTGTATAAAAAAAACATTTGCTTAGATTTGGCTCGGAGCCATGTGTAAAACTCTTTTGTTAGGATTTGCAAAGAAACGAGTTGTTTACAAATAAGTAAATACTAGCCTTTCCTTGTCCGATGATTTGCATTTGATGCATTCTGCAAAACGTTTCCCGCAACCGACGATTTCTTTTTCGTAGATGACTTTAAAGTTGCCTCCGATAGGTAGCATTTTTCTTGCATGATATCCGCAAAAAGGGCATTTGTATCGGAAACCAAAATTTTTTATTAGTGCAAATCGTTCATGCCATTTTAGGTATGAATAGATCTTGATGCAAATGGGATTATGTCGAAGTTTTTCTAAAAACATATGTTTTTCAAATGGAGTTGCGTATGATCCAATCAACAAGTTTGTCCAAATCTTCTTTTTGCCTTGTTTCTATTTCATGAAACCTAATTGTTCCTTTTTTTTGCAAATCAAAATAAACCCGTTCTTCTTGTAATTCGATAATTCTTTCCTCTAATTCTCTGATAGATGTTGGGTTGAAATACAATGCTGCGTTTCCGCAGACTTCAGGAATGGACGCCGCATTTGAAGCTATTACGGGTACATTATATTTCATTGCTTCTAGTGGCGGATAGCCAAAACCTTCGTTTAAAGACGGGTATATAAAGGCGTAGGCATTCGCATAGAGGAAGTCTAGTTCTTTTTCGTCAACATATCCTAAAAATTTGAAATTAGACATGTTTTTTATTCTATATCTAGAAATGTTATGTGTTGTTCCCGTTATTTTTATTGATATGTTTGGAGGTATTTGTTTTTTAGTAAGAAGTTCGTCTATTGCAATGATGGCTCTGGTGCAGTTTTTTTCAGTTCTGTCCCCAGAAACCATAAAAAAGAATTTTTCATTCGATGTTTTTTTTGATTGACTAACGCTTGTTGACGGGGGGTAAAATACAGGCGTATCTATGTTAGGACAAATAGAGTGGATGATTTTTTGAGAGTGATTTGAAACTGTAACAAATTTAAAATCCTCTCTATTCAAAAGTTTCTGATAATAATTTTTTATATTTACTTTGTTTTTTTTGTTTTTTATCCAGGCTAAAAGTGTATTTAGCCCAATAAATCCTTTGTCATATTGTCGTAAAGAAAAAAAATCAAATGGAATTTCAAAACTGCGTAGCCCATGAATTGTGCCTAATACTTTGCATGCAGGCCAAGGAAGGATTCTTTCAGGAAGCGCAGAATATATATGAGAAATTTTTTGTTCTTTGACGATGTCGTTGAGTTGTCTATCTTTGATGTCATAAAGTTTGACACCTGCTGACTTAGAGGTCTGAAATATCTTGGGATTTATGTAATTAGTTGAATTGAAAAAGGCTTGAAATCTAAGATTCCTTTGACACATCGCGAAAAAAAGCATTTCGCAATATTTCCCGCCGCCGTGTCTTTTTGTTGCCGAAATGGGTTGAGATGCAGTTAAATCAAATAATAAATTCATTGCTTGTCGGGATAGAATAGGCAGTCATTAAATTTTTGGTCTTCGTTTATTATTGAGTATTGATAACCAATAGAACAGAGTGTATTTTCTATTTCTTTTTTATATCGATGTCTCAATTCAATCATAATGAACGGCTTATACTTTTTTATAGTAGCAAGCGCTCCTTTGATAACTTCTAGTTCGAATCCTTCGACGTCAATTTTTATTAAACCAATAGAATCTTGAATATTCAATTCATCAATAGATATAATGCTTATATCTCCAGAAGAATCCTCCTTAATTGATGTTGAACCAATGTTGTTTTCGTCGTAAAATGATATACTCCCTTGTGCATTGTGGGCGCCAATGCCTACATTCATTAAAACAGCTCTTTCTCTTAAATCGTTCAGTTCAATGTTTTTTTCTAGAATAGAAAAAGTACTTTTTAAAGGTTCAAAACAATATACTTTGGGAGAATTGCATACATTGAGAAAATACAATGTATGATTTCCGATATTGCATCCTATGTCTAAGACACATTTGCTTGTTATTGTTTTTTGAATAATGCCATTTCTCCATTTTTTTGTAATTAAATCAAGATAGCTTTGCTCGAAAAAAGATTTTTTCTCGAAAATAAATTTTTGAATAAAATCTTTTTGATAATTTGGCAAAAAAAATTTTGTTGAGCTTTTCTTGTCAAAAAGAATGTAGCCGCTCTTTTTTAATTGATAACCTCTTATTTTCTTGATAAAAGAATCGAATCTTTCGTGCCAACGAAGGAATGAATATACCTTAATGCAGAATGGATTGTTTTTCAAAAAAGTATGAAATGCTGTCATGATCGTTCTAAAAGTTAGTAATTGAAACTTTGTTTGGTTTATATGCAATGCTGCATTTCTTTGGCCAGGAAAGGAAGGGCGTTTCGTGGTTTTCGTCTATAAAATTAACTTCGAATGAAATTACATCGTGCACAACATCGTATGTTCTTTCCTTTGCAATCTTGTTGTTTTGACAAAGACTGAAAACCAGGCTGTATTCTCCTTTAGCTAGTTGATGATCGTAAAAGGTTACATGTGCAATAAAATCTGTTCCCTCATCAGGTAAAACTACTTCTTCTGAAAAATTTACGCCTATTTCCTCGCCGTTAGCGTTATTTATTGCAATCCCAAATTGACATTTTCGAAGGTGTGGGTTGTTTCTTTTAAAATGTAGTCTCAATTTAATTGGTTCTTCATTAGACATATTGTCAACGTCATTGAGCATCGCGATGTCAATATACTCTAGTTCAAGAGAACAGCCGTACTTTTCTTTTTTTCGGTCAATAACTGTGTAGGCAGTGTGTTTGTTTATGATTGAATTACTTGTGTAAAAACAAATGGCCTCTTCCACTCCACCATCAAACGCAACTTGTCCCTGATTCAGTACAATCCCCCGCTTACACAAATTCTTCACCGCGCCCATGTTATGGCTCACGAACAGCACGGTTCTGCCTTCTCCTTTGCTCACGTCTTGCATTTTGCCGATGGCTTTTTTTTGGAATTCGGCGTCGCCCACGGCTAGCACTTCATCGACTACGAGAATTTCGGGTTCCAAATGTGCGGCGATTGCAAATCCGAGGCGCACGGTCATGCCTGAACTATAGCGTTTTACAGGTGTGTCCAAGTAGCGTTCGCAGCCACTGAAATCAACAATTTCATCTAGCTTGCGGGTGATTTCTGCGCGATTCATGCCCATTATAGAGCCGTTCATGTAAATGTTTTCCCGGCCAGTCATTTCGGGGTGAAAACCTGTACCCACTTCCAAAAGACTTGCAATACGACCTCTTGCACGAATAGTTCCTGTCGTCGGGGCTGTTACTCGGCTAAGTAGTTTTAAAAGAGTGCTTTTTCCAGCACCATTTCGCCCGATTATCCCCACAACATCGCCTTGTTCCACCTTGAAATTGATGTCTTTAAGGGCCCACACATATTCGCTATTACCCTTGCTTGTGCGGTCATTGACCTCGCCTACTTTTAAGTAAGGGTCTTCTCGCCGCAAGATTTTTGTTTGCCAGAATCTGTTTAAATCATGGCTGAGCGTGCCTGTGCTTACTAGCCCTAGGCGATATTGCTTGCTGATATTTTCAAATTCAATTGCGGTCATGTTTTCAAGGTCTATGTATAACCGCCTTGGATTGCTATGCCTTAAAAAAGGCTTGCCTCATTGGCGGCTTTCTTGTTGAGTAATATAGATTAAAATTTGTCTGATAGTATTTTTTTATTGAGAATTTAAGAGGAGTTTGCCGCAGTGCGCTTACAATGACAACCCTGAACTTGCCACAAGTTTTTTGTCATTGCGATGGAACGTAGCGACAGAAGCAATCTCCATGCAATTTCCGGCACAAGTTCTGTAAACATTCTTTTGCAAAATTTTCTGATAACAATTCATTTGCTTAAGCGTTTATATCAGTAGAAACCTTGCTTTGTTTTTAAAGCAAAGTTCTGCCTTTTTTTATATGAAACCTTAACCTTAAACAAAAAAAATTATGACTAAAAAACAAAAAAGACATCATGATAACTTTTTCAGAACCGTTTTCTCTGATCCCAAAAACGCTGCAAGTCTCCTTACGCTGGCAAGTAAAAGTAACCCACATCTTGCTGAATTGCTCACACTTGTAAACCTTGATACCCTCCAGGAAATTCCAGGAACTGCCCCACGAGAAGGATTCTCGGGCCAGAGCGACATCACATTTCAAGTGGAATTAAACAATTCCAACCAAAAAGCCCATTTAATCGTCGGGTTGATTCTTGAACATAAATCTTACCGCGATTCAAATGTCCGTAAACAGTTGCTAAAGTATTTCTTCGAAGTGATGCAACAAAAAGCTGGCGATATTCCTGTTGTGGCGATTATCGTTTACAACGGAAAAGAAAAATGGAATCCATTAAAAGCCAAACCTTACCCAAAATACCCTGAATTTTTTACAGAAACTCATGTCGCTCGGCAATGCCAACTCACACAAGTGTGATTGTCGCTGCTCTCGCTTATAGAGTTTTCAGAATGTAGGCTTACCTTTCCATTTGGAATTTATCGATGTAGGCTATGCTGAGCTTGATTTAAGTTCTCTAGACCCACAATTAGCACTTGTTTTAGTGGCTATGCGTTATGCTTTTGATTCATTTGGTCAACAAGACGCC
>JAZQSE010000039.1:0-16872 GCA_045629945.1 Fibrobacteraceae bacterium
GCAAAGATTATGTATCAGAAATAGATACAGCAAGAATAAAAATACTTGGTTATGATAGAGATGGAAATGGCGTAAGAGACGATTTAGATTCATTAATTGATGCAAAAATTCCGGACAATCCAGCACAAAGAGCTGCTTATCGCTATTTAGCCTATATGTCTAGAAACCAATGGATAGCTTTTTATGAAAACCCAAATATGATGTATGAAGAACTATATGAATATCAGATTTTTATTTCGTTAGGAATTACTTTTATTGAGGAAACAAAAGCAGAAGAAAAATTAAAGTGGAATATTTACCAAGCACAAGAACATAACACAATAGATAGGATTTTATTTGAACGCAAAATAGACCGGAAATTTGCTGGAAAATTTTTACCTGTTGCCGTAGGAAATACAAAACGTTATCCTGATGAAGTGGCAAAAGGTAGAGAAATATACAATAAAATTTTAGAACAGGAAAAGGCAAAACGATGAAAAATATTTTGAAAGTTTTTGTTTGCTTTTCTGTTCTTTTTACATGGAGTTATGGAGATAATTGTCAAATAATTAACTTGAAAGGTGCGGTTGTCGCTACTCTCGCTTGCTTAAGTTTTATAGAAACTTTCTGCGCTCGGCAATGCCAACTCGCACAAGTGCGGTTGTCGCTGCTCTCGCTTGCTTAAGTTTTAAAGAAACTCTCTGCGCTCGGTCATGTCAGATTGCAAACAAGTTCCTTGTCTGAGAACCTTGTCATTACGATGAAATGCGTCAGCGGTTCTTGTCATTACGAGACGTGCAGAATTTTTTTGCGAAGCCTAAATGTGAGCCTGCCACGAGGCACAAGGCCTCTCGCCATGACAAGTTGTTTTTCTGCCTATGGCGCAATTTATGCAAAAAGCATTGAGGTTCATCAAGACACAAAAGGTATTTGGGTTCCATTCTTACATGAATCTGTAAATTCTGTATTGTCCACAAAAAATCCTCGATAGTTAAACTACCGAGGATTTTTTCAAAAGACTTTGGAATTAAAGCTTAATTTCACAAGGCTTTGCATTCCAAATTTCTTCGGCATACTGCTTAATGGTTCTATCAGAGCTGAATTTACCCATGCGAGCCACATTAAGAATAGCCTTCTTTGCCCATGTCTTAGTATCGAGATATTCTTCTGCAACCCTTTCATGGCAATCCACATAGCTACGGAAATCAGCCAATAACATATATGGGTCATTAGTAAGAAGTTTATCTGCAATATGCTTAAAGAGGTCTGGACGATCTGGACTAAAGAATCCACTGTGAATCAAATCAATTACACGACGGAGGTCGTCATCTTGTTCATAGAAATCACGTGGGCGATAACCTTTTGCAAGAGTTGCTTGAACTTCTTCAACAGTTAAACCGAAAATAAAGATGTTGTCGTCGCCGACTTCTTCTTTCATTTCAACGTTAGCACCGTCAAGAGTACCAATAGTCAAAGCGCCATTTAAAGCAAACTTCATGTTACCAGTTCCAGAGGCTTCTGTACCAGCAGTAGAAATTTGTTCAGAAAGGTCAGCTGCAGGGATAATCTTTTCAGCAAAAGAAACACGGTAGTTTTCAAGGAATACAAGAGCGAGTTTGCCCTTACAATCTGGGTCAGAATTAACTACTGCGCCAACAGCATTTGCCAAACGAATGATTTGCTTTGCCATCCAATAACCAGGAGCAGACTTACCACCAATAAAGATTGTGCGAGGCAATACTTCTCTACCTTCCTTAATTTGGATGTAAAGGTGAATAGCATGAAGCACATTCAAAAGCTGACGTTTATATTCGTGAATACGCTTTACTTGAACGTCAAACAATGTGTTCACATCGATTTCTACGCCTTGAGTTTCCTTTAAGTATTTAGCAAGACGTTTCTTGTTTTGGAGTTTAACATCCATAAAGGCTTTCTGGAATTTAGCATCATCAGCAAACTTTTCGAGCTTGCGTAAATCGTCTAAATCCTTAACCCAAGAATCACCAATCTTAGAAATTACAAGGTCAGAAAGGGCTGGGTTTGCCTTACGAACCCAACGACGTGGTGTTACGCCATTTGTCTTGTTGTTGAACTTTTCTGGCCAAAGTTCGTAGAAATCTTTAAAGAGGAAAGATTTCAAAAGTTCGCTATGGAGAGCTGCTACACCATTTACAGCAAAAGAACCAACGATAGAAAGGAACGCCATGCGAACCATTTTTTCGTTACCTTCTTCAATAATGGACATGCGAGTGAGTCGACGAACATCACCAGGCCACTTCATAGAAACAAGGCGCAAGAAGCGAGCGTTGATTTCATAAATAATCTGAAGGTGACGTGGCAATAAACGTTCAAAGAGAGACACTGGCCACTTTTCAAGTGCTTCAGGCATCAAGGTGTGGTTTGTGTAAGCAAATGTCTTTGTAACGATTTCCCAAGATTCATCCCAACCCAAGTCTTCCAAATCAACAAGAATACGCATCATTTCAGCAATAGCAATAGCTGGGTGAGTATCATTTAATTGTATTGCAACCTTTTCTGGGAGAACCTTCCAATCATTTCCATGAAGCTTTTTGAAGCGGTTGATAATATCTTGCAAAGAAGCAGAGCAAAGGAAATACTGCTGTTTCAAGCGGAGTTCTTTACCATTCATAGAAGAATCATTCGGGTAGAGAACCTTAGAAATAGCTTCCGACAATTCCATGTCTTGAACAGCTGCAATATAATCGCCGTTGTTAAAGTAAGCAAGTCCGAAATCATCAGTGCTCTTTGCGCTCCACAAACGCAAGTTGTTTACAGTGTTATTTTTATAACCTGGAATTGGAGTATCATAAGGCAAAGCAAGAACGTAATCTTTGGTTTCCCAACGATTGCGGAGCTTACCATTTTCATCTTGCCAAGAAACTACATAACCATAGAAAGGCACACGAAGAGCATTGGCTGGGCGAGCA
The DNA here is from genome assembly GCA_045629945.1 of Fibrobacteraceae bacterium. Lineage (GTDB taxonomy): Bacteria > Fibrobacterota > Fibrobacteria > Fibrobacterales > Fibrobacteraceae > UBA1765. The sequence continues at coordinate 2,928 of JAZQSE010000039.1, forward strand.
ATTTCCCATGGGTTCGGGAGACGCAGCCAGTTATCTGGTTTTTCTTCTTGTTCGCCATTCACAATTTTCTGGTGGAACATACCGTATTCGTAACGGATACCCATACCAGTAGCTGGGAGTTCAAGTGTTGCCATAGAATCAAGGAAGCAAGCAGCCAAGCGACCAAGACCGCCATTACCAAGGCCAGCATCTACTTCTTCTTCGCGAAGTTCTTCAAGGCTCATGCCGAGAGAATCAAGAGCTTCAGCAACAGCACTTTCTACATCAAGGTTTAAAACGGAGTTGCCGAGGGTACGGCCAATGAGGAATTCCAAAGAAAGATAATAGACGCGTTTTACGTCTTTTTCGTAATAAGTTTCCTGAGTTTTAATCCAGCGATCAATCAAACGGTCGCGAACGGCGTAAGCCACAGCAAGGAACTTTTCGTGGTCAGTAACAGTTACATTGTTACGGGCCAAAGTATGATGAATGTGATCTGTAAAAGCCTGTTTAAAAGCATCTACAGAATTTTCAAGTATTGGAGCTTCAACGGCTTTTGCACTTTTCTTTGCCATATCCTCAATCCTCAGATAAAAAGTTTTTTACAAAGATAGTAATTCTCCATGAAATTGCCATCTTATAAATGTTTATTTTAGCGCGTTTCTAGGTCACAATCACAGTAACGATTGTGTTTTATACAAGAATCGTTCCTAAGAAATTTTTCTGTATATTGCACAAAATATCACACTGCCATTTTTTTTAAGAAGTCAATTGAGAATTTCGTTGAAATTTTAATGCAAACAAAACTCACAACGAAAGAATTTTTTGATGTTTTTCTCCAAGGGGGCGTGATAGAAGCAATCTCCTCACAAGTAACACTTGTTTTTGGATTACTTCGCTACGCTCGTAATGACAAAAGCCAAGATGGCCGCGTCGTCTTAAAAGACTCCTCGCCATGACAACCCACACTACGTTCGCCATGACAACTTGCTTTTACACTTGCCGCTCGGTTCTTGTCATTGCGAAGCTTGAAAAGCTGAAGCAATCTCCTTGCTAGCAACTTGTCACCCGCGATGGAACGTAGTGATAGAAGCAATCTCAATGCAAGTAACACTTGTTTTTGGATTACTTCGCTACGCTCGTAATGACAAAAAACAAGATGGCCGCGTCGTCTTTAAAAAGTCTCCTCGCCATGATAATTCTCATTTGCAATCTGACAAAACCGAGCACAGAAAGTTTCTAAAAAAAATCAAATGCGCCGGCAAGCCGGCGCATTTGAAAGAACATCCAAGGAGCGGATTACAAATAAAGTAATAAAATTAATTTATCTGTAATCATCCAAGTACTTAAATAAAATTAAGCAGTCTTCACCTTGTTCACAACAGCAGCAAAAGCAGCTGGGTCTGAAACAGCCATATCAGCAAGAACCTTACGATTCATCTTGATGTCGGCCTTGTTCAAAAGGTGAATGAATTGACTATAGCTAATGCCAAATTCACGAACAGCTGCGTTCAAACGGGTAATCCACAATGTGCGGAAATCGCCCTTCTTATCGCGGCGGTGGGCATAAGCATATTGACCAGCATGGGCTACAGCATCAATAGCAAGACGAATATTGGACTTGCGGCGGCCATAGTAACCCTTAGCTGCCTTAAGGATGTTTTTACGACGTTCACGAGACGGAACTCTAGACTTAGCGCGTGGCATTCTTCACCTCCTTGATTAAGCCAAAACAAGCAAGCGCTTGACGTGGTACATATCGCATTTTTTGATGGCACCAGCTTTACGCAAATTGCGTTTACGCTTGGTGGACATCTTGGTGAGAATGTGGCGCATTCCAGCGCGTTTGAACTTCACATGACCAGAACCGGTCACGCGAAAGCGCTTCTTAGAGCCGCTGTGTGTTTTCATCTTTGGCATTTTTACCTCTTCGGTTAATTATGTGGAAGCCTCACCTGCTGCCATGGGCTCGGTTACGGGCTTTGGTTCCTTCTTTTCTTTTGGAGAAGTGGAACCACGTTTAGGACTATAAATAGAAAGCATTGTATTGCCTTCCATCCGGGAGTCCATATCTAGGTCTCCATAATTGGCCAAGTCAATTTTAGCTTGGTCCATTAAGCGGCGACCATAATCGGTGTGGGCGATTTCACGACCACGGAACTGCATAATAAGGCGAACCTTCATGCCGTCTTTTAAGAACTCTTTCGCTTGTTCAATACGATAATTGTAATCGTTTTGAGCTGTTTTAGGGCGAAGTTTAATTTCTTTCATTTTTACGATATGTTGCTTGGCTTTTGCCTGCTTTGCACGTTTTGCCTGTTCAAAACGATACTTGCCATAATCCATTATGCGACATACAGGTGGCTTGGCTTTAGGAGAAACTTCTACTAAGTCAAGACCTTCTTCTTTTGCCAATTGCAACGCTTGTGCTGTTTCAATAACAACGGATTCTCCGTTAGTTTTTACCAAACGAATCGGAGAAATGCGAATTTCTTCGTTAATGCGCGTTCCGTCGCTTTGACGGTTGGTCTGCATATTGGGGCGAACACGATAGTTGTTCTGTTGTAGCAAGTACGATACCTCGTAAAAAAATGATTTGATTGGGTCTAAATTTAGTAAGAGTTTGAAAAATCTACAATATCTTTCTGTAAAACCCTTTATAAAATCCAAATTTTTTGTATAATTGTTCACGGTTGCGGCGGTAGCTCAATGGTAGAGCTTTAGCCTTCCAAGCTAATGGTTGCCGGTTCGATCCCGGTCCGCCGCTCTAGGAGCCCCGTCTTTTTTTGAAGACGGGGTTGTTTTTTTTACAAAAATGCAGGTTTCTTGTGTTATTTCAGGACGCTCTTCAACATTTTTTCTCATTTGATGCAGTGGAACAAGAACCACTGGCCCAACTCCCTTATGCAGAAGAAGTTGAAATTAAAAACAAGGCATTTGCATTATTCTGTAAAGAAAATCATTTCGGAGTAAAACCGGAATTACTTATAAAAAGTCCAAAAGAACGCCATTATCGAACAACTTCAAAACGTCGGGTTAGTGTTCTTTCCGGGCAAGTTCAAATTTTTCCTCAAGAATCCGAACTAGAACCAGAGGAACATTTAATTTGTTATCAATGGATTTTGAACAAATTAAACACACAGCCATTTCGTTACTTAGCAAAATCTCTCAATTGGATAATTATTCGCGGTTCTTACTTTTATCGCACTATTATATTTAATGTGGATCACTTAGATGCTAATGTGGTTCGAAAGTTGAAACAAATAGCTAAAGCTTTGCAGGAATCTTCTTTAAAAGTAACAGCCGCACATGTTTATGTAGACCCAAGTCGTTCTGATTACTACTTAGAATCGAATCGCCCTAAGGATATTCTTGCATTTAAACAACTGTACGGACCAAGAGAATTAACGTTAAAACTTTTCGATTTTTCTTTGCGTTATCCTGTAACTGGTTTTAGTCAGATCAATGAATCTCAAATTCAAAATTTATTGAATCATGCCAAACGTCTTTTAAAGCCGAGTAAAGAATATCGTTTATTGGACCTTTATTGTGGTTATGGTCTTTTTGCTTTTGGAATAGGCAAAGATTGTAGAGAAGTAATAGGTGCTGAATGGGAAGGTCCTTCTGTTGAATCTGCAAAAGCAAGTGCTAAATATTTAAAGCGATTCCATTACAAGTTTATTTCTGGAAAAATCGATGAAATGTTTGTTGAAAGAGCTTTACCTAAGCCAGTAGAAAAAGAAATTATTCTTTTAGATCCGCCTCGGAAAGGTTGTTTACCAGGCGTTATCGAAAAGCTGGCAAAAAGAAATCCTGAACGCGTTCTACATGTTTTTTGTGGAACAGATGAAATACCATTAGCGCTTAAAGAATGGCAACTGGCAGGGTATTCTCCAAAAGAAATTTTGCCGTTGGATTTGTTCCCGGGAACGGCTCATATTGAAACAATGATTTTGTTAGAAAAAAGATAACGCAAAAGACCAATTTAAACAAAGATTTATAGCGGTTTTTTGAATAGATTTTTGCTTTTCTTTCTTTTTTTACTTATTTTCTGTGGAATGGAAAGTAAAAAAGAAATTATTTTGCCTTTGCCAGACGATTTTCATTCTCATGTGCGTCAGGGCGAAGTGTTGGCTGGGTTTGTTGAAGATTTGGCAAGTCAGTTCGGGCGGGCATTGATTATGCCTAATACTACACCTCCGATGGTTTGTGCATCACAGATTGAACAGTATAAAAAAGAAATACTTGATGCAGCAAAAGAGGTTAATCCAAATTTTGAAGCTTTGATGACTTTTAAGTTAAAACCAGGTATCACAGAAGAAGAATTACTTTTGATGAAATCTTGTGGTGTTATTGCCGGCAAGTATTATCCTGCTGGCGTAACAACAAATAGTGAAGACGGCGTTTCTGATTTTGAATCTGTTTTCCCTGTAATTGCTTTAATGGAAAAATTGGGGATTGTGCTTTGTGTTCATGGTGAAGAACCAGGCGTTTTTTGTCTGGACCGAGAATCTGTTTTTGCAGAAAAAGTTGAAATTTTAGCCAAGCAATTTCCAAAACTTAAGATTGTTTTTGAACATTTGTCTACAGCAAAAGCAGTTGATTTGGTAAAGCGTTTACCAAGTAATGTGGCGGCAACAATAACTGTACATCACTTGTTGATGAGTTTAGATGGTGTAATCGGAGATGCTTTACGACCGCACCATTTCTGTAAACCTCTGCCTAAACGTCCGGAAGACCTTCTTGCTTTAAGAGAAACTGCATTTTCTGGAAATCCTAAATTTTTCTTAGGGACAGATAGTGCTCCACATTTAAAAGAAAAAAAAGAATCTTGCTGTGGAGCGGCAGGAGTTTATTCTGCCAAAGTGGCAATTCCAATTCTTGTCAGAGAATTTTTAGCAGCAGACGCTTTGGATAAATTGCCCGATTTTATCGGAGGCTTTGGGGCTGATTTTTATAATTTGCCGAGAACACAAAAAACGATAAAACTTGTTTATGAACCTTGGGTAGTTCCTGCAGAAATTAATGGTGTTGTGCCTTTAGCAGCGAATGAAACTTTAGAATGGAAACTTGTATGAATGCGTTGAAAGCAATCCTTTATTATTTCTCGATTGTTATAGCCATTATTTTTCTTGGTTTGCCATACGCTTATTTTCATTGCTATCGGAAACGAGACTGGTCTGATTATACAAGAATTTGTTGTTATTTCTTTCCTTGGCTTTTTCCAAAATTCGGAATTGATGTGGAAGCGGAAGGTAAAGAAAACATTCCTGAAAAAGATGGCTTTGTGATAGTTTCTAATCACCAGAGTTTTTTGGATATCAATGTTATTTTTGCTGCCGTTTCTCATACAGCGTTTGTTGCTAAATCAACGCTTTGGAAAGTGCCTTATTTTGGTTGGGTTTTAGATAGAACAGGTTCTATTCCTGTTTATCGAAGTGACCCCAAAAAGAATGCAGGCATGGGTAAAAAGATTGCAGAACGCACCGCAAAAGGTTATAATTTTTGCGTATTTCCAGAAGGTAAACGCGCTGGTGATGGCGTAATGTTCCGGTTTCAAAATGGTATCTTCAGAATAGCGAAAACCAATCCTGTTAATATTTTGCCAATCACTTTGATTGATACAGGAAAACGTTTACCTAAAACCAAACTTGGTCTTTTCCCTGGAAAAGTAAAAGTGGTTATTCACCCGATATTAAAACCATCGGATTATGAAAATATGAGCATGGAAGAATTGCGTGATGGCGTTCATGATATTGTTGAATCGGCATTGCCTTATGCTTCTGGTGAACTGTTGAATCAGGTTAAAGGATAGTTTTTAAAGGAGATTTTTATGGCACAATTACCTACAAAAGCTCAGATTCTTGCTCTTTTGCGCGATGAACCTATGACAGGTAGTCGTTTACGTGGGGCACTTGGTCTCCCTAAAAAACTGAAACTTTCTTTCAAGCAATTGCTTGCCGAAATGGTTGAAGATGGTACTTTGAACAGAACTTGCCATAAAGAATATCGTTTAAGTGAAAAGGAGCCAGGGACAGAAAATTTAAAAGTAAAAGATAATCGCCGTCCAGGTGCTAGAAGCCGCAGGCAAGAAACTCTTGTTGAAAAAACAAATCGTAGCATGCGAGGTGTTTTACACCAGATAGATGAAGAACGTTTCTTTGTGACCGATTTAGAAACTGGGCGAGAATACCCGATGGCTCACAGGAAAACGCCTCCTGGAAAAGATGGCGAAAAAATTTCTTTTGTACTTTACCCGCACCCCAAAATGAAACATTCATTTTTGGCCAAAGTAGATACAAATGCAATGCTTCAAGAAATTTCTTGGAACGATGTGAAAAAGGCTTTTATCAAAGATTCCAATCTTCCTTTGAATTTTTCAAAAGAAATTCAGGAGTTCGTTGAAAAACAGAATGCGCCTACGGCAAAAGATATTAAAGGCCGCGTAGATTATCGTTCTTTGCCTATTCTTTGCATTGACCCGAAAGGAGCTGAAGACCATGATGATGCGGTTTCGGTAGAAATTCTTCCGGATGGTTTTAAACTAGGTGTGCATATCGCAGATGTAAGCCATTATGTTCCAGAAGGTTCTGCGTTAGATTCTGAAGCTTTGTCAAGAAGCTACACGCAATATTTGCCATGGACTGCTGTTCCAATGCTTCCTGAAAAACTTTCAGGTGACCTTTGTTCGTTGCATGAAGGTGTAGACAGATTAGCATTTACATGTATGATGCGCTTAAATAAAAAAGGTGAAGTTTTAGAATATGAATTTCAGAAAAGTGTTGTTCATGTAAAATCAGCCATTAGTTATGAATATGCAATGGAACTTTTAGAAAATAAAGATCCAGATATTTTAGCACTTGCTACAGTTGCACGGCTTTTACGTGCGAATCGGGAAAAAAATGGCATTCTTGAATTGATAAGTACAGAATATGGTTGTGAATTTGATGAAGCCGGTGAACCACTAAGACTTGTTCCTCGTTCTAATGTAGAATCAAATTCTTGGATAGAAGAATGTATGCTGATAGCCAATAATTGTTGCGCTAAAGAACTTACTAAAAGAAAGCTCCAAGGTATTTTCCGCATACACGAAGCTCCAGATACAAAAGATATTATGGAACTTTATTACTTGCTTCCAGATCTTTTCAAAGATGCTCCGATTCATATTCGTGAACTTGGAAAACCGCGTCGCGGCGATTCTAATTTGAATCCAGATGTTTTTGCTTTGTATAAACATTTAGTGAAACGAGCCGGTACTGACGATGCGTTAATGATGCGTATTTTGCGAAGCATGCAAAAAGCCCATTATGATAGTAATAGCTTTGGGCACTTTGCTTTGAACTGGCAGGATTATTCGCATTTTACTTCACCAATTCGCCGTTATGCTGATTTATGGTGTCATCGAGAACTTTCAAGGACTGGCAAAAATATAAAAGCTGAAAGAGCAAATAGCGTTATTGAAGTTTGTGATTTAATTTCAGGGAACGAAATTAAAAACCAAAAAATTGAAAGGCTTTCTTTGAAGGTTTGTTCAGCATGGCTATTGCAAAAGCATATTGGAGAATCTTTTGAAGGAACTGTTAGTGGTATTGAACAGTGGGGCATTTTTGTTTCGATTAAAGAACCAATGGCAGAAGGGCTTGTGCGATTCCGGGATATTGCTGGTGATGATTATTACATTTTCAATCCAGATCAAGGAATTGTTTTTGGAAAACGCAGTGGTAAGACATTCCGCCGCGGCGATAAAGTTTTAGTTCGTTTGCTTCGTGTAAATCCTTTGCGTGGCGAAGCAGATTTCTCTATTGAAAGAAAATTATCTTCAGAAAAGTCTTCTAAAGTAGTTTCAAAAAATCCAGAGAAAGATGCAAAACGAACGGCTTCAAGAAGTTCACGCAGGAAACGTTAATGCGTCCTTTGATTCTTTATTCTTCGTTTCAGACAGGAGAATTTTTGCCTGAATATATCAGGTATGCACTTTTACAACTTGCTTCTCTGGGAGATGTAATTCTTTTAACAAACCGTCGCCGCTTAGCGGCGACGGAAGAAGCATTTTTAAAAGAACAAGGCATAGAACTATTCTTAACAGAAAACAGTGGATTTGATTTTGGAATGTGGAAACGTTATCTTGAAAAAAATCCATGTAAAACACAAAGACTATTATTATTGAATGATTCAATAGTTTATTACCGGCAATGTTTCAAAGGATTTTTAGAAAAAGCAGAACAAGTCTCTGCTTCTGCCGTTGGACTTTTAGAAAACAAAACGAATAACTCCCATTTACAATCGTTTTTTATGTATTTAAAAAATGATGCCATAAAGCTATTTGAAAAACACCTTCAAGAAACGCCTTTAACAGAAAACTTTGAAAAAACAATCCAAACATTTGAAATAGCGGTCTCGCAAAAGTGGAAAAGTGCTGGTTTACAAACACATGCATTATTCACTACAGACGAAGACCCGATCTTCTCTTATGGAGAACTCATTTTACAAAAAGCAGGGTTTATAAAAAAACGCTTATTAGAACGGCGATTCTCATTTGAAATGCAAAAGCATTTTTGGCTGAATGGTAAATCCGATGTTCTGTACAAAGATTACAAAAAATTAATTTGTATGTATGGAGAAAAAGATTCGCAATTTAAAAAAGAATTTTTCCCAGGTTATACCAAATTATTTCTTTCAAGAAATACAGAACGGCTGAACGGAATCATTTATCGAATTTTAGCACACTTTTATTTCCGATTTATCAAAAAGCAAAAAAGAACTTGAGAAATATTTATGTTAAAATGCACATTATTAGGCTCTTCAGGACTTGTAGGTTCTGCTTGTTTACGAGAACTTTCAACTCGTGAAGAAATCGCAGAAATAATTTGTCCAGTCCGAAATCCAGAAAACACAGAAACTCTTCCCAAAGCAAAAATCATTCCGATAGATTTTCAAAATTTAAAAGCACATCGTGAATGTTTTGAAACAGATGCCGTAATCTGTTGTCTTGGGTCAACCAGAAAAAAAGCAGGCAATGCAAAAGAACGCGATTTAGTCGACTTGCATTTACCCTTAACGGCTGCAGCAATCGCAAAAGACTGCAGCGTAAAACACTTCCTTGTCGTTTCTGCGCAAGGCGCCAATTCAAAATCTTGGATTCCTTACAACAAGGCAAAAGGTCTTCTTGAAGAAGGTTTAGAAATCCTGCAATTCCCCTCTCTCACCATAGCACGCCCTTCACTCCTTTTAGGCAAGCGGAAAGAAAAACGCTTTTTCGAAGACTTGGCTTGCAAAATGTTCACCAAAGTCCCGCCACCAGCTTTTTGGCGACCTGTTGCCGCTGACGCTGTCGCAAGAGCACTTGTCGAATCGCTATTACAACCGCCAGGCAAAAAACGAATCCTCTTCAACAGACTTTTAGGATTATTTTAACAACAGGGGGTTCCCCGCGCGACAGGTCGCGAGTCCGAACCCTAATGGGCTTCCATCCCTAACTCACTTGTTTGTACACTTGCCTCGCCCTTCTTGCCCGAGAACCTTGTCATTGCGAAGCGAACTAGCCCGCGATTCTTGCCACAAGCCTCTTGTCATTGCAAGCACACCTTTGTCATTGCGACCCCCCAATGGGGTGACGCAATCTGCTTGCCAGTAGATCGCCGCACTGCGTTCGCGATGACAAGTTGTTTCTTGCCAGTGGCTTGTCATTGCGATGGAACGTAGTGACAGAAGCAATCTCCTCACAAGTAACACTTGTTTTTTTGATTACTTCGCTACGCTCGTAATGACAAAAACCAAGATGACCGCGCGGCACAAGAGGCATTCGCGATGACAACTTGCCAACAGATGGCCGCGTCGTCTTAAAAGACGCCTCGCCATAAAAAGCCTTTTTATACCTATAAAAAAATCCGCCGGCAAAGCCGGCGGATTAAAAGGCTCATTAAAGATTTTTAAGAATTTCTTGAGTCGTTTGCGATGAAAAAGGAGTACTCAACACAAACTTTCGAACTTCTTGAGGATTTATACGAGCGTATTCACTTAAAGCTTTACTAATACTACTCTTGATATAAGTCTCTTCATCTTTAGCGCAATGAGCGCAAAAAGAGCGAAGCATATCCCAATCAGTATATTCTCTAAATTGCAATTGGAAAAGTATAGCACTTCGACGAATCCAAATATTAGGGTCACGAATCCAAACGGCAATTTTAGGGCGTAATGCAGGCAAACGACTTACTAAACGACCAAGAATACAAGCAGAAAGAACATCGACAGTATCACGATGAGATTTTGTTTTGATAAGTTTTTTCAAAAAAAGCAAATGTTGCCCGCCTAACAAATCTTTATGTCTGAATAAATAGTCGCAGGCAGCATATTGCAATTCTCTGTAGGGAATTCCCCACATATCATCAACTCTTTTTACAAGTTCATCTCCGTCTTTTGGCGGATTCTTGTCAAAAATAGGATAAGTCACTTCACGACGTGAAACAACTTTAATTCCTAGAAAATCAAATTGTTCTCTGACGCTTTTGGACATATTGCGAGCTTCTTCTTCGTTCGCAATAGCCTTAAGCGAGTGGAGTATTTCTTGTGTAAATTTAAGCATCGCAGTAAAGATAAACCACAATTAAATGTTTTTCTAGGTCTTGACAAGCAGATTTTTCATTTTTTTTTCAATATTTTTTATCTTTTTCCTGAAAATGTTCAAAATTTTACAAAAAAAATGATTGACAACGCTAATTTAAATGATTTACCTATAGTAGAAGTCCCACTGGAATTACGTGGCCTTTCTGATGAAGAAATCCTTGTTTTATCGGAATCTCGGGTAAAAGAAGGTTTTACCCGTGGCTTTCGCCCCTCTAAAAAAGAACGTGCTAAACGCAGAAACGAAGTTTCGCGTAAACGCCTTCTTGAAGTTGAAGCCCAAATGCAAAGAGAATCCAAAGGGCGAAATATAAATTACATGGCTCATAAACCGATGCCTAAAATGAGCGATTATGAAATAAAATCAAAAGAAAAATCTCGTTTTTCAGATGTAGATTCTTTTTACGATTCATCAAAGAAAAAATCGCTTGCTGATTTATTTAATACAAAACAAACAGAAATAAACGAAACAGTAAAAGAAAAACCTGAAATTGTAGTTCGCTCTTCTATATCATCTGCTCCAAAGCCATCTTCTGGCCGGGTATTACAAACAAAATTTTGTTTTCCTGGAATGAAAAAAGCAGAAACAACCATTGTTGATGCTAAAGATTTAGAAGAAAAAAGAGCAAAAGAACGGGAAAATAAAATAAAAAAAGCAACAATAGCTCCTAAAGCACCACAAATTACAGATGGGGTTCCCCAGAAACGTCCAAGAGGTCGTCCAAGAAAAGTTCAGACGCTAGAATAAAATAGGTGTTTTTTATACACAAGCGTTTTTTATTGGATTTCTCTTGTTTTTTTATTTAATTTCGGAGTATGCAGAAACAGGGACTCCGTTTAAGTGAAATTACTATAGTCAATTTAAGATCTATCCGCCGGGAATCTTTTCCTCTCGGTGCATTTACTCCATTAATTGGGTATAACAATGCAGGAAAAACCAATATTCTTATGGGAATACATTGGTTACTTTCTAGAATTTCTCTTGACATATCTTATTTTGATGACCCTTCTTTACCGGTTGAAGTAATAGGAACTTTTAGCGGATTAAATGAAAATATTATATCCAGATTAAATCCAGAACGGGCGGCAATTCTTAGGCGTTTTGTGAGTAATGGCTCTTTTCGGGTTCGCAAGGTACAACGCGTTCCTAGTGAAAGCCCTGAATCTATGCGTCTTTTTGTGCAAGAGGCCAATTCCTTTGGCGAAAATGGTTGGCATCCTATGCCATCAATATTCCAGGAAGCTTTTGAACGATTGTTCCCAGAACCAATCCGTATTTTAGATTTCAATAGTACAAAAACAAACGCTCATCTGCTCCATGAAATTTTTAAACCTCTTGAACGTAAATTAGAATCTGATTTTGCAGAACTTCAACAAAAGTTCAGAGAAACTTTATCTTTTGATGGCGATTCCCGAGCAAAAGAATTGCAGAATTTTGATAGAGATGTTAATTCTATGTTGCTCCCGCTTTTTCCGAATGTGCGTTTAAAACTTGAAATACCGCCACCATCATTAGAAATCTTTTTAAAATCGGCTGCGTTAATGGTCATTGACGAAGAAGATGGTTTTAGCAGAAACATTTCAGAAACCGGAGCGGGGTCACAGCGTGCTATCCAGATGGCTCTAGTTCGCTATCTTGCGGAATTAAAAAAGAAAGCGCGGACAAATTATTTAAGCAATCGTTTGTTGTTAATTGATTCTCCTGAACTCTTTTTACACCCGCAAGCAGTAGAACTTGTGCGGGTTGCTTTGAAAAAACTTTCTCAGGAAGGTTATCAAGTAATATTTGCAACTCATTCAGCGCAGATGGTAACAAGTGAAGATGTAAGCACGTCTCTTTTAATTCGTAAAAATAAAGAACGCGGAACGTTTATGCGTAAACGTATGGAAGACGCCGTTCGTCAAGTATTGCGCGATGCACCAAGTCAGTTACAAACACTATTTTCATTAAGTAATAGTAATGAACTTCTTTTTGCTGATTATGTTTTGTTGACCGAAGGGAAAACAGAATGGCGAGTGTTGCCTACATTATTTGAACGCTTAACAGGAAAATCATTTGCTCTGATTAAATGCGCTCTTGTTCGTCAAGGTGGTGTAAGCAATACAAAAAAAAGTATGCGAGTTCTTTCTGCAATGGATATTCCTGTGCGTGCGATAGTTGATTTAGATTACGCATTCACTTCGGCAGTCCATGATGGTTTCCTTGATAAAAACGATCCGGATTTAGAAGCTTGTCGAAAAATCTTTTTTAAACTCTCTCGATTTGGAAAAATGAGATTAGTCAATGGAATTCCAGTTAATAAACGTTCCCGGATGAGTGCAGCACAAGGCTTTGCTTTAATGGCACAAGACCCAGAAGCAGAACTTCCCTTACGTTCAATCCATTTAAAACTTCGAAAACGAGGCATTTGGGTATGGCGTTATGGTGCAATAGAAGAACACCTTGGATTAGAAGGGAAAACAGAAAAAATTTGGAGTGCTTTTATAGATAAAATTCGTTATAAAGAACCGCGGAGATTTATTCCTTATTACGAAGATTTAGAAGCCCTTTGTGATTGGATTTTAGAAGGGATGAATAATTGAAAAAGAATTTTTAATAGGCAAAATCAAAAAGGATTGCCAAGAAGAATAAAATTGTGAAAAGTATGGACGGCTTTATGTTTGGGCCACCGCCATGTGTAAGCAGGCAGCCAAAGTTTCCTCTGCCAGGGCAGTACGGATTGTCATCGTGAAACAGTACGGCTTGTCATGGCGAGGAGTCTTTTAAGACGACGCAGCCATCTTGGTTTTTGTCATTACGAGCGTAGTACGGATTGTCATCGCGAACGCAGTGTGGCGATCTAACAACAAGTTGTCATGGCGAGAGGCTTTAAGCCTCGTGGCCATCTACAGAGTTTTTCATTACACCCCCATGGGTCTAATTAATCTGATATGAGATTTTGAACTATTTATAGTAAATTAACAAAAAATTAATTTATATAAAAGCTATGCTACAGAACTTGAGATATTTAAGGCGAAGACTATTTAGTTCAATGAAAATAAAGTGAGTAGTTATATAATCAAAAGCATGAGATACAGAATATGATTATGAGGGGAAATAAAGTTAGGAGAAATTATGAAAAAAATGGAAAAAGGGGATAGGAATTGTTTATTTAGTTGTTTGAGAAATGATTTTTTCAAATGTTGTTTGTTTTAGGACATAAAAAAGGGGTTTAAAAATGTTAACAAGTTGTTTTTATATTGATAAGAATATGTCTAGAGTTTTAAAAAAGCGAGAAAAAGCAGGGAAAAATGAAAAAAGTTTAAAAAAGTTTAAAAAAAGCCTTGACAGGAAATTAGGAATTTC
>JAZQSE010000040.1:0-38518 GCA_045629945.1 Fibrobacteraceae bacterium
CAGCAGGAGTTTTTTTCATTAAGAAATTTATAACTCAAGTATTTCTTTTTCAGATAATCCTGAATAAGCGGATATCTGTTTGATTGGTATTCCATCAAGAAGCATCGCCTTTGCCATTTCACGTTTAGCATCATTAATGCCCTTGATCTCTCCATCCAAAAAGCCTTCCGCTTTGCCTTCAAGGAAACCTTCTTCGTAATCGGCTTCAGCGATAGAAGTGTAGCCTTTGTTTTCTAAAACTTCTAAAGAGTCCATAATGGTTTCCTTTTCTTGTTGTGGAAGAGTTTTCCTTAAAACTCTATAAGCGAGAGTCGCAGAAACTAAGCTTGCTTAAGTTTCTATGACCGAGCGTCATGAGTTTCTTTGAAATATGCCAAAATTTCTTCTAAAACAGAAGAATAGCTGTTTCCTTGTTTTAAAAGGGAATTCAGTTTCATCGCAATGAGATTTGTCATGGCGAGGAGTCTTGTAAGACGACGTGGCGATCTTGGCTTTTGTCATTACGAGCGTAGCGAAGTAATCCAAAAACAAGTGTTACTTGTGAGGAGATTGCTTCTATCACTACGTTCCATCGCGGGTGACAAGTTGCTAGCAAGGAGATTGCTTCAGCTTTTCAAGCTTAGCAATGACAAGAATCGTGAGCAAAATTCGTGGGCAAGTTCGTTCGTAATGACAAGAACCGTGTGGCAAGGAAATTGCCACGCCGTGTATTCTACACGTCTCGCAATGACAAGGTTTTTAGGCAAGAACTGCGAGCAAGAACCATTCGCAAGAAGCGCGAGGCAAGAGTCCTTTTGCAATAAAAAGGTTTGTCGACGATTTTTGCGAAGCAAAAATCACCTTTCCTTAATATCAATCCTTTGAATAAGAGAAACTTAAACGCTACTTTTGTTTTTGAAAAACTATTTTCTAGCATTTTTGTTATTATCATTCGATGATGGAATGGAATAGATTATCAATTGTGCAACGACATAAATCTCGTGGGATTAAAACTTGGTATTTACGAGAAAATTCTGATGGGAAAATTTCTTATCGTTCTCTTGGAACTAAAAATAAAAGGACTGCTGAAGAGTGCCTCCAGCGACTGCTTGTTTTGCGTTTTCGAATTCCAGGAGAATGCGTTAAAACAGCTGAATTGAAAGGGATGATAGATAAATTTCTTTCTCGGCCTAGTCTTAAAAGAAATAGTATTGAACAATATTTCCATATTCTGAATGATTTTTACCATTGGTGTTTGAATCATAAAATTGAAGATGCTTTGAAATTTAATGTGGAAAATGCAAAAGAGTTTTATGCGTCTCTTTCTGGGAAATCAGCCAAGCATAAATGCCAAGTTTGTGGTGTATTTTTGAATTGGGTGTATAGAGAATGTAAAATAGAGAAAAATCATCCATTTAAATTTATTGAATACAAACCAATGGAAAAAAGAGTTCGAGATGCATGGTCTAAAAAAGAGATTCAATTAATTATTGAAAATGCTCCGACGAAAGAAATGAGAATTTTATGGGCTTTAATGGCATATGCGGGGCTACGTATTCAGGAAGCTTTGAGTCTAAAGCAAGAAAATGTTTTGAATAATACAATTTCTTTGATTGGAAAAGGAAACAAATATGCTACACTTCCTATAAGTCAAAAATTAGCGGAAGAATTAAAGCGATTTGGGCCTTTAGAACAAGGTATTCATATAACGAAGGAATGCTCTATTAGAGCTTTAATAAAAGTTTGTAAAAAAATTGGTTTAAATGGTTGGGCTAGTAATCATAAATTCCGGCATAGTTATGCAACGAATTTAGCTTTATCGGGCTGTCCTGTTGCTATTGCGATGCGGTTGTTAAGACATAGTTCTAGTCGTATGACTTTAGATGTTTATACTCATATTCTTTCTGATGAATTAAAAAGATGGAATGATAAGATTTAATTCTTGTTTTGTTTTTATGGGCGTTACCGTGCTTTGATTTTTTTTTGCAAAAAAAAACGCGCGGTCGGGCTTTTGCGTTATCGCCCGCCTTTGGCGGGCGTCCGTTCAGCCAGTCGATAGTGTAATTTTTGTGTTGTAAAAATCGACTGTCCGAACCCGTGGCTACGCCAACGGGCTACAATCCCTAACGCATAATTATTATAGGCATAGATTCCTGACAAGTTAATGTTTTCGGGAAAATCCGATGCACGAATTGTGCACACTTTGTCGCCTATTCCTTGATTTATAAGGGAAAATACAAACAAGTTTATTATTTGTTCCAGGAACAGACCACATGTCTGTAGGTTTTAGAAACATAGAAACAGGAGAAATTCCTAAAAAAGGTGAAAACAAATTAATAGATGATTTCCTCTTTTTCCCTCCTCTTGAAATGAATGGACAAGGAAAACGTTCAATGCGTTTTTCTGTTTCTGAAAAAGTTGAAAATGTTTGCTTAGCATTTACTTTTGCTGCTTATTCGCCCCTAGTTTCGCAGGGGACAATTACAATAAAAAATTTAAAAATCAATAAAATTCCTTCATCAAATTATGATTTTGAAATGCCTTATTTTGACCCAGAAGCCAATATAACAGAAAAACAAAATGTTAAAGCTCTAAAATTAGACTTGCAAATAAATAGAGGCGGAAAAAACAATGGTGGTGGAGAAAGTGCTGAAATTAGCCTAATTGTCCCAACACCAAGTAACGGACCAAAGGATTAAGGCCAGGAGGTTCCCATGCAAAAAGTTTATAAAAAATCAAAAGCAGGTATTTCTCTTATTACTGTATTGCTGTTTATGATGATAGCAACTATTGCGGCTACAGCCACTTACAAGTGGATCACAAGTGAAGGCCGTTCAAGTGCTAGCCGTATGTTACAACGGGAAGCTTACCAGAGTTCTATTGCGGGTATTGAAAACGCAAGGGCTTGGATGACCTACCATGCAAATGATGTTGGGGCTTTAATCAAAGCCTACATTGATGGGGGCAACAAGCCCATTAGTCTAGATGATAGGCTTCGTAAACTTCAAAGGGCTGGCCAAGATTACCATGTATGGCTAGTTGGCGTCAATACGGAAAAATCAACATATAAACTAAAGATTCTTTCCTCCGGTGAAGCTAGAAACAATACCCGACACAGCGAAGTAGCTATTTTCAATGTAGATGGATTGTATCAGGTAAAAGTTCCTCAAGAGAAAACCAAAAGTGAAATAGATTTTGAATATGCTTATTTTGGGGGAGGAGTTACAGGAACAAATTCCTACTTTCAGTCTGCGGTTATGAATGGAAATTGGGGAAAAGGAAATAATCCGCCAACATTTGAAAAAAATTGGGTAGTTACAGGGGATGCGGATTTGTCAGGTTCCGATGTTGATGCTGGTGAATTAACATGTATTGGCGGAAACGCTAATCTAGAAAATAAGGGTATTAGTGGAAAGGATGTTTATGTTGGTGGAAAATTTACCGGATCTGCTGAATTGACAGGTAATGCTTATTTTGATGGCGATGTTACACAAGGGAATGGCGGCAATTTTAGTATTGCAGGAAATGTTTTTCTTGCTGGAGTTTTGAATACAAGTTTAAATGATAAACCATTGTCTATTCACGGAAATTTATGTTTAGATGATGATGCTTATGTTTGGATTAAGCCTGTTAATAGTAATAATCCATTTACTGTAGATGGTAGTATATGGATGCCTGGAACAAAGCCTTTATGGACCGATTCTGATAATCATGGTTCATATCATAAAATTGAGTTAGGTAAAGATGAAAATTCAAAAATTTATATTAAGGCAGGACACCCGTGGAGTGATTATGATAAGTTAAGAAATGATAGAAGATTTCTTGAGCTGTCTCCTAATTTGCATAGTGGACATCCTAAAAAATGTGATGGACCTAATCAAATATGTAATACACAACTCTGGTGGGATGGAATAACTTACAAACCTTACCCTCAAATTGAAGAAAAAAACGACAAGTATTATATCTATTATATGCCAGATGGTTGGACTGATGTGACATTTGGTAGATATCAAGACAATTATTGGAAATGGCCAACTAATGGAGAAGGAACACTGATGAATTCCTACTTTGTTAATTATCCAGGGGCTCCAAATACTAATAGCAAACATGATTTTGATGGAAAATATGCCTTTACGGATAGTTATCACTCTGAATCTGAAGGAAAAAATGTTCAGGATACCTATGGTTGGTATCGTTATTTAAATTACAATGGAACTCCAACAGCATCACCTTATTGTACACAAGCAAATGAATGGCAACCTAAATGCGGTGTTCGCCCATGGTTCCGGGTGAAAGGGAATTTCCAATCAACATTCCCAGCAGAAAAACCAGAAGACTTGGAATGTGCAGAATCTGTAAAAGAAGATTGTGATGCTATTTGGATAAAAGAGCCTGGTTGTGATGGTTCGAAATATAAAGTAAAAGATCCTCTTGTTACAGCTAAAGATGAATTTGAAAAATTTGCTAATAAGGTGACATGTGCTAAAGATATCACCCAATGGAATGATAATTTAGTATCGAATTTAAATGCATGTTATGCTCAAGCATCTGTAGATGAAACTCAAAAAGATAATTTTTATAATGGTTTTTTGGTTGTAAAGTTAGATTCCACTAGTGGTAGTAACAATGTTGGAGGCAAATTATCAGGAAAGTTTATAATCATTGTTGAACCGAAGATTAACGCACAAAATAAGATGATTTCAGCTACAGATGGTTCTTCTGTCTTTTTATATTTAATTGGGGGAGCGTCATATTTGCAAAGTACTGCAAAGCATGTATTTATTTATTCTGAAGGTCCAATAACTGAAACAAGTAAAATTCAGTTAACCGGAACACTCTACATTCCTGCAGATAAATGTCATAAAGTTCGATTTGAAAATGCTTCATTAAATACTGATTTAGAATTATTAAAAGAACTCACAGATGCTGCGATTATTTGTAACAACGATGGCTCATCTTGTGGTGGCTCTTCAAGTGGAGCTGAAAGTGGTGCGGGCTCTGGTTCTAGCGAGTCTTTGCTTACAGAAACTGGCTACGATAAATATTTCATTTCAACAGCACCGCAACTAGGAATTACGCTTGAATCGCAGTATGAAAATAATGAAAATATTCCAACAGCAAATTCAGAAACAGAATTAAATCCGTCATTTATTGTTTTACCACGAGTTATTTATTTGCCTTCAGACCCTTATGGTGAACTTCCTGATTATTATAATGTTTTGCCATTAAATGGTTCTTCCCTCAAAAAAGAGCAGGTTAGCGTTAGTTGTTCTGGAATTCCTTCTTCTGGTAAACTTTACAATGACGGAACACCTTTAAACAAAGGGAAATTTAAATGTGAAGCAAGTGCTGCTAATCATGACAAAGTACCTTTCTGGGTTGTCGTAGGCGATGATCAAAGAAGTACTCCTGCTATTAACTTTGTAGAACCATCTCATGAAATGCCTGCTACAGGCTCCCATGACGTTTTAGTAAATGTTCCGGCTCATGACCAACCAATTACCCTTAATGTAGCTTGCCCAAGCGCTCCTGAAAAATGGAGTTATAGTTTAAATAGTGGGACAAATGATGGTAATGGTAAATGTACGTTTAATTTGCCTGCTAATAATTCTTCATCCCAAGTTACTCTTTTTACTGTAACAACAAATAGTGCGGCTAGTGGTACATTAGTATTTAATCTTTTAAGTGGCGAAGGTTATAATTTAACAAGCCCTTACTCTGCAGAATTACATGTTTCGTCTAATGCTACTCTTAATCGAATAGAAGCTACTCCTGAAAACATAAAAACTTATTGTACAAACTCTCCGGAAAATTGCCCGGCCGAAGATTTGCTAAATGAATGGCCTAATTGTGATATCGAGGAAACCTGGGTTGAACCTTCCACTAATTTTGGTATAAACACTCGTAATAATTCTTGGGCAATATCTGTTGGCGGAACTGGCGAGGTCAAATTAAATCCTGTCAATAACGATGAATGCGTAATCATTATTCCTCAAGAAGGCAATTCCTTAGACCTTTCAACATTAGAAGTAAATAAAACTTATGAACTTGAAGCTTCTGCTAAGCGTAAAAAACGCAGTGTAAAAGTCGGATTTAAAGGTGAAATTGATGGTAAAAATCCTGTTATAAACATAAAAGCCGGCTCTAGAGAAAGCAAATGTTCTTATGGCAAACTTCCCAATGATGATAAAACTTGCACTATTTCTGTTTTTGACGGAGAATCAATTTCTTTAAGTATTGATAAAGAGAATTATACAGAAAATAAACAATTCAGTTATTGGAAATGTGCAAGTGGTTCATGCCCTACAACAGAACCAATTACCAGCAACACTTATAATGAATTCTCTGTTTCTGACAATGAAACTGTCATTTATGCGTATTTCAATGAACAAGATAAACACTGTTTCTTTGAAGAATTTAAAGAAACTTCTTTAGAATGTTCAAATGGTGACACCGAGTATTGTATAGATGATTGCGATGGAACTTGTAATAGCACTTCTGGCGGTGAGTATAGCAAAGCTAAATGGCATTTAGTAGCAGGCTCTATAAATGATGTTTCTAAAGATTACGATTATATTCGCATAAAAGAAAGTATTGGTAAAAAAGGAAAAGATGGTTCTGCGGTCAAAGTTTTAAGCACGGTAAATGCAGGTATTTATGGTACAATGAAAGCGCTCTTTTCACTACCCAAAGCTACGACTTCTTATGGGAAAACCGCGGAAAATATTAAAAAATCAGGCTTTATACTTCGTTCTGACAACACAGGTTCTAATTATTTAATGCTAAATCTTTATGTAAATGAAAATGGAAAATTAGAAGCGCAACTTTGTAAAGAAGAAAATTGCCAATCAAAGGTTTTCAAAAATAGCGACTCCAATGAAGCATCTGTTTCTACTTCAAATATGATTATGATGAGTGCAACGCTTTCTGCAAACACTCTTAACATTAGCGTTTTCACAGGTAATTACTATGGAACACCAACAGAATATTCTGTTTCTTTTGAAATTACTGAAAATACAACTCGAGAATATGAATTTGTAGGCTTTAGCCTTGCCGATGCAAACTTCAAACTTTATGGTATTGGTTGGAAAAGTGACGATTACGCTTCTGAATGTCACGACACCTACCCAACAGTAAAATGCTCATTTGCAGCAGTTGCTGAAAACGGAATTATCCCTACAGAAAAAACAGTAAAACCTTGGGTTGCTCATTCTGGTTGGTTTGATTCTGAAAGTTGTACTGAAAAATATTATTACTATAACGGAACAGATGCTTGTGGTGGCACTGAATCTGGTAGCGTTAAGTGTTCTTCTGCCGGCTATTCATTTAGCGAATCTGGGGCAGGTATTCATGGTTATTTAGAAAATACTCAAGAAGTCAAAACAGCCAAAGCTTGGTTAGATTGTACTCCATCAAGCGAAGAGGAATATGCTTGGGCTACAGAAACAGAAAATGAGCGAGCACATTGTGGCTTATTCTGGACAGGAAAATTTTCAGAATGCGTTGATGATGCAGAATTATTCTCCGGCGAACTCACTGTTTCCAATGAAGAAAAATCGATTCCTTTCAACTCTAAGGCAAACCTTCGTGGCACTACCCTTAATATAGAATTAGAAAATGCAGACAATGCCGAGGTTGAAATTTGGCTATTAAGTGAAAATGAAAAATGGGGGGCAGATGGTTTTGAAAGCACTCCAGTAAAAATGAGCAATAATAGTGCATCTTTTGAAGTTGAAAAAACATTCTCTGATGGTGCTGAAGGCTTTGACCCAGAAAATGTGACAGCTATTGTAATGAAAACAACAGGTATTGTTGTTCTTAAAAGCATAACAACTAAGTGTAAAAATACGATTGGAATTTCTAATTGTAAAGCAGAATACGATAAAGAACTTTCTAAATGGATTATAACAGCAGATATTACCAATAAAGATAAAGTAAATAGTTATAAAGTTGTTGGAAACGTAGATGGGGCTGATGATGACTTTACTATTTCAAGTGAACCTAGTTGGAATGGAGACCAGGCTACTTTTGAATATACTCATAATCCGTACGCAAAAGGCCAAGACCAAACATATTCTATAACCGCTTCAATTTATCAAGAAAGTATTGCTAAAGAAACTTCTTGTGGTGAAGTAACTATTGGAAAGATTACTTGTTCTTATGCAAAAATTAATGGAAATGCTGTTGTTGAAAGCGGAAGTAAATACCCGACATTTAGTTTCAAATTAAATGAATGTCCTCCTGAAGGATGTCCATATCAAATCAAACTTGATGGGAGAGTTGTTTCACCTGATGGAATTAAAGATTCTGGTTCTGTATCATTTAGCTACGACGAAACAGTTGAATGGAATGAAAATAATTCTGAACATACTTATACTGTAGAAAGTAGCAATGGCGATTATCCATTTGATCCTTGCTCAGCGACATTTACAGTTATGAAAAAAGTTGATTCTATTGGGGTGAATTGTGAGGCTTTTGAGTCGTTGACGGGTAAAGAAACTAGTTCTAGTATTTTAATTACACCAACTGTATCTAACTGTGATGGTGGGTGTACTTATGCTATTATACAAAATGGAATTTCTTTTTCTAGTGGGAATTATACGGGCTCTATTTCCTTTGAGGGTGCGAGCAAAGCTGGCACCAAAAATTACACTCTTTCAATGACTCGTACCAATGATAATGTAACTGAAAGTTGTAATTTTAGTGTGGAGTATAAAGAACCTTTTGAGGTTACTTGTAATATTGCAGACCAAACAGATATAGAACAAGGTTCTGAGATAACCGTTACCCTTAATAGCGTTCAAGGCTGTAATGCTGCTGATTGTTACTATGATATTAAGCTTGATGGTAGTTCAGTTATAGGTGGCGAAAAAGGTTCTTACGATGGGGGCGATATTTCCTTTTTTACTGGAGCGACTTCTTCTGGTGAAAAAAATTACACTCTCACTATCTATAACTCAGATAAATCGGAATCTGCAGATTGCCCATTTAGTGTAACGTATAAGGAAAGTGCTGGTGGAACGGCTACGTGTGAGTGGACATATAATGAAACAACATATGATTATATTTACCCAGGTGTTCAAAATAATTTGAGTTTAAATATTTCTGGTAACACTTCAAGTACTAATGGCGTTAAATTGGAATGTCCTACAGCATCAATAACTGTTGAAGACCCAAATGTTAAAAATGGAAAAATTCAAAATATACAATCACCTGGTAAACCTGGCACATATAATTGTACTGTAAAAAATAAATCTAGTGGCGAACTTTTGTGTTCTCCTATAATGAAAGTTGAAGCCCCTTATTCATGTAGTGTATCGCCAGAAGGTATCGTAAATAGCGGAAGTGATGTTACCTTTACTGTAACGCTTTCCGATAAACTTATTGGTGGAGGCTCGACCTTCGGACAGTGTGGTTTTTATAAAGACAATAACTGTAATGGTGATTGCAATGGAAATATAACAACAACATCTAAATCATTTAACATTACCTCTAATACAACTCTCAGTTATAAATGCTATAATGTACAAAACTCTAGCTATAAAGGGTGTTCAACTTATGTATATCTTGAAGTTTCAAAACCCACATTCGATTGTAAGACTGGGCTAAAAGCCACTATTGATAAATCGGACAATGTGACAATTGGCTTAGAAAATGTATCAGGTTGCCATGAAGGCGGGAACTGGTGCAAGTATACTATTACTGGGACAGACATCAACAAAACAGGAACTGGTATTTCCAATGGTTCTGTAAAACTCGGTGCGTTTACTGATAATGACACTGATGGTAACAGTAAATATTACGATATTACCCTAGAGAATTCTGCTGGCGTTAGTGAAGCTAAAACTTGTAGTGTAGAGTTTACAAAAGGTTCTAGTTTCGAATGTAATAGTGCTAATTCAGAAGATTTGAATTAGCCCGTAGAAGCTAGTAAATGCTATAAAAAAACTATTGCGAATTCCGGCAACTTCTATGTAGGAAACTGGTCGGGTGTTGGAGTTGAAATGACCTATACGGATTGTAGTGGAACACCACATACTGTTACCGTGGCTAATGGAGACTGGACTACATATGCTGTTGGTGGTGGATGTACCATATATGCCGTGTTTGCTACAAACAACAGTCTACAATTTAATACTTATTAAAAAATAATCTATGTGGTTTAATACCCAAGCCTCCCCGGTGAGACAAAAAAATATTGCGTTCCCGTCCTACCAGAAATTTAAATCCCATTTAATAGTCTTCTCAGGATAAGCATAGACAGTACAATTATTGCCCACATCAACTTCTTTCCAACCATCGCATGAATGAGACATGGTTGTAGTAGTTCCGTCACACTTTTTTATGTTCACGGTAACAGGTATTTCAGGGGCCCACCAGCATCCGATTTGCAAATTGCCTGAGGAACCCGCAGAATATTTAACACAACTATTAGCAGCCATTTGCACATCTTCTGCAGGGTTGTGCGGATACATTTGCGTAGAGTTTCCATCATTACAGGGGAAGCTGGAACCTTTTGTAGAATCCGGTAATATTAAAGAAAATGAGAAGGTTTTTATAGTCTTTGATTGTTAGAAAAAGCACCTGAATTCAGGTGCTTTTAAAGTTTATAATTGCAATATTTCTTCTTTAGAAAGTCCGGATGAATGAGATATTATTTCAATGGGAACGCCTTGTTCGTATAAGGACTTTGCTATTTTCCGGGCTTGTTCTAAAGAACCTTTTTCTTTGCCTTCGCTGAATCCCTTTTCTATACCATCAGCGAAACCTTTTTCTTTGCCTTCGTTGAATCCCTTTTCTATACCATCGGCAAATCCTTGTTCATGACCTTCAGAGTAGCCGATTTCGTGCTGCGCTTGTAAATCTGTCATGTTTTTTACCTCTAGATTGAAAATGTCTTCTATAAAGTTAATCAATTTTACTGATTCAAGCAACTTTTTAAAGATTTTGTTGTGTAAAATTGATTCGGGCATAGGTTTTTCTTGAATGATACTCATAATGGCCCGAAGCCATGCGGCGGCGTCTGAATTGTCGTTTTGAGTGATACCATTTTTTTCTAGTTCGAAAAATTTGGCGATTTCTACAAAAATCTTTTGAACTTTTGGAAAATATTTACGCCCATTGCACATTTGGTCTACATGATGCAAGTAAATCTGAGGTTCTTCTGGGAACATTTCAAAATCTAAAAGTCCAAGAAAATAAATGCGGGGTAGTTCGTATTTTTCATTTTTATGAACATGGTTTTCAATCACACGAGCCATGTAATATTCCACTCGGTCACGGAAAAATTTATCGCCTTGTTGTTGGATTTCTACCAAGACTTTTTCTCCGGCATTGGTGGTGCCTATTATATCTAAAAGACAATTTTTGCGGTTGAAAACGCCCGGGAATTCTTGCATTTCAAGCGTTATAGATTGTATTTGTTCACTGCCTTGCAAGTCAAGCATTGCGTTAAGCAAAGAAATAAGCATAGAATGGCCTTTTTCTTCGGCAAAAACGACTTTGAAAATGCCATCGCTTAAAAGATAAGCGTATTTATAAATCTGCTGGTATTTCAGAAGATTCTTTTTGTCAATTTTCATAGCCTGTAATAAGGCAAAATGTTGGCTTCTGTTCATAACAACTCCATTTTAAGGTTAATGATTTGATTTTATAAGAGAGTGTGAACAAAAGATATACAGAAAAAATTTAAACGGAACGCAGGGAATTTCCCTCGGATTTTTAGATTACTTTCATTACGATTTCCTTGGAACAAGTGCGGCCTGTGGGTGGCTTATATTTAAACTTCGCCATGACAATCCTGAACTTGCTCGTGGTTCTTGTCATTGCGATGGAGTGAAAAGATTTTTTTGCGAAGCCTAAATGTGAGCCTGCCACGAGCCACATTTGTGGCGTGGTGGAAGCAATCTCATCGCAAGTAACACTTGTTTTGGATTACTTCGCTACGCTCGTAATGACAAAAGCCAAGATGGTCACGAGGCACAAGGCCTCTCGCGATGACAAGTCAGACTGTGTTTGCGATGACAATTCAGGCTATAAAATGTCTGCATAAAATAAGACGGGGCGTTGCGGGGTGGCGTCTGAACGCCCGCTCGAGTGGGTAGCGGAAAATGGCTTTGTTGTTTTTATCGGAAAGGTGATTTTCAAAACGCGTTTTGAAAATCGTCGACAAAGCCAGTTGGAGCGAGGGAGAGACTTCTCCCATTGTATAAATTTTCGCTTGGCGATTTTTGCTAAGTTGCAGAAGTGCACTTGCCGCAAGTTTTGCTTGAGGAATTTTACAATTTTGGTATGCGGATTTTGTCGCCTGCGTTCGGGGCTTCAAGTGATACGCCGGGATTCAGGGATTGGAGTACTGAAAGCGTGTAAAAACGGGGGAGTTTTTTGGCTTCTTTGCCGTAGATTCTTACAAGTATTTGTATAACGTCTTCGCCTTCTTTTGCTTGGATTGTGGTGTAAAGAGAGGTGTTGTTAGGGTCTGATTGCCATTTGGATATTGCGTTTGCAAAACTTTCTGCGAAGGATTGTTTTTTTTGTGGTTTGGTGGTTTGTGTTTTTTCAACAGGTTTTGGGTCTGGCTTTTTTTGTGTCGGGAGTCTGAGTGTCGGGGCACTTGCATTTAAGACAATATTTGTCTTTTTTTCTTGGAGTTGTTGTTTGACTGGTTCTGCTGCAATGATTGAGTCAATGTTTTTAATATAAGCGCTGTCTGGCCATTCTTTTAAAAAATAGGGTTTGTTTGTGGATAGCGTCGGGGTTTGTGCGTCATTTGAGCAAGCAGCAATTAAGAGAATGGAAAGGGAAGAAAAAGCTAAAATTAGTGTTTTCATGGAATAAAAAATAAAAAAAGAATAAGAAGAGTTTTTGGTTGGCTTAAAAAAGCGTGTAAAATAAATAAAATAAGGGTTGAACTGGTGGTTGTGGTTGCCAAAAATCTTAAATTCTTCTAAATTTGGGCTACGACACTGTCTATTCAAAATAGGAAACACTATGAAAAAAGGAATTCATCCTAATTATCAACCGGTTGTGTTCGTCGATGCGAATACGGGTAAAGAATATATCACCCGCTCCACGAAGTCTTCTGCCGAAAAGAAGGTTATCGATGGGGTCGAACATAGCGTGATTTCTTTGGAAATTACTGCTGATACTCATCCATTCTGGACGGGTAAACAACATCGCGTGGATACCGCTGGCCGTATTGATCGCTTTAATAAGCGTTTCGGTGCAAATATTGCTACAGCAAAGCGTAAAACACGTAAGGCAGCTCCAGCTGCTGATGCTGAATAATTAAATTCCCCTCCCCTTAAATGGGGAGGGAATATTTTTAGAGGTCGTTCTATGAAGAAAAAGTTTGTTCTCTGTGCAGCATTGCTTGCTCTTGCCTTCACAGGTTGTGAAAAAACTGGAACTATCGAAGGCGTTGTTCTTGATCCATTTACAGGTAAGGCTGTTGAAATGCCTACAGTTTGGATGGATTCTACTATTTTTGGAACCCATGCTCCAAAATATGCTCATAAAGGCATTTTGAAAGAAGGTAAGTTTAAATTTGAAAAAGTTCCTGTTGGCGATTATCTCATTAAAGCCCGTCGCAACAAGTATGTTTTGACCCAACAGAAATTTTCTACAACAGAAGCGAATCCAAATGCTAACTTGACCCTTTATTCTTATAGCGATCAGGTTGACCCAGGTCTTTATACTGCAAGTGCAGAAGGTCCGGTTAAGATTTCTAACGAATGGGTTATTTGGTCTGCTAGTTGTTCTGAATCAGTAGCTGCTTATCGTGAAAATTTCCCACAAGATGCAGATGCTGGTAAAGTTCCAAACCAGAATAAAAAGAAAAAGAAGAAAAGCAATGTTAAAATGGTTCCGCTTCCAGCTCCACGTGTAGTTGATGCAAATTTGGCGGTATTCTATCGTAATGCTTCTTCTGTAACCACTCCACTTGTTGCTATGTCTTACCCTGCAGTTGTTGGCTCTGTTGCTGATCACGCGGATTGTAAGGGCTTTGACGCTTCTGAAAAGAAGGGTGTCTTTGCTGATAAGGATAAGGGAACAGCTTTGAACGTTGCTTATAAGGCTGAAGGTCTCTTTGAAATTACTGCTAATTTGCCTAAGGGAAAACAGATTATTCAATTCTCTCAAGATGGCAAGTCTTTGCAGACATATTACTTTGAAGTGAAGTAATTGTAGCTTTTTTAGTTTGAAAAGTCCCGCGAGTTTCTCGCGGGACTTTTCAATTTGTCTGAAATTATTGTTACCAGTTTGTAGCTAGTTTGACTCTTTGTAGAACTTGTGTTAGCGAGAGGCTTTCTGCCTCGTGCAAGAACCGCGGGCTAGTTTAGGATTGTCATGGCGAGAGGCCTTGTGCCTCGTGGCCATCTGTTAGCAAGCAGATTGCTTCTGTCACTACGTTCCATCGCAATGACAAGAGCCGTGTGGCAAGTGTAGAACTGGTAAGTAGATTGCCGCGCCGTGTATTCTACACGGCTCGCAATGACAAGGTTCTCGGGCAAGTTCGCTCGCAACGACAAGAAGCACATGGCAAGTTCTATTGCATTGCCTAGAACTTGTTAGGATTGACAAGAGTCGGAGAAAAAATCTTGGCAAGGACTTGTCTTAGATTTTTCAGAAAGTGCTTGGAAGTAAGTTTCAGCGGTTTCTCCAACTTTTTTTGTGTCATAGTAGGCGTAAAAACCACTAGCAGCAGCTCCGAGAAGCGGAATAGAACGTAAAGCTGTTTTTCCAAGAAACTTGTTGGCTTGAGAAATGCCTATTTTCTGTAATATTTTTTGTAAAGCAGAAAAAGAAACTTTTTGAGCTATAAGTCGCGTGCCGCTTCGCACAAATATATCTCTTAAAAGTTGCGAAGCGGAGTGCCTGAACAGGCACCAAAGCATAGCTTCGCGACTGAGTTCAGCATACTTACCATAAGTCATTGCTATATCAGCAACGAGTTGTGCTTGGATTTTCCAAATAGAAACAATGTCTGGAAGCAAAGTAACGATTCCAGAAAAACCACCAGGTAAAGAAAGTGTTGCACTTAAAGCCGCTGTCTTTGCAGCCGCTTTTCTAGAGAGCAGTTCACAACGTTTTTGAGGAGTTTTGGCCGGTGAAAGTAGACTTTCTGGAATATCCGTAATAATATCAAAAAGCATTTCACCGCTTTTTTCTTTTAGTCTGTTATAAGAATCTTTCATAGCAAGCCAGCACCTCTATTTGAGAACTATAAAAATAAAGTTAATAAAGATTGCAAGTCCGAAAATGATTTTTATAAAAATTTGGTCAAAAACTCAGCTAAGAATTTTTCTAATGAAATGCTAAAAGAATTTTTAGAATTCATATAAAAGTTTATCGCTTCTTGTAACCATGCTTTAGAACAAGAAAAGTTTTTTAATTCAATAGAATTTTCAGATATTTTGTAATCGCCAGTAATGAGGATAGGAAAATTTTCTTCGACTAAAGATAGCTCAATAGAAACTTTTTTAGTCTCGGGAAAAATTTCAAGTTTATAAGATTTTCCTAATGGCATTTTGAAAATCCTCTAAAATAATAAAGACAAAATCCTTTCAAAAAAAGGAAGTGCTAAAGAAAATTTTATTTCATTTTTTAAGATAAAATCTAAACTCGCTTGCATCCATTCTTTTTCACAAATAATTTTTTTTACAATGAAAAAAGAATTTTCTATGGAGTAGAAAATCTGAAAATGTTGAGAAATAGATTCGCCTTTTAAAAGAAAATCTACATCAATAGTTTTATTCTTTTTGTCTATCTGAATATCTTGAAGGTCTCCAAAGCGTTTAAGCGTTGGTTGACGATTGAGTAAAAACGTCAGAACTCCCATGTTTACCTTGGCAAAGTCAGAATTTCAGCACCATTTTTGGTAATAGCAATAGTGTGTTCCCATTGGGCAGAGAGACTTCCGTCTTTTGTAACGGCAGTCCATTTGTCGTTAAGAACTTTTACACCAGGTTTACCAGCGTTTATCATTGGTTCAACGGTAAAAACATGTCCGGTTTCAATTCGTGCTGATTTAAAATTATTTCTAAAATGAAAAACAGTAGGTTCTTCATGAAAGTTTCGACCAATACCATGCCCGCAATAATCTTCGACAACACCAAAACCATAATCATCAGCAATTTCTTGAATAGCACACCCAATATCGGAATAACGAACACCAGGCGTTCCTGCAACTTCGATGCCGCGGTCTAAACATTCCTTAGTAACTTGCACAAGTTCTAAAGCATCTTTAGAAGGTTTTCCTACGACAAACATGGCACTTGTATCGCCGTGATAGCCAGAAAGAATTGTAGTAATATCAATGTTTACAATGTCGCCATCTTTTAAAATGATTTCTTTAGATGGAATGCCATGGCATACAACGTCATTTATGCTGATACAGGCATTTCTAGGGTAACCATGGTAGCCTAAACAAGCGGAAATAGCGCCATTCTTTTTGGTAAATTCACCAATAAAGTCATCAATTTCTATTGTAGCAACGCCAGGTTTTACCATTTCGCCAGCGCGTAAAAGAGTGACAGCAGCTAAAGCACCTGCGTCACGGATAAGTTCAATTTCTTTAGGGGTTTTGACTTTTATTTTGGCCATATATTAAATCCGTTTTTTTAAAAAAGAATCTAATAGAAAACATAAAGATTCTTTTAGGTATTTATCTTGAACCATATTATCAACAAGAGGAAGATAACGAGATAGTCTTTGTCTATCAAGTGGACCAAGAAGATTTTTTTGTTGTTCTAGGTTTTCTAATAAACGCATTCCAATTTTTTCGTTGAGCATTTCATCGGTAATCGGAGGCATTTTTTCAAAATGGATGCCAAAATCGGCAGCGGTTTTTTGAATTTCTATTTCTTCAACAGGTGTAATGAGAGAAATGGCTACACCTGTTTTGCCAGCTCTTGCTGTCCTGCCAGAACGGTGGACATAGACTTCTCTGTCTTCTGGGTGATCAAAGATAATCACATGAGTAACATGAGAAACATCAATACCTCTGGCTGCAACATCAGTACAAATTAAAATGTTTAGTTTTTCTTTTCTAAAATTTTCAAGAGTTTTTTCTCTTTGCTTTTGTGGAACATCGCCAGAAAGTGCGGCTGCATTAAATCCTTGGTTATGCAGCACTTGCTCTAAATAAGTCACATCGCGTTTTTTGTTACAGAAAATCATGCAACTAGAAGGATTTTCCCATTCAAGAATTTTTACGGTCAAAGAATCTTTTTCCATAACATCACAGCAATAATAGCGGTGTGTTAAGTTGTTTGCAATGACTTTGTCGTAACTTAAAGAAAGAAATTCGGCAGAAGGCCTTTGGAATTCTCTTGCTAGACTTTTTACGGTTTGTGGAATGGTTGCACTGAACATTGTGCAAGCGATTTCTTTTGGAAGTAACTTTCTGATTTTTTGCATATCTGGGTAAAATCCCATAGAAAGCATTTCATCTGCTTCGTCCAAAATTAAATCGCGAATAGAAAGAAAATCAACGTTGCCTTTTTTAGCGTGGTCAATAAGACGTCCTGGAGTTGCAACAATAATATGTAATTCATTTTTTAAACTAGCAACTTGTGGTTCATAAGGAACGCCACCAAAAATAGCAACAGAACGAATACCTCTGTTTCCTGAAAGAGTTTCAATTTCTTGTTGTACTTGTAAAGCAAGTTCTCTTGTTGGTACTAAAATTAATGCCTGAGGGTAAGGGTGAGATGGTTCAATCACTTGTAATAAAGGAAGAACAAAAGCTCCTGTTTTTCCTGAACCTGTTTTGGATTGGATAAGCATATCCCTTGCAGCTAGCATATAGGGAATGGTTTTACGCTGCACAGGCATTAAATCTTTCCAGCCATGAGCAATTAAAATTTGTTTTTGAAAATCAGGTAATTGTTCGAAAGTATAATCAGGTAACTTGTTTTTTGGTTCTATAATTTTCAAAGGTGTCATAAAAGGATTGATAGAATCCTTTTGTGTTTCAATATTGTCATTTAGTTCACTCATATTTATTTCCAGTTCCAATGGTATTCAATACCTGCGTTGATAAAGCCGTCTACAGTTAATCCGCCAATTATTGTTGGTTCAGCAACGGCATTCGGGTCAGGAGTAGTATCTTCAGAACGTCCACGAGTTGTTATTCCCGTTCTAAATACTAACCCAAAATTTTTCTTGAAAAGGAATCTTGAGCCAATTCCGAAAACACCGCCTTTGTAGACATCTTCAAATTCAATCCTTGTACTATATGCAGCAGAAGGTTTTTTAACATTATCTTTTAATTCAATATTTTCGGCAAGGAAAGAATATTGAAAACCAAAAAAAGCAAAGGGTGAAATTTCTAACCATTTGGTAGTATTAAAAGAATGTGTTACATGCAGTGTTAAGCCAATGTCGTGTATGCCGAATCTCCAATGGTCTAATTCGCGATAAGTAGTGTCTTTAGAATCTGTTTTTACATCATGGCCGGAATATCGGTAAAAAATTTCACCACCAAAAATTCCATACCAGGTGGCTCCAACATAAGCACTTAAAACGAGGGATTCGTCTTCTAAAAAATTCCAAAGGCTTAAAGAATCTTTTGTCACTCGATAACGTTTGACTCTGCTATTTAATTTGTTTTTATACCAATTATAAGGGGTTAAAGGAATTTCTGCTTGAGAGTAACCAACATTTGCCCCCACCCAAAGATCCATTTTTTTGGTTTCCTGGAAATAAGGGTCGGGTTCTTCGGCAATTCTTTTTCGCTCTGATTTTGTTAAACGACGTTCGGCATTTTTTGCAAAGTAAGTTTTCACAATATTGTCTGCAATTGCGTTTTTATTGTTAGAAAGAGTTATACTACCGGCTGCTTGTGGTTGTGCCGCTGTTTCGTTAAATAAAGCAATTTGTAAAAGGCCATTTTTCTGTGTCATGAAAATCACGATTTTATCTTCAAGGGCAGAAATTTTTGCTGCCATCATTTTGGAACGAGCTTTTAAAAGTTCTCCAGACATTTCTTTATTTAAATTGTTGCTGAGCCAATTTCCATAGAGAATAGAAATGGTGTCGCGTTGCCATTCTCCAATTTCTCGACATGAAGGCGCTCCGATTGTCGAGTTGTTTCTTTTAAGAGCTTGACAAAATTCGTTTGGCGAAATGGGTAGAGAATCATCAGGAGTCCAAAGGAGGTATTCGCCATCTTTCCAAATAGTATAAGGAGACGAAAAATATTCGTTAGCAAACGTTAAAGAAACAAAAAAGATAAGGAGTAAAGCAAATCTCATTTTTTTACTCCTGAAGAAATTTTTTGCGGGATTTCTTTAATAGTTAATTTCAATAAATCGGCAATATCGTCTAAAGAAGTTTTTGGGAAAATTTTTCTTTGTTGTTCTGAAATAGCAGAATACAACGGCACTTGTGCTAAATTATCCCAAAGAGTAAAGCTCATAATAACCGACATATTTACAGGAGCTTTTTTTTGATCTATTTCATTTTGTTTCTGGCTGTAATCAAAAAAAGAACTTTTATTTAAATCGGTTCCTAGTGTTATTTCATGAATGAGCAACAAATATCTGGGAGTGTTTTTATTTTCAAGAATAATACTTTTGCCTTGTTCTGGAAAATGACCTTCAATAAAAATACGTTCGTCTAATTTCTGGGTTTCTTCAGGGAATCTTTGTTGGTATTTTTTTTCTAGCACCGTTATGTTAGAAAAAGATTCTGATAAAGTTTTTACAATAAGAGAATCAGAAAAATTCTCAAAAAACGGGTAAATGCTATCCATTGGAATTTGAAGACGATTTGAATACCATTTGGCGCGCATTAAAGTAAAAACATCGCCACGCCCGATAAGAGCGATTGAATCGTTTTTTTTCAGAACGTTTTTATATGTTGGCCAAGAACTTTCCCAATTAGAAGTCCCGGAACATCCAGAAAAAAATAAACAAGCACAAAGTAAAAGAAAAAAAGATTTTTTTGTTTTCAAATCACCAACGACCCCGTCGAAAAGGTTCTTCTTTTCGAAACCTGGTTGTAGCGATTTATTTAAAACTTGCATAAAAACCTTTTATTCTTTATGAATAATGCAAAAGTTACGTTAAAGCAAGAGCGATTTGAAAAAGAATTATACTTTTTCAGAAAAATCCTTGTAAGAACAACTCGGTTGCGGCATGCGTTGTTTACCGTATTTACCTGTGTACCATTCAATGTCGCCTTTAGGTTCAACAAAATAAACTTGTCCGATTCTGACATTTGGATAGACGCGGACCGGGTGAACAACAGCAATTTCCAAAGTCCAGGTAGGGTAGTGACAAATAACATCTTCGCCATTTTTTTCAAAACCCCAGCCAATATCTCCAAAACCAGCTGTGATATGAGTGTTTATCCCAAGACGCCCAATGGAACTTCTGCCTTCAAACATCGGGATATAACGATGACTTATAGCAGTTTCATTTGTCATTCCGATGTAGAGTTTGCCAGGTTCAAGCACAAGACCTTCTTCTGGGATAACAATTTGTTTTGTTGGGTTAGGCTTTTTCATATCTAAAACGCCGTTTTCTAAAGTATAAACCAACAAATTTTCGTTTAAGGTAACATCAATACTATTGGGAGAAAGGTTCTCTTTGCAAAATGGTTTTATAACAATATCACCACACTCTACAGCTTCTTGAATAGCTTTTCTTGTTAAAAACATTTTAGCAACCCCATTCTTTTCTGTATTGGTAAACGCGTTCTAAAATGCCTTCAGGTGCTTTGATTGCTATTCTGTTTTCTTCCTTTTCAAGGAATGCAATGATGTCATTGATATTGATAATAGAATGTGCTTCGATTCCGTATTCTTCTTGGACAGTTTGTAAAGCGGATTTTCCATTTTCTAAGCGTTCGCGTCTATCGACGGAAATCAAAAGCCCGATGACTTCAGCATTTTCAATGTTGGACAACGCTTGCATGGTTTCATTTACACTTGTGCCAGCAGTGATAACATCTTCAATGATTACAACTTTTGTTTTTTCTTTGTAAGTATAACCAACGAGATTTCCGCCTTCGCCATGATCTTTAGCTTCTTTTCTATTGTAAGTAAAGGAAAGATTTTTATTGAACATGTCGGAGAGTTTCATGGAAGTAGCGGCACAAAGAGGAATCCCTTTGTAGGCTGGACCATAAAGGTTTTCAGCTTTCCCGTCAAAGTGTTGCATAAAAGCAGAAGCGTAGAATTCGGCCAATTTGGAAAGTGTTTTTCCAGTACGGAATTCACCCGTATTTATAAAGTAAGGGGTCTTTCTACCACTTTTGGTTACAAAATCACCAAATTTTAAAGCACCAGCTTCTACGAGAAATTGAACAAAAGAATCGGTTGTGTTCATGAGAAAATCCAAAATCTTAAGGGAGTAGAATGTTGAATATGCCAGTTCTTCCGGCGTCATCAAGGAAAATCTGGTAATTGCCTAATTGAGACAAGAGCATAAGGATAAGGAAAACAAGTCCACAGAATCCGATATACCAGGCACTTGCTTTTTTAAAACCTTTGATTTTTAATTTGAACATAAGCCAAATAAGGAAACTGAAAGAAGCAGAAATAATCCATGCTGTTGCTGCTTGTAAGCCTCCACCGACTTTGTTTATTAAAAACGCAATGGAAATTCCAGGCATAAAGAAGAATGTAATAGCTAAAAGAGTAAGGAGCGCAAAGCCTACATAGTGAGCAAAGCCACGTTCTTTTTTGACAATGACTTCTGGTTTGGTTTCTTCTTTTTTAGGCTCTTCTTTTTTTGGTTCTTCTTTTGGAGTTTCTGTTTTGGTTTCTGTTTGAGCTTCTACAGGTTTAACTTCTGTTTTTGGAGAAGTCTCTTCCGCCGCGTTCGCGGCGGAAGTTGGTTCTAATGCTTCGACTTTTTCTTCTGGAGTATTTTCCATAAAATTTATCTCCTGATTTTAGAGAATAAAGGTTCTACCTTCGTAAACGAAAACTCGGTGTTCTAACCAAAGTTTTACAGCCGAAGATAAAGTGCGTTTTTCAATGTCTTTACCAAGTTGCACTAATTGTTCAATACTTGCCGTTTCAGGAATTCTCTGAACATCTTGTGCAATGATTGGGCCTTGGTCTAAATCTTCTGTTGCAAAGTGAGCAGTTGCTCCAATAATTTTTACGCCTTTAGCCCATGCCTGGTGGTAAGGTTTAGCCCCTTTAAATGCAGGTAAAAAGCCATGGTGAATATTTATGATTTTATAACGGAATTCTTCTGTAAATGCAGGGGAAAGAATTTGCATATAACGAGCAAGAATAACAGCGTCGGATTTAGTTTCAGCAATGATTTCGCGGAATCTATCTTCTTGTACTTGTTTTTCTTGATTACTTGGAACATAGTAGAAAGGCACACCAAAAACGCCACCGACTGGTCCAAGAACAGTATGGTTACTTACAATGCAACTAAACTCGCAATCAAGGTCTCCATCACGTTGCTTTAATAAAAGATCATAGAGACAATGGTCTGTCTTGCTGACGAATAAAGCGAGTCTTTGTTTCTTTGAAGAATCGTGAATCTTGAAAGAAAGAGAAAGGTGAGAAGAGAGCAAATCTAAATGATTTTTAATTTCTTCAATTTTATTTTCTTCGATTTCAAAAACTGCACGAAGAAAGAAAATGCCAATATCTTTAGCTGAATGCTGAGTAAGGTCAACAATGTTAGCCCCAGCTTTAGCTAAAACTTGAGTGGTGCCAGCGATAAGTCCTGTTTGGTCAGGACAATGAATTTGAAGTACATAACGAGTCATAAAACAAATTTAACTAATTCCAAAAAAAAGCCCATAGGGCTTTTTTTTAAAAGAGGCTTTTTCACGAGTTAAAAATTAAAAACCAAGGCTTGCTTGTAGCATATAAA
Source organism: Fibrobacteraceae bacterium (assembly GCA_045629945.1). GTDB lineage: Bacteria > Fibrobacterota > Fibrobacteria > Fibrobacterales > Fibrobacteraceae > UBA1765. The sequence goes on from JAZQSE010000040.1 coordinate 22,833, forward strand.
AGCGGTTTTCTTCTTGCCCTGTATAGTAACCGCGTTCTTCGCCCCAAGTAGCAAATTCTAATTCAAGAAAACGCAAAAGTTCTAACCCAACGCCAGCGGTGTAATAACCGCCTTTAAAGCCTGCTGCTAGACGGAGTTTTAAAGCACGATAAGTATTTTCGTAACCTGGCCAAGCTAGTAGGACTTGTTCAAATTCCATACCAAAATTCAAATGGCTTAAAGGTTTGTAATTTTTTTCGTCATTTAAAGCGTCTTCAAAATCCATGGCGATATTCATTTTTCTTGCATAAGCCGTATTTCTGTTGAAAAATCTTGGGCTATAATTAAAGCCAAAACCAAGATTCGGGGTGATTTTTTCGTCATTAATTTCAGAGAAGAAAACATCGCGTAAAGAAACACCAAAACGCCATTCTCTTGCAAATTGCCAGAGAGCACCAAAATCAAGACCAATTCCCATAGTGGAAAGTTTAAAAAGGTCTTCTTCGCCATCTTCAAGACGATTTTCCAAAGTATCTAAAACATTTGAAAAATTGCTTGCATCTAAAGAAAAAACTTCTACTTGGTGGCGTTTGAGAAGTTTAATACCTGCACCAAACATAAAGCGTTCTGCAATGTCAAAAGCGCCACCCGCTTGGATAACAGCATCAATGTAGAATGTATCAAGAGAAGCCATTGGCAAAAGCAAACCGGCATCAAGGTAAGGAGCAGCATTTCCTTCAACCCACATAGCGCCGCCAAAATTATGGAACGCAAGTTCTGCATCAAATTTGACAAGCAAATTCAATAATTGGTGATCAAGTTCGCTTAATTCGTTTGCCAATTTTGGGTGTGCAGAAAGAGAGTCCAAATAAATATCGCTTGTAGAAAGTCCTGCTTTATCAGCGGCTTTATCGGCCCGTTTATACAAGCGTTCAAGTTTTCTAGCTGTTGTATAAACATCAAAGAAATTTTTTAAAACGCCTGCAGAACCAATGTTTACGCGCATATCCAAGTAATTATCTGGGTAATAACCAGTTTCTGGGCGCTTTTCATAATTACCTAAACGATTGATTTGGTTTAAACCAGCGTAGTTATAATAGATAGCTTCTTTGTCGTCAACAACGGCAATATGGGCGTTTCCCATAGAGTAAGCTCTTAAAGATTTATGATTTGGTCCTTTGGCTGCAAATAAGACACTTGCACAACACAATATGGAAAGCAATACAATTTTTTTCATTTTTCGTTTCTCCCATTGAACCAAGAATCAAACATATCTTCGTCATAATTAACCCAACAGCCACCAATATTTTTCTTTCGCCATTTAAGGTCGTATTGGATTGATGCTTTGAGTGTATCACTTGCTACATTGTGTTTGAGTTCTAGAGAATCTGAATTTGAAAAAGACGTTTCATTTGCAAATTGCAAAAGGAAATTTTTACTTTCAATTCTATCTTCGGCTTTCACAGCAAAAGTTAATTCTGGCATACCATCAACGGTTTTATCCATATCGTGATCTTTGCCATCAGGAGTAATTGCTGTAATGACATAATATTCTTCGGAATCAGAATCTAAAGAAAGTCTGTCTAAAAGTGTTAAACGCAAATCTTCGTCAACTAAACCATCGCCATCGTTATCTTTTTTGTCAAAGATTTCTTCATCTATGCAACCGTCGCCGTCATTATCAATATTATCATTGATTAAGAAAAAGGAAATCTGTGTTTGAATTTCTGAAACGGTTGATTCTATTTCTTTGGTAACAGATTCGCTAGATGATTCGCCGGTAAATATGGAAAGATCGGTAAATTCTTCAATAGACGGTAAAATATTTTGTGTGAAATTTTGAATGTCATTTTGTAATTCTGCAATAGAGGTATTTACAAGGTCTAAATTTTCGGGATTTTCTAAAGAAGAATTGTAGAGTTCTTCTAAGTCAATAGAAAGTTTTCCTGTTTCAGAATTTTGCGAAATATTCAAATTGAACTGCATTGTTGTTTGTCTGAATTTAAGAAGAGATTCTGCCATTTCAAAAATGGAATAGCCTGCAGCAATTTGAGAGAATGTGATGTTTTTGTCGCTATAAAGGTATTTGTTGTTTTTGGGTGGCGTCAATGTATCGCGTTTGATAAGTTCTCTAATGTAAGGCAGGGATTTTGCAATCATGGTTTGGTAGTTTTCTAGCTCTTGTCCTGAGAGATTCATAAAAGGAATTTGGTCTTTTTGAGCTAGTCTAACTTCTCCAATCATAGTGAAAACATTTATATCATGTATTCCCATAATTGCTTTTACAGCCCCGAGATAAGCTTCAGAAAGAGTGGAATCTTTTTTGAGCGCTTTATCAAAATTTTCTAAAGCGTCCTCATATTTAGCATCTCTATAAGCACTAAATGCTTCACTTACAAGAGCGTCTTTGTTGTTAGGGACATCTCCGGAACTTGTCGGGTTAAACAAATTGCAAGCCACAAAACTGCACGAAGCCAATAGAAAGGCTGCTTTAAAAAAATGAAGAAGACTGTGTTTTTTCATAAGCATTGACGAAAAAGGTGAATAGATTTTGAAACCAAACCCATGATGTTACATAAAAATAATCTTTCTCTAGGTAAAAAGTTTGGAATTCTTTTTAAAAGTTTATGAATTACGATATAATGTTCCAAAAAAAAGCGTTTTATGTTTTTAAAAGGAACGAAAAATGTTTCATTTTTTGAAAAAGTTGAAAAATTTTAAATCTTGTTTTTAGTGATTTTGGGCGTTTATATTGAAAAAAATAAAAGAAAATGTTTTTTGGCAAGGTTTTTGCTAAAGCAGAAATCAAAAAAAGAGGTATTTATGTCAGATTATACTTATGAAGCCGAAAAAATTCTAGCTAAGGGCCAAGAAATAATGGATAGGAAGTCTCATTCTTATCTTTCAAGCGTTCATTTAGCTTGTGCTTTAGTCGAACTACCAGATGCTAGACTTAAAAATTTATTTAAGGCAAAAGGTGTAAAAACGAAGGATTTACGTATAAAACTGGATCCGTTTTTAGATGCTATCCCTAAAGTAGATGGTGTGCAACCAGATACTTCAATGGATTCCGATCTTTCGCGTGTCCTACGAGCTGCTTTACAATCAGCAAGGCAACTTTCTCGAATGGTTATGCCTGGCGATTTATTAGTGGCTTTAATGGAATTTGCAAGTGACAGAAAAATCTCTAAAATTTTTGAAGATGCTCTTGGAAATGCAGAAACAGTAAAAACCTGGCTTTCAGACCCGTTTTCCGGAGCAGCGGCTGCAGAAGAATTTTCTCCATTAAAAAAATATGGCCGAGAACTTGTTGAACTTTGTAAAGAAGGGAAGTTAGACCCTGTTATTGGCAGAGACGAAGAAATCCGGCGCGTGATTTTAATTCTTGCAAGAAAAACAAAGAATAATCCTGTTTTGGTCGGGGAACCTGGTGTGGGTAAAACGGCTATTGTTGAAGGGCTTGCAGAAAGAATCCATAAAGGAGATGTGCCCGATGCTTTAAAAGGGAAAAAGATTTTTGCTTTGGATCTTTCTTTATTGATGGCTGGTGCTAAATATCGTGGTGATTTTGAAGAACGCTTACAATCGGTTTTAGAAGCTTTAGAAGAAGATTCAAATACGCTTTTATTTATTGATGAACTCCATACGATTGTCGGGGCAGGAAAAACTGAAGGCTCTATGGATTTAGGGAATATGTTGAAGCCTAAATTAGCTAGAGGTGAATTGCATTGTATCGGAGCCACTACGACACAAGAATACCGCAAATATATTGAAAAAGATGCAGCACTTGAACGGCGCTTTCAACCTGTAACGGTTGAAGAACCAAGCGAAGAAGAAGCTCTTTCTATTTTGCGTGGGATAAAAGAAGGCTTTGATGCTCACCATGGTGTAAGGCTTCATGACAATGCTTTAGTGGCAGCGGTTAAACTTTCTTCGCGCTATATTGCTGACCGTTTTTTACCAGATAAAGCAATTGACTTGATTGATGAAGCGGCAAGTATGGTAAAAACACAATTAGATACCGTACCAGAAGAACTTGATTCTTTAGAAAGAAAAGAATTGCAATTAAAAATAGAAGCACAAGCTTTAGAAAAAGAGTCAGATGCTGCAAGTCAAAAACGTCTTGCAGAATTAAAGGAAGAATTGGCTATTTCAGAAACTTTAGTTAAAGAAATGCAAAAACGCTGGCAAGATACGCGGGCTCGTTATGCGGCTTTACGTGAAGCTAAAAATGCATTACATGCCGCAAAAGAAGAAATGGCAATAGCTGAAGCAAATTATGATTTGAATAAAGCCGCAGAACTCAAATACAACAAGATTGTGAATCTTGAAAAAGAAGTTAAAGAACGAGAACAAGAAGTTGTTGTAGCTAATGAAAAAGGTGGTTTTAGTGAAGAAGTTACGGCTGAAACGATTGCTCTTGTGGTGAGCCGTTGGACTGGTATTCCTATTTCAAAATTACAAGAAGGTGAAAGAGAAAAGTTGTTGCAACTAGAAGATCGATTAAAAGAACAAGTTATTGGGCAAGATGCTGCTCTTTCGTCTGTAACAGAAGCCATTCTTAGGAATCGTAGTGGTCTTTCAAGAGAAAATGCACCAATAGGAAGTTTTCTCTTTTTAGGCCCTACAGGTGTTGGAAAAACAGAACTTGCAAGAGCTTTATCTAGAGAACTCTTTGATTCTGAATCGGCAATGGTTCGTATTGATATGAGTGAATATATGGAGAAGCATAGCGTCTCTAGATTGATAGGCGCTCCTCCAGGTTATGTGGGCTATGAAGAAGGCGGGCAGTTAACAGAAGCAGTTCGAACTCACCCTTATAGCGTGATTCTTTTAGACGAAGTAGAAAAAGCACACCCAGATGTTTTTAATACACTTTTGCAAGTTTTAGAAGAAGGCCGTTTAACAGATGGAAAAGGGCGTTTAGTGAATTTTAAAAACACTTTAATTCTTATGACATCTAATTTAGGAGCGTCTTTGTTTTCAGAAGAAACGGCTTTAACGACAAATGATTTGATGAAAGAATTGAAACATTTCTTCAGGCCGGAATTTTTGAACCGTTTAGATGAAATACTTGTATTTAATCGTTTAGAAAAAGAGGCTTTAAGAAAAATTGTTCGGTTGAAATTCAAAGAACTCTCTAAACGGCTTGAACGTGAAGGCTTTTATTTAGAGGTTTCAGAAAATGCTGTAGAAAATGTTTTAGAAGGAGCTTATGATAGCCAATTCGGAGCAAGACCGATTCAGCGCTATATACAACAGCATATAGAACGCTTGCTTTCAAGAGAAATTCTTTCTGGCAATCTGAAAATAGATGATGTGGTTTTAATTGATGTCGAAAACGGAGAGTTTAAAATCCGTATCGGACATAAAGACCAATAATGTTTCTGCTATTGTTAGAATCAAGAAGAATGCCAATGTTGTATTCAAGAGCAATGGAAACATTACCTAGAATGAGTTCTAACTTTGGAATAAGATCCATTTTGTAATCTTCATCTAGTTCCCCAACGCTTCCTGAAGTGTTTATTTCAATAGAAGCAACAACTGGTTCTCCAAATCGTAGCGTCGGCTTTACGCCGACGCTTACTTTAAATAAGCCGTCTGGATAGACTATAGCATCTCCAAGCCCAAGTCGAGTTTCATAATCAACATAAAAATTTTTAGCGGTATGATGGCGGTTCCCATAACTTATGATACCAGCACCACCATTGTCTCTGTTGATGCCAAAGTAACCATCAAGAGCAATGTAACTACCAGAGCTGAAGAAAAATTTTGCTCCGATATCCATATTGCCTTCCCATTCATTTTGTTTGTCTAAAATGATTTTTGTGCCGAGTTCAAAGTATTTAGAAAGTCTTCCTTGGAGTTGTATAGGAACTGTTGCTTCTGAATTGAATGAGGTGTGTAATCCAACGCCAAATTGCATTTTGGAGTGCCCTTGGTATTCAGACCCCATTGTATAGCGAATATCTTGAAGTTTGTCGTAAGCAAAAATAGTGCTTACAGAGAAAAGCAATAAAATAAAAAGAAATTTCCGCATGCAATAATAATAGCAAAAAAATTCCTAACTCATTGATTATCAACGAGTTAGGAACGTAGTTGGGTGCGTTTTAGAAGGTTATTTCTTGCTTAAATAGTCTGAAACGGCCTGATAAGCAGGTAAAGACCAGGGATCATTGTCTGCATTACTGGCTGTTGGAGTGGAGGCAAGCCTTACGATAACCATTTCTGCTTTAGGGTCAACATAAATAGCTTGGCCGTAAACACCGCGAGCCATAAAAGCTTTATTTGGGTTATTGGTGACCCACCACATGTTACGATAACCCCAACCTTTTAAATTAGGGTAATGCTCTTTGTCAAATTTTGAATTGTCTGCATTTTGAATAATGTCATCAAAAACAGATGCTGGGATTATTTGTTTTCCGTTAAACTTCCCTTTGTTGCGAATCATTTCGCCAAATTTTGCCAAGTCTTCTAAGCTAGCGTTAAAACCGCCACCGGCAAAAGCAATGCCATAATCATCAACTTGGTAATAGCCATCGACATTTGCGCCGAGAGGTTTCCAGAATCTTTCAGAAATTAAATCTGGAATAGTTTTACCTGTAACAGAAGAAATAACCCAGCCAAGAGCATCGGTGTTTACCGTTTTGTAGGCAAATTTTTTCCCGTGTTCTCCATTCTTTTTAATGGTGGGTAAGTATTCATAATACGACCTTGCACCTGTATATCCTTTGGGTTTACAAGGCGTTCCGGAAGCAGAATAAGCCCAGATTTCAGAGTTTGGATCGCTGTAATCTTCAGAATATTTTAAAGCGGTTTGCATATCCAGTAAGTTTCGTATGGTAGCGTCTCCGAAGGCTGAATTTTTTAAAGCCGGAACATAGTGAGATACTTTTTTGTTCTGGTCTAAAACGCCTTCAGCAACAAGAGCGGCACCAAGAGTTCCTGTAAATGTTTTACTGACTGACATTACGGCATGAGTCCCATAAGGTTTAAGTTCGCCAAAGTGTTTTTCGTATACGATTTTTCCACGATGGAGAATGATTATGCCGTCGGTATAGTTTTTTGAAAGAGATTCTTTCCAGGTCATTTCTTTGTTAGAAAACATTGGTGTGAATTTCACATTATCAATGTTTTTGTCTAGTTTTTTCTTGAATTCATAGCGCTGTTCTATAGCGGCTGGCACAACACGCGTTGGAATAAATTCCCGCATGTGGCTTACGCTATAACGAAGCGCTGGAAACTTGAAAAAACTCCCGTCAGAAGCGGAAAGAATTTTGTCGGCTTTAGGAGGAAATCCTTTCATATACCCGAGTTTTTCAGGGAAAGATTCTTCCTGGGAAAGAGGTTCTGCTGATAGAGAACTATAAAGCAGAAGCATGGAGAGTGTAGAGATTATCTTGTTCATGCTTTGAATGTAGACGATAGAAATTTTAAGAACAAGAGAAAAATTTTTCAGAACAAAGAAAAAAAGGTGTTGTTTTTTTAACGCATTTAGATTAAAGATTATTCAAAAACGATTGTCCTTTAGGGATAAAATTCAATTTCGCTTTTCTAATTTTTGCTTGTTTCGTTCTCTAATGGTTTTCAATTGTTCGTTGGTGCAGAAACCCGAAATGTAAAAGGTTGTATCTCCAGAAAATTTTTTGCCGTTGTTTTCTCGTTTTCAAGAAATACTCCCATTTATTACGAGAGTATAACAAATTTAAAACTCCGCTAGAGGCGGAGAATCATTGGAGCAATTCAAAGTTAGGGAGAGACTTCTCCCTTTGTAAAAAAATTAAACGTTGAATAAGAAATACATGATGTCGCCATCTTGGACAACGTATTCTTTACCTTCGGTGCGGACAAGGCCAGATTCTTTTGCGGCGTTCCAGCTTCCGTGTTTTTCAAAGTCTGTGTAGGCAAGTGTTTCTGCGCGAATGAAACCGCGTTCAAAGTCTGTGTGGATAACGCCAGCGCAAGCCGGGGCCTTCCAACCAGCGTGGAATGTCCAAGCGCGGACTTCTTTTTCGCCTGCGGTAAAGTATGTTTTTAATCCGAGGATTTCGTAACCTTTGCGAACAACAGAGTCCAAGCCAGATTCTTTCATGCCGAGTTCTTTTAAGAATTCTGCTTTTTCTTCTGGTTCCATGGTGGAAAGTTCTTCTTCGATTTTTCCGCAAATGACTACGACAGCGCTGTTGTTGCTTTCGGCGTATTCGCGGAGTTTGTCGACATAAGCGTTGCCTGAGAGCATTTCGTCTTCGCCCACATTTGCACAATAGAAAACAGGCTTTGCGGTGAGGAGCGCTAAATCGCTTATGAGAGAATCCATTTCATCTGAAGTGCCAAGCATTTTTCTTGCCGGTGTGCCTTCGCTCATTGCGTTTTTAAGATTTTCGCAAGCTTCTAAACGGGCTTTTGCAGATGCTCCACCGGTTCTTGCATTTTTAGTTTCTGTGACAAGGCGTTTTTCAACAGAGTCTAAGTCTTTTAAAAGAAGTTCGGTTTCAATGATTTCAACGTCGCGGAGTGGGTCAACAGAACCGTGAACATGAACGATGTTTTCGTCTTCAAAGCAACGCACGACTTCCATAATGGCTTCGCATTCACGGATGTGTGTTAAAAATTGGTTACCTAAACCTTCGCCCTGGCTTGCGCCTTTGACAAGGCCTGCGATGTCTACAAATTGAGTGACTGCCGGGATTATGGAACGAGGGTGGTAGGCTTCTACGAGTTTGTCTAAACGGTAGTCTGGCACGTTGACCATGCCGACGTTTGGTTCAATGGTGCAAAAAGGGTAGTTTGCTGATTCTGCACCAGCATTAGTGATGGCGTTGAAAATAGTGCTTTTTCCTACATTCGGGAGCCCGACAATACCGCATTTGAAACCCATAATTTCTCCGAGTTCTGTTGAATTTTGTGCGAAAATTTAGCAAATTTTATATTGCTTTTGGAAAAAGGTTTTTTTATGAATCAGAATTTTAAAAATTTGTTTTTGTTTTTTGTTTTGTTAGTCATTTTTGGTTGCGCTTCTTCTGGTGGTGATTCTTTTGGTGATTCTCCTTGTACGGATTGTGGTGAACGCGGAGAACTAGAACTTTCTATTCAAGAAGAATCTTTTTACAGAGAATGGAATCCTGATGCCTTTAAACGCCTGGATTCTTCGGCAGTTCTTGGAACAATGCCAGCACTTTTGCTTTCGGCAAAAGCTCCTGAAGACTGTAAATTCTGCCATAGTTTTAGCGAGGAATCGGTAGATTTTGATTTAGCTTCGGTAGAAGATTCGCTTTGGAGCAAGGCATTCCCTAAAATGCAACGTTTTTTAATGATGCCAGGTATGCAAGTCCCTGAAGAAGATTCGCTTTATATTGATTCTTTAAAAAAAGAATTGTTGGATGTTGAATTTGTTGATGGAAAATCCCTTGGTTCTCTTGAACCCTGGTTAGAACGAGTAGGGACTGAACAGGTTTTAAAACGCGGACTTCCTCAAAAGTTTAAAACAATATCTGAAGTCTTAGCTTCTCGTTATCATGTGCGTTACCTTTCAATTCCTGTTGTGCTTAAAGTGGAAATCTTCCCAGATTTAGGGAAAAAGGGCGCTTTCCGCTATGAAACGCTTTGGCTTTTTCTTGATGCACGTTATGGCGAACTTGTCTTTTTATGTTATTCTTCATTCCTTGCCGAAACGACAAATCGCGTAGCCCCAGAGCGTTCTTGGTCAAAACCTTTTAGTGAAAGGTTGTGGAAAATGTTTTCAACGAATTTGTCAGAAGTAGAACCTCATTAAGTTATTTTCAAAAATTATATTTGGAATTATGAATACTCCGTTTTATGTTTTTATGAAACTTTTACCAAAGTGCGCTGTATCTAGAGCATTTGGTGGGTTTACTCGTTTAAATTTGCCAGTGATCAGTAGAGTGGCAAAAAATTGGTTTGCTTCTTATTATAAACTTGATATGGAAGAATCTGAATTTCCATTAGAGCATTATAAAAATATCGGTGAACTTTTTATCAGACATTTAAAACCGGGAAAACGCCCGATAGAAGATTCTTATGTGGTAAGTCCGGTAGATGGAGTGCTTTCGCAATTCGGGCCTGTAGAAAATATGATTCAGGCCAAAGGAAAGTCTTATTCTTTAGAATCGCTTTTAAGAAATAAAGAATTGGCTGAAAAATTTGCCGGCGGTGTTTTTGGAACTATTTATTTAGCTCCATTTAATTACCACCGAATCCATTCTCCTGTCGCTGGAAAAGTGGTTTCTGCTTCTTATTGTCCTGGCACATTGTGGCCGGTAAACAAGGGGAGTGTAGAACGGGTAGAAGGTCTTTTCTGTATCAATGAGCGTTTGATTACGCATTTGGATTGTGGCGATGGCGCAGAAATGCTTTTAGTAAAAGTCGGCGCCACAAATGTCGGGCGTATTGCTGTTGAATATGAACCTTCTCTTTTAACCAATGCCGGTAAACTTTCAAAAGATAAACCTCGCTTGGATTGGGTTCCTGATAGAGAAATTTATATGGAACGTGGGCAGGAAATCGCTCGTTTTGAAATGGGAAGTACTGTGGTTCTTATTGGAAATAAAGTTTTGAAAGAACGTTGCCCGGATTTATTCTCGGTCAAAATTTCTTGTGCTGTTCGGATGGGTGAAAGGCTTTAATCAGTGCGTTGGGTTCAGGATTTTCCGTTAGAAGCTACTGCCGCTTCTTTGTTTGTGGAATTTTTTAAGAATGTTCCTGACCCAGTTCTTTTTTATACATCTTCACTTCCTTGTGATGAAGAAAAAATTGCTTGGACTTTACTTGGAACTAATCTTTTTCAAGGAATTTCTTATCCTTCATTTGAGAAACTTTTTTCTAGGTTGCTAGAACAATTTCCAGGCAAGAAATTGTGGGAATTACCAGTACCACGAGGAAAAGAATTGGAACAAGTTGTAGAAGAATCTCTTGGTAATATTTCTTGGCAATTAAAAGAACAATTTGCGGGGATTTTTTGGAGCGTTGGTTATTTTGTCCGTAAACATTTCCCTTTGACAAAATGGCTTTCTTCCAGAACGCCTAAAGAGTTATGGCGTGATTTAGGTGAAATTTATTTTATGGGGAAAAAAGCATATAGACCTAAAACAAATGCAGCTATTTATCGTTTGCTTTCTTTAGCTCCTTATGGTTTAGGTTTTTCAACAGATTTGAAATTGAATTTGCCTTTACCTTTAACAATGGGGGCAAGGCGTTATATTGCTTTTATGGGGCCAGCGCAAGGAGAAAACTTTTCTGAAATGTCGCAAGGTTCTAAACAGAAAATGGCAGACGATTTCTTTTCGGCGATTTCTAAAAACTCTCCGATAGCAGCAGCGCACGCATTTCAATTTTTTTTAGAATATGGTAAAACAAAATACCTTTGCTGCGAATATACAGATAATTGCAAAAAATGTCCATTACAAAATTATTGTAAAGAATCTGAGGTTTAAAAATGAAAGGACTAGTTAAACAAACAACCTTGTGCTATTTAGAACAAGATGAAAAATATTTAATGCTTTTTCGTAATAAGAAAAAAGAAGATGCTAGTGCTGGTAAATGGATTGCTGTTGGTGGAAAATTTGAAGAAAATGAAAGCCCTGAAGATTGCATGAAACGTGAAGTTTTTGAAGAAACGGGGTATATGGTTTCTAAATACCGTTATGCTGGTGTTGTGACATTTATTTCAGATACTTGGCCTTCTGAAATGATGCATTTATTTGTTTGTTCGGAATTTTCAGGAACTGAAAAACAATGTAGTGAAGGCGAATTACATTGGATTGAAAAAGAAAAAATAGCTGATTTACCTATGTGGGAAGGCGATCGTATTTTTTTGCGCTTGCTTATAGAAGAAGCACCATTTTTTTCCTTGAAATTGCGCTATGTTGGGGAATCTTTAGTTGAATGTATTCTGAATGGAAAGCCGATTGATAAAGCCGACTCTCATGAAGTATACAAACATTTTAAAGGTGGGCGTTATCGCATTTTATATGAAGCATTAGATTCAGAAACAATAGAACCTTGTGTTGTTTACCAAGCTCTTTACGGAGAACGAAAAATTTGGATACGCCCAAAATCAATGTTCTTTGAAACCATTGAAAGAAATGGTAAAAAAATCCCACGCTTTGAAAAGCAAGATTAAAAATCTTATTGTTTTCTGAATTTGTTTTTTAATTCTTCTGGAATGGCAACCGGACGCCCTCGTTTCATATCAATAAGAACCCAAGTTGTTACAGAAGAAAAAATTTCTTTTCCGTCTGATTCCCGAATGAATTTGCAATGGCGGTTAGTGGAAATTTTTGAATATTCAGGCACCCAGGTAATACCTTTAATTTTTTCTCCAAGGAATGCCTGGGCTTTATATTCTACATGTTGTGTGTGAATCATCCAACCACAATCAAGAGCCTCCATTAAATCAGTTCCGCCGGTAGAGTCTGAATGATTTACGGAAATATCTTGAATCCATTGAACGCAAACGACATTGTTCAAGTGATTGTTTCTGTCAATCATGGCTTCGGTTACCACAAATTCTTGTTCAAAAACAGCAGGATTTTCTTCAAGTTGCATTGCAATAGCCATTTTATTTACCGTCCTTTTTGCTTTCAATGTATTCTCTTGCTACTTGAGACATGCGCATAGAACAGAAATTAGGGCCACACATGGAACAGAAATGAGACGATTTTGCCTGGTGTCCAGGGAGAGTTTCGTCATGAAATTCTATAGCGCGTTCAGGGTCAAGTGAAAGTGCAAATTGATCGTTCCAGCGGAAATCAAAGCGGGCTCTAGACAACGCATCATCGCGGACTTGTGCTGCAAAGTGTCCTTTAGCAAGGTCTGCGGCGTGGGCTGCTAATTTATAAGTAACAACGCCTTCACGGACATCATCTCGGTCAGGAAGTCCTAAATGTTCTTTTTGAGTGACATAGCAAAGCATAGCGGTCCCGAACCAACCAATCATAGCAGCTCCTATTGCAGAAGTGATGTGGTCATAGCCTGGGGCTATATCGGTAGTGAGAGGTCCAAGTGTATAGAATGGCGCCCCGTGACATTTTTCAATTTGGCGAGCCATGTTATCTTGTATTTTGTGCATTGGAACGTGGCCAGGCCCTTCAATAATCACTTGAACGCCATAATCCCAAGCAATTTTGGTGAGTTCGCCTAATGTATCAAGTTCTGCAAATTGCGCTTCATCATTTGCATCAGCGATAGAACCAGGTCTAAGCCCGTCACCCAGAGAAATAGCTATGTCATATTTGGCGCAAATTTCGCACACTTCATGAAAATGTTCATAAATGAAGTTTTCTTTGTTGTGCTTGATTTGCCAATAAGCCATAATGGAACCACCACGGGAAACGATTCCGGTAGTACGTTTTAAAGTATGCTCTACATGCGACAAGAGAAGCCCTGCGTGCATGGTAAAATAATCAACACCTTGTTCTGCTTGTTCGATAATGGTATCTCTAAAAATTTCCCAGGTTAAATCTTCTGGCTTACCATTTACTTTTTCAAGTGCTTGGTAAAGCGGAACGGTGCCGATAGGTACAGGGCTGTTACGTAAAATCCATTCTCTTGTTTCGTGAATATTTTTACCGGTTGAAAGATCCATAACAGTGTCTGCTCCCCAACGGACAGCCCAAGCCATTTTTTCAACTTCTTCTTCAATGCTTGACGCAACGGCAGAATTTCCAATGTTGGCATTTATCTTGACTAAAAATTTAGGGCCGATTAACATGGGCTCGCATTCAGGGTGATTGATGTTTGCCGGAAGAATTGCACGACCGGCAGCTATTTCATCACGAACAAATTCTGGTGTAATAGGAGAACCGTTTCCAAGCCCTAATGTTTCCAGGTTTTGGTTTTCACGAATGGCGGCATATTCCATTTCTTTGGTAATGATTCCGCGTTTTGCGTAATCCATTTGAGAAATTTTCTTTCCAGGCTTGGCTGAAAAAACGCCTTTTTCATTGACTTCGCAATCGCCACGTTCTTCAATCCATTTGGTTCTGAAACGAGAAAGGCCTTTTTCTAAATCAATAATAGCATCAGGGTCTGCATAAGGGCCACTTGTATCGTAGACAGGAATTATTGGAGTTTTAGGGTCATCAATATGAATTTCTCGCATAGCCACACGAATATCTGGGAACATTTTCCCAGGGACATAAATCTTTTTAGATTGCATATAAGGCTTTTGTTTTAATTCCATATATTCCTCATTAAATATTTTTCAAAGGACAATGTAGAAAACTTCTATTCATTGATGAAATAGAAAAATCAATAAGTGAAGTTTGTCGTTTTTATTTCTAAAATTAAAGCATGAAAAAAGTGAAAAATTCCTTGTTGTTAAATGTATTGCTTGAAAGAGAGTTGGTGGATATATCCATTTCATCTGGACGATTTCAAAAAATAGTGAAAGCAGGTTCTTTAAATGTTGAAGAATTTGATAGCTCTTTTAAGGTAGTTGACGCAACAGGGCTTTCGATTTTACCTCCTTTTTATAATGCGCATACTCATGCGGCAATGACGCTTTTACGAGGCTTTGCCGATGATATGCCACTATTTCGTTGGCTTTCTGAATACATCTGGCCATTAGAAAAAAAACTTACGGCAGAAGATGTCTATGCTGGTTCTCGATTAGCTATGCTAGAAATGATTCGTTCAGGAACCGTTTTTTTTGCTGATATGTATTGGCATAGAGAAGAAACGATTCGGGCAGCTGAAGAAATGGGAGTTCGTGCCGCAATAGGAGTTACTTTTGCAGAAAATTTACCACACGCTCCCTTTGAAGAATATTTTGCATTTTTAAAAAACAGGACTTTTGAATCGGATTTGATCCAGTTGTCTGTAATGCCTCATTCTATTTATACAGTAGGAGATGCTCTTTTTGAAAAATGCGCTTCTTTTGCAAGAGAAGAAGGTTTTATTCTCCATACGCATTTATCAGAGACAGAAGAAGAAGTGCAAACATGTTTAGAACGTACAGGTAAAATGCCAGTAGAACATCTTTATGATTTAGGCGTTTTAGGTGAAAATTTTGTGGCGGCTCATGGCGTTCATGTTTCTGAAAAAGAAATGGAACTTCTCGCTGCTTCGAACTCAACAGTAGTGCATAATCCAGCGTCAAATTTAAAACTTTCCAGTGGTTTGTTTAAAATGCAAGAGATGCTTTCTAGAAATGTTAGAATCGCTCTTGGTACTGATGGCGCATCGTCTAATAATAACTTAGATATGCACGAAGCAATGAAGTTTGCAGCACTTTTAGCGAAAAGAGAAAATCCGGAAATTCTCCCTGCAGAAGAAGCTTTTAAAATGGCTTCAAGAAATGGAGCGCTTGCTTATGGACTTGATGCAGGTGTAATTCAAGAAGGTGCTTTAGCTGATGCTCTTTTAGTGGATTTGAATAATGAACGTTTGGTTCCTAATTACAATCTTATTTCTAATTGGGTTTACGCTGCGGATTCAAGAAGTATCGTTTCTGTTATTTGTAATGGAAACTTTATTATGGAAAATAGAAAGATTGATGGAGAAGAAGAAATTATAGAATCTGCAAAAGAAACAGCACAACGTCTTTTAAACTCTTAATTTAAGCCACCTTTACGTTTTGAAAATAAATGTTACGCTAAAACTTTTTAAATTGTTATTGTGATGAAAGATTGGCAAAATGAGAATCAAGAGAATCCAAGTGGCAAGTCAACCCGCCGCGCCCACAGGGC
>JAZQSE010000041.1:0-171278 GCA_045629945.1 Fibrobacteraceae bacterium
CGCTTTACAGTTGTTGGCGACTGGATGGATGTTGACTATTTCACTTTTGTAAAAGGTGAAAATGCTAAAGACCCAGAACCAATTGGCGGCGATTCAAGTTCAACAGCGATTGAAAATAGCATAAAGTTTACCCCAGATACAAAAAGTTATTTTGACGTGTTTGATTTACAAGGTAAGCTCCTGACAAGAATAAAAGCGATAAATCTTGAAGAAGCGACAAACTTATTGAAAAATACTTCTCTGAGTTTCAATCAGGGCATTTATTTGTTGCGAGGTAAAAACACTTCTAAACTTATTCGATTGAATCAGGTGAAATAGTTTTATTTCTTTTTTAAACTGTTCAAAAAATAGAGCATTTTAATTGGGCTACTTGTTTTTTGAACAGTTTTTTTGTCTTTATTCCAAATTTGAAAAGTTTCTGGCCTAACAACTTGAAGATTTTTTAGCCAAAAGAATCTTTTTAATATATTTTAGAGTGAACTTTTTAAGGACTTTTTTATGGCCAGTATTAAACCAGGTTTTTTTGTTCAAGGGCGTTTTCTTTATTCTAAAGATAACGAAAAAGTGGTTTTACGCGGTATCAATCACATGTTTATCTGGACCGACCGCGAAGGCAAAGTTTTACCAGAAATTGCAAAAACAGGTGCCAATGTTGTTCGTATTGTATGGAATATGTTAGGGCGCGTAAGCGATTTAGACAACATTATCCGGGAATGTATTGCAAATAATATGATTCCAATGCCTGAATTGCACGATGCTACCGGCCGTTGGGATAAACTACCTGAACTTTTGAATTTCTGGCTTCGGGATGAAGTTCTTCAAATGATTTCTAACCATCAAGAATATTTGCTTTTAAATATTGGTAATGAAGTCGGTGCCGAAGAAATCGATTCAGAAGAATTTTTTGATGCTTATTGCATGATGATAACTAAAATGCGCGCTGCCGGAATACGTGTTCCTTTGATTATTGATGCTGATGCGTGGGGACAAAGTTCTAAGAATATTTTTGCTGTAGGTAATAGACTTTTACAAGCAGACCCAGAACACAATCTGATGTTTTCTATTCACATGTGGTGGCCTTCAGAAAAGCATAATGCCGAAGAAACAGGTTATGCTTCAGTAGAAGAACGAGTGACTGGTGTTTTAGAACGCTCAGTTGAATTAAATTTGCCGTTGATAGTGGGGGAATTTGCACCAGTTGCCGTGAAAGGGGCTAAGGACATTCCTTATAGGCACATTATGGCAGAAGCCGAACGTTTGAATATTGGTTGGCTTGCTTGGAGTTGGGGCCCAGGAAATTTTGATAGTCGTGAAATGGATATGACAACGCATGGTTCTTATAATACATTGGTAGATTGGGGCCGCTTTGTTTGTATCGATAGTTCTTTGAGCATTCAGAATACAAGTTCTATCCCTACTTTTATTACAGAAGGCGATTTTGTTACAGGAACTTCTGGCAGGGCTTCAAATTTGGTTCTAAATGGAACTTTCTCAGATGCAGAAGATGCTTTAAACCATTGGAAACCTGATTTCTGGGGTGGAAAAGTCAATGTTATTCCATGCAAGGGCATTGTTCGCTTTGAAATAGAAAAAGCAGGAAAAGATAGTTGGTCTTTGCAATTTAAGCAGAATTTGTCTTTACGTTTAGGGACAACTTATGTTTTTAGTATGAGAGCAAAGGCTGATAGCCCAAGGACATTGAATGTAGACATTAAAAAAGATAGCGATGAATACACCCCTTATGCTAATGGTCGTATTTTGGATTTGAGTTCTAGCTGGCAAGAATTTAGTTGGAAATTCACCATGAAAGAAGACTCTGACAAAAATGCGGTTCTTGTATTTGATATGGGTGGTTCAAGTATCAACTGGGAACTTGCTGATATTTCTTTAGTGCAAGCTCGTAGCGTTGCCGATCGCTTGAATTCTAGTTTCCACAGAAATGTTCAAAAAAATTCTGGCTATTTCAATTCTCCGAATGGTCCTTGGGAATTGCATTTGTATTCATCAGAAGGTGTTTTATTGGAAGTTCTTGATAAAGGTCGTGGTGGTGAAGGTATGCGCCCTTACCCAAAAATTGAAAAAAGCGGTATTTTAGTTATAAAGGACTTGTAATTCAAAAGGGTGTTATGATTCAAGAGCATATAGTTAATGAAAATGTTTATGAGCCGTATCTGGAAAAAACTTATCCGGATTCCCACCGTTCCTATATGCTTTCACCAGTAAAAGTTAAAGAAGTTCAAATAGATGCAGAATATCCTTTTTTAGACCTTTCTTTTAAAGCAAAATGCTTACATGTCTTTATTTATGCCGGCATTTTTTTGCTCGTTTTTTGGTTAAATCCGTTGCGATATGGGCTAAAAATTGAAGGCCGTAAGGGGTTGAAAAAATATAAAAAGCAATTTAAAAATGGCGCAATGACTGTTGCAAATCATGTTTACCGTTGGGATTTTTTGGCTATTTTGCAAGCAGTCCGTTTTCGGTGTATGTGGTTTCCGGCAAGGCAGGAAAATCTTGAAACTTCAGATGCCTGGATGATTCGCGGGGCCGGAGGAATTCCAGTTCCGGACACATCGCAAGCTATGAAAAAATTCAATGCCGCTTTCAATTATTTGCATAAAAAGAAAAAATGGTTGCATTGTTTCCCTGAAGCTAGCCGTTGGGATTTTTATGGCCCTATCCGCCCTTTTAGAAAAGGAGCATTTTCTATGGCTTATAGTTATAATTTGCCAGTTATTCCAATGGCTTTTTCTTACAGAAAACCAACCGGGCTTTATAAATTTTTCAAAGTGAAACATCCTTTAATTACTCTTCGCATTGGTGAGCCTATATTCCCAGATAAAACGATAGGAAAGTCAGAATCTTGTGATAAAATGCGAAAAGAAGCCCATGAACAGATTTGTGCTTTAGCTGGAATCAAACAAAATGGTTGGCCGGCAATTTTGGATTAAAGCAAAGAATTGTTGAAAATCAAGTCTAAATAATGAACTTCTAAGGCATTTCTCTTATTTATTAAAGCAAAATTTTTTAAATTTTGCCCGATGTTTACTGGAATTATTCAAAAAACAGGCATTGTCTTAAACACAGAACGGCGTGGCGACGCTTTGTCTATGCGTGTTCTGGCTGAAGATTTTTTTGCTAATTGCCATGCTGGAGATAGTATTGCAAACGATGGTGTTTGCTTGACGATTGAATCTTGTACAGATTCTGAGGCTGTTTTTTGTTTAATGCATCAAACTTTAGAAAATACGACTTTTCAAAATGTATCTTTGGGCGCCAAATTGAACCTGGAAAAAGCTTGTGCTCTGAATACGCCTATGGGAGGACATTTTGTAACAGGTCATGTAGATGCTTGTGCCAAAGTTTTGCAAGTTACTCCTAGAGAAACTGGTGTAGAAGTAGATTTAGAAATTCCTGAGCATTTACGCCGTTATGTGATTTCAAGAGGTTCTGTTGCTTTAAATGGTATTAGTCTGACTGTTGCCGAAAAAGGGAAAAATTTTATTCGAGTTTGTATTATTCCAGAAACGCTGGAACGAACAAATCTTTCTGATTGGAAAGCTGGAACTCTTGTAAATGTTGAAGTAGATATGCTTGGAAAGTATATGGAAAATTATTTGTCAGAACTTTTAAAAGAAGTGGCTGTCGGGGTTATTCCGGAACAAGACTCTGGCGAGATGTCTGTAAAAGAGATGCTTTCGGCAATGTTACAAGTAAAAAAGGGATAAAGCTGGTTTTATGTCTTTGAATACGATAGAAGAAGCGATTGAAGATTTTAGGAATGGTAAGTTCCTTATTGTGGTTGATGACGAAGATCGCGAAAATGAAGGCGATTTTATTATCGCTGCAGAAAAAATTACTCCTGAGCATGTGAATTTTATGCTTAAAGAAGGTCGTGGAGTTCTTTGCGCTCCATTGCCTATTTCTCGTTGTAGAGAACTTGGTCTTACTAGGCAGACTGCTGAGAATACTTCTATCCTTGGTACGCCATTCACGATTATGGTAGACAAAATTGAAGGCTGTACAACAGGTGTTTCGGCAAAAGATAGAGCAGCGACTATTCAAGCTTTGGCTGACCCGAGTTCAACGCCGTCTACATTTGGACGTCCAGGTCATATTTCTCCACTATATGCTCAGGAAGAAGGTGTTTTACGTAGAGCAGGGCATACAGAAGCAGCTGTTGATTTGGCCCGTTTAGCAGGCCTTCGGCCAGCAGCCGCTCTTATTGAAATAATGAATGAAGATGGCTCTATGGCTCGCTTGCCGGAACTTAAGAAAATTGCCGAGAAATTTGGCATGAAAATGATAGCGATTCGTGATTTGATAACTTATCGTTTGCGCCAAGAAAAATTAGTTGAAAGAGTTGCTTGCCCTTTGATTCCTTCTAAGTATGGTGATTTTAAAGCTTATGGTTATCGTAGTATTACAGATGGCGTAGAACATATAGCATTTGTGGCAGGTTCTCCAGATTATTCTAAACCTGTTTATGTGCGGGTACATAGTGAATGTTTAACGGGTGATATTTTCGGTTCTAAACGTTGTGATTGCGGAGACCAACTTGCTTCTGCTATGACTTTTATTGGTAAGCATGGCGGTGTGTTACTTTATATGCGAGGTCATGAAGGCCGTGGCATTGGTCTTTGTAATAAACTTAGAGCGTATGAATTACAAGAGCAAGGTTTAGATACAGTAGAAGCTAATTGTCATTTAGGCTTTAAACCGGACCACAGAGAATATGGTATCGGGGCTCAAATTTTAGCTGATTTAGGTGTCCGACAAATGCGTTTGCTAACCAACAATCCAAGTAAGGTTTCTGGAATCTCTGGTTATGGATTAGAAATTGTGGAACGCGTTCCAATTGAAATCGAACCTAATGAAGAAAATGAATTTTATTTAAAAACAAAAAAAGAAAAAATGGGGCATGTTCTCCATATTGAGGAAAAATAATTATGAGCAAGGAATTTGAAAAGAATTTGTCTGGAAATGGTAAACGCATTGCCATTGTCGTTGCGGAATTTAATGAAATGGTAACAGACGCTTTATTGCGTGGCGCTGTAGACCGTTTAGAAGCTCTTGGAGTTTCTAGTGAAAATATTTTTGTCGCAAAAGTTCCTGGAGCTTTTGAAATTCCTGGAGTTTGTCGCCGTTTAGCAGATACAGGTTCTTATGATGCTATTATTGCTCTTGGTGCCGTAATTCGTGGCGAAACATCTCATTATGATGCGGTTGTAAATGGGGTAACTTCTGGAATAGCTTCTCTTGCAAGCGAAGGTAAAATTCCAGTTTTATTTGGCGTTCTTACAACAGATACTGTTGAACAAGCTTTGAACCGTGCTGGTTTGAAAGCTGGCAACAAGGGCGCTGATGTCGCTCAGTCTGCAATTCAGTTGGCTAACCTTTATTCACAGATAAAGTAATTGTATGCAAAAATATAGTGTAAATCGTCGTTCTGCAAGAGTGTTTGCTATGCAACTTCTTTATGCTATGGAAGTTACTGCAGGCACTGCTGGAGAATGTCTTGGCGGCGTTTTAAATAATAGTCCTGAACTTTCATCTGAAATGAAAGCTTATGGCATTTCTTTGGTGGATATTGCTCAGGAACACAGAGAAGATTTCGAAAAAATTATAGCGGAGACATCAAAATCTTGGGCTATTGAAAGAATGGCTCTTGTTGATGTTTGTGTGCTTCGCGTAGCCCTTGCTGAATTATTGTATAAAGCAGATACACCAGCAAAGGTGGTTCTTACTGAAGCTGTACAAATTGCAGCTAAATACAGTACAGAAGATTCTTATTCTTTTATTAATGGTATTTTGAATCATGTTGCAGAAATGCAAGGGATTTTTCCTTCGACCTCTAAGGAGAGTTTGTAAATGAAATTGTCTGAACGAATGGTAAAACACATTACGGCAGGTTTTGTTTGCCTTGTCGCTTTGGTTGTTTATTGTTTGACCATGGCTCCAACAGTTAGTTTTTGGGATTGTGGTGAATTTATTGCTTGTGCTAATACACTTGGAATCCCACACCCTCCAGGAACACCGTTTTTTGTTTTTCTTGGTCGAGCGGTCATTATTCTTTTGCCGTTTGTCGAAGAAATTGCAAAACGAGTGAACTACATATCAGTAGTCAGTTCTGCAGCAACAGTTTATGTTGCCGTTTTATTTGCTTGGGATTTCTTGTCAAAAATTTTATCTAAAGATTCTTTGCGAGAAAAACTTTCAGCTCGAATTAGAACGATTTCTCTTGTTTGCGCCGGCCTTGTTGCAGGTTTCTTGCTTACCTTCTCAGATACATTCTGGTTTAATGCCGTAGAAGCAGAAGTTTATGGCCTTGCCATGTTTATCTTGCTTTTGATTTCTTATCTAGGACTTGTTTGGTACGACAAACGTAATGAAGAAGACAAAGCGGACAGATATTTGATTTTTATGTGCTACATCGCTTTCTTAGGCGTAGGGGCTCATCTTTATACAATGCTTACTATCCCAGCTGTTTTTGTATTGTTGTTGTTAGCAGAACCAAAGAAAATTGTACAGCGTTTACCAATATGGATTACAGGAGTCGTTCTTTGTTCGGTAATCTATTATGTGTCTTCTTTTGTTGAATGGTCCTTATTTTTACTGATTGCTTTAGTTGTTCTAACTTTTGCAAAACCATTTAAAGCAGAAATCCAACATGCGATAAAGCTTTCTTTAGCTTTTACAGTAGTGGCTTTAATTGGTTATAGCACACACCTTTACATTCCAATTCGTTCGGAATTGAATCCGGTTATTGATGAAAATAACCCAGAAATCAATATCCGTGATGAACAAGGGAATTTACAATTAGGCAACCTTTTAGAAGATGAAAACTGGGTGGCATTCAATAATTTTATTGAACGTAAACAATATGGCTCAGAAAGTATGATTTCTCGTGCTTTCCATAGACGCTCTTCTTTAGCCCATCAATTCTTAAGTTTCCCACACATGGGATTTGGCGGTTACCAGATTGCGCAATATTTGCCGTTTAAAGTGGGTGAAGTTAATTTCTATAACGGATCTTATGCATTTGATATGCAGGATAATGCGCCATTAAAACGCTTTGGAATTAGTTTCCCGACACAAATGGCCGCAATGGGGGATCAGACATTTATGCAATTGGTTTGGTTCTTGTTGTTTAATGGACTTTTGATTGCTGTTTGCGTTTTTGCTTATAAACGTCACAGAAATTACGGAATTTTCCTTTCTGTTCTTTATGCACTTTGTTCTCTTGGTCTTCTTTTCTATATCAATTTCGCGGATGGAACCCGCATGGAAAAACGCGATTATGATGCGTGGGTTGCTCATGCCCAAAAAACGGTGCAGACTCTACAGATGAGTGGCTTAAAAGTGGGTAATGTTCCTGACCCACATAAATTGATAGACGCAAGACAAGAAATAGCAAATGCAGAATATGCTTTTGAAGCAGCAAAACAACGTAAACTTTCTGCTCAAGAAATCCAGAACGCAGAACAACGTTTGCGCGCCGCTTATGCAAACCCGGCATGGCAAGCTTATGAAAGAATTGGACAATACATTCAATTCCCGACGCCAGTTCATTTAGAAGTCCGTGAACGTGATTATTTCTATACACCAGCATTTATTTTCATGAGTATTATGTTTGGTATAGGGGCTGGTATTTTAGTTTGGCTTCTTGCTGCAAAAGCAATGGCTTTTGCTTTGCCTTTGGCAGTAGCCCTTTCCTGTGTATCCTTCTTTGTTCCTTTACTTTCAAATTACACAGAACACAATCGTTCTGGCCTTTGGGTTCCTTGGGATTATGCTTATAATTTGTTGAATAGTTGTCGTAAAAATGCTATTCTCTTTACGAATGGTGATAACGATACTTTCCCACTTTGGTTTGCTCAAGAAGTTGCTGGTATCCGAAAAGATGTTCGTGTTGTTAATTTGAGTCTTGGCAATACAGACTGGTATATTAAGCAAATGCTTGATAATGAACCGGTTTTAAAACTAAGCTATGACCACGCTTCAATTGATAAAGATATGGTCTTAGAAGGTGAGTATTACAAGAACCCAAATAATTTTGTTCAGACTTGGCTTTCTAAAGCAACAGAAAACAAAAAGTTCTTGGAACAGAAAATAGCCACTCTTGAAAGTGATTCAACGGCTTCAAGAGACTCTCTTTTCATTTACAAATCGCAATACCAGATTTGGGATTCCTTTGAAGAATGGGCAAATAAAAATCGTAACGGTTTAATGCTTACTCAGCATAAACTGGTTTTGGATCTTGCATTGAATAATTTTGATAAGCCACTTCATTTTTCAACAACAGTTGGTGCATCAAACTTCTTAGGTATTGAAAAATACATGGTTCAAGAAGGGTTGATTTATAACCTTATTCGTGGCGATTTAGAACCAAAGAAAAATGCTTTTGATGCAGTACGAACACAAGCGTTAATTGATAGCGTTTATAAGTATCGTGGCTTAGGCGATGGAACGGCTTATATCAATAGTGAAACTTCCCGTTTATTGAGTAGCTATTTCTTCTTGTATTTGCAAATTGCTACAAAATACCGCGAACAGTTGGATCTATTGCGTAAATTACCACACACTCAAACTGTAAAAGACCAGATGGATTCTCTTGTGAATGAAGCAATCCGTTATACAGATTTGGGTATTAAGCAATTCCCAGAAGAATGGCGTTGTTACTGGACTGCATTCTTTGTTTATCAAGCAGCTAATAAAAAAGCAGAAGCTACGGCATTGTTAGAACGAGGTTTAAATACCTTGCCTACTTATGACAGAGAAGGTAGAATGCGTTTGGAATCAGCGTTAGAAGATGTAAAACGCTGGCCGGATTCTATTCCTGTTGTTCAAGAAATCAAAGAAGAATCTTTGACGGATTCTTTACCAATAAGTGCAAGTGCTGATTCTTCTAAAAAGGAGTAACTTGTGGATTTGAGTCTTGTCATTCCGGTTAAGGATGAGGCGGAAAATTTACCGCTTCTCTTTGAAGAAATAGAAAAAGCTTTATCGCCTTTAGGTAAAACTTATGAGGTGATTGTCATTGATGATGGCAGCCGGGATGCCACATGGCAAGTCCTTTTGGATTTGTCTAAAAAATACACTTGTTTGCAAGCAAAGCGCTTTCAATTTAATTGTGGAAAAGCAGCAGGACTTTCATTAGGTTTTTCTCTGGCTAAAGGTGAATATGTTGCGACGTTAGACGGCGATTTGCAAGATGATCCAAGAGAAATTCCTAAAATGATTGAAATTTTAGAATCAGGTTATGATTTAGTTTCTGGTTGGAAAATTAAGCGTCTTGACCCCTGGCACAAAACATGGCCATCTAAATTATTCAATTTAACTGTCTCTTTAGTGTGTGGAAAACGCCTCCATGATTTTAATTGTGGAATAAAAGTTTATCGTCGTGCGGTTGTAAAGCATATTGACCTTTATGGTGATTACCATCGTTTTATTCCTGTTATGGCCAAGTGGCAAGGCTTCAGAATAACAGAAATGCCTGTAGAACACAGAGCTCGCATTCACGGTGTTTCTAAATATGGCGTTTCTCGTTTGGTTTCTGGATTTTTGGATTTGATTTCTTTAGTCTTTATGCAAAAATTTGCTGGAAAACCCTTGCATTTCTTTGGGGTTATCGGGCTTTTATTTATCATAATTGGCTTAGGAATTGGAGGCTATTTTGCTGTAGAATGGTTACAGACAGGGGCTTTGCATGTACGTCCACTTTTAATGCTTGCTGGTTTTTCTGCTGTTATGGGAGTCCAGTTTGTTTCTTTAGGTTTGCTCGCAGAAATGGTCAATGGTAAAAAAAATGTGATTTATCCTATTGCAGAATCAATTCCGGGGGATAACTAAATGGCGTATGAGAAAAGTCTTGTTGTAATTCCTACTTACAACGAAAAAGAGAATATTCTCTCCATTATTCCTGCAATTCTTTCACAGGATTCTTGTTTTGAAATTTTGGTTGTTGATGATGCATCCCCTGATGGCACAGGAGATTTGGTAGAAGAATTTTCAAAAACAGAACCACGAGTGCATTTAATGCGTAGATCAGGTAAACAAGGGCTTGGCTCTGCTTATGTTGCTGGTTTTAAATGGGCTTTAGAACGAGACTATCAATTTGTTTTTGAAATGGATGCTGATTTTAGCCATTCTCCAAATGATTTAACTCGTTTCTTAGATAAAATTGCTGATGCAGATTTGGTATTAGGCAGCCGTTATATGAATCGTCGTATAAGTGTCGTGAATTGGGATTTAAGACGATTAATTTTAAGTTATGGAGCAAATGTCTATTCTCGTCTAGTTACTCGTTTGCCAGTGAGTGATGCAACGGGAGGTTTTAAATGTTTCCGTCGTTCAGCACTTGAAGCTTTAGATTTTTCAAATATGAAAAGCGATGGTTATTGTTTTCAGATAGAAACGACATTTAAAGTTTGGAAAAAGAAAATGCGTGTAGAAGAAATTCCGATTATTTTTACAGACCGCACAAAAGGTGAATCTAAAATGAGTGGCGGGATTATTTCTGAAGCATTTTTCTTGGTTATTAAATTGCGTTTAGGATTAGCGTAATGAATTTTCCTGCATGTTCTGTTGTTATTATAGCTTATAATTCTCGGGATTTTCTTCCGGCTTGCCTTCATAGTATCCAAGAAGCATTAGAAAATCTTGATGGTCAGGTTATAGTTCTTGAAAACGGGTCTTCTGAACCCATGCAAGAAGCAGAACGTAATGCTTTTCCGCAAGTTGAATGGTTAGAATCAAAAGAAAATCTTGGTTTTGGGAAAGGTTGTAATTTAGCCGTTGAAAAAGCTAAGAATCCCTATTTGTTCTTTGTAAATCCAGATACAATTGTGTCTAAAGATGCATTTAAAAAGATGCTCTCTTTTATGTTGTGTCATCAAGAAGCCGGGACAGTAGGGTGTCGGATTTTAAATGAAAACGGAACTTTGCAAGGGGGATGCCGCCGTAATTTTCCTTCGCCATTAAGTGCCATTTTTAAAACACTAGGTTTTTCTCATCTTTTCCCAAAGAGTAAATTTTTTGCTTCTTATAACATGACTTACCTTGACCAAGATAAAGAAGCAGAAGTAGATGCTATTAGTGGATCGTTTTTTTGTATTTCTTCAAGTCTTTATCGTGAAATTGGTGGGTTTGATAAAGACTATTTTATGTATGGAGAAGATTTAGATCTTTGTTTGCGCGTCCAACAAAAAGGGTATAAAAATTATTATAATCCAGATGCAACTATTTTGCATTTTAGAGGGCAAAGTAGCAAAACAAGGCGTTTTCGTTCTTATATAAATTTTTATCAGGCAATGCTTATTTTTGTGAAAAAGCATAAACGTTTTCACTTGCCTTATTTTATTGTTGCACTAGGAATTATTTTTGCTGCATTTATAGGCGTTTTTTCAAGATTATTGCCCAAATCCTGGAAAGCTCTTCCGGATATTTTTTGCATTCTTTCGGCATTTTTAGTAAGTGGAGTAGTTTTTGGACAAGAATATTCTTACCCGATAGTTTTTTCTTTTACAGGAATTCTTGTTTTGACATTGTTGCTTCTTGGGGAATATGCCAATAAAAATCTGAATATTCTTTCACATTTACCTGTTTTAGGCTTGGTTTCGCTAGTATTTTTTGGAACTTGTTTTTGGAAAGGTTTAATTGCATTTCCATTTCTTGGTTTAATAGCTGGGATTTTAATTTCTTTACTTTTGTGGCGTAGGTTGTTTTTCTGGGTGTTGTATTTTTATAGAATTTTTACTAAACAAAGACACCGTGCGATATTGCTTGGGGGAACAGGTGATTCATTATCCTCTTGGTTTAGTAGTTCTTCTTTATTAGCCGGAGCTGAAATTTTAGGTTGTGTTTCTGGGAAACCAACAGAAATTACCGAAGAAAATCGGCAGTATTTGTTAGGAACATTAGAAGAAATACCAGGAATTTGCCATCGGACAGGCTGTAAAGAAATTTGGATCCATTCCAATTTTTCTGGAAATCATGAGAAATTTGATTTAAAAGAACTCTTAGAACAGGGGTTAAAGGTCTATTTGCTTGTTGGTTCTGATGCAAAAAACGATTTTGCTCTCGTAAATTTGCAATATCTTAATTAAATCCATTCCTTTTTTAAAAAAAAGAAGATATTTTTAAGGAAGGATTTTTCTAAAAATTGCGAAATTCATAGAAAATCTCTGAAAAAGATGCTTTTAAAATTTTAGGTATCAAAAAACTTCTTTTTGATAGGTTTGTTTTTTTTAAAAGCCATTTGCTTCAGGGATATTTTGTTAAATTGGATTGTTGTGATTTTTCGTAATTGATTAGGAAACATGAACTTATGGTAAATGCAGAACTTTTGAAAATTTTGTGCTGTCCAGAAACTCGGCAACCTTTACGAGAAGCCGAAGCTGAATTAGTTGAACGTTTGAACGCAGATATTCAAGCCCAAAAAGTAAATAATGTTGGCAATTTGCCGGTAACAGAAATTGCAGAAAGTTTTTTAATAACAGCTGATTCTACACGTGCCTACCCAGTTCGTTCGGGTATTCCAGTGTTGTTAGCTGATGAAGGGATTATTCTTTAGAGAGGAAGTTATGGCCGTAACTCTTGAATCATTGAAAAAAATAATCGGAAAAAAGAAAAAGAGTCGACTTTTTGTTTGGCTCGCTGATTTGGAACGTGGGGCAGGGAATCTCGATGCTGCCATGCAGATCCTTGATAGCGGTTTGCGAGAATACCCAGATATGCTTCAAGCTCATTTGATTCGTTCGGTTATTCTTCTTGAGCAAGGTAATTTAGATGCTGCTTTAGAAGCTTGCGATATCATTTTGCAGATGCAACCGACATGCTTGTCTGCATTACGTCGTAAAGGCGAAATTTATGAAAAGCAAGGTGATGAAGTTTCAAGAAACAAGTATTACCGTTTGGTGCATGACATTGATCCGCTTGATATGTTCTGGAAAGAAGAATATGCGGTATTACCTGTAGAAGAACCAGCAGTAGAAGAAACAGAAGAATCGTTGTTCTTGCCAGAAGATGATTCTTCGGAAGGTTTCTTGCTTATGCCAGAAGAAGAACAAGCTGCAGACGAAGATCCGTTCCAGATTTTCAATGCACTTGGTCAAGAAGATGCTGTAGAAGAAGACTCTCTCTCTGAAGCGTTAGAAAATTCTTTGAATGATGCTTTGGAACAAGTTGACTTACAAGATTCTGCTGCTCAAGACATTCCTCTCTCTATTGATGATGAAGCTATGTCTGGTTCAGACGTTTCTTCTGCTATTTCAGATTTCTTTGGAAGTGCCGACGATGACTTCTTTGAAGAAGAATCATTGGAAGAATCTAAACCAGCGTCTCCATTCTCTAGACTTGAAATTCCAGAAAGTTTAGAAGACCCTGAACCAGCAGAAGAGGTTCAACAGAATTTTGAATCGTCTTTTGAAAAATCAGCAGAGGTTGTTCCAGAAGAATCTGTAGAATTAGATTCGGCATTTGATTCACTTTTAGGCGAAGACGAACTCCCAGAAGAAACACCATCAGCATTTGAAAAGTCAGCAGAATCTGCATCAGAAGAAGTTGGCTTAGATACTGCGTTTGATTCACTTTTAGGAGAAGATGAACTCCCAGAAGAAGCTCCGTCTGCATTTGAAAAATCAGCAGAATCTGTTTCTGAAGAGGCTATTGTTGATGTGCCGGAAGATTCTTTGGCAATGGATTTAGATGAAGAACCTACAGAATCACTTTCTGATTTGTTGGGTAATACAGAAGTAAAAGATGAAACAGGTGTTGCTAATGCTTTTGATACCTTGTTTGGTAAAGAAGAATTAGCCGATGATGATGAATTGACTTTGCCTGAAGCTAAATCTGTAGAACCAGAAATTCAAACATCAGCTGTTGAAAAAAGAGAAGTGCCTTCTGAACTTTCTGCCGAAGTCAGTTCTTCTTTAGACGCGCTTTTTGGTGATGATGACGATGATTTAGAATTACCATCACTCTCTACAGAAACTCAAGTGCTTCAAGATGATGTTTCAGAAAAAGGTGCTTTTGATACTCTTTTTAATGCAGTAGAAGATGCAGAAGATGATTTGTCGTTAGGTCAGGATAAAGTAGATTTTCTGATGTCTGGTGATTCAGAAGATGAAGTTGCTTCTGCTTTATTAAAAGACGCTCAGGCTTCTTTAGAAGATAATGGCGAAAATATTGATGAACATTTAAATACGGCAACATTAGCTGAAATTTATTTTGAACAAGGCTTGTTGCAAAAGTCTTTGGATATTTATCAAGATCTTCATGAAAAGAATCCTGAAGATGAACAAATTGCAAATCGTTTGTCTGAAGTTCAAAAAGCATGTGATGAAAAATTTGGTAATAGGGAAAACTAATGGCAGAACAACTCCGCATAGAACAACTTCTTCGTGAAATGGTGAACAACAAAGCTTCGGACTTGCATGTTCGTGTTGGGGTTCCGCCTGTTTTTCGTATAAACGGTGCTTTGACACAATTATTTGACGTCAGGATAGATGCTCCTACAATGGATATGTTTCTTGATGATATTATGAATCGTGATCAAAAGCGTCGTTTTGAAGAAACCAAAGAATGTGACTTTGCTGTTGGTGCTCGTGATATGGGGCGTTTCCGTGTAAACGTTTTTCGCCAGCGTGGCACAATTGCTATGGTAGTTCGCCATATTAAAGCAAAAATTCCTGCATTTGATGAATTGCAGTTGCCTCCCATTATTAAAGAATTGGCTTTAAGAAAGCGTGGTTTGCTCTTGGTAACAGGAACAACGGGTTCTGGTAAATCTACTTGTCTTGCAGCAATGATTGACCACATTAATAGAACAGAACAAGTTAATGTAATTACAGTTGAAGATCCTATTGAATATCTGCATAGCGATAAAAAGTCAATTGTTTCGCAACGTGAAATTGGTGTGGATACTTTATCTTATGCAAATGCTTTGAAAGCAGCACTCCGCCAAGACCCAGATGTTTTGCTTGTAGGTGAAATCCGTGATTTAGAAACCATGCAGATTGCTCTTACTGCAGCTGATACAGGGCACATGGTTTTTGCAACAATCCATACTACAAATGCAACGGAAACCATTCACCGTGTTTTGTCAATGTACCCGCCTCACCAGCACGAAGAAATTCGTTTGTTGCTCGCCGAATGTCTTGCTGGCGTTATTTCTTTGCGCCTTCTCCCTACAAAAGATGGAAAAGGTCGTGTTCCTGCAGCAGAAATTCTTATCAATACTGGGGCAATCAAAGAATATATTGCGGATAAAGATAAAATTGAAATGGTGGAGCAAGCTATTGCTGATGGTCACATGCAGTATCAGACTCAAACATTTGACCAGGCACTTTTGCATCTTTATCAGACAGAACAGATTTCATACGAAACAGCTATTAATGCCGCAACAAACCCAGATGACTTTGATTTGAAAGTCCGTGGTATTTCTGGAACTTCTGAAAGGGGTTGGATGTAGGAGTCTAAAATGCGTAAATGGCTTGGATTTATTTCTGGTTTTATTTTTTGCGCCACATCTGTTTTTGCCAGTGATTCTGAACAACGCGAAGTTCGACCACAGATTTTTGCCCCAAAGGCAACAGAAAAAACAGAAGTTTCTTCAAACAGCTCTTCAGTTCAAGAAGCAAAAGAAGTGCGCCCCTCCAGCCCGCATCCGTTACCTCCACCACATTCACCACCTCCTCCAAGATTTTATCACCATCACCCCTACGATTATTACCCTGGTCACACAACGGTTATTGTTTATGAACAACCCAACGAAACTCAAGAAGTTTATGTAGCGGCTGTGCCAGATACTATTCGTTTGGTAAATAAATTTCCTGTAAAATTACGTGTTGGAGTACAAGGTCTTTTTGGCCCTTATGCAATGACGTCCAGTTCTTGGGGCTATGATTTTAGTGGCTATTTTGGTGGTGGCGGAGTAATGCTTCAATTGCCAATCAATGAATACACAATGGCTTTTGTTACTGGTGCCTTGTTAACTTATCGTAAAGCTGATAATACATTTGATTATTACGAAGATAATAAACCTACAGGTGAATCCGCACGGTATACATTTTATCATAAAAATATAGATGTACCATTTTATTTGAGATTCAGGGCTTTAGGTTCTAGGCTTTCTTTTGACTTTGGTGGAAAGTTACAATTCAATGTTAGAGAACGTTTAGAAATAAAAGATGACTCTGGCAAACACACTTATGATTTAGATGAAGAACGTAACCTTTTAAATTTTGCTTTGTCTTTAGGCTTTAATATTGATTTGAATGAATATATTTCATTTAATTTGGGTAGTGATTTTGCTTTTGGAGATATGTTTAATACTTCAAAGATTTATGGAATCCCGACTGAATTTGCTGAATCAATGTTTTCTTTAGGCATTACTTTCAATATACTTTAATTAAATGTTTTTACCTATTTTATCCTTTATTCTCGGGCTTGTGCTTCTTATTTGGAGTGCAGGCCGTTTTGTAGTTGGTGCTTCTGCACTGGCAAAATATTGTGGTTTGTCTTCTTTTTTAATCGGGATGGTTGTTGTCGGTTTTGGAACTTCCGCTCCGGAATTAGCAGTGTCTCTATTTGCGGCTTTAGGAGGGTCTTCAGAACTTGCTCTTGGGAATGCTTATGGTTCTAATATTGGAAACATTGCTTTAATATTAGGTTTTACGGCGATAATTTTTCCAATAGTAATCCCTAAATCGGCTATTCGAATGGATATCCCGTTATTGTTACTAGCTACAGTTGTTTCTTTTGTATTGTTCTTAAATAAAGAAGTTTCACGTTTAGATGGCGTTTTATTGGTTTTATTGTTTGCTGTAATTATTACTTTGCAAATTTGGCGAGGTATTTCAAATAAAACAGAAAATCCGGATAATGAAACAGATTCAAAAAATCTTTTATCATCTTTGTTTTGGCTTGTTTTTGGATTAGGGCTTCTTGTAGGGAGTTCTAAATTACTTGTTTTTGGAGCGACAGAAATAGCAAAAGCTTTTGGCGTTAGTGATTTATTGATTGGTTTAACTGTTGTGGCTGTTGGAACGTCTTTGCCAGAACTTGCTTCTTCTGTAATTGCAGCCAAAAAAGGAGATACGGCTCTTGCATTGGGTAATATTGTTGGGTCTAATATTTTTAATTCTTTAATGGTGATAGGCGTTTCTTCAATTATTTGCCCGATGAATGTAGATTCATTGATTTTACAAAGAGACTTACCTGTAACAGCATTCCTTACATTGCTCTTGTTACTTTTTGGCATACATTTAAAAAATGAACCCAAAATAGGAAGAGTCAAAGGAATTTTTTTATTCCTATTTTACATAGCTTATACTGTATATTTGTTTTGTTCAGCCTAATAAAGAATCAACCCATTCGGGCACAATTTCAGAAGCGTTGCCTTGTATAAAAGTGTCTGTATACGGGTCAAAGCTAGGAATTTCTAAGTTCAGACAAGTGACATGAGCTCTGTGGGAATGAGCTATACTTTTGAAACCAGCTGCTGGGTAAACAACGCTTGATGTGCCGATATACGCAAAAATTTCACATTCTTTTAAAGCTAGTTCTATTTCTTGCATATAAAGAGGCATTTCACCAAACCATACAATATGCGGGCGAGTACTAGCAGAACAAATCGGGCAATGCGTTGATTCCGTTTCGTTTCCATTAAAATCAAAAACATGTTCCGGATTGTTTTCACAACGCAATTTGAGCAATTCTCCATGCATGTGGAGTAATCTTTTAGAACCTGCACGTTCATGAAGATCGTCTACATTTTGCGTTATCAAAAGAAAGTTCTCACCAAGAGATTTTTCTAAACGAGCTAAAGCAAAATGAGCGTTGTTTGGTTGAAAGTTTTTTAAACCAGTCCGCAATTTGTTGTAAAAATTTTTAACTCGGATTCGTTCTTTGGCATAACCTTCCGGAGTGGCGACAATATCAATTGGCTCGTTTTCCCAGAGTCCATCGTTACCACGAAATGTTTTTAAACCCGATTCGGCACTGATTCCTGCACCTGTTAGCACAACAATTTTTTTAGACATGGGCGAGTTCCTTAAAGAAAAGAGTCTCAGCGAGAATTGTTTTTTCAAAATCGGGCAAGTATAGACTTTCGTTTTCACCATGTGCATTACTTTCCGGGTCTTCAACACCCATAAGCAAAATAGGAATGTTGCCAAAAGTTTTGCGGAAATATTCTGCACCAGGAATGGAAGCACCACAGCCCACAAAAGAGGCTTTTTGATTAAAAGCAAGTTCCATAGATTTTGCCATATATTGGAAATAAGGGTGTGATGTATCTGTTGTAAATGGTTCAGCACCATCTTCTGTTCTGATTTTTAAAGTCAATCCATGTCTGATATTTGCTTGTAAAAAGGCAATTATTTGTTCAGTAGCTTTTTTGGAATTCATGCCAGGAGCTAGTCTAATACCTAATCTTGCATAAGCACTTTCTTGTAAAACATTGCCGGCTTGTTTTCTGTTACCTGCTTCCATAGCAGTTACAACAAGGGAAGGCTTGCGCCAGAGTGTTTCGCAAATTTTTGATTCCGGAACTAATAATTTTGTGTTTTCTAAAACACCAGCTTCTTCACGGAATTTTTCTTCTGTCATTCCTAGTTTTTGATAAGACTCCAGTTCTTCTTTTGTTGGAACGATAATATCATCATAAAAATTTGGAACAAGAATGTTTCCGTTACTATCACTTAAAGAAGCGATTAAACGACAAAGTTCTTGTGCTGGGTCCGGAAGTGGGCCAGACCAGGAACCAGAATGTAAAGGGGCTGTTGTTGAATGGATTTCTATTTCTATTGCGC
This sequence comes from Fibrobacteraceae bacterium, assembly GCA_045629945.1. GTDB lineage: Bacteria > Fibrobacterota > Fibrobacteria > Fibrobacterales > Fibrobacteraceae > UBA1765. The sequence continues at coordinate 18,813 of JAZQSE010000041.1, forward strand.
TCATGCCGCGTAGAGAAGTTGTAAGAGAGGGTTCTCCTTTAGAAAAATTACCGAGGTCTGCTACAATGACGGCATCGCAAGAAAGTAAATCTTTGTGTTTTTCAAGTAAATAACCAAAACCAGCGCTCCCTGATTCTTCTTCGCCTTCAATTAAAAATTTGAAATTAGGAGATTCTTTTCCCATAGTAGAAAGAATCAATTCTACGGCTGCAACATGAATCAGAATCCCGGCTTTGTCATCAGCACTTCCGCGGCCATAAAGTCGTTCTCCGCGAATTTCAGGTTCAAAAGGAGGAGAATGCCATAAGGCTTCTCTCATTTGTGGCTGGACATCGTGATGGGCATAAAGCAAAATAGTTGGTTTTGTTTTATCGGAAATAATTTCACCATAAACGCAAGGGTAAGAACTAGGTGGAATTAAATGTTGCAAGTTAGTGGCACCAATTTTTTTTAAAAGATTTTCTACTGCATAAGCAGAGCGAGAAACTTCAGCTTTATCAAAACCCGGAAAACTGATAGAAGGTATGCGGATAAGTTCTTTAAGTTCTTCTAAATAATGGTTAAAAGATTCTTGAAGTTTTTGCTGAATCACGATATTCTCCAGAAAAGGGATGTTTTTCTCAAACTTATATTTTTTCTTGATTTTTATATGGAAAAAGTTTGAAAAGATAGAGAAGAAATAGATTTTTTGTTTTTACGTGTAATTTTTATTTAGAATAATTTATTTTCAAGGAATGATTCAAAAATTAAAGACTGCTCTTAATCAAGTTATTTTAGGTAAGGATTCTTCTATAGAATTACTCTTGGCTGCTTTATTAGCTGATGGTCATGTTTTAATAGAAGATGTTCCTGGAACCGGTAAAACAACTTTAGCTAAGGCTTTAGCAAAGGTGATTGGTGCTGATTTTTCAAGAATACAGTTTACGCCGGACCTTTTGCCTGCCGATGTTACTGGTGGTGCCGTATTCAGACCAAGCTCTGGAACATTTGAAATCCGTAAAGGCCCTGTTTTTACTCAAGTGTTGTTAGCAGATGAAATCAACCGCGCTTCGCCAAGAACGCAAAGTGCTTTACTTGAAGCTATGGAAGAACGTCAGGTTTCTCTTGAGGGCGAATCATTGCGTTTACCTGATTTATTTATGGTTTTAGCAACTGAAAATCCGATTGAATTTCATGGGGTTTTCCCACTTCCAGAAGCGCAGATGGATCGCTTTTTGATTAGGCTTTCTCTAGGTTACCCAACAACTGAAACAGAACTTGGAATTTTAAGAGCGCATAGAGAATCCTTGCCTTTAGATTCTGTTTTACAAGTCACTACAGCAGAAGAAATTCTTGAATGGCGTAAAATGGTTCGTAAAGTGTTTGTAGAAGAATCGTTAGAACGTTATGTTATAGAATTGGTGCAGGCCACAAGAAATCATCAGGGCTTCCGTTTGCCTGCAAGTCCAAGAGCTGGTCTTTCTTTGTTACGTCTTTCTCAGGCTTTTGCTAAAATGGATGATAGAGATTTTATAAAGCCAGATGATATTCAAAAATCTTTTATGCCAGTTATGTCGCATCGGGTTTTTGCGGCAGATGCCGGCGAAGGTCGGGCAGAAGCGTTATTGCATGACATTTTACAAAAAACGAAAGTGCCAATTTAAGGGGGCTTTCTGCTTAAGCAATTAAAATTTATTTGGAGAGAATGGCCATGGATGCATCGGCGACCTAGTGTGTTGATGTACTTTTTCTTTTTTTGGAATGAACGTTTAACACCTATAGGACATTGCCTTTCAGTATTTTTGTTTTTTTCACTTTTTGTTATTTGGGCTCCTGGTTTTTATACGGTAAAAATTTTCTTATTGCTTTGTAGTGCTTTTTTGATTTTTTCTCTTTTTACTTTAATGCCTCCAAAAGGAAGTACCCTTTCTTGTGTTCGAGTGCCAAAAGTAAGAGAAGGGGAAGATGCTGAAATAACAGCAAATCTTTATTCAGAAAAATCTTGCTCTGCTGTAAAATTATCTTGTTTCAGAATGCACCCTTCATTAAAACTTTGCCCCGAAGAAAATTGGCATAGTTTGTCTGCAAAAGATTCTTTGGAATTAAAAGCAACATTAAAAACATTTCGTCGAGGCGCTTTTCCTTTGCCCTATATTGCCGCTTCTTTTGGAAATACACTTGGAGTATCTTCTATTTCAAAAAAAGCTTCTGGTGATTATGAATTACTTGTTTTACCCAAAGCAATAAAATTAAGGGAGTTCCGGTTTTTAGGTTCAGGAAAAAGTGGTCTTTCTTTTGCCCCTTACCTTTCGCCGTCTTTTCAAAGAGGGTTAGATTTTATAGGCGTACGTGAATATAGAGAAGGCGATTCTTTACGCGATTTGCATCATGCTGCTTTTGCCAGATATGGTAAGCCATTTACAAAAGAATTTGCCGCAGAACGTGGTGAAGGTATTGTATTGCTTTTAGATGTAGCCTGTGTAAAATTAATTGATAAATGCCGAATTGAACATGCAGTAAGGTTATGTGCGGGTATTGCCGAATATCTTGTAGAACGAAATTTATTAGGGCGTTTTTTTGTTGGGAATCAAGAAATCTCTTTAGAACGAACCAAAGTATTGCCTACCGTTTTAGATGCTTTAGCAAGAGCTCCTTATCCAGAAGTAGCAAAGCCTTTTCCTAAACCAAGTCTTTGGTCTCCGGCAGCAAGGCCTATGACTCCAGTTCTTTCTGTTTCGGTGTTGCCTTTAGAGTCGCCTTTGATTACAAAGCAAATTGTAGTTTCTGAAAAATCTTACCGTGAAGATGCTTTACTTAGTATTGTTTTAGATAAAGAGACAGAGGTTTCATTATGAAGCGTTTGTTTGAATCTCTGTTTCTTTTGTTTGTATTGCTTACATTAACTTATTCTTCCGGAATATGGTTTTTAGGGGTTATAGGTCTTTTTGCTTTATTGAAATATTCTCACAATCATTATAAAAAGAAAGTTCCGGTTTATCTTAAATCAATAGCTTATTCTGCAATCGTTCCTTTTGCTTTTTGGTGGGTTTTATCTCCGTCAGTGGAACATGGGTTTTCACCATGGCTTGTGATAATTCCTTCGTGGTATTTTATGTTTCTTGCGCTTTGGCAATGGCGTGGATTACATCGGGGTGGTTTTCCTGTTTTTGTATATTGGAATGGATTGTTTGTTTTATTGCTTTCTTTACGGACATTTGATAAAATTCAATTGGCTTTAATGATTATAGCTTGCCTCTTTTTGGTTCTGATGGTAAAAACGCCGAGGCGATATTTTAGTTTTGTCCTTTCTGTTATTCTTTCAACTCTTCTTGGATTGGGGCTATTTTTTGGTGCTAAGCAAATTTATGATTGGCGGCAAAAAGCAAGACTTTCTTCTGGTTACCACGAATCATTTGCAAAAAGAAATTTAATGGGCTTTTCGCCTGTAGCCCGTTTAGGTTCTTTTGAATCCAATTATACCGGAGAAAGAAATTCAGAAATAGTTTTTAGAATTTTTACAAGTAAGAAACCAGAATATTTAAGAGGAATAGTTTACGGGAATTATTTTAGAGGTTTGTGGAAAAAAGCGGATTCAAAAGAATGGGTTCTCCCAGAGCGCTATATTGGCGATTATGCGGTTTTTGGTAGTGGTGATACTTTAACCGATGTAGCTTGGGTCCAGTCGGCCATAAATTCTCATGGTTATTTCTTTGCTCCATTAGGCGCAGGTGTGGCAATACAAGCAGCAGATTCTGTTGAAAAATATGCAGGTGGAACTTTTTACAATGAAGAACTTTTTCATAAAGATTGGTATTATATAGAAAATGAAAAAGAAATTTTAGGTGATACATTAACAGAGCATTTTTTACAATTTTCGCCACGTTTAGATTCGTTGCTTAAAGAAATTACATTGGATATAGGCCTTACAGATACTTTGCCCATAATTGAATTTTCGAATAAATTAAAGAAATTTTTCTTTGAAAAATTTGAATATACTTTAACACTCCCACTTGTAGAGAACAAAGAGCCATTAGAAGTTTTTTGGAAAAATAAAAAAGGGTATTGTGAATATTTTGCAACACTTGCAACTTTAGTTTTTAGGTATAATGGAATTCCGGCTCGTTATGTTGTTGGATTTTCTGCTCCAATACAAGCTCCATCAAAAGATTATTATTTATTCCTTCGCCGAAACTCTCACGCATGGGTCGAGTATTTTAATGGAACTCAGTGGGTTACTTTTGATCCGACTCCAGGTGGAGAAGGCATTTTATTGGAGAATATGAAACTTTCGTATTGGCAAGAAGCAATGAAAGTGAAAATGTTGCGTTTTATGCATTTTCTGAAAAATGGAGAGTGGCGTCGTTCATTGGATTCCTGGACAGTTGTTATAGAAAATATTTTAAGAAATGTTTATTTGTGGGTTGTTCTTGCCATAATATTTGCTTTTTATTTGGTATATCGTTATTCTAAACGGAAAAAAGTAAAATCAAAGATTCAAAGTGCCCGTATTTTAAAGTTGCAAAAAATGTTAATCAAAACAGAACGCCAGCTCTTGCGTATAGGTTTTTCTAGAAAACCAGGTGAAACGGTTTCTCAATTTTTGAAACGTTTGGATTCTTTGACGCCAAAAGAAAAATATTTGCCACGTTATAACGTGGCAAAAGCAAATTTACAAGAATACGAAAAAGAACGCTGGCGAAAAGATTAAAAACCCAAAAGCGATAATTCTTCGGAAATTCTATTGGCATGAGGAGTGTCGTTCTGGAAAATTTCTCGGGCAAAAGAACGGGTTAAAATTCTTTTTGCCTGAGTTTCTTCAATGCCTCGGGATTCTAAATAAAATAATTCTTCGGCATCAAAAGAACCACAAGTATTTCCGTGAGAACATTCGACATCGTCGTGATAAATTTTAAGATTTGGTTTTACAGAAATTTTGGCGTCGTCTTGTAAAATAGTATTGACTAATTGAGAAGAAGAAATTTTAGAACAATTTTCCATGGCAAAAACACTGCCATCATAAGAAGCATAAGAATTTTCTGTTAAAAAATGTCTGGCAAATTGCGAGCTATTTGTTTCTTGTGCATTGTGATGAATTTTTATATGTGTATGTGTTTCGGCATGTTCTTTTAAAAGAGCTAAGCTACGATAATCGGCGCAAGCGTTTTTGCCGTTCAAAAAAATTTCAACACTTGTTCTAGAAAGACCTTTGCCAAATAAAAGCATGTTGCAATAAACTTTTGCATTTTCAGAAACAAATATACGGAAGTGGGTTAAATGTGTAGAATCATTTTGTCCATCTTCTTTGAAAAACAAAAAAGCTTCCGCATTTTCTTTTAATTCAATGTCAATACGTTCAGAAATAAAATTTCTTTCTGTTTTGTTTCCAGTAATTTCAAGATTCAATTTTGCATTTTCTAAAACCCGAAAGTGAGAATGAGAAAATTCATCACGAGTTTTTAAAATACCGGTTTCAGTTTCTTTTTGATTAACTGTCACATTATAAGGGTAAGCTGCAAAAGCAATTGGAAAAAGTGCTGCGGCATTTGTTTCATTTTTTATGCCTAAAATATCACTGGCAGAAGATTCAATCGCTTCTGGAATATCAATAGACCTGAGTTTTGAAACAGGAAAGTAACTCCATTCTTCATTTTTTGGCGAAGGTAAACCTATGTCTGCAAGGCGGCTTCTGGCGAGATTTTTCATGTTTCATCTCCAGGAATCCAGTCATAACCTTTAGCTTCAAGTTCTTCAGCAAGTTCACTATTGCCAGAAAGAACGATTTTACCTTTGCGCAAAACATGTATGTAATCGGGTTTTACGTAATCTAAAAGGCGTTTATAGTGAGTGACTAGAATAATTCCACGTTCTGCGTTGCGTAATGCATTTATACCTTTGGAAACAATGCGCAAAGCATCAATATCTAATCCAGAATCGGTTTCATCGAGAAAGGCAATTTTGGGTTGTAAAATAGCCATTTGCAAAATTTCATTGCGTTTTTTTTCTCCACCAGAAAAGCCTTCGTTTACACCACGTTCTAGATAACGATTATCCATTTCAAGTAACTCCCGAGCCTGAGAGAGAATCTTTTGAAATTCAGAATCAGAAATTTTTTCAAGCCCGTGAAACACTCTTTTTGAATCTAATGCCATTCGTAAAAATTCAATATTGTTTACGCCTGGAATTTCTATAGGGTATTGCATGCTGATAAAAATGCCTTCATTAGCTCGTTCTGCAATATCTAAGTCTAAAATATTTTTGTTCTGTAAAAGGACTTCGCCACTTGTCACATGGTAAGCAGGGTGTCCGCTGATAACTTTTGATAAAGTACTTTTTCCAGCTCCGTTAGGGCCCATAATTGCGTGGACTTCTCCTGGTTTTATTTCTAAATTAATGCCGCGCAAAATAGGAGTATTGTCTTCAAGTGTTGCATGTAAATTTTTAATGGAAAGCATTTTTAATTTCCTTGTAAAGTCTGGTTGAAAAGTAAAATATCGTTTCTATAATCTAGAATTTGTTGCAAAAGGTTATTAGGAGAAGTTCTTGTTTTTTTACTTTCAACAAGAAGGCGTTTCAGTTTTGAAGCAAAATTAGTGAGTTCTAATTTTAAATCAATATCTTCACTTTTTAAACGAAGTCGTTCTATAAAACGCTTTTCTAAGTCTAAAGTCATTTCAAGAAATTCTTTAATAGCAGCGTTTTCATTCCAGTTTTCTTCTGGTAAAGCAAAGAGAATTTCTTTACCTTCTTCAGAAAGGCTGTTGCTCAAAAGCTTTAAATTGAAATTACCTGTTTCTTGGACTTGTAAAAGAGCCATTCCTAAAATATCACAAATTAAAGGGGATTCTAAAAGAGATATTCCTGAAGAGACAAAAGCAAAATCGTAAAACAGAGAAGCGGCTTTTAGTACGGCAGGGTTTTGTAAAATCAGGTTCAAGTATCTGATTTCAGTCTGGGAAATAGTATGCCATGGGATTGGAGGCAATTCTGTTTCAATGATTGTCTCTTCAGATTTGATTTTAGGACGAGGATTTTTTAATGAATTTTTTAAACCGCGAAAAGAAGCTTCAGTACCTAAACGTTCTGCTAAAATATTGAGGTATTGTCTTTGGAGTTCTACATCAGGGATTGTTGAAATAAGACTTTTGGTATGGTGGATTAATTTTGCTTTATCTTCTGGGTTAGAATGAGGCGTTTCTTTTATTAAGTAAGTGAGCCAATCTTCAGCAGATTCCAACTCTTTAAGAAATGCTTCTGGCCCTTGTTCTCTGATAAAATTATCCGGGTCTATTTTTTCGCCGTTAGGCCTTGAAAGCGAATAAATTTTAGGAGACATTGATTTAGAAAGAATTTTTTCTAAGCTACGTTTAGTGGCTTCTTTTCCGGCATTGTCTCCGTCAAAAACAAGATAAGCCGTTTTAGCATATCGTGAAAGTAAAGAAGCGTGAGCTTCTGTAAGCGCGGTCCCTGAAGCGGCTACAACATTTTGTATGCCTGCCTGGTAAAGGCTTATTACATCAAAATAACCTTCAACGATTATAACTTTTCCTGCTTTGGCAATCCCTTGGCGACATTGGTGTAATCCAAAAAGGACTTCGCCTTTTTCGTAAAGTATGGTTTTGGGGCTATTCATGTATTTGGCGGTTTTCGCTTGATCTTGTAATACACGACCGCCAAAGGCGATTACTGTTCCTGAAATGTTTTGTATAGGAATCATCAGACGGTCGCGGAATTTATCGGCAATGCCACCATGTTCTTTTTCAACAGCAAGCCCTGCTTGTACTAATTGTCTTGGAGAAAAACCTTTGCGTATGGCATGGGCTAAAAGTCCTTCTCGTTTGTTGGGAGCAAAACCAAAGTGGAATATTTTTTGAGTTTCTTCTGAAATACCTCGTTTATCTAAGTAAGCTTTTATTTCTGGAGCTTCAGTGAGATTTTGTTCAAACCATTCTGTAGCTAAAACATTTAATTGTTTGACAAGTTCTCTTTCTTCTAGAACCTCATTTTTTTCCGTAGAATTAGAAAGTTTTGGCAAAGCAAAACCCGTTGCATGCGCGACCCATTCAATAGCAGAACGAAAATCAATTTTTTCATGTTCCATAATGAACTTGAAAACATCTCCACCGGCATTACAAGCAAAACATTTATAAATGCCTAAAGTTGAGTTTACACTCATAGAAGGAGAACGATCATCATGAAAAGGGCAACGCCCCGTATAGCGATTTGTTCCGGCTGGTTTTAAAGGGACAAATTGCTGAATGACATCGGCAATGTCAGTATAATCTTTGAGCTTTGCGATAATGTCATTAGAATAAAAAGCCATATTGCACAAAGATAAAAAATGCTTTTACAAAGTACGATATGTTTTTTATGAAAAACTATATAACGCCGTATCGTTTCCATTTTCCACTACGCCAACGCATATAATTGACGATAGAACGATAAAATTCATCTGCAGCCATTCCAAGCCAAAGACCAGGTAATCCAAGATTAAGACCAAATGCTAAGAATAGCGCAGTACCAACTCCTAAAGTCCACATCATAGCACTCCCGATTATAGCCGGAAATTTTGAATCACCAGAGGCTCTTAATGAATTGGTTAAAACAATGTTAGCCGCTTTGAAAGGCTGGACTAAAGCATCACACCAAAGACATATATAACCAAGTTTTAAAATGTCGGGATTATTTGTATAGAGAGAAAGTAAATGAGTTCCACAAATGGCAACAATAATAGAGATAAACATGGCACCAAGACAACTGCCTAAAAGACTTTGGTGCACTCGTCTGTTGGCTTTTTTAAAATCTTGGGCTCCAACAAGATGCGCTACGAGAATTTGGTTTCCGCTCCCTAGGCCAACGCTTAAAATAACAGCGAACATAGCGAAGTTTGCGCTAAATACACGTGCTGTTATAGCTAAAGTTCCAAAATGAACAACCATTGCTGTCAAAAAAACTTGGAATAACTGAAAACTGACGGGCTCTGCTGCTGCCGGGAGTCCAATGCGAATCCAATCGGGGAGAATAATTCTGAATCTTACCCAATCAGAACGTTTAAAGCGGTGCTGTATTTTAAAATGAAGAACTAAAAAAAGAATGAAAGAAGAAATAAGCCAGGAAAGCATAGTGGCCAGGGCAACTCCTTTGACGCCCATTTTAGGTAAACCGAAAAGCCCGTTTAGGAAAACAATATTTAAAACAAAGTTGCTTAAAATTGTGAGAATGTTTCCAAACAAATTCCAAATAGTTAAGCCATGCGTAGCGATAAGAGCTGTAAGTGTAGTCTGTAAAGAACGAAATGCAAAACCAAAAGAAACTATATGCAAAAAATCTTTAGCGTGTTTAGCGGCTTCTCCAGTAAGTCCCATCCAGGAAACGATTTGATTGGCTAAAGGAATAACGATTAATGTTATAGCTATACCTAAAAGTAAACTGCCTACAAGAACCATTGATTGAGTAACGCCGGCTTGTCGTTTTCTTTCGGCACCTAAAAATTGAGAAGCGATACTTGCACCCGCTTGAGAAAATGCTTGGATAGCCATAAATAAAGCGCCGAGCACGGGCATAAGAGCACCAACACCAGCAGCGGCAGTTTCAGAAGTCCTTGAAAGGAACCAACTATCCATCATCGGTTGTAATGTGCCAACACCGAAAGTGAAGATAAGTGGCCAGGAAAGACTTAAAAGAGAACGATCTCTAACTTGCATGGCGGCAATGCTAGAAAAAGCTTTTCTTTATGACTAGGGGTATTTTATTTATCGGGTTTACATTTGTAAACATATTAAGCCTAAAATTTCACTTACAAAACAGATTTGATTTTTTGAATGATTTCTTCTACATTGGTGTAAGCACAAATTGGCAAACTAAAAACTTCATGGCACGCTCTAGAAGCGCCAGAGTTTTTCATTTGACGGTCAATATTCATAAAGCAGGGTTGTTTGCTGAGTGGGCGAGGGTAATAAATACCTGTTGGAATTTCAGCGTTATCGCAAATAGCCAACCATTTGTTACGGTCTTTGGCCCGCAAGGTATATTGTGCATAAGTAGAAGTGTTTTCAGGGTCAATGTATGGAATGGTGAGGTCTGTGAATTGAGAAAAGAACTGGTTGTAGATTTCTGCATTTTTTTTGCGTTTTTTTAGTTCTTCATCAAAGTGTTCTAACTTAACTCTTAAAATGGCCGCTTGTAAGGCATCTAGTCGGCTGTTTTTTCCGTTAAGTTCATGGAAATAACGACTCTTTGCCCCATGATTGGCCAATTTTCTAATCTTTTCGGCAAGAACGTCATCATTTGTAAAAAGAGCGCCTCCATCTCCATAAGCACCAAGGGGTTTGGTTGGGTAGAAACTGGTTATAGTTATGTCAGCAAGAGATTCACAATGTTTGTTATTGCGTTTAGCTCCAAAAGATTGAGCCGCATCCCCTAAAAGCCAAAGATCATGCGATTTAGCAATAGAGTGTAAAATTTCCATAGCTGCTGTCTGCCCAAACAAATGGACAGCAATAATACCTTTTGTTTTTGGGGTAATCAAAGGCATTAAATCGGCAGGGTCTAGTAAGAAAGTATCGGGTAAAATATCGGCAAAACGAGGAATAGCCCCTAATCGATAAACACATTCAGCTGGAGAAATAAAGGAAAAATCAGGAATAATGACCTCGTCTCCTGGTCGAAGTCCGAGTGCATTTAAGGCAAGTTCAATAGCATCTGTACCACTAGCACATGTAATGGTATTAGCCATTCCGGTGTAAAGAGAAAGTTCTTTTTCAAAATTTTGCACTTCAGAACCGCCGATATAATTCCCAGAATTGAGAACCCGGGCTTCGGCTTCTTCTAGTTCTTCGCGTAAAAAGTTTCTTTGAGCAGTTAAATTAACGAAAGGAATCATACTTTTAAATATAGAATTCCATCTTTTCGAAAAGTAGACCTTGACTAAATCAATAAAAAAAACTAAAATTTCACCAACAAAAATAAAAGTAGGTTTTCACCCGGAGAAAATAAGGTGCCTCATCATCAATCTTGTAAAAAGCGTTTACGTCAGGCCGAAAAGGCCAATGCAGTGAATCGTTCTGTGCGTTCAGCTATCCGCACGAGCTTAAAGGTTATCCGTACAGCTTCTTCTAAAGAAGTTGCTTTGAAGGAAATGCCAAATCTCTTCAGCATGCTCGATAAGGCTGCTGCTAAGGGTCGCGCAGGTTTCAATGCTAATCGTGCTTCTAACTACAAAGCAAAAGTGGCAAAAGTCATCAACGCAATGGGTTAGTTTTTAGCCTGACAATTAAAAAGTTTAACAACTCCCTCGCTACGCGAGGGAGTTGTTTTCGTTTCTTTCTATATTCTCATTATGTCATTTGCGATTCGATTTGAAAATGTTTCATTTGCTTACCCGAAAAAGAAAACATTCGCGTTAGAGAATGTTTCCTTTGAAGTTAAAGAAGGCTCTTTTTTTGCTTTGCTTGGTGCAAATGGTGCAGGAAAAACAACATTATTACGTTTACTTTCCAAACGGTTACCATTAGAAAAGGGGAAAATCCTTTATTCAGAATCGCTATTAAAAAATAAAAAGCTCAATCTCGCGACTTTAGGCATACTTCTAGAAAATCCTGGTAGCTATTTGCAATTATCAACAGAAGAATATTTGAAATTATTTGCAAGTCTTTATGGAAATGAAAATGATTATAAAAATGGACTCGCTTTATTGGAACAATTAGGTTTTTCAGAAAAAAAAGACACGCACTTAGGTAAACTTTCTTTAGGTAATAAACAAAAGTTACAGATAGCACGTGCGATGCAACACTTGCCTAGGTGTTTGTTACTTGATGAACCGGCGGCGAATTTAGACCCGGTTTCAAGAGAAATCCTTTGGGAAATGCTTGCTAAATGGCAAAAAGAAAATAATGGAACTTTAATAGTTTGTTCCCATATTTTGCCTGAATTAGAAAAATACGCCACAGATTATGCCATATTGAAAAAAGGTGTTTTAGAAAAATCAGGCGACTTAAAATTAAAAGAAAATCCTAAAAAAGTTTTATTTGAAATTTCGGCTTCTGAAAAAAAAGAAGTAGAAAAATTACTGGCATCTTCAGGAGTTGAATTTAAAGAACAACCATTTAAACAAAATACCCTAGAAAATGCTTACCGTAATGTTTACGCAAAAGAAAAATAATTGCTTTTAAAACGCTTGCGATAAGTCAAACGCAATACGTCCAAAAGAGAAACTTTCCATACTCCAATCCGAGAAATTTTTCTTGAAGGCATAATCTAAACGGAATGTTAAGAATTGCCAACGGTAACGAATCCCAAGACCTAAACTTGCCTTTTTATTTTCGGCGTAAAGGTCGCTTTCTTTATCGGTAATATAAGCCCAGTCAAAGAATTGAACTAATTGCCAATTACGCCAGTTACGGAAAGGTAAAGAAAAGCGCAATTCTTGGTTGAAACGGAAATATCTTGGGGTTAAACCGGTATTTGTAATGGTATCGCCTTCTTCGTCAATAGAAGGGTAGCTTGCATAAATACTACGGAAACGATAACCACGTACTGTACGAGAGCCACCTTGGTAAAAAAGTCTTGCATCATCTTCAATAGTTTGGTTGAAAAATTGTCCATAGCTACCACTAATAGCTCCGAAAAGCGGGCGGAAAATAGGGAAGTAAAGGCTTGTAGTGATATCACCATAAGAATAAGGGTTGCCAATCATTCTTGAATCGTTAAAAATATTTCTCAAGTTTAGACCGGCTCCTAAAGTAGGTGTTATACGAATGCCTTTTGTTGGATTAAAAAGGTCATCTGTAAAATCAAAACTGAGTGCGGATTCAACTTTGAGTTTGTAGAGTTTTTCTTCATTTTTTTGCACGTAGCGTGTATCTAATGTTCCGCGGAACCGGATATTTGGAGAAAAGCCAAAAGTCAAATTAGCGCGGTTGATAATTTCATAGCGTTCTTCTAAACTATCAGGGTAAGCCGGTGGCGTTATTTTTTCATGATTAAAAGAAAGTGTGTTTTCGAATCGGATTGCTGTTGGAATAAAATCAATACTTGTTCCTAAAAAAAGTGGGTTTGCATAAATTAAAGCAATTTCTTGTTTGTGTTGCGCAATCAAAGTATTCAAACCAAATTCGTGGAATCGTCCAAAAAAGTTTTTATGACGTGTTAAAAAACTAGCCCCAAAGCCATAAATCTGTTCGTAGAAAACGCCGTATTTAGTTTCTCCTGGTACTCGTTCTTGAAGTGTTAAATGTAAATCAGAAAAACCATCTTGCCGAAGAGAATCATCTAGTTTAACTTGAGTGAATAATTGAGTTGAAAATAATTTGCTTTTAAAAGTGGAAGATTGTTTACCATTTAAAATTTCACCTTGTGGAATATTCCAAAGGCCATTTAACCAGGCTGTATCAGACAAGCCTTCTTCTTCGTATTGAATACCAGAGCGCCTTGCAAGGCTTTTGAATTTTCCCATACGGACTTGTGTTCCTGAGAAAATGAAAATATCAACGTGAACCACTTGTTTGACGGTATCAATTTTTTCCATATAATTCAAGTTCGTGTGTAAATAGCCATGCTCACGGTAAATGTTGCTGATTTGCTGTAGATTATCCGCAATCTGATTATGAGTATAAATACTTCCTTCTTTGAATTTTAAATCGTCAACAGAAATAGGAATACCTTTTGTTGAATCATCTACAATCAATTGGATACTCTGGAAACGATAACGTTCTCCTTCTGTTACAGAAAACGTAAATACGCGTTGTGTTGTCGTATCGGTTATAAATGCTTTTGAAATGTCTAATTTGGCTTTAGCGCTAAAAAATCCATAGGAATAATAAATTTCAACTAACTCTTCAACAGCAAGCCGCATTAAAAAATTTTGTTTAGTTGTATCCATGTTTCCGAATTCAACAGGCATATCTAATTCTTCTTCCAATTGATAAGTAGGGAAAAAAGAATTGCCTTCAAATTGGATAGCCCAAGGATTTTTTTCGCCTTCAGCCATAACGATTGAAGAAAAAAGTAGACAGAGAATCCCTAAAAATTTCCATAAATTATTTATCATGGGGTTCTCCTTTGGTTTTATTTTCTTCTTTAAAATCTTCACAAGAGCCTAAACCTAAAATACATGGGGACCAAAAACGGTATGAATATAAAAAACCAATGTTCTTTTCTAAGTAGTTTTCATTTTCTTGTGAGCCTGTTTGGACCTGATATTGTTTAGAAACAAGCATAGCACCAAGAGATAATTCCGGGTTAAGGTGGTCTGGGTGTGAATATTCTTTTTCTTTGAAAAATGGTAACTTATAATTAATGCCAAATTCAAAGGCTTGTTCGTAAGTAGGGTTTTCACTTTTGTCTTGTGTGTAGCCAAGAATAACACTTAAATTTTTAACCCAACGATCTAAAGAAATCGGAATTTTTACATAACTGGAATCTTCTTCTAAGGTTTCGGTGTTAGAGAAAATTCGCATTTTCATATCAATATTTCCAATGTAATTTCCGCCTAGTGTTTTGTTGGCTGTCGTAGAAAGTATTTTGCCAATAGCTGAACCAGCAAGTCTATTCCAGTCAACAGCTTCTTCAGAAGGGTTTTCTGAAATACAACCGAGCAAAATATTGTAATAAGTCGTTGCTGTTGAAGCATCTCCACCGCAATAAGAATAAGGGTTTGGTTGAGGGTTGGTTATAGTTCCTTGGATGTCAATATGAACAGGGCATGTTTCGTCTTTTATTTCATCGCTTTCTACGCAATAAGGAAGTTCTTGTGATGTTGTTATTTCAAGTTGGCCTTGTTGCCATGGAACGTTCTGCCAGGAAACTAAGAAAGTTTGTATATCAAATTCGTATAGATCTTTAAACCCGATAAAGCCTTCTCCAGCATTTACAATTTCGCCTTCTAATGTGGGGCGGTTTGTTGTTCCTTTAACATTTAAATCAATAGTAAAAGGGAATATGGCAAAAGAAGAAACAATAGCAATAGAATCACTTTGTGAATCTGAAATTTTTACATCCAGATTGATAGGATTGCTTTTATTGATATTTGACTTGGCTTGTGTTTCACTTTTCCGATTTAGATTTTTCAGAGTATTTTGGAAAGAAGTCAATAATTGCATAACCGTTTTTGGCGTGATTTCGATATCAATATCTTTTTGGTATGTCAATTTATCTATGAGAATATTGCCATCAAGTTGGTTAACAGTTCTTTCATTCTTTTCTTGATTTTTGGGAATGCGGTAATTTAGATTGCCTTTTGCTTTCGCTTTGGCGTTTCCATAGGTTTCAGATAAAAATGAATAATTGATTTCAGGAATATCTGCGGTAATGTTGATGGAATTGTTGGATTCGGTTAGTTTACCATCAAGATTGCGGATAAGTAATTCATGCTCTTTGTGGTTTAAAGAATATTCTGTAGTCCAGAAACGTAATTCCTGTAGTCGCATTAAATCTAAAGCATAAGTTAAGGAAGCTTCAATGTTTTCACCTTTAGCATTAGAAGTGCTGGCTTTTTCAACGACAATATTTCGGTTGAAAATTTTACCTTCTAATTGTACTGGGAATGCATAGTTGAATTTCAGCGGTGAATAAACGGTAGAATCTGTATAGAATGTTCCTGAAATTCCATTTAATCCTCGGTTAAATTGCCAGAAAAGTTCAAGTCTTAAATCTGTGGATTGGAGTTCTCCGACACCATTTGGCAACAACCAATAACCATCTGTCTTAATAGAGGCTGTAAGGGTTGAATCAAGAAAGCCATCACCCCAGATGTTTCCACCATTATTGGTAATAAAAGCAATACTGAAATGTTTTTTTGCAGCAAGAATCTGATCAAAAGTTACTTGTGCACGCCCGCTCCAAGTACCTTCTCCAATTTCAAGGTAGGCATCTAATTCAGCTTTTGCTCGTTCTGCAAACAAGTGCATTTCTTTAATAGCAAAAGATTCTTTAGGGATATTTCTGAATGCAATATTCTGGAATTCAATGTTGCCTCTAAAGCCATGAGAATCAGTATAGGTCAAATCGCCACTAAAATTTCCATCGCTTAAAGTAGAATCATTTAAAGGCAGTAAACTCAAAGGTATACTAAAAGCTCTTGTTGAAACCCAAGCATTTAAAATTTCAACAGGCAACATTCTTTTAGGTGTTTCTTCATTTGGTAGAACAATCGTCGCTTGCAAGTCTATTTTATTTTGTTCATGGAACAATTCTGCTTTAGCTAAAGCAACCGTATCTTGTTTTTTGGTAATATGAAAATTTCCCTTTGTTTTGAATTTTTGAAGTTGGGCATCTAAATCAAATATTGCAAAAGCGGTATCAATATCAAAGTTGTGCTCGTATGTCCCAGTTACTCGTCCGTCAGCCCAACCAGGCACAAAACGTTTTGCAAAAGGAATAGTTGAAAGTAAAACATTGTCAGCCGTAGCTTTTATAGATGGAGTTCTTGTATCAATATAAGCCGTTGCAACACCTTTGTCTGAAGCAATAACTTCCCATGAAGTATGAGGCTTTTCATCTTTCCACATCACTTCACCAGTAAAATCAAAAGATTCCCATTTGGAGAAAATTTTCCCATAAGGAAAACGAATTCCATTTCGACGTAAAATCAAAGTAGTTTCTAAAGAATCAGCAGTCATAAAATAAGCTTCTGGAATATAGCCTATTTTCACATCGGCTTTCATTTCCGCCTTTTCATAAGAAAATTCACCTTTAACTTGTGGCCTGTCCTTGAAACGTAAACGCCCTTTACTCCATTGAACGGCCCATGGTTCGTTTGGAGCAATATCGCCAGTATAATCAATATGAAAGTTCGGGTAAAGCCGTATTGTTGCCTCTACATTTGAACCAACAGGTGTGGACGCTTTAGCGTAAAGCATATTACCACGTTTTTGTGCAGAATGGATTGTCGCATCAAGAGGCATCCATTCTGGTCCAAAAAGTCCTTTAATGTTTGTAACAAAACCTTTGACTTCTGCATCAAGTTCTTTATTCACCCGACCTTGTAAATCAATTTTTCCACCATTAGGCGCAGAGGCTTTTATCCATACATCAGTTTTGCTAGTATCTCCGCTTGCTTCAATGGACATTTGTAGTGTAGGTAATGGGAAAAATTCATCCATCTGGGTTTTGATTTTGGTTTTATAATTCAGATTTTTATTGCTTGAATCAATGGTCGCTTCGACTTGTAATTCTAGGTTTCTAAAAACAGGAGCTTCTTCTGGGTATTTTTCAAAATATTTCAGTGGTTCTTCTATACGTAGAGAAGTAGTGACTTTTCCTGCGAGCAAATTTTTTCTAGGAGAAACTAAAGAAGTTTCAATGGAATCATTTTTAGAAAAAATTTGTGCTTTTAAATTGATATCTTCATCTTGCCATAAAGCATTGATTCTTGCATTTATCGGAGACTCTATAAAAGAGCCTTGTATAGAATCGCCTTTAAGTAAGAGAGATTTTTTGTTTTCATTTTCCAAAGAAACTCTTTTTAGGGAATATTGGAGAGAGGAATCAACGGCAATAAACGTATTTTCTACAGAAATTTTTGTTCTGAATGGAAGAGAAAATTTCGGAATTTCAGGGATTTTAAAACTAGAGTCTTTGGCAATGTTCTTTTCTTCTTTAGATGGCTTGATATTAACATTAACGGTATTTGCTTCTACCTTCAAAAAAATTGAATCTTTTCTAGAAAATTGAAAACGAGGATTCTTCAAAAAGATTTTAAAATTCTCTCCAGAAATAGCAATGGAATCCCAGGATTGGTTGACTAAAGAATGTCTTTTGTAACCATAAGGTGAAATAGTCACGTTCCCGAATGTATTTTCTTCGCCTAAAATGTGATTTTGGAGTACAAAAAACAACCAGGCTGCAAAGCAGAAACAGCCCACGGCAACAATGGCAAATAAAGCCGAGCCGGCCCATTTAGTCTGCGATAAGCGAGATTTTTTTTCGGCCTGCGGTGAATTTTTTATTTCGTCTTTATCCAATGGCTGTAATATAAGAAATTATAAGTATACAGAAAGGATCTTTTTTCAAAGGATACACCTTTAAAGGGGGTATTGATTTGTATATTTCGTGAAAGAAAAATTCATTTTTAAAACAGGTCTTTTGATTTGGGAAATTTAATCGTTGATTTGAAATAAAAAATGGTTTTTATTATTCCTTTTGGAGGCTTTATGCGATTGTTCTTGAACATTGTATCTTTTGCGTTAGTAGCGTGTTTTGTGTTGGGCTGTAATGCAGAAAAAGAAGATATTGTTGCTCAAGTAGGGACAGAAAAAATCTTTAGATCAGATGTAGATCTTTTACTTAAAAGTTATAGAATTTTTTCTGATGACCCAAAAGTGAGTCGTCATATAAACAATCATTACAAAAGTATAGCTCAAGTTTTAACAGGTCTTAAGCTTTATCCTGGTATTTCTCCATTAATTGAACAAGATATGGAGCATATGAAAAACAGACTTTTAACGTCGGTATACCAGCGATTTTATGCCTTTGAAAATCTTTTCTTTTCAGATAAAGAATTGTTTGAATTTTACCAAAAAGATACAGCTCGTTTTGCTATAAAAGGTAAGCAATATCCTTTTTCTGAAATTCGCCCAAGAATAGCCGAAGAATTGTATTTAGAAAGAAATCAAAAAGCCTATCAAGAACATTTTGAAGAAATTTTAGCAAAAGCAGAAATTCCTTCAGATGCAAAAGTTTTCTATAAAATTTTTACAGATTCTCTTTTGGCAGAAGCTTTTTATAAAACCTTAGAAACAGCAGAAAATATTGAAAAAATAGAAGGTATTACTTTAGAAACGGTAAAGAATAGAGAATCAGAAACAATTCTTACTCAAAAGCCTGCGTTAGCAGAAATTTTTAAAGATTCTTTAGGTAATAGAAACGCCTTTTTAGCAATTGATTTTGCCGGAAAAAAGAATTACATCGCTTTACATGTAAAATCGGTAAGAACAGGTGTTAAGCCTATTCCAAGTGAGTTTGAAAGTAAAGCAAAAAAGAGTTTTTTGGAAAAAATAAAAAAAGAAATAGTTGAAACAACAGGCCCTAAATTAGTAGAAAAGTACAAGTTATCTGTAGTGCCTCCAAAACCTGTAGATGAAAAGATTTTTTATGAAAAAAACAAAGAAAAATGGCTGACCAAACCAGGTCTTTTTGTATACTATATTCAGAATAAAGATTCTCTTTTATTAGCAAACGCTTTATCAAATGTAAAATCCCTTGAAGAATTTAGACTTGTAGCCGCATCAAGTAAAAATGAAAATACCCAAGTGAAAGAAAAATCAGGAGAAATAGGTGTTGTTTTAGAAGAACATTCTCTGCCTTATGGCATAGGTCTTTTCCCAGAACTTTTTGAGGCGTTTTCAAAAGATTCTGTTGGAGTTTCGCCTGTTTTCTCGAAAAATGGAACATTCCATGCGTTTTTTGTAACAAAGAAAATTAAAGCAGAACAAAAACCTTTTGAACGCGTACAACAAGCTGTACGTGCCACAATAGCTAACGATATTTTAGCCGCAGATTCTTCTGCACCATTGATTGATTCTGCTGGCAAAACGGTGTTATATGAAAAAGATTTAATGGCTTTGTTTGCATCTCTTTCTGTAGAAGAACAGAGCAAATTAACGCGTAATCATTTAGCATCTTATTTAATGGAATGGTTTGCTTTTGCCAGTGAAGCAAAAGCTCTGCACCTTGATACAACAGCTATGTATAAAGCAATGCTTCGTCAGCAAGAAACCTATTTTGCGCGTAAATACATTATAGATTCAGTAAAGGCAATTCCATTACTTTCCGAAAGTGATGCGAAACCTTATTATGAAAAATATGGAAAATTTTTCCCAGAACGTTCATTAGAAAGTCTTTTAAGCGAATTATCGGCACTTGCCAAAAATGCAGATAATGACCTCAAATATGAATACTGGAGAAGTTCTTTTGTTGATTCATTAAGCTATGAACAGGCATTTTCTTTAATTTTCCCCAAAATCAATGCACTTTTGTCAGAACGTCTGGTTTTACGTTTTACGTATCAGGCAGAACTTGAAAACCCTTTGGTGGTTAAGGATTCGGCTTTCATGCCTGAAAAACATTGGGGAATGAATGGCCAACAATTACTGGCCTTTGCGGATTCACTTTATGCGGCGAATGAATTGGATAAAGTCCTTTGGGATTTTAGCTTACTCAGAACTCTTGAACCCCAAAATGATTCTCTTTATGCCGTAGCTACATTCCGTTTGGGCCAACTTCATTCTGACCGAGAAGAATATGACGAATCTTTAAGGGAATATACAGCCTTTCTTCAAATGTTCCCAGAACACCCATTAGCAGAAAAAGCGTTGTTTGCAAAAGGTTTTATTTACGATGAAAATTTAAAACAACCAGAAAAAGCATTGGAAATTTTTGAATTATTCTTGAAAAAGTATCCAAATTCAGAATTGAAAGAGTCGGTTAATTGGTTAGTCCAGAATATTAAAAATAATGGAAAATTGGCTTCTGAATTACTTGAAAAAATAGAAAATGAATAGAGAATTTTACATAAAATTGGGGATTTTCCCCAGTTTTTCAAAAATATGCTAAGAAAGTGAAAAAATAAGAAAAGAATATCAATAAAAATGTTATATTAGCCTCATCATTATAAGGTGGTAAATAATATGGAAATGACTTTTGCTATGATTAAGCCAAACGGAGTGAAATCCGGTCTTGTTGGTAAAATTATTGAACGTTATGAAGATGCTGGTCTTGCAGTTTGTGCTGTAAAAATGCATCAGATGACTTCTGAAGATGCTAAGGGCTTTTACGCAGAACACGTAGAAAAGCCCTTTTTTGGTGAACTTGAAGAATATATGACTGCAGGGCCATCTGTAATGCTCGCTCTTGGCGGTGAAAATGCTATCGCTAAGGTTCGTGCTATAAATGGCGCTACTAATCCAGCAAAGGCAGAACCAGGTACTCTTCGTTATGATTTTGCACCTTCTATGACAGAAAATGTGGTTCATAGTTCTGATAGTCCAGAAAGTGCAGCTCGCGAAATTTCTTTCTGGTTTAAAGAATCAGACGTATATTCCTACGAAGCTCCTGGCCGCAAAGCATGCTGTGTCATGGGTAAATAACTTTTAATTAACAAAATCCAAGCTAGATAAGGAGACACCTCAATGCAATGGATCATCAAGTATCTGACTTCTTCCATTGGGAAAAAGCAGATTATGGGATGCACTGGCGCTGTCCTTGCTCTGTTTATTTTAGGGCACATGGTCGGTAACCTTCAACTTTTGAACCCAGATGTTGTTGCAGCTCAGGCTTCATACAATGCCTATACGCAACTTCTCACTGGTAAAAAAGCTTTCATTTATGCGGTAGAAGCCGTAATGAGTGCAGCATTCTTGTTGCATATTTACCTTGCCGTTAAATTGAAACTCGAAAACAAAAAGGCTCGTGGCCCAGTAGGTTACGCAGTGAATACTCGTAAAGGTAGCAAGTCTTTTGCAACATTTACCATGATTTGGTCTGGTATTTTTGTTCTTGGTTTTGTTATCCAACATTTGGTAACTATCAAGTTCGGTACTCACTACTATTATCAAAACGAAGCTGGAGAAATCATCCGCGATATGTGGCTCACCACAATTGATATGTTCTCTAATTTAGGTTGGGCTGTTTTCTATTTAATCAGTATGTTTGTTATCGGTATGCACTTGTTCCATGCAATCGCTTCTGCTTTCCAGACAATGGGTATTGCTCACCAGAAGTGGACTCCAATCATTGAAAAAGTTGGAATTGCATATAGCGTTGTTGTGGCTCTTGGCTTTGCAATCGAAGCCGTTGCAGCTTTCTACTTTGGCAACTTGGACGCCACAAAAGAATTGCGCGAACAATCTCGCAAAAACAGCATTGAACTTGAAAAGAAAGTAAATGCTCCAAAGACATCTGCTTTTGTAATGCCTGCTTCTGCAGAAGAAATTCAAGTTTCCTATATCCTTGAGGGAGGCCGTTAATCATGATTCTTGATTCTAAAATTCCAGGCGGTCCGATTTCTGAAAAGTGGACTCGTCATAAATTTGAATTAAAACTTGTAAACCCAGCAAACAAGCGTAAGTTCACAGTTATCGTTGTGGGTACAGGTCTTGCTGGTGCTTCAGCAGCCGCTTCTCTTGGTGAATTAGGCTATAACGTCAAGTCTTTCTGTATTCAGGATAGTCCACGTCGTGCACACTCTATTGCTGCACAAGGTGGTATTAACGCTGCTAAGAATTATACAAATGACGGCGACTCTGTTTATCGTTTGTTCTATGATACTGTTAAGGGCGGTGACTTCCGTGCTCGTGAAGCAAACGTTCACCGTCTTGCTGAAGTTTCAAACAACATCATTGACCAATGCGTAGCTCAAGGTGTTCCATTTGGTCGCGATTACGGTGGACTTTTGGACAACCGTTCTTTCGGTGGTGCTCAGGTTTCTCGTACATTCTATGCTCGTGGCCAGACAGGTCAGCAGCTTTTGATTGGTGCTTACCAGGCAATGATGCGTCAAGTTGCTAAAGGAACAGTAAAACTATTCCCACGCCGTGAAATGCTTGACTTAGTTGTTGTAGATGGTAAAGCTCGTGGTATTATTGTTCGTAACTTGGTTACAGGCGAACTTGAAAGCCATGAAGCAGATGCAGTTTGCCTTTGTACTGGTGGTTATGGTAACGTTTACTACCTCTCCACAAATGCTAAAGGTTCTAACGTAACAGCTGCATTCCGTGCTTACAAGAAAGGTGCTCTCTTCGCTAACCCTTGTTACACTCAGATTCACCCGACTTGTATCCCTGTAACAGGCGATCATCAGTCTAAGCTCACTTTGATGAGTGAATCTTTACGTAACGATGGTCGTGTTTGGGTTCCTCGCAAAGCAGGTGATACTCGTTCTCCGGATCAGATTCCAGAATCTGAACGTTATTATTACTTAGAAGAAAAGTACCCAAGTTTTGGTAACCTTGTTCCTCGTGACGTTGCTAGCCGTAATGCCAAAATGGTTTGTGATGCCGGTATGGGTGTAGGAACAACTAAACTTGCTGTTTATCTTGACTTTGCTGATGCTATCAAGCGTCTTGGTGTTTCAAGCGTTAGTGCTAAGTATGGTAACCTTTTCCAGATGTATGAAAAGATTACAGACGAAAACCCATATAAGGTTCCAATGCGTATTTTCCCAGCTATCCATTATACAATGGGTGGTCTCTGGGTTGATTACAACTTGATGAGTACAATTCCTGGTTGCTTTGTTCTTGGTGAAGCAAACTTCTCTGACCATGGTGCTAACCGTCTTGGTGCTTCTGCATTGATGCAGGGTTTGGCTGATGGTTACTTTGTTCTCCCTTATACCATTGGTGGTTATTTTGCAGGTACAAAGTTAGACAAGCTTTCTGCTTCTGCTCCAGAATTTGAAGAAGCTAAAGCCCAATCTGCTGAACGCATTCATAAGCTCCTTTCTGTTAAGGGTAAACGCACTGTTTCTGATATCCATCGTGAACTTGGCCACATTATGTGGGAATATGTTGGTATGGGCAGAAACAAGGCTGGTCTTGAAACGGCTCTTGAAAAAATTCCAGCACTTCGTGAAGAATTCTGGCAGAATGTCAACGTTCTTGGTTCTGAAGGTACCTTTAACCAGAACTTGGAACATGCTGGTCGCGTAGCTGACTTCCTTGAATTTGCTGAATTGCTCGCTACAGATGCTCTCCATCGTGAAGAATCTTGTGGTGGTCACTTCCGTGAAGAAAGCCAAACAGAAGAAGGCGAAGCAAAACGCGACGACGAAAACTTCTGCTATGTTGGTGCTTGGGAATATAAGGGTGATGGTGTAAAACCAGAACTTTCCAAAGAACCTTTGACATTTGATAACGTTCACCTTGTTACAAGGAGTTATAAATAATGAGCGGCAACATGAATTTGACCTTGAAAATTTGGCGTCAGAAGGATTCTAAATCCAAGGGACAATTTGAAACAGTAAAAATCAACGATATTTCTCCGGACATGTCCTTTTTGGAAATGTTGGATATCGTGAATGAAGAACAAATGAAGCAAGGTAAAGAAGGTTTTGCTTTTGACCACGATTGTCGTGAAGGTATTTGCGGCATGTGTTCTTTAGTAATTAACGGTATGCCTCATGGCCCGGATTCAGCAATTACTACTTGCCAGCTTCATATGCGTAAATTCAAAGATGGCGATACAATCGTTATTGAACCATGGCGTGCTGCAGCATTCCCGGTTATTCGTGACTGCGCTGTTGACCGTTCTGCATTTGATCGTATTATCATGGCGGGTGGTTTTGTAAGCGTAAACACTGGGGCTGCTCCTGATGCTGCTACTATTCCAGTGCCTAAGGCTGATTCAGACCGCGCATTTGATGCGGCTG
Source organism: Fibrobacteraceae bacterium (assembly GCA_045629945.1). Taxonomy (GTDB): domain Bacteria; phylum Fibrobacterota; class Fibrobacteria; order Fibrobacterales; family Fibrobacteraceae; genus UBA1765. The sequence continues at coordinate 43,150 of JAZQSE010000041.1, forward strand.
CTTGTGTTGGTTGTGGCGCTTGCGTTGCTGCATGTAAGAATGCTTCTGCAATGCTCTTTGTGGCTGCTAAAGTAAGTCACTTGAGCTACTTGCCACAAGGTAAAGTAGAAGCTAAGAAACGTGTATTGGCTATGGTAGAACAGATGGATAAGGAAGGATTCGGTAACTGTACGAACCTTTACGAATGCCAGGCTGCTTGCCCTAAGGGTATTACTGTTGAATTCATTGCTAAGATGAACCGCGAATACCTTGGTGCTACAGCAACGTATGCTGAAAAAGTATACGGCGAAAAAATGTAATACCAGCATTCTTTAAAAAACCAAAAACCCTCCGCGAGTTCCTCGCGAAGGATTTTTTTTGACAACGTAACTATTTTTGGCAAATTGCACTAAAATTTTGGAAAAAGCATACGAAAAAGACTTATAAAAAATGAAAAATAGATGGCGCTGTAAGTCAAAAAAAAAGAAATGCTTTTTTCTTATTGAAATATTTTTCATTTAAATTATTATTCTAAATAAATGTATAAAAATAAAAGCAAAAAAGGGCTTAAAAATCCTTTGAAAGACCTTGATATTTAGCTACATTTTTTTCAACGATAAACAAAAAAAACAAAAATGGGAAAATATGGAAACCCTTTATTTAATAGCGTTAATACTCATCTTCACATTGGCAATTTTTGATTTGATTGTAGGGGTTAGTAATGATGCAGTGAACTTTTTAAGTTCTGCAGTTGGTGCTAAAGCTTTTTCTTTCAAAAAAATCTTATTTATAGCAGCCCTTGGCATTTTTGTCGGGGCTTCTTTTTCTAGTGGTATGATGGATATTGCAAGGCATGGTATCTTTCAACCACAACATTTTTATTTCTCAGAAATTATGGCCATTTTTATTGGAGTCATGATTGTTGATGTCATATTGCTAGATGTTTTTAATTCATTTGGATTGCCTACATCAACTACAATTTCAAGAGTCTTTGAATTGTTAGGAGGAGCTTTTGCATTAGCACTTTATAAAATATATATGATTCCAAATACGCCATCATTTGGGGAACTAATCAACACAGAAAAAGCTATATCGGTAATCTTTGCCATATTCCTTTCTGTAGCGATAGCCTTTTCATTTGGAACTATAGTTCAATTTTTGGTGCGTTTACTATTTACATTTGATTTTAAAAAGAAAATGAAATATTTTATAGGACTTTTTGGAGGTCTCTCATTTAGTTCTATTATTTATTTTATCTTGTTTAAAGGTTTAAAAGGCTCTGTATTTGCCCAAGCAGATTGGTTTAAATATTTGTTAAATCATTCCATAGAGGTTCTGATAATTTTATTTGTTGCCTTTGCTTTACTTTCTCAACTTTGTTATTTCTTGAAATTGAATGTTTTTAAAGCGATAGTTGCATTAGGAACATTTTCACTTGCTTTGGCGTTTGCTGGTAACGACCTAGTAAACTTTATTGGTGTTCCTTTAGCCGCCCTTTCTTCTTATCAAGATTTTTCTTTAAATGGCGGTGGGGCTCCAGATGCGTTTTTAATGAAATCATTGTGTGAATCAGCGGCTGGACAGTGGTGGATCCTTTCTTTAGCGGGCGTTGTAATGATGTTTGCTCTTGTAACGTCAAAGAAAGCTCATAATGTGATACAAACATCTGTATCTCTTTCTGCACAAGGGGCTGCAGACCAAGCTTTTGGAACAAACCCAGTGGCAAGAGCTCTTGTTCGTTGGAGCCATTCAACGGGTGAATTCTTTGCAAAGTATTTGCCTAGAAAATGGCGCATTTGGATGGAGCTTCGTCGGGATGACTCTAAACTCACTCTCGAAGATGATAAAGCCGCTTTTGACTTAGTGCGAGCTTCTGTAAATTTAATGCTTGCTAGTCTCTTGATTGCTGCTGGAACTGCATTTAAACTTCCTCTTTCTACAACGTATGTTACATTTATGGTTGCAATGGGAACCTCTTTAGCAGATAAAGCTTGGGGGCGCGATACAGCTGTTTATCGTATTTCAGGTGTACTTTCAGTTATTGGTGGGTGGTTTTTCACGGCTTTTGCAGCATTTACGAGTAGCTTTTTCATTTGTCTTCTCGTTTATAAAGGTGGATTTGTTGTTTCATTCCTTTTGTTTGGTTTGGTTGTTTTCTGGCTTTTACGTTCTACATTCCATGAAAAAAAGAAAAATCAGGGCATCAATCCAGCAGAAGAACGTTATTTGAATATTCTTTCTACTAACTCTCCTGAAAAAGCGGCTACATTAGTTAATAGCCATTTTAAAGAAGCGTGGGGTTGGTTGCTTGTTCATGCAGAAGATAGGTATAGAGATATTATAAATGGGTTCTTAAATGGAGACCTTAATTTACTTAGAAAAACCAATCGTTTGATTGATGAAGAAAAAATTTCAGTACGTCAATTAAAACACCAAGGAGCGACTTGTTCTCGAAAAATAGAACCATCAATATATTTAACTAAGAATTTTTATTTATACCAAGGTAATGATTGTGTAAGTGATATTGTTTTCAATTTAGATAGAATTTGTGACCCTTGTTTGCAACATATTGACAATCATTTTACGCCGCTTTCTAAACGTCGCCAAAAGGATTTAGATGCATTCTGGTCTCAAATAACAGATTTTATTGAAGATTGTGCAAGAACCGTTTTTGATGGCAATTTTGAAAAATACGATGAATTGAAAACTCGTGCATTAGAAATCGGCGCAGATGTAGTGGCTAGACGTAAAAAAGAAATGTCTTCTATTCAAGAAAAAGAAATAGCTTCTGGAGCTACTATTTTGTACTTAACTATTCTTTATGAAACGAAGAGTTTGATTGATAAATCAATGTATTTAACAAAAGTTTGCAAGAAATTTTTAGCTAATGACAATCCTAAATGATATTTTAGAGCAGGCTGGTTTAAAAAATCACGCTTTAGTGGAAGTGTTCCCGGGAACACTTTCGCATAAAACAGTTCAAAAAGCTCGTTTAGGTACAAGACCTATTTCTAAAAAAGCGGAACAGAAAATTGTTGAAGCTTTGAATAAAGTTCTTTTACCAGAAGTGCCTTATTCTAAGCAAGATGTTTTCCCAAAAGAACTTTAATATTTTTATTAAGCATAAAAAAAGTCTCCGATTCGAAGAATCGGAGACTTTTTCTTTCAAAACAATTAGGCAAGCTTATTGTCGGAGCCAAGAACGTTAATGATCTTGTGCTTGTAAAGCTTTTCCATATTGTCACGAGCTGGGCCCAAGTATTTACGTGGGTCAAATTCAGCAGGCTTTTCAGCGAAAGTCTGGCGAATAGCAGCAGTCATAGCCAAGCGAGAATCGGAGTCAATGTTGATTTTGCAAACAGCAGACTTTGCAGATTCACGGAGCCATTCTTCAGGAATACCGATAGCAGCCTTGAGAGCACCACCAAACTTGTTGATAGTTGCCACTTCTTCTTGAGGAACAGAAGAAGAACCATGAAGAACGATTGGGAAACCAGGAAGTTTTTCTTCAACAGCTTTCAAAACGTCGAAAGCGAGAGGAGGAGGAACCAAGTTGCCGTTTTCGTCTTTAGTGCATTGTTCTGGAGTGAATTTGTAAGCACCATGGGATGTACCAATGGAGATTGCAAGAGAATCGCAACCAGTACGTGTAGCAAAATCAATTACTTCTTCTGGGTTAGTGTAGGTGTGGTGGTCAGAAGAAACTTCGTCTTCTACGCCAGCGAGAACGCCAAGTTCACCTTCAACAGTTACGTCAAACTGGTGAGCGTATTCAACAACTTTCTTTGTAAGAGCAACGTTTTCTTCGTAAGGAAGGTGGGAACCATCAATCATTACAGAAGAGAAACCGGAATCAATGCAGCTTTTGCAAGTTTCAAAAGTATCACCGTGGTCCAAGTGAAGAACGATTTCTGGCTTTTCGCAACCGAGTTCTTTAGCGTATTCTACAGCACCTTGTGCCATGTAGCGGAGAAGAGTTGCGTTTGCATACTGACGAGCGCCTTTAGAAACCTGAAGAATAACAGGAGACTTTGTTTCGACAGCAGCTTTAATGATAGCCTGCATCTGTTCCATGTTGTTGAAGTTGAAAGCAGGGATTGCATAGCCACCCTTGATGGCTTTAGCAAACATTTCTTTGGTATTTACAAGACCGAGATCTTTATAAGAAACAGCCATTTTTTTACCTCTATTTGGCGGTTAAAGTTAACACGAGTAAAAGTTATAAAATTTTATCTTGCTTGTGCATAGAAATCTTCTTTTATTAAGCAAAATAAGCATTAAATAAATCTTTTTAGGAGCAATTCCCTTTAATGTTGTATGGAATAGAAAAAGAATAAAAAAAGCGGAATTCAAAATTCCGCTTAAAAAACTTTGTTTAAGAAAAATTAGTCTTCGTAATCGCTAGCTTCTGCTGCTTTTTGGCGCTTAGCGGCAGCACGGCGGCGTTTTTCGCGAATGGTTAAACCTTCTTCTTCTTCTGGTTCTTCTTCTACGATAACACGTTTCTTTTTAACGATACGTTTTTTTACCACTTTTTTCTTTTTAGGAGTTTCTTCTTCGTAATCTTCTTCAGGTTCTACAACCTTTTTGCGTTTAACAACACGTTTTTTCTTGACAGGAGCTGGAGCTTCTTCCTCTTCAGCAACTGCTTTACGTTTAACAACGCGTTTTTTAACGACAGGTTCCTCTGCAGCTTCTGCTTCTTGTGCTGGTGGAGGAGGAAGTTTACGAGCAACTGGCTTTGGTTTTGCAGGTTGTAAATCCTTTTTAGTTAAAGGAACTGCAGCGGTGCGTGTGATTTCAACATCGTGAGAACCGTTCCAAAGAGTTGCCTTTGAGGCATTTCCGATTTCAGCTGCATCACGAGCCATATCAAGCGCCCATTCGTCATTTGCAGGAGGTAAAAGTTTGAACTTTACATCGCGGACTTTTACCGCTTCATCTTCTAAATAAATCATCATGTCAAACATACCGACCTGATAATCTTTAGCGTCAGTTCCAGCAGCAACTGCAGGAACATAAGCAATAACGGCATAAACTAGTCCATCGATAACACCGTCAAGTAAAACGTACGGGTCTCCTGCAGGAGCTTGTACCTGACCTTCTGCCTGGAAAGCCCAACCTTCACCTTTAACTGGCATAGAGAAAGAATGATAACCACCTTTCATATCGCCAATTTTAAGGAATTCCCCTGCAAAAGCTTGGAATTCTGTGTTTTTTTGTGCAAAACTCGAAAGAGCGCAAGCACATAAGAGAGCAATTATTTTTTTCATATTTCCTCTTTATTCTTTGAAGAAAAGAGCTTTTGCTGATTCAAACATAGCATCTTTTTCTTCCGGAGCACGACATTCTGTATAAATACGAACTTTTGGTTCAGTTCCAGATGGACGGATAAGCATCCAAGAATCATCTGTGAAAATGATTTTAACGCCATCTAAAGTCAAAAGATCTTTAACTTCTTTTTCTTTATCACCCACCATAATCTTCATACCAGGTTCACCAAGTTTTGCAATAGCATTTACTTTTGCAACAAGAGGAGCGCCAACAAGAGATTTGTCAACTTCAAAGCCGGAACGGGTAGGGTAGAGGCGACCAAATTCAGCATAGAGAGCGTCTAAGTATTCGCCAAGGTTTTTACCAGTTACAGCGACAATTTCTAATGCAAGAAGAAGCCCGAACTGAGCATCTTTTTCAAGAGTGTTATTTAACCCAGAAATACCATCGGATTCTTCAAAAGCAATCAAAGCTCTTTCTTTTGCATCACGAGCTAAATAAGGACGGAAGTTTTTAAAGCCAACAGATGTTTCTTTAATAGAACAGCCCATTTTTTCAGCGATGATATTTACAAAGTTTGAAGTAGCCACAGATTTTGCAACTACACCAACTTCTTTACGATAAGCTACCATGTAATGGAAAGCAATGGCTCCGAAACTATTCATATCAATTTCACGAGAACCATCGTAGAAACGAACACGGTCACCATCCGGGTCAAAGATGCAGCCAACACGGAAAGCAGATTGGCTATGGTCTAAAACATTACGAACACCTTCTAAGTTTTTAGAAGAAGGTTCTGGAGCAACACCACCAAATAAGGCGTCATCTTCAGTTCTTAAGCTGACTAAACATTCTGGATTACCAAGTAATGCAGCTGGACGACCACGGGTAGAGCCATGAACATGGTCGCAGACAAGAGTTAATTTACCACTAGCAATAAGCTTTTGGATTTCTGTAAAATTAATTGTGCCTTGGCGGTGTAAAAATTCTGCATAGATTTTTACAGGGTCAATGATTTCCCAATTGACTTCAGAGAGAGGTTCAAATACATGGGATTCCATCATTTCATTAGCATTTTTAGTAATGATGTTTGTTATTTCCGGGCCTGCTGGTCCGCCATCAGCCGGGTTGAATTTGATGCCATTATAATGACTTGGGTTATGACTTGGAGTCATATTGATTGAGCAGGCGGCATTTAACATTTCTACGGCAGCCGAAAATTCTGGGGTAGCCATTTCGCCACCATAATAAATTTTTACGCCGGCTTTTTCAAATAAAGCAGCGACAATCTGGCAAAATTCATGGCCAAGTAAACGGTTGTCATGCCCAATTACAAGCCCGCGAGATTGTAGTTCTGCAAAGTCTTTAATACCTAAAGATTCCCAAAGTTCTGGAGTGGCTTCGCGGTACATTTTAAGAATAGCAGAAGCAACCACTTGTAAATTTCTAAGTGTAAATTCTGAACCAATTTCACCACGCCAGCCAGATGTTCCAAAATTAACCTTGGCAGGGCTTTCAGAAACCATAGCGGCTTGTTTTACTTCTTCGACCAAGGCTTTAAGAGCTGATGGGTCTGTATCAGGTGCTTGAATTTTTTTCCAGATTTGAGTAATAGAATCCATAAAAAAGGGTCCTGTTGATTAAAGGTTTGCTAGCAATTTAAAAATCTTTTGGCTTAAAAAACGAATTAGAAATCATTCTTCATTAAATTTTACAGTTTTTTTGGAAAAAATGATTTCTGCTTTTGAAAAATCTTATATTTTGTGGACTATGCAAATAACACAAGCTTCTCAATTAACCGGTGTATTTCCGGCAATATTTACTCCTCTTTGTTCCGATGACCCTAAAAATCTTCGTAATTCGATAGATTTTAAGAAAATGGGACAAATGATTGATGATTTAATCGCTTCTGGCGTTACTGGTATTTTGCCTGTTGGAACAACAGGGCAGAGTGCAACGGTTACTCACAAGCAACACCTTGATATCATTAAGTTTACACTTGACTATGTAGATGGTCGTGTTCCAGTTATTGCCGGTGCAGGTTCTAATTGCACTCGTGAATCTGTAGAAATGATCGAAGAGGTCTTGAAAATAGCAGAAGTGCCTGTACTTTGTGTTACTGGGTATTACAACAACCCATCACAAGAAGGCATTGAAAAACATTTCCGTACATTGAGTTCAGAAACTGGTGCAAAGATTATTGTCTATAACGTTCCAGGCCGTACGGCAAGTTATATTCATCCGGATACACTTATCCGCCTTTCTGAAGACAAAAATATTATTGGTCTGAAGCAAGCTGTTGATTTTCGGATTGGAGAAAAGTTCCACGAAGACACACTTCGTGTGATTAAAGAAACGGCAAATAATGACTTTGCAGTTCTTAGTGGTGAAGACGGCTTTTTCATTGATATGTTGGAAATGGGTGGTAAAGGCCTTATCAGCGCTTCTGCTAACATTCCAGAAGCTGCTAAAATCTTTGTTGATCTTCACAAGAGTTTCCAAAATGGTGAATTTACAAAGTGTGATGATTTACAAGATGCCGCTCGTGATTATGTAGAGGCGACATTCTGTCGTAAGAATCCTATTCCTCTTGGCACTTTGTTTAATAGCCCGCTTTTCCAACCTTTGGTGAGTGTTCGTGATACAGCTCGTGGCGATGAAGCCGAAGCTCGTATTATGAAGCTTATTCAGGAAAAAGCTCAATCTTTGCTCAAGTACCATCAATAAATTAAAGGAGTTTATTATGTCTGAAAATTTGAAAAAATCTATTGCAGAAGAAATTTCTGAAAATTTAAAACAATATGGTCTTACAGCTATTCCTGTTCAGACTTTGAATGAAGAAGCTGAAGCTAGTCGCTATTTTGCCGGAACTTTCGAAGAATTCGTTGAAGCAGCAAAAATTCTTGGAGCAAAAGGCATTTTTGTCGAAGCACTTTATTTAGAAGAAGATGAATTCTACTATAACAGCGGTGTGGAAGAAGAAGATTGCGATGGTTGCTGTGATTGTTGTTGTGACTGTGATTGCGACTGCGATTGTGATTGTGAAGATGATTGCAAATGTGGTTGCAAAGACGAAAAATGCGATTGTTCTGACGAAGAAGAATCTTGCTGTTGTAAAGATTCTGATGAAGAATGTGATTGCTGTTGTGATGATGAACTTTGGCCAGAAGATTTGGATGGCTTGGATTTGAGTCTTTTGCGTCCAGAAATCGCTAAGTATGAACAATATATTGGTGAATGCTGCGGAGCTCGTCTTGTAGTTCCTGGACCAGATCATTTAGAAGTTGAAATTTTTGCAGAATGGTTTGATGAATTTGCCACATTGGTAGATGAAGCTTCTGCAGAAATTGAAGAGGATCCTGCAAAAGTTCTTGAAGTTATTGAAAAGAATTGCAAAGAATAATTTTTTAAATAACTTTGTTTTTAAAAGAGTAAATGCGTAAGTATTTGCTCTTTTTTTGTGGGAGTTTGTGATACGATGGGTTTGCCGCGCCGTGCATTTTGCATGTTTTGCCATGACAAAAGTAGTTCGCGAGTGATAAGAAACTCGTGACAAGAACCGTGGCAAGTTCTAGGTTGTCATGGCGAGAGGCCTTGTGCCTCGTGACCATCTGTTAGCAAGTTGTCATCGAGAGCGTAGTGCGGCGATCTGTTGGCAAGGAGATTGCTTCAGCTTTTCAAGCTTCGCAATGACAAGAACCGTGATCAAAATTCGTGGGCAAATTTCCATCGCAATGACAAGGTTCTCAGGCAAGAAGGGCGGGCAAGTGTAGGGTTGTCATCGCGAATGCAGTGCGGCGATCTGTTGGCAAGGAGATTGCTTCAGCTTTTCAAGCTTCGCAATGACAAGAACCGTGAGCAAAATTCGTGGGCAAATTTCCATCGCAATGACAAGGTTCGTGGGCAAGAACCGCGTGGCAGGCTCACATTTAGGCTTCGCAAAAAAATCTTGTTGGGGATTCGCAATGACAAGACCCGTGGACAAGAGGTAGGCGGCAAGTCGCGTGCATTCAACACGTCTCGCAAGTGACAAGTTGTTCGCGAATGACAAGTAATTTGCTGCAAGTGTACAAATACAAGAATAGCTTTGTCGACGATTTTTGCAAAGCAAAAATCACCTTTCCTTAAAAAAGAAAAACGGTAGAATAAATCTACCGTTTGCGTTTGTAAACTTTAGAAGTTTAATGGAATTGTTTTGGATTCGTTTCCGACAAGGAGATTCAAGAAGAAGGAGCCGCTTGCCTGTGGAACGTCTAAAGCTAGAGAGTTTTCGCCCGAAGTGGAGCGTTTATTGGTAAATGTTAGCGTTTTTCCTTGTGAATCCATTAAACGAAGGGTTGCAAGTGCGCCATCGGAATTGTTTCTGGTAAATGAAACTTGTAATTGCTGGCCATTTTTAGCAAAGCGGAAGTTCTGGATTTTCTCTGGAGAAACGAGCGTTGCTTTTGGTTCAATTTTTAAAACAGCGTTTTTCGAAGAGGCTGTTAAATTGAGTGCAATTGCGTCTTCACTGTCAATGGTGATTGCTTTTCCATCAATGAGAAGTTTGGCTATGTAACCTTGCTCTAAAAGCTTGTTTAAACCTTCAATTCTGAACTTTGCCGTTTGTGCAACATTGGCTTGTAAGCTCAAATTCCAAACAAGGGATTCATCGTTTTGTTTAATGGATTTGGCGAGAAGTCTGTGGTTACCTTGGGTTGCAAGCGAAAGCTTTTGGTTCATGCCGACTGGTGGTTTTTCTATGGCTAGCGAACGGGAACCAACACCAATTACATTCCAAGTGTCGCCGGATTTTTCATCTGAATCCATGAGTTTCAAGCGTAAACTCCAAGAATCTTTAGAGAATGTTTTTTGAGCTTTTTCTAAAATCTTGGTGGAGTCTTGAGCTTGGTATACAGGTTTTGAAGAAATAGAAAGGGTTCTTGTTTCTTCTGTGTGCATAAAGAATGCTGTATTGGCTTTGAGTGTTGTTATCGGTTCATAGCTATTCGCTTTGCCGTTCCATACCCAGGCAGGTTCTTCAGCATTTTCTGCATCCATAAATGCTTCTGCTTGATTGATAGCAATGTCCCAAGAATATGGGTTTGATAGCAAATTCCAGCCACTGTAATTATTTTCAAGTTCAAAAGAAAGAGTGTCGCTCTTGGCTTTTACTGGTTTAGATAATAATGGTAAAGTTAAAGAGTCTTCAGCAAAGAACCAATAACCATTCATTGGAGAAATGTCTTTAGCCGTTTCAAGGCGTTGGTATTGCCAATATTCACCAACAGGCATTTTTTCATTCCACCAATATAATGTAGCATTGTCATTATTTTCTGGTTTCCATTTAGAAGTGTCAAGGTTGGCAAGAGAAATCATTGACCAAGACTGTGGAGTAATAGATTCTTTGTTGAAGAATGCGGAAACTTCTAGAGGATAAGATTCTGTTTCTGCATTGTTGGTGGTGAAAAGATTGGCTTTAGCAAAATAATTGCCTGGAGCAAGAGGGTAGTGTTCAAAGGTGTATTCTTTTCCAGATTCTGCGTTTCTTGTTAAGACTGTATCTATGAGGAGAACAGAATCTTCAGAGAAAATTTGAACATTTAAATGCATTGGGTGATAAATTTCAATTTCTTCTGGCGTAATGGAGTAGCGCATAGCAGTACCCGACTGCGCAAGAATCGCTTTTTGGATTTTGAAAATATCTTTTATTTCACGCATAAATACTTTGAGTGTTCCACCTTGATTGGTGTAGAATACGCTATCCCCCTCTAAACGCATTTCATTGAATGTTAAAGAATCTATGCGGAATTCATCGGCGATTGGCGTTGTTTTTACATCAAAGCGAAGGTTACCAATCAATGGAATTTTAAAGCCTGTTTGTCCAGGAATATTTAATTCTTGTCCGTAATGAGAAATAACGGTTGTTACTCCAGAATCTGCTTCAATGTAGATTCGGTCAGTTTCTGGAACGCAAGAATTAAATTCGGCGTAGATAAGAGCGTTACCATATTGATTAGGGTTCCAAACAAATAAGTTTTGTTCTTCGTCATAATAGAAGTGTTCTTGGCCGTGTCTGTAATTTGAAAGACAACGAGTTACTGTAGAAAGGTTTGGCAAGAGAACTTCTTTTTGACGGTAGAAATATTTTTTAGGTATTTCCGCTGTTTGGAAAATTGGTTGTGTAGAATTAGGAGTTTGTATTTTTAAGTAGTAATAAATTTTAGGGACAACAGTAATGTTTGCATTGTAATCGCTAGGTAAAGAAATAGTATCTCCTAAAGCAACTTCATATTGTTCAGAATCATTCACGATAACGAGTAACGAATCTTCTAGAGCGTCTTCTGGAATCCCGTGTAGTTTTGAAATAACCATTTGTGAGACGCGAGGGACAATGAAGTTCTCTGCAGTTGATAAGATTGAGAGAGTTGTATCTATAGCTGTATCCCAAATACTTGCCTTAAAGTCCATTCCTTCCATAAGTTCAAATTGAATAAAGTGTTGGAAGGTTTCATAATTGCTTGCAGGGAAAATGTTTATTGCTATCGTATCTCTTTCTGTAGCAATTTGAGAAATAGCATCCCACAAGCAAGAAGTGTTTTCGCAAATGGTTTTTGTATCTGGAATTTCCCAAGAAGAATAGAGATAATAATTGTTTTCTTCAGGGTTGTGTAATAACATTTTAGGCAAAGAATCTTCTAATAAGAATTGAGAAGAATAACCTTGTACAATCGCTCCTTCAATGGAGTCAAGAGGAGGGAACACAACTCTTGCAGACATCTTATGGAAGAATGTGTTTTCAGTATAAACATGATTAGAATCACCATTCCAAAGAGATGGAGGCAATAAGCTTTCTGAATGATTGAGTCTAACTTCTGCACTGTTTTTATAGAAGGTAACTAAGGTTGAATCTTCTGGAGCAAAGTAAAGTGCAGGTGGTAAAAGATTGAACTTAATAGCAGAACCATCTTTTTGGAATGCTAATTTTCCGGAATTATCAGTGAAATAATTAGAAATAACGTATGAAGACGATGTAATAGATGGATCTTCATTTGGAATTCGGTCATAGAAATAAACACCAAGGGTTGGCTTCTGGCCTTGCTTGAAAATGGTTAATTGAGGTAAGCCATTGTTTGTTTCTTGATTTTGATACCATACAGGGCGAGTATTGTTAAGAGCAGCTGCAAATGCAGGAGTTGCAAGAGAAAGACTGTCATAAATGATATTTGAGTTTATGAAAGATGTGATTTTTACAAGTGAATCAGTAGAATTTGCTAGAGCGGTTTCATAATTAACCCAAGGATCGGTATTTGTTAATTGTTGAGCATTCTTTGTAAAATCAACAACATAAACGGAGTGCAATGCATCAGAATCAGTTAAAGAAGTATTGTGAAGGCCATAGATACCTACAGCTTCTGGAGTTTCTGTAGAAAGGTTACCCACAAAATAAACATTGCTTGCTTCAATATATTTATCGTTTGTACCGATAAAACCAGCAAGAAGACTCTGTCCATCTTCAAGAACTTTAGCATTGAGTTCTAAAAGCCCGTCAACAAAAGTTTGTTCAATTTGCGTGTAGAATTCTAAATCCCAATCACCTAAAACGCCACCAATCAACCCACCCATATAAAGCGGAGAAACTTCTTGAGTTTCGGTAGCAGTGTTGCTGGCTGCAAGTAAAGTGTCTGCATTTTTTGCAAAAGAATTAGAAATTGTTGTATGGCAATTAGAAATAAATCCAATAAAACCTCCGATATAAGAAAGAGGTATAGCATTAGAAACTTTGATGCTACCTTCAAAAGAAGATGAATCAATAGTTGATGTAATGGCACCTTCTCGATAAGAATTGATTTTTCCGATTAAACCACCTAAAGCCGAGTTTTCAAAGTGAACATACATATCAGGATTTTCAAAGAAATCTTTATCATAATCTACAACTATGTTTGAAGACACTTTGTTTTTAGTTGTAATGGTGTTCCAAGAATTATTATGGCCAATAAGACCGCCAATAGTCAATTCTGGAGAAGCTATTTCTAGAGCACTGCCAGGTTGAGTTTTTGAAAGAACATCAATAGAAGAAGATACTTTGTTGTTTGTTAGAGAAATGGAATTAGTAGTTACAGCACCAAAAAGCCCACCGATTTGAGTGTAAATAGCTTTAGCAGAAATAGAAGCGCTAATGTCTGAGTTTTGAACATTAACTTCACTTATTCCGGCTTGTAAATTACCAACAATTCCACCAATGTATGGAGCAGTTCCTGCAGCATCTAAAGTAATATTGCCAGAAACTTTAATGTTGTTAAACATTAATTGGTATGGGTTTTCATCGTAGCCTTGATATGCACCAAAAACCCCACCCATTTGGAAATTTATAGGTGTGCGATAAGAATCCTGAAGAAGTGAAAATTTGATTTTCCCTTTCATTTCCAAGTTTTCTTGAGTGGCGGTGGATGACGAAGAATTATAATTGTACTCAGGGGTTGAATATATGCCCACAAAACCACCAAGAGAAATGTTATCGCTACTAGAATTTTCAAAAGACATTTCACCATCATAAGTAACGTTTTGCATATTTAGAGTTGTTGCATAAACATAACCAACAGCAGAGCCAACAATAAGTTCTGAAGGATTCATGTATGAAAATTTGAAATCCGAAGAAATCTTGGCGTTGTTGATAATGATGGTATCACAATCAGCACTACCTAAAATACCACCAAGATAAATAGGAGTATAAGGCATTTCTTCTTGAGAAATTTCTTCTGTACTTTCAATGTTGCCACTTACAACAACATCATCAACAAAAACTTTTCCAAAAGCACTTCCAATAAATCCACCTAGCTTAAAAGTTTCTTGTGGAAAATTGGAGTTTTTCAAAGAGACATTAAGCACAAGTGAATCGTTTTTTAATTTTGCACCATAAGTTTCGCCAATTAATCCACCAAAATTGAGGGAAACTGGTTTTTCTTCGGCTGTATTTAAATGAGTAACATTCAATTTTATAGAAGAATTTGTTATTTCTGTTGGTTTGTTTCCTGAAGAATAGCCAATTAAGCCTCCAACAGAGCCGTCGCCATAAATCAATAAATTCAAATCACTACCTTTAATGCGATTGAATTTTGCAACATTTGCAGTATCGTTATTTAATTCAGAAACAAGAATACCAGAAGATGCATAACCTTTTGCGACAACAGTAATGTTATAAAGTTCAATGTTGTCCATTTCCAAAGAAACAGAAGCGTTGTTGACAAGAACTGCAGTTTTTTCAGAACTTTCAGAAGAAACAAAAATGTTTTTCAAAGTTAAGTTCTTGAATGTTGCTTTATCAGTATGATAAAAAATAGCCGGTGCTAAAAGCATTTCTAACTGTTCGGAGTCTTTTAAGCAAAGTCCTGCAATATAAAACCCATTACCATCAAGAGTTCCTGAAAAATTCATAATAGGGCTGAAATTAGCTACACAATTAGAATCAGGGATAGTGTCGCTGAATAAAATATTTTGAGTCAGTGTTACATGATAAGGCAAACCTTCACAAGTTTCAGCGCAAAATGCATCTAATTCAGAAAGACTCTGGAATTCTTGTGGAGAATTGATGCTTATTTCACAACGTTCTAAGTCTCGGTTTACAGAGCAAGTTAAAGGTGTTAAGTCTTGCCCTTGAACAAAGGAAATTGTTGCAAGGAATACAAAAGAAAAGAGCGAAAGTTTTTTAATCATAATTTCTCCCTTTTAAAATGCGTAATTGATAGAGGCTGCCAAAAGGAAATCTCGGTATTCGTCAGCTCGGTTATCAGGTCTGTAATTATAAGTAGCGCCAAACATCCAATCGGAATAAAGGGCTTGATTGTGGTGAACTCTCAAAGTCATAGCACCATCGATGTCGGCTTCGACTTCACGCAAACGGTCCCCTTCGTAATCTCTCTTGTAGTATTCAAGTCTATAATTTGCATCAACAAAAAGTTCCATGAAATTATCAAACATAGGGATTTCAAATCTTTCAGAAATTGTCCATTCAAGTTCGCGCATTGAGGCGAAATTATACATTTTATATCGAGGGGTTACGCTAAATATATTTCTGAAATATTTGAACGAAGTATGAAGAGATACAGGGTAACGTTGTTCAAAGTAATCTGCTCCATGGAAGTAATATCCAAGCGAAGAGAATGTTGAATTTTTAAGCTCAAGATTATCTAATAAAGAATCTTTTTCAAAGTGTGAAATGTCTTGGTAAATATTCCAAATACCACCGATCTTTAAAATGTTAGAAGGGAATAGGAATGCTATTTCTGCTGCAACAGAGTGTTTTAAAAGGCGCTCTTCAAAACGTGATGCTAAATAAGGGTAATCAGACATTGCATAATATTCTGCAAATCTAGCTGAATCGATTTCTAAAGTATCATTTTCTGTTGTTAAAGAAAGCGTTGGTTCGTCTTTTTGTGGCTTGAACCAAGGGTCATTATAAACGCCTGATTCTGTGGAATAGTTAGCATAAAGTCTTAATGGCTTATTGCGAGTTCTGTAATCAACAGAATACCCAAGAGAAAGTTCAGCTATTTTCCCTATGTAGAAATTGTTGTCAATACCAGCATTGTGTTTATAATAAGTGCGGTTTTCATCAAGTTCATGTTCGTCAAACCAAGTTGCATTTTTATCAGGGAATAATCCCCAACGAGTCCCTTCTCCAAAGCCCAAAATATTGTACTTATTTCCATTAGAAGCATTTTCTATCTGCAAATCGTAATTTAAGGCAAAATCATAGAAAGAAGAAACTTCTTGTTCAAGTCTAGCAGAGAAAGCTCTTGTGTTTCCAAGTTGGTCAGGAGAACCTGCACTATAAAAACTTTCACCGACATAACTAAATCTTCCTTCAATCAATGTTTTACCTAAATCCCAACGAAGAGAAGCTGCCAATGCTAAATTTTGCCCATCCCAATCAGAAATATCAGAAGGAGAATCTTCTGTTTTTTCGGTTTTAGCTAAAACTTTTTTCGCTTCTTGGATCAGAAGGCGTAATTTTTCGCGCATTTCAGAAGGAGCCATTAAAGTATTTTCACCAAATATTTCAAGTAATTCTTCGCGGTCAAGAGAAGAAATAAGAGTTGGATTCCGCATTAAGCTTCTGAGAAGTTTAAAGTCAGAAACAGAAAGCCCTGCCTCTGAAAAAACTTGCTGGATAGCTCGTTGAGCAAATACATCAGAAGTATCTGCAGCACCAAAAGCGATTTGTCCGTTTAATTCTATATCGCCAGGGTAGAAAAGCCAGTTTCCATCAGCATAGAAAGTCTGAGCTGTAATTAAAGGGTCTATGGTATTTGTTTTTTCTGAAATCCCATCGCGCAAAAAAGGGTCTTCTAAGTAATCTTTTCTGCCAATATAACCGATTGTTGCATCAAAACGGCGTAATGGTTTCCAGCGTAAAGAAGTACCGACAACCATTTCCTGAGCTTCTGCTTCGTTAGCTTCAATCCACTCTTTGTAAACATCAGGATTTTTATCGCCAGGATGTCTGGGGGCTTGTAATTCGCCAGCAAAAGCAGAAACCGTAAAGAGTGGGTCATGGTTTTTATTCTGTAAAATATTCAGAGAATAAGAAGCGCCTAGCATATTGATGCCGGCAAGGTAAATGTCACCAGCACTTGCATAGGTATCGCCAAGTGTTAATTGTTGGTATTTATCCGTATAAGTTGTTCTGACAGTATGTGCGGTAAACCGATTCCAAGAATTACTTTCTAAATCAGCAGTAAATTCAATAGTCTTTCCATCAAAACTTTCCATTTTTAAATAGGCTCCTAAATTGCCAAAAAGTCCTGGAATCTGGAAATAATTTTCATAACGTTCATTTTGTAAAACAGAATCTTTGAGAGAAACCCAAATATCACCAGTATGGTTCTTTCTTGTGCGAACTAAATGGTAGCCTACTTGGAGAGCCACATTACCAGAAAGGTTCCATTTTTCTTTTTTTGTATTGTCAAATCCTGAATAGATGGAATAACTGAATTGTTTTGCATTTGGATTTTCAGGAGCATCGGCTAAAGTATTCTTTAAGTTTTCTGCATTAGAAGAAAAATTTTCTTGGTTTTGTGTAACAGAATTTTTTATATCATCGGTCGGGATATTTTCAGAAACAAAACCGATTTTATTTTTTTGGATATCACTTTTTACCATATTCAGTTTTGCACCGAGATCTAACACGCCGATTTCGTTGTCTTTTAAAGAAGTCTCGCGTAAAGCGATATCAGCATTTCCTTCAGCGACAACGCCAATTCTGTTCTTTTCAAAAGAGGCCTGTAAAACATCAATGTCAGTTCCGGTTGAAATTCTGAGTCCGACACCTTTGCTATTTGTCAGACGGGCATTTTCAATAGAAATAGCGGCATTCTTTGTAAAGATGGCATTTTCTGAAGAATTATCAATAGAAACATTTCTGATATTTGCTGCACCATTTTCAATAGCAAGTCCAATTTCAGCATTATCTATTTGAAAATCTTGTAAATCAGCACTCATTTCACCTGTAATTGAAATACCATTCCAACGCGCATCCGTAGCTGATTTTAAAATGACTGGGTTCCCTTCTTGTCCAGCGATTGCAAATGAACCACCAGCCACATCAATTCCAGAACCTGGAGTAAATAAAAGAGTGACGCCTGCATCAAGAATTAAAGCTTTCCCTTGAGGAATGGTCAAAGTGGCTTCAACAAGGTAAGGTGATTTATCAGCCGTTAAGAAACCAGATATTTCACCTTGAATTGGAGTCTGCGGTTTGGTAACGTTTTCTTGTGCAAACGAGTAACAAATACTACATACAAGTACAAAAAGGAAAAGTAAAATTTTACGCATTAACGAACCTCATAAATTTTATGGGCTTTTGCCGTAACACCACTTTTATGCAAAACTTCAATATCAAATTGATTTAAAGCATTGCGCTTGATTTCAACAGGAATCATATAATCCAGAGATTGAATTTGATCTAAAGTTTCTTGTAAAATGATTTTTCCATTTTTCTTTACAACAACTTTATACAAATCAGTCGGGTTATTATCTTGTAACTGGATTTTGAAATGAAGCGTTTTTTGGATTTGATCAGCGATTCCTTTTGGTGGTGGAGGGATGCGAAGAGATTCTTTTTCATTGCCATCAATCTTTATGGTGAATCTTTTAGATGGGTAGCACCCAAGAGTCTTTTTCACAGAAGTTTTGTTTGCAGCTTGGTCTTGAACAACAAATTCGTAATCATGAGAACTTGGAGCTAATTTGATTTTGACTTGTTTATCTTTAGTCAAAGCATTTTCAGCATAAGCCACGCCATCTTTACTTTCTGTCAGAATGGCAATATCGCCTTGAACGTTTTTAACTTGTAAAGAGGCAGAACAGCGTAAAGAATCATAAGAGTCAAATTGAACTGTCGGAACAATAGTGTTTACGTCTTTACAAGTTTTATCAATTTGAACGGCAATCGTTTTCTTTTCTGATAAATCGCGAGAATTGAAAGCGACTGAAACTTCAGAAATATTCCAAAGGCCGTTTTTATCTGTTGGAATAATTTTTTCTGTAAAAGAATGATTTTTGTCATCAGCAAGAATCATCAAATTTCCAGACTTATAATTCCCGGCTTTAACAAATAACGTTGCTGAAGAATCAGACGTTCTATAATGACCTTGAATTAGAATGCCGTTATTGCAAACTTTTAATGATGTCGGAGTATTGAGTTTAAATTCTGCTTTTGGAATTTCGCTTTTAGGAAGGTAGTAAGTTTCAAAAGTTCCGCAAGCCACTTCTAATGCATCAGATTTACATCTCATTTGGAACTTTTTCAAACCACTTCCGGCAGAGTCTAAAGGAATTGCCATTTCAAAAGACCCATCAGCTTTAAATGAAATTGCTTCACCATGAAGGGTCGCGCTTATACCGGCGGAACATTTTCCTTTTGCTACAACGGATTCTTCATGAATGGTATCGGGGAGAGCTTCTAAATTACAATTGATTTTTGCTTTTGCGTCTTTTAATTCTTTTTGGAATTTTTTGTCTTCAGATTTTAAGTTTTCAATAAGTTGGTTTACTGCTTGGGTTGTGTCATTCAATATAGCGGCAAGGCGTTTTGCAAAGTCTTTGTCACCAGAAGAAGCAAGTTCAAGAACAATCAGAGAATCGCCAACAATTGTTGTTTGACCAGCACCAATAGAGATACTCTTTCTAGATTTGTTATCTTGCACTTCTAGTTTACCATTTCTTAAGCCAGCAAAGAATGGTTTAGAACTAATTACACCTTCTGTTCCGCGAATAGCCGCTACAGCAGTTCCTGTTTTAAATGAAAATGATGCTGTTTTCTTTTCTTGCTTCTGTGCTGCAAAACTTAAACGACCTGACTGAATATCAATACTTGTTTTGTAAGCACCGTTTTCTTCAAATAATTCAGAAAGTTCCACTTCTGAATGTTCTTCAATGGTAATGATACTTCCATCAGGTAAACCAAGAACGAGTTCGGATTCTTGGCCTGTTTTCACCTTATCAGTTTGAAAAACTTTAGCTCCAACACGCAAAGTAGACCAAGTGGATTGATTCTTCTTTTGTCTAGAAACATCACCTAGTGCAGAACGTACTTTCCCTGCAACAGGAGCAGAATAGGAAAATGATGAAAACAAAAGCACCAAAGCCATTAAAAAAACGGTTTTTTGAAAACGCATAGCGAACTCCAGAAAGGGATATGTAAAAAATCTAATAACTTTTATTTTACTTTCAAAAAACTTTTTATAAATAGTTTGCTAAAGAAGCTCTAGTATATAAGGAAAATCACAAATTTTTGAAACAGGAATTTTGAATGAATTGGCATGTGAAATTATGCAAAAACTTATAACTCATTGAACAACAAAGAGTTAGAGTTTTTTCTTATAAGAATTTTTTGATAAAAGGAACTTTTTTTAATATGAAAACAAATATAAAGGATAAAAGGAAAATAGAAACGGCGGTTAAAGGAACATTTAACCAGGGAGTAGGCGAAATTAATTGTAGTTTAAGTCCATAAAAGATTTTCAGAAAAACAGGGTGAATTAGGTATATTCCAAGAGTTGTTCTAGAACAAAGAGTTATAAATTTTGAAGAAACATTTAATTTGTCTGAAAAATCCTTAAAAAAGATGAAAATAGCAACAACCATTATAAAATTGGTTGGTCGCATATTGCCTAAAAAGAATTCATCGGGGGAATTTCTTACAAGAGAAAGATACGTAGAACCGATAAAAGAGATAATAAAAGAAAGGAATGCAAATGCGTAAATCCATTTTTTTGAACGATTAGAAATAGAAAAATGAGAAAAATAAAGCCCAGCAAGGTAATAAGCTAAATAAGAAGTAGTTCCTTGTATTGTTAAAAGGCTATAGACTTGTATGTCTGCAAAACGTTTGATTAAGTGTGAAATTGTTGGCACACACATTCCAAAAATAACTAGCATTATTAAAGTCAAACGAAGCATTTTCTCGCTCTCATGTGTGGTAAAAATGCGCAAAGCAGGCGTAAAAAGGTAAAGGCCTGCTAACATATAAAGAAACCAAAGATGCGTTTGCGGTTTTGTAAAGGCTAAAAGAGGAACTGTTAAAAATTCTTTCCAGCTGAAGCCTTGTATAAAAAGTTGAAATATTCCATAGAAAATCACCCAGAAAACAATAAGTTTTAACAGGTAGGGGACTTTGGTTTTTAAAATTTGTTCGGGAGAATAATTTTTTTCTGGAGAAAGTAAAAACGCGCCGCTAAGCATAACGAATATACCGACACCAAATCTTGCGGAACTATTGAAAAAATTTAAAACAAGCCAAGAATTCTGAGTTGGATTTAAACTATACCAAGCTGAAGAAGCTGTGTGTTGAAATACGACAGAAAAAGCGGCGATAATTCTTAAAATATCACCATAAATTTCTCTTGTAGGCATTGTTTTTGGTTCAGTCATATTCTTTAAAAAGTAGAAAGAAAAAAAAGAATTATGTCAGAATTTGAACTGAAGTTATAAAAAAGGTAATGAAAACGGGGAAAATAAGAATCCAGCAACTTTTAATGTAAGCTTTTGTATCCACTAAACTCATACTGCTATGATTTAAAAGCGAAATTAAAAAGTAAATGATTATAACTTTTTGGTAAAAGGGAAAATTTTCAGAAAATAATTTATGAGCCCAAAAATAAAAAAGGAAAATTCCGACAAAAGTAGGTGCTGAAGCGATTAAAGCATCTTGAAAAGCTCGGATAAAAAACGGGCCTCGATTGCAATAACTAATATGGCCTAGACGTTCAGGATTTTCTTCAAAAATACAGATTTCTTTGAGTTTTGCGCCAGTTAAGATACATAAAGCGGCATGTGATAGTTCATGAATAATAGTTCCTGCAAAAGTGAAATAATTATGAAAAAATAAAGCGGCTTTTAAACCGAATATTTTTTTTAGGAAACCTAGTTCTATTTTTTCAAAAAAACTCAGAATCCAACCGATAAAAATGACAAAAAATAAAGAAAAACAAGTTAAAATTACGCTTAATAGAGCTAAATCA
This sequence comes from Fibrobacteraceae bacterium, assembly GCA_045629945.1. GTDB lineage: Bacteria > Fibrobacterota > Fibrobacteria > Fibrobacterales > Fibrobacteraceae > UBA1765. The sequence continues at coordinate 64,905 of JAZQSE010000041.1, forward strand.
GCGTAACTATTACCAAGTTCAGTTAGATTTTTAATCTGTAAAAAAAGAGATTGCATAAATTTTCGTTTAATTTAAAAAGAAAATTCCAAACAAATTAAGAAAAATCATTTTTTTGTATAGAAAAACTTGTTTTTAAAAAATAGATTTTATTATGTTAAAATAAAAAGAGGCGTATATGAAACAAATCTTTACAGTCGTATTTCTCTTAGGAGTATTTACTCTTTCTTTTTCTGCTGAAAAAGATTTAATCCAGACTAAAAAATTTCAAAAAAGTTTTCAGTCAGAATGTATTGATGATGTAGATGATTTTTTTGAAAAGAAAAGCGCAAAACAAATTTGTTCTTGTGCTTACGATGAACTTCAAAAAGACACTTCTTTTTTGCCTTTGATTCATAAAGGTCTTGAAAGGGATGGCGAAGTTGATGATTTTGATAATTGGGGATTTCCATTATTGAAAAATTGTCTTCCAAAAACATTTACTCCAGAAATGGAAAAAGTTTTTGTTCGTGAATGTAGCGATGATATAAAAAAATCTACTTGTAAATGTGCTTATGAATGGTTGGTTTCTGAATACGATGTAAATCGTTATTTGCAAGAAAACATGGAATCAGAACATGTGTTCAAGAAAAACATTCATGACGCTATATTGAAGTGCAAAGATTAGATTTTTAATATGCGATTGTAAGGAACGGCGCATGCCCTCTGGGCATGCGCCGTAATAATTTTTTTTAGTCAGGCTAGTCACAATTTTTGTAAAACAAACGAAAAATCACTAAATAAAAGAAAATTTTCTTAAATATTATTTTAAATGAAAGAATATTTATGTATAATATCAAAATATGAAAGAGAATCTTATCCCATGGAATGATCAATTTCCGACTTTATCTGGTCACGTGTTTGTAGCAAAAGGAGCACGCATTATTGGTCGTGTAGAAATCGGCGAATATTCTTCTGTTTTTTATAACGCCGTTCTTCGAGGTGATATAGCTTCTATTAAAATCGGTAAAAGAACAAATATTCAGGATAATGTAACGGTTCATTTATCTTCTGACAGAGGGGTTGTTATAGGAGATGATGTTACTATAGGGCATAATGCAGTTGTTCATGCGTGTACTATTGAAAGTGGTTCTACTATTGGCATGGGTGCAATTATTATGGATGGAGCCTGTATCCGAAAAAATTCTATAGTTGGTGCCGGGAGTGTTGTTACGGCAGACAAAGATTTTCCAGAAAATTCTTTGATTTTAGGGACACCAGCACGATTTATCCGAGAATTGACAGCAGAAGAAATACAAGCCAGCCAAAAAAACGCAGCAAGTTATGTTGAATTGATTAAAAATCAGGTCGGAAATGTTTAGATTCTTTTTTTTGATTAATCCAGTAAGTGGCGGTGGACAAGGGAAAACTATCTATGAATTTCTCCCTGAAATAATGCAGTCAATGGGGTTTAATTCAACAGAATGGCATGCTGAATTTACAGAAAAAGAAAATTTTGAAAATCAGATTTCTAAAGCCATCTCAACGACTGAAACACTAATTGCAGTGGGTGGCGATGGAACGGTTTCCGCTGTATTTTCCAATATGATGCACCACCCTGATAAGCAGCGTGTAAAAATAGGGCTTATTCCTTTAGGAACCGGAAACGATTTAGCGCGTGTTTTAGGTCTTTACAAACCCTTTGTAGAAAAAGGCTTGCTTTATCTTTTACGCCGTTTGTTGTTAGCTTCTTCAAGAACTTTTGATATATGGGAAGTTAATGGAAATCTTGCATTTGCTAATTATTTTTCAGCAGGAATCGATGCAAGGATAGCCCATGATTTTAATCAAGATAGAAAAGAAGGTAAAATTTCTTCTAATTCTGTTATTGCGAATAAAATACATTATGTCAAAAGGTTTTTTGCCGATAGAAATTATTTTTTGCAAAATGGAAAGCTGAGTTATACAAGGGTAGATGGAAAAACTAAAACTCTAGATGTTTCTGGTTTTCGAACAGTTATTGTTGGGAATATCCCGAGTTTTGCTTCAGGCACTAATCCATTTTATTGCTCAGATATGTCGGATAAAATTCTTGAAATAGTTTGCGCCCCCAATCTTTTGGCTTTTTTAGGGGCTATTGCAATAGGTAATATTCCGTTCTTAGGCCATTTATACAAAAAGTATTTTCTGCATTCTTATAAAGCGACTTCTTTAGAATTAGAAGTTCTTCCTAGTGAATATTTGCAATTAGATGGCGAAGATTTAACGGGGCAAGGTGTTGAAAAAGTTTCTATTCGTTATGGTTATCAAGTGCAGATGCTTGCGTTAGGAGGCTAATTGACGCCCGTAAAATTATCAACTATTCTTTCACATTTAAAAATTTCCAATAACATTCAGGAAGATTTTTTTATTACTGGAGTAAATGCAATTCATTTGGCAAAATCTTCAGAAATTTCCTTTTGGGATAAAAAAGAAAATTTTGGAAATTCAGGTGACTCTTCTGCTGGCGTGCTTTTTGTCAGGAAAGATTTTTCGGGACATTTTCCAAAAGTGAAATATTTGCTGCCCGTTGAAAATCCATACGCCATGATGGTTTCTTTTTTAGAAACATTTTATTTGCCAATGGAAAAAAAAGAAAAGCCTTATGTTTCGCCATTAGCTAAAATTCACCCGACGGCCATAGTGGAGGGGAGTGTCTTAGATAACGCTTTTGTAGGGCCATTTTCTGTTATTATGAAAGGTTCTGTTGTCGGTGAAAATTCTGTTTTAGAATCTCGGGTTACCTTGTATGAAAATGTTTCTATCGGGAAAAATTGTATTTTACAAGCAGGTGTTGTAATAGGTTCTCGAGGTTTTGGTTTTTTTGAAAAAGATGGAGAACGTTTTCCGGTTCCGCATATTGCAGGCGTTTCTATAGGTGATAACTCTTCTATTGGTGCTAATTCTGTCGTCGCTTCAGGGTTTCTTTCTCCGACAACAATAGGTAACAACACGCATTTGGATTCTTTTGTACAAATTGGACATAATTGTACGCTTGGAAATAATATTTATATGGCATCACAATGTGCATTAGCGGGTTCTACAATTGTAGAAGATAATGTTGATTTTGGTGGCGCAGCAAAAGCTTCTGGGCATTTAACGATTGGCAAAGGGGCAAAAATTGCGGCTAAAGCAGGGGTGACTAAAAATGTTCCAAGAGGTATTATGGTAGGCGGGTTCCCAGCAGAAGAAATTCATTCTTGGCGGCGGGGAGTTGCGTTACTGCGTAGTCTTGTGAAAAAGAGGAATCTTGATGCCTGATTTTGAATCTTGCTCCCTTTCTTTTCCGTCGTCTTTTGCTCAAGTTACCTTGCGTAAGCCATTGCATAATGAACAACCAGGTGTTTCCTGGTTTATAGGGGATTCACTTTTATTTAAAAGTTGGGATTTACAGAAGAATCTTTCCCTTGTTTGGGATGTTAAAAGAACAACCATTATAGGGAATGGAAATACTTTTATTTCTTCTCCGGAACATCTGAGTGCAGCTTTGTTATTGTGGCATCATTTATGTGTAGATATTCATGTTTCCGAAAAAACAAGAGAATTGCCTTTACTTGATGGGAGCGCAAGAGATTGGTTAGAACATTTGCGGCCAAGAAATCCTTTTTCGAAAGAATTACTTTTTTATGAAATAGAAGAATCTTTTCGGATAGATTTTTCAAATGGTTTTTGTATTGTTGAACCATCAGATACATTTGAAGTAGAATACTCTTTAGAACAAGAAGGTTTTTCAGATAGTGCATTTGTTTCTATTTATGCTCCGGAAGATTTGATTTCTGTATTGAATGCCAGAACATTTATATTTGAAAACCAATTCAATAAGGCTTTAGCACAAGGTTTACTTGCCGGAGTAAGTGAAAATTCAGGCCTTTTATTACGTCCGGTAAAAAAATCTGAAGTTCAAGTTCTCAGAAATAAAAAATTACGATTTGAACAAGAAATTCTTTATCATAAAGTGTTAGATTTGGTTGGCGACCTTTCTTTGTTTGTGCAAGAATTGCCTATGGCAAAAATACGCATTCACAATGGAGGTCATATAGTGCATCATCAAATATTTAAAAGGTTGGTAAAATATGTCCATTCTCGATACCCTGCCTAAGTCAGAAAAACCAGGTGTTTTGCTTGATAGTGAAGTTGTTCATGCTCTTTTGCCTCAAAAAGACCCATTTGCTTTTGTTGATGAAGTGAATTGTCTTTATGAAGTAGATGGTAAAGATGCGTTGACAGCAACCAAGTATATTTTAGGAACAGAAGGTTATTTTAAGGGACATTTCCCAACAGAACCGATTATGCCAGGCGTTTTACAAGTTGAAGCTATGGCTCAAGCGGGTTGTTTGCTTGCTGCATTAAAATATGAAAAAGAAATAGAAGGCAAACGTCCTGCTTTTATGGGGGTTGATGCTTGCCGTTTTCGTCGTCCGGTAAAACCAGGTGATGTTTTGACTTTAAAAGTAGTTCTTGAAAAATTCCGCCGAGGAATTATGGTTTTCTCTGGTGAAATTTATTGTGGCGAAGACGCTGTTTGTAATGCTACATTAACGGCAGCGATGGTTTAGTCGTTTTATGTTGCATGTTCTCATACTTGCCGCAGGTTTAGGAACAAGACTTAAACCATTAACAGATTCTTGTCCTAAACCGTTAGTCCCTGTTGTTGATGCTTCAATTCTTGAACACCAAGTTCGTTTTGTTAAAACGCTTGGTGATGTTACTTTGCATGTTAATGCCCACCATCTAGCAGAGAAATTAGAAAAAGAAGCAAAACAACTTGGATTTTTTAAAGTCTGGCAAGAACAAGAACTTTTGGGAACTGGAGGGCCAATTCATCGCATGGCAAAAGAAATGGACATCGATGAATTGCTTATTTTAAACGGAGATTGTTTTTGCTCATTGGATTTAAATGCTTTTTTTAATGCGGCAAGATCGTCTCAATCATCAGTAGCCTTGTTATGTAGGGATTTTTCAAAAGTAAACACATTACTGATAGAAAACTCTAAATTACAAGGCATAGCTAACAAGTTTCTTTTTGGAAATCCTACTAGTCGTGCTACATTTTCTGGCATTTCATGGTATAGTAAAAAGGCTTTACAAAACATTCGTGAATCAGAACGAGATGTCCGCGACTTTTGGAAACGTTTAATAGAAACCGGAGATTCTCCAACGACAATTCTGGCTAAAGAAAATGCTCTTTGGATTGATATGGGTACACCTATCGGTTTATTCAATGCAGTAAAAGCAAGGCTTTCTCAATTAAATAAAACGAACTGGATTGACTCTAAAGCATCTTTAGGAAACAATGTTCTTATAGGCGAGAATGTGGTTATTCACCAGGATACATTTGTAGGCGATTCAGCGCATTTAGAAAATGTCGTGATTTTACCTGGAGCAAAACTTGAGCCCAGCCAAGTTTATAAAAATCAGATTGTGGGTGAAAATTTTACATGGGGTCTTGAATGAGCTCCTTTGTAGTCGTTCTTGTGGAACCAGAGCACCCACATAATGTAGGGTTTGTGGCAAGAGCCATGCGGAGTAATGGAGTAGAATCTCTTCGGATAGTTTCTTCTCGTCGAAAAAGTGTTAACCCAGATTCATACCATACTGCGCATAATTCAGGAGAAGTTTTAGATTCGGCAGAAATTTTCAATACTTTATCAGAGGCCATTTCTGATTGCCAATTTTCAGTCGCTTTCAGTCGTCGTGTTTTTAATAGTGTTTTGCCTCATGTAATGCTTCCAGAACTCCCCAAAACATTACCTTCGTTCAGGCAGGATTCTAAAACAGCATTGATTTTTGGTCGCGAATCAAAAGGCTTGCTTTTAGAAGAAGTCAACTTGTGTGGCGTAGTTTGTGAAATACCGGTTCCTGGGTTAATGAGTCTGAATTTAGCCCAGGCAGTTTCTGTTGTCCTTTATGAACTTTGTCGTTCGGGACTTTTATCCGGAGAAGGAAGAGCGCACAGACCATTACCTAGCGCAGGCGATCAATTAGCCGATGTAGAACAAATTGATAAATTCAAAGCATTTTTATTAGAACATTTAAGTGGTCGCTACAGAGACCAGGTTTGGATGGAATCTTTTGTCCATCAATTTTTACAAAGGGTGCAACCAACACGCAATGAAATAGGGGCATTGTTCGGTGTAGCCCGGGATCTTTCCGGACTTTACGCTAGAAAAGAGAAAAAATCAAAAAAAGAAAAGTAAAAAAAAAACAACCTATGTTTTCTAAAGAAAACAGAGTGTATATTGTGGGTATGTTGCAAGAAAATCAAAATATCTCTGAAAAAGTCAAAAAATATTTGTTAGAACGTGGTTTTACCCCTGATTCTTCTGTTGAAGATGCGGGTTCTGCTGGTTCTGGGCGTAAATATTATCGCGTTATTTCAAAAGAAAAATCTTTAATAGTTCAAGTAAATCCTTCAGCAAATGAAGATTTTCGTAATTATGCCGATTTAAGTCGGATTTTAAAAGATGCTAAAGTTCCCGTGCCTGCGGTATTTTTCAGAGATGATGCTTCGGCTCAACTTGTTATAGAAGATTTTGGCAAGCGTTCTCTTTTTGATGAAGTCTTTCCGATGCAAGGTAGTAAGCGGGCGAGTGCTTCTATTCTTTATGATTTGGTACTGCAATCTTTAATTAGTATGCAAGTAGAATCAGCATCTGTTTTTAGTTCATACCCTAATTTAGCGGCTCGTAAATTTGATTATGAAGCCCTTAAATGGGAATCTGATTATTTTACTGAAAATTTCCTTAAAAAGCATTGTGGAGTAAAAGAACTTCCGGCAAAAATTTCTGAAGCGTTTGCTACGTTAGCTTGTAATGTTGACTTACAACCTAAAGTTTTAATGCACAGAGATTTTCAATCGCAAAATATTTTGCTTTTAGAAAATGAAATGGTTGGTTTTATTGATTTTCAGGGCATTCGTCGTGGGTCGCAATATTACGATTTAGCCTCTTTGCTATGGGACCCTTACGTGCAAATGCCTAAAGAAATGGTAGAAAGTTTCTTCAAAAAATGGTTGCGCGATTTTCCTGGCAATGCAGGGTATTCAGACGAAGAAACCTGGATTGCGTTTTTAGCGGCTTCTTTACAACGCTTAATGCAAGCTTTAGGGGCATATTGTTTCCTTTCAAAAACTAAAGGGATAGAATCTTTTAAAAATTACATAGAACCAGGTAAAAAACAGCTTTTGCAGGTTTTGAATCTTTATAGAGAATATTCACCTTCTTCTAGTGCAGAAGCTAACAAGTATTTGTGCTCTTTCTTAGAAACTTGATGTATGCTTGAACTTTGCCCTGATTTTTGCAAAGAAAATGTCCTTGTTTTTAAAGAACAAGTGCATTTTGATATGGCTATAGGTCTTTTATTTGATTCTTTGGTTAATGGAAAAATTCCTTTTGAACCATTAGCTACTTGGAATGAAATGCAAACAAGAACAAAACAAGGGATTTACATGGGAAATGGTTTACTTTTGCCTCATGCAAGAGTTGAAGGCATTTCAAATCCTCTTTTAGCTTTTGGAATTTCAGCGAAAGGTTTTTTGCCAGAAACGTTGGCAGGTTCAGAAAAAGCCACAATGATTTGTATGGTTCTTTCGCCAGTATCGTCACCACTGGCTCATACAAAAGTTATTGCCAAAATGGCTTCAAAAGTACTTGACCCTCATTGGGTTTCAAAAGTATTAGCTTGTGAAAATGCAGAACATTTATACGCAGAACTAATTTAATACCCTTTTTTTAACTTTTGAGATTCTTTCAGAATAACTCCATTTAAAAGTAAAATGGCAATTAAGTTCGGGAATGCCATCAGACCATTGAAAATATCAGCAATGGTCCAAACTGCTTGAACAGTCAAATATGGGCCTAAAAATACAGCGAGAATATAAAAACACCGGAAAATGATTTGAGCTTTAGGCTTTTTTGCCCCTAAAATGTATTCCAGGCATTTTTCTGAATAATAGTTCCAGCCAAGAATTGTCGTAAATGCAAAAATAGCAAGGCTGAATGAGAGTAGAGTTTCTGATATGATGCTAGCAAAAGGTAGCCCTTTATTGAATGCAAATAATGTAACGGCGGCTCCTTCTAACCCAGGTTCAAGCCAGGCTCCGGTCGTTATTACAGCAAGTCCAGTCATAGAACAAACAATGATTGTATCGATAAAAGTTCCTGTCATGCAAACAAGTCCTTGACGTGCAGGGTCATTTGTTTTAGCAGCAGCTGCAGCAATTGGGGCCGACCCAAGGCCGGCTTCATTTGAAAAAATACCTCTGGCAATACCTTTTTGCATAGCAATCATAAGAGTGCCAATGGCCCCACCTTGTAAAGCACCGCCATTAAAGGCACTTTCTAAAATTAATTGGCAAGCTGGGAGAATCTTTTCTGCATTATAAATAAGCATAAAAAGGCAAATTCCAACATAACTTATAACCATAAAAGGCACGATAATTGTTGCAACTTTAGCAATTCGACGAAGTCCGCCAATTAAAACTAAAGCCACAAGAATTGTTATGATGGCTCCAGATATAACGGTAGTGTAGCTAAAGTTATGATTCCCGATAGAAAATAGTGTATCACTTGGAATAAGAACATTCATTGCTGTTGAAATACTATTAACTTGCGTTAATGTGCCTATACCAAACAAACCAGCGCAAACGCCAAAAATGGCAAAAAGATAAGCCAGCCATTTGAAATTCTTGTTATAAATTTCCTTCAATCCGGTTTCTATGTAATAGAACGGTCCGCCTAGAACGCGACCATTTGGTTGAATTTTTCGGTATTTTACTGCAAGAAGACCTTCGGCGTATTTAGTCGCCATTCCAAGAAACGCAGCAAAAACCATCCAAAAAAGCGCACCTGGCCCTCCAAGGCATATTGCAGTTGCTACTCCTACAATATTTCCGGTTCCAATAGTTGCTGAAAGAGCTGTGCAAAGAGCGCTAAAGCTTGAAATTTCTCCTGGCCCTCCTTTTTCATCGTGAAAAAGAAAGTAAAAAGCTTTTTTTAACTGGAAAATTTGGAAAAATTTCAGGCGGAATGTCAAAAAAAATCCGACAAAAAGAATACCGATAATAAGTGGACCACTCCAAATCACATCGTTAAAAGTTTGAAGAATAGAGCCAAAAGTCATAGAATCCCTTTTGTTTGAAATTTTAAAAAGAATAAATTTCTTGAAAATTTATAAAAAATACCAAGAAAAATGATGAAAATCACAAAATTAAATTCTTGTAACTTGTTTATTTTCAATGACTTACGAACATTTTGGTATAAATTTAGTATATTGATAATGATGCGTAGAGTTTTTCTTTTCTTTTTATCTTTTTGTTTCTTTTTTTCGCCGGTTTTTTCGGCGATTGACACTATTGCTGTCGACGTAGGGATTTCTGTTTTTAAAACGATGCCTTTAGGGGTTGTTCCATTTGCAGAAAAATCAGGTAAAATTGAATGGGGAGAAGCCCCTCCGCACCAAATTTTAGAAAGCGATGCGAATCTTTCTGGCCGTTTTGAGGTGATTTCTTCTCCAAAATTTGATTTAGTAACTTTTAGTCGTGCCCGAGCAAAGTTTTATGTTACAGGTTCTGCAGAACTTTTAGCGAATGGCAAAGTAAAACTTTCCTGTTACCTTTATGCCTCTCAAACCAAGCAACTCGTTTTTGGTGAAAATTACGAAATCGCTGTGCAAAATGTTCGTGAAGCAATACATTTGTTTTTTGACCAAGTGGTTTTTGAATTGTGGGGTGAACGTGGAGTTGCTTCTACAAAACTTGCATGGGTGCGTAAAATTGATGGCGTAAAACAAGTTATTTATGCTGATTACGACGGCTATAGACGCAGACAAGCCACAAATGATTCCGCTTTAAGCATGATGCCGGTATGGGCTTTAGGGAACAATAAATTGATTTTTGTAAGTTTCCGCAATGAAAAGCCGCAGTTACATGTAAAAGATTTAGACACTAAACGCGTTCGTCGAATTTATACAGAACACAAGCAATCTTTCAGCCCGGCTGTTAATCCAATTACAGGTGAAATTCTTTTCTCTGTAATTCGTGATGGAAAAACTGACCTTTATTTAGGCGATGCCGAAGGCAAAAAAAGTCGTAGAATTTCTTATTTAAAATCTTCTCAGACAAGCCCTGCCTGGAGCCCGCGCGCAACAGAAATTCTCTTTACAAGTGATAGAGGCGGAGGCCCACAAATTTATGTCATGGGCCGAGATGGTAGTGATGTCCGCCGAGTGACTTTTATGGGCCGTTATAATGAAAAGGCCGCTTGGTCGCCGACAGGAGACCGAATTGTCTATACCTCAATGGACAATGGTAAAATGAATATTTATACCTGTGCATTCGATGGCTCAGATATTGTGCAACTTACTTCAAATGCTGGCAATAACGAACACCCAACCTGGTCTCCAGATGGTAACTTAATAGCTTTTGCTAGCGATAGAAGCGGTACTTACCAAATTTATATTATGCGCCGTGATGGCTCAAATGTAACGCAAATCACAAAACAAGGGGAAAATACTTCGCCTACATGGTCTTGGTACGATTCTCCGCCACCCACTTCTAAAAAGGAAGGTAAAAAATGAAAACCTTAAATTGGCTTTTGACGGGAGCTCTTGCTTTCGCTATTTTCTCCGCTTGTTCAAATCCTCCTCCTCCGGAAACGGACCCGGCACCTAAAGCTAAAAAGAGTGCTATCCGTGTTCAAGAAGGTATGTCTAAAGAAGATTCTTTAGCTGCTGCAGAACGCGCTCGTTTAGAAGCCGAACGTCTTGCTGCAGAAAAACTCGAAGCTGACCGTGCTCGTTTAGAAGAAATGATTAACCGTCTTATGTCAGACGATGTTTACTTTGAATTTGATCGTTTTGAACTGACCGAAAAAGCAAAAGAACTTCTTGCTCAAGTCGGTGATATGCTTAAGGCAGAAGAACGCTTTGTTGTTACCGTTGAAGGTCATACTGATGCAAGAGGCACAGAAGACTACAACATGACTCTTGGTGGAAAACGCGCTATGAAGGTTAAAGAATTCCTTGTTGCTTATGGCATTTCTTCTGACAGAATGGAAACCGTTAGCTATGGAAAAGAAAAACCAAAAGTAGAAGGCGCTTCTGAAGATGCTTATTCTCAAAATCGTCGTGCTAATTTCCGTGTAAAAATTAAGTAATTCTTTTTTGAGGTCTCTCTATGAAACGATTGCTTTTGATTCCGTTGCTCCTGTTTTTTGTAACAGGTTGCTCGCATATCACAATGCTTCGTACCGAAGAAATTCAAGAAATCAATGATGACGTTCGTTATGATTTGAAAAAAGATCTTCGGCAGACGAATTTACGGTTGGATTCTTTGCGAAAGGCTAATAGCCTTTTAGAAGAAAAACTTTCGGCTCAAGAGCAATTGTTGAACCGTATGAAAGCAGACCTTTCCATTTTGGCTACTCGTATGGCCGATGAATCGGTGCGTAATGATACGCGTCAAGAAGAAATTTCTTATCGTTTAGATTTACTCCTTGGAAAATCCGATAAGATTCTTGCTAAAAAAGTGGTTGTAAGTGGCGCACCGCAAGCCCCGATTTCACTTGATAGCATTGAACGGCAAGCCAATTTGCTTCTTGAAATGGAAACAATGTTTAATACAGCAAGAGCAGACTTTTTACGTGGCGAATACAAAATTGCATTTGACGGCTTTAAACAAGTTTTTGAACAAATGAAAACAGGTGAAATGGCCGAAGAATCTTTGTACTGGATGGCTCTTTGCTTAACAGAAGCTGGTCAGATAGATAAAGCAAAAGTGATTCTGAACCGTTTGAATACCGATTTCCCGGATGGAGCAAAAACTTGTATTACATTATTTAAATTAGCAGGCATTGCAGCAAGTGAAAATGATATTGCTTCTCAAAAGCAATATCTGCAAACTTTGCTTGAAAAGAAACAATGCATGGAAACAAATGAATTTTTACAAGGTGCTGAAATGTTAGAAGAAATTCTAAATGCAGAAACAACAACACCAGTACCTGTAGATTCTTTAGTGGCAAAGGATTCTACTGTAAAAGCCGAAGTCCAGACACCAGAAGTTCCTGCAATTCCAGCCTCACCAGCTACTGTTTCCGAAGAAAAACCTGTTGAAACAAAAACAGAAGAACCTGCAAAAGAAACTCCTGTAAATACAGAAGCAGTAAAAGAAGAAAAGAAATAATTTTAATTTAAAATAAGCATAGGAACCCAACGGTGGTAAAAGCTTGAAACAAAACCTGGCGTATTTGCCCCCATTGGGCGATGATCTCCACGAACAATAAACCTTGTTCGTGGAAATTTTTTTGCTAAACTCGCAATCATTTTTAAAGAAACACTTTGCCTTGAATAATAAGCACACTCTGCTTCATTCAAATTAAAATCTTTGCAGAAATCAGATTCTTTTTCTTCTGGTGATAATGAATACGGGTAGTGCGCGTCAAGCGTTGTCCAATAAATGAAATGCTTTTTGCTAGAATCTGAAAGGATTTCAGCAATAAACGCCGCTGTTGATGTATCGCAAATTCCGGGATAACCATATTTACAAGATTTTAAACCTCTTTTAAAAAGTTCTGTTCTAAACAAAAGAGAATCAAAGCCCAAAGCAGGGTAGTTTATTTTTCTTTCATAAAAATCGCCATCGTAGCCATGCAAATACCAGGTTTCATAGTGAGCATTTTGATAAAGTTTAGGCAAAGTAAAATCACTAGGCTTTCCTTGCGGCATATTGAAATCTTCCCATTCAGCCCCTTGCGTGTAAGCCACATTTCTTAAATACAAACCTTTAAAACTTTGTGGAACATCATCAAAAAAACTAAATGAGTATTTCAATAAATCAATGTTTTTAGGCACTCCCCAAGATTCAACAAGAACCATGACTACAGAAGTGTAATTGGTATCGGGTGAGGAGTTTTTTGGACCTTGAAAAACAGGAAAAGCATCTTTTATATCTTCACGTAAAAAAGTACTTTGATCTATATTAGTACCTGTCTGAATAAACGACTTGGCTGTATCTTTTAGTGTCATTGAGATAATGCGTTCTCGATTTTGTAAAGCGTTTACGCCTAGATTCAAAAGCAAAATAAAAATAAATAGAAAAAGTCCTAGAACTGGATAATTATCTTTTGAGTTTAATGTTTGTTTGAAAAAATTAAAAGAGAAAAATGCTAATAAAAATCCATGTAATAAGGGAATGGCAAAAAATAAAGCTATGCCCCATATAAAAAATTGTGCTAATTGCCAAAATTCACCAAGTGTAATATGAAATGTTGCGTATAAAATATTGGAGGCATCAGCGACAAAAATGACTAAAGCTAAAAGTGTAAATATAGTGGTGTAGGTATATTTATTTCTAGGAATGAATGCTGTAATTATTGCTAAAGCGATATAAATAAATGCTAAAATCAGATTAACTAATTCAGAACTTTCTTGCGATAAGATAATTTCTTTAAATGTATTTGCGTAAAAAACAGAATATAAGAATAATGCTAAAATCCACAAAGCCCTTAAAACAATGTTCTTTTTAGGAATAAAAAATATACTCAATAAAATTAGAACATCAATTGAAAAAAATCCTTGTAAAACAGGCGTGTCTAAAAAATAACAAGCCAAATAAGGCAAAGAGGATGCTAGTAAAGGAAGTAAAATAAGATAAAACAAAAAAAAACGCATAACAAATAAAAATCGGCAACATTCCGTAAAACATTGCCGATTTTATTAAATTACTACTTTAAACAAGTCGCTAAAATTATTGACCAATTTTGCTAAATGTAGGCGTAAGTGCTTGACATTCAGTTACATCAACTTCAGCTTTATAGGAGTCTTGACCTGCAGAACCGATAGCGCCAGTAGAAACTGTCCAATGAGCAACCTCTCCTGCACAATCATTTAATTTTGCTTTGTTTGTTGCAGTCCAAACATTTGCTTGTTCTGTTGTTGCAGAAGCAGCGTCTTCGGCTAAAGCCTCTTTATCGAATTTGAAGTTAGTTGTTTCACCATTATTTCCTGGTGCGGTATAACCAATCAATTTCCATGAGCCATATTCATTAGCTTCAGAAACGTAAGCTTGCTGAAGTTTTACGTAGGATGTATAGATTTAAGCAACATGTTTTTTGCGTGTTTTGGCGATGAATTTTGGTTCCATTTTTTCAGCTTTGGCTTGCATTAAGAACATATTAATCAAAGTTTGATACGGAATATCTGTTTTTTCAGAAAGTGTTTTGAAATACGATATAACAGATTCGTTAATATTTATACAAATCGTTTTTTTTAGCTTTTTAGCGTATGGATTTTTTATTGCATTACTAAAATCGTAATCTTTTTTCATACCTTTCTCCGTTTCCAATATTGTTCAGATTCTTTTTTAGTTGCTTTTCGAGAAGATATAATGCGAATAACTTCATCGCCTGCAATAATTCTTTCGCAAAAACAAACTAAAAGTGTTTTCATTGAAGCCGATAAACCTAATAGAATAAATCGTTCTTCTTCATTGGAATGAATTTCATCAGAAATCAAAAGTGCTTCCTCGTCATAAAAAACTGATTGAGCTTCTTCAAACGAAATTTTATGCTTTGTTAGGTTTATTTTTGCTTTATTTTCATCCCATTCAAAAATCATATATATGAAATATATATACACAAATTGTTTTTGTCAAGAATAAAAAAATATATGCAAAAAGCCCTTGGTAAGACCAAGGGCTTTTTTGTGTATTTAGGACAATATTACTTGCCAACAGTTTCAAAATTAGGAGTTAATGGTAAACAATTAGCCTTGTTAGCAGCTAAGAATGTTGGAGTAAAAACAGCTTCACCAGCGGTTACTGTTGATGCTGCAATTGTCATACTCCAGTTAGCAGCAGCCGGGCAATCGTTTAATTTAGCATTGTTAGATGCTTGCCAAACACTTGCTGCTGTTGCGGATAAGGCTGCAGAATTATTTGAGTATGTTACTCCCGTTGGTTGTGCGTAAGTAAAGTTTGTTGTTTTATTATTATCTCCAGGAGCCTTATATCCGATAATAGTCCAATCACCGAAATTTGTTGCTGCTTCAGAAACATATGCCTGTTGCAACTTTACGTAGGATGTAAAAGGAAAATATCGAAAAATAACTGTTTTCAAAAATGCGAAAATTGACAAATATGGCAACAATAATATATATTATACTAAGAGGTTTATATGATTGCCACAACAACCATAAACGAATCGCAATTAATAGTCAGTGTCAGTGATGCTTCAAAGTTAAAGTCTTTGAAGAACGCTATCCTATTACTCAAGGGGGTTGATTCCGTTAAGGAAGTGCGTCCCAAAACAGAGATGAGTGAAAAAAAATTCTTCGCCAAACTAGACAAATCTATTGCTTCGATGGAAAACGGTGTTTGCGATGAAATGGGTGAAAATGAGAGCGGTGCTGATTTTTTGAATAGGATTTTATGCCGTACAAAATAATTTTCACTCCGCAAGCCAGTGACGATGTCATAAAACTCCAAAAATCTTGTCCTGAAGCAATAAGTAAACTAGCCAAACTGTTAGATGAATTAAAAGAGCATCCGCGTACAGGAACCGGCAAGGTAGAACGTTTAAAACATTATAGTAACGAAACTTGGTCTCGTAGAATAACACACGAACACAGATTAGTTTATCAAATTCACGATGCTGTTATAGAAGTTCTAGTTATCTCTACATATGGACATTACAAAAAGTAAATCTCTTTTTAATATTTGGATTTCTGTTTGTCATTTTAAAATTATGTACAACGCATTGCATAATTCAATTTTGTCAAGAATAAAAAAATATATGCAAAAAGCCCTTGGTAAGACCAAGAGCTTTTTGTGATTAGCAAATAACTAATAAATTATTTTCCGATTTTGTTGAATGTTGGGGTGAGCGCTTCTCCACAACTCGGAGTTGATGCTGTGTAGAGAACAGCGTCGCCAGTAGATGCAGCAGCCAAACTTACGCTCCATACACCAGTTTCAGTCGTGCAGTCATTTAAAGCAACTTTTGCTGTAGCTTTCCATGTATTTTCAAAGGTTCCGATTGCTGCTGACCCCTGAGTGGCAGCTCCGGTCAAAGATGTTGATGGAGTGTAAGTAAAATTAGTTGTACTAGAACCATTACCAACATCGCCAGCCGCGGCATTAGCTGCTCCTGGGGCTACATAACCAATAACAGTCCATGAACCAACTTTAGCGGCTTCAGCAACATACGCATCCTGCAACTTTACGTAGGATGTGATTATTTAATGTTCATCAAATTTAGATGTCGTTATTGAAAGTTTTTATTATATTGATTACTGAATTTAGAAAGGAATAGATTATGAAAACAACAAATGAACTAGATTCTTTTGAAGGTGTTTCTGACAAAGAAATGACCTATCGATTTTCAGAGGCTATTCGCATTGCTAACGAAATTAGTCTAATTAAGGGAAATCCTATTGCTAGGTATGACGCAGAAAAACAACAAGCATATTTTGAATTTCCTGATGGTCGGATAGAATATGTTGAAGCCTGAAATTGTCGTTTTTGCAGGTCCTAATGGAAGTGGAAAATCAACAATCGTTGGCCTAGCCAAGATAATAGAACCATATATTAATGCTGATAACATAAAAAATAGTCTGCATTGCTCTGATTTAGAAGCCGCTGAACGTGCTACTGAAATTCGAGAAAAATTATTGGCAGAAAGAAAAAGTTTTTCTTTTGAAACAGTTTTATCTACTCCAAGAAATTTGGATCTTTTGCAAAGAGCTAAAAAACAGGGATACTTTATTCGAATATTTTACATATTGACTGTGAATCCAAAAATAAATGCTCTAAGAGTAAAGGCTCGTGTATTAAATGGTGGTCATGATGTTCCATCGGATAAAATTATTTCACGATATGAAAAGGCGTTAAAGCTACTACCTGAACTTGTGAAAGTTGCAGACATTATGCATATATATGATAATTCTCAAACAATTTTTAGGATATTTAAAAAGCGAAAAGAAAAATTGTTCTATTGGGAAAATAATCTTTGGAACAAACAACAAATTTCGGAACTTGTAAATCTTGAATTGATATAAAAAAATAGACTCTCAAACGAGAGTCTATTTTTTTTGTTGTTTATAAAATTAGGAACCTGAGAATGTACCGCTTCCAATTTTGTCAAAGTTAGGTGTCAAAGCCTTGCAAACATCGGAAAGTTCTTTAGTCTTCCATTCAGCTCCGTCTGCGTTGGTAACGGTAACTTGCAAAGCCCAGTTTGCATCACCAGCGCAATCATTCAATTTTGCCTTATTAGAGGCTTGCCATACCAATTCTCCAGAAGCATCTACAATAGAACCATCTGAGTATGAACCAATTTGTTCATATGTGAAGTTTGTTGTTTCTCCTTTATCTGCTCCAGATGTGCCACCAGGAACTGTATAACCAATGGTAGTAAAGTTACCAACAGCATTGCCCTGTTCTGCAATATAAGCATCTTGCAACTTTACGTAGGATGTAAAAGGAAATCAAGCTGTTTTGTTTGTTGAGCAAATAAATTATATTTAGTTATACATAAATTTGATTAGTTACATTTTGGAGCTATAAATGCCTGAATTAAGTCGTTTTGCTGGAATGATTATTTACATGTTGTTTTGCGATGTAAAACAACATAATAAGCCCCATGTTCATGTATATTATGGAGAGTTCGAAGCTGTGATTGGGGTTGATGGCGAATTGCTTGCAGGTTCTTTACCTCATAAACAGTTGAAAATCGTTACTGGTTGGCTGGCTTTTCATGAGGAAGACGTCTATAAGGCATGGAATTTAGCTGTTAAAGGAGAACATTTTGAAAAAATCCCTCCCATGCAATAGGTAAGTAGGTGTATAATGTTTATTGTAAATGGAATATGTTATGCAAATTCTGCCAATGAATCTGTAAAGGTGGCTGAGGTGAAACCTTTAACAGGTCGAATGTTATTGCTTACTTTTTCAACGGGAGAAAAGCGTTTATTTGATACAACAACATTAGTAGGCAAAGCGTTTGACATTTTAGATGATGTTGATGTTTTTAATAATCCGAGTCTTTTTCATGGCGTAGTCACGTGGGACAATGGAAACGTTGATGTTGCTCCGGAGACTTTATATCAAGATAGCATTCCGTATAATTGTGATAAATGATTATATGGCTCATCTCAAGTAGAAAAGGCAACCCATTAGGATTGCCTTTTTCTGCACATAGCAATAAAAAATTAAGGTTTGGTATCTAATTTTTCGAAGCTAGGAGTTAAGGCTTTACAATCGGCTTCTGTTGATCCTGATGCAGCAGTAACTTCAGCAACATATACTGCTGAGCCACCTGTAGAACCATTTTGTTCAACGGAAATTGCCCAAGTTGAACCAAGACCACAATCGTTTAAAGCTGCAAGAGATGTTGCAACCCAAGCATCTTCCATTCCGCTTGACAACGCTACTGTGTTGTCATTAAAACCACTAGTTGGTTCCGAGTAGGTAAATACAGAGGTGTTTGCCATCTTGTAGCCAATCTTGGTCCAATCACCAATTTGATTTCCAGCTTCACTAACATACGCATCTTGCAACTTTACGTAGGATTAATATGAAAATGGTTTCTAGCAAAAGGCTAGAAACCAAGAGGGTTAGAGTTTTTTGAATTTGCGCATTTCTTTGTCCAAAATGGTGTCAATGTATTTGGCGTAAATCAGTGTGGTGGAAATTTCACGATGCCCAAGAAGCTTGCTAGTAACAGCAAGAGGAATATCTAGATAAAGGCATGTCGTTGCAAAAGTATGGCGTGCCAAATGGCAGTGTAGCCGTTGAGAAATTCCGAGGCGATTTGCGCCACTGCGTAAAAATTTATTGAAGTAAGAATTTTCAGAAACTTTCAAACATTTGCCTTCGTTGCATTTAGGTAATAATGCTTTTGCTTGTTCCGGAATTGGAATATAAACATAATCGCCAGTTTTATGCATTTGTTTACGGATTTTTCCATCTTTAATTTCATCAAAAGTCAAAGATTTTAAATCAGAATAACGTAGGCCAGTAAAACAACTAAAAAGAAAGGCCCGAACCGCATTGCGTTCAGGGATTCGTAGCATATTCTCATGTTCCATAAAACGATAAAAAAGTTTTCGTAAATCAGATACATTTAAAAATTGTCTGTGAGAATAAACGCGTTTGATTTTTATATCCGCAAATGGATTTTCAGAAATGACACCTTTTGTCATTAACCGACGAGAAAAATTTCTTAAAACAGAAAGAGCTTTTGCAATTGTTGCTGGCTTATTCCCTAATTCAATTAAATGGTTGCGATATTCTTTTACAAATTGAGAATTAATTTCTTCACAATGCAAATTGGGAGCATAGTGAAATAATTTTTGAAGACAATAATAATAGCTTCGTTTGGTAAAACGAGAAAGTTCTTCGCTAGACTCTTCTAACGTTTTTAAAGCGATGTCTTTAAACAACATAATATCTCCTGGCCGAAAAAAGGCGGAATTACCTTTGTAAAAGGGGCCAGAGCAAGATTATCAAAAATGTAAAGCCCCACTTTTTTCTAAAAATTTTCTTCCTAATGAGAAAAACCGTAGGTTCTATTCTATTTTGGAATAAAAAAATGTGTTTTTTTGTGAATTTTTTGTTCGTTTTTCGTTTAATAAATATATAATAGGAACAACCTTTTATTGGCGACCCCTTAAAAAACGCTGATTTTTGCAAAATTTCGAGCAAAAACAAGGTTATGACAAAAAAATGACATTTTTTTGACAAATCTCTTGACTTTTGTGACAAAAACTTGTATATTAGTGGTTGAAAGGGCAGTTTGCCTAAAAAACTTGCAAACTTCAACAAGGAGAAAATCATGAAAAAGCAAGGTTTTACACTCATTGAATTGATGGTCGTTGTTGTGATCATCGGTATCCTCGCCGCTGTAGCAGTTCCAAAACTCTTCGGCATGATCGCTAAGTCCAAAGCTTCTGAAGTAGGCCCAGCTGCTGGAACCTACGTAAAGTTGCAACAGGCTTACTTCTCAGAATCAAATGTTTATGGTGGTTGGACAATCATTGGCTACACAGCTCCTGGTACAGATGGTAAAACGAATAACTTCACATTTACTTCTGGATCAACGTTAACTGCAGAAAATACAACTTCAGCCGCTGTTAATGACGCTTGGGAAGCAGCAAACAATGCTAAACTCAATGATTGTACTCCAGGTAAAAACTGGGTTGTTAAATTAACAGCTGTTGCTGATGGTCAAGATGCATATACAGCAAACGTTGCGGGTGGTGCAGATTGTAAAGCACTCACTGCTACATTTGAAAACATCGGTAAATAATTTTATCTAATGTTAAAAAGAGCTTCTCATTCGAGAGGCTCTTTTTTCATTATAAAAAACGTATGGGTATTATGTTTACATTTTTTTGTATAGGTTTGTAATCTTGAGAAGGGCAGATTACAGCACCATTACCTACATTAAAACCTGTCTTTTCTAAAATTGGAAAATATTTAATATCATCTTTATTGGGATTAGTTTTTTTCTTAATTTCTACTGGATACAGTAAACCATTTTCTTCAAAAATAAGGTCTATTTCCCTCTTTTCCTTATCTCGATAAAAGGAAATATTTGGAGTTCGACCATTATGCCAATAGCTTTTTAAAATTTCTGACACAACAAAAGTTTCTAGCATTTCTCCACTTTTTGCCCCAGCCTCTAAAGCCTTCCATGAATTCCATTTTGTAAGATAACAAGCTAAACCGGTATCTAAAAAATATATTTTGGGCATTTTAGTCATTCTATTTCCAATATTTTGTGCATAGGGATATAATAAATAAACTATGCCCGAAGTTACTAACAAAGAAACCCAACGTTGAACTGTTACCATAGGTTTTCCGATATCTCTTGCAATGTCAGAATAATTCAAAAGTTGTCCCGTTCGAGATGCTACTGAAATAAGAAATTTTAAGAAAAACATTTCATCGCCAATGGATGTCAAGTCCCTTATGTCACGTTCTATATATGTTTTTAAATAAGAACTGTAGAAATCTTCCCAATCTAGTTCTGGTATAGTATGCATTGCAGGAAAACTACCACGCCAAATCAAACGAAATAAATCTTCATAACTTAAATTTGGTCCTAGTTTCTCTTTGCTTAAAATCCAATCATTTGTAGGTAAAAATTTTAGATTATTTAATTTTTCTTTTGTTTCTGATAAAGAAAATCCTTGCATTTGAATGATACCAACGCGCCCCGCTAAACTTTCAGAAACACCTTTCATTAAATGAAATTGTTGAGAGCCTGTAAGCCAAAATAATCCCTTCTCTTGAGATTGATCCACTATATTTTTTATATAGGAAAGTAATTCAGGGGCGTATTGAATCTCATCAATGAGTAGTGGTGGTGAAAATCGTTGTAAAAAAAGATCTGGATTTTCTTTTGCCAACAATCGATTTTCTTGAATATCAAGAGAAACATATTTTCTCTTTTTTGAACTACATTTTTTTAAAATAGTTGTTTTCCCAACTTGTCTTGGACCAGTAATCAATACGACAGGAAAAGTTTTGTTCATTCTTTCCAAAGTTTTTTCAATAGTTCTTCTGTAGTAATTTGCTAATTTCATTTGCGAACCTCTATTGACTAATTTAATATATGATGTTAAATTAGTCAATACCTTATTTGTAGTTTTTCCTTTTACATCCTACGTAAAGTTGCAGGATGCGTATGTGTCTGAAGTTGGAGAGTATTATGGTAACTGGACAACAATTGGTTATTCAATCGGTACAAACAATGCAACCAATAACTTTGGTTTTACTGATGGTTTAGGAACCACAGAATCTGCTGCATTACCTGATGCAGCAACAGCGGCATGGACTGCTACATCTAAAGTTGCATTAAATGATTGTGGTCTTGGTTCTGCTTGGATAGTCAATGTAGCTAAAGGAACTACTGGTGGCGCAATTGCATATACAGCTGAATATGCCCCAGCAAGTGATTCAGAAGCAGCTGATTGCAAAGCCTTAACACCAAACTTTGAAAAAGTAGCTCAATAATAAACGTGCTATTTAATTCTAGCCTTCTCTTTCAAAGAGGAGGCTTTTTAGTATAATAACCAAACTCATTATACTAGTTTAGATGTAGTTTAAATTGACATCACTAATTATTAAGTACAGAAATCAAAAATTTCAAATAATTCAAGAATTTCTCTTTGGATGTCTCTTTTCATGTACAAAGAAAACTTTTTACTAAAGAATTTTTTTTCACCGTTTTTTATAAAGATTTATCTAAAAATCATTTTTCAAACTTTCACATAAAGAAAAAATCGCTGGTTTTATTCTAAATGACAAACCAGATAATTCTTCTGTATTTAGTAATGGTAAAAGTTCAGAAAATGATTCCTCTGTAATGCTATTTGCGCAATCGGTTAAGTGATTTATTAAATCATTCATATTTGTTGCTGGGGTTGTGTTACCAAAAGGTTTAGCTTTTTTTAATCGTATTTTTAAAACATCAATTTGAGGTTTTATCTTAAACAGTGACTCATATTGATAAATATCATAAAGATCTCTCATAAGATTTCGCTCGTTCCATGCCGCAATTTTATGAGCAAAAGAGATACTTGGATCCATAATACGGATAATCCGTGCTGGTCGTCCATAAGGAGTACTTAATAGAGAAGACGACATTGGAATTGAAGGGCATTCTTTTTCTACAGATACTTCAACTTGTGCTTCTTGAGTTCCATAGGAAATTAATATTCTCAAAGCTTTCGAATTTAGAGATGTTGTAAAGGTCAGATTATTCACCTTTTCAAGTTCTTTTTCAATTATTTGTTTGACATCTTTTTTTGAATCAAATGGAATAAAAACGTAATCTACATCATTAGTGAAACGAGGACTATGCAATAAACGAAGAGACATTCCACCTTTGAGAATTGCCGAATTACCAAAAGAAATGGCAAAAAAATCAATAATCCATGCAAGTAATTCTTCGGTGTTTTTAAATTTTTCCATTAAAATAATTCCTTACAAACATTTGAAATTTCTGATTTTTATAGTTTTTCAAATAAGAAAATATTGTGTCATTTGACATCAATGATGTATTGATATCTTGAAAAATATCGAAATAAAAAACTTTCCCATGCTGATAAAAATAAAGTGTATCTAGAAACGCTTTTTCCGGCTCCGCCATTTTACAACCATTAGGCAATGTGGAAAATCCAAAGAATAAATCTTCAGAAATTTTAGAATATGATATATTGATTTTTCCTGTGAATTCGCTAGCTTTTCCTAACACCAAACCAGATATAAGATATGGACTTTCTGTTCCGATTACACGATGATACGCCAAAGCTGACCCAAAAGAAATATATGCATCCCCACGCACTTTCGAAAATAAAACTTGTGAATCAAAATTCTTTGTAATGTATATTCCGCGACAAAATCTCGTTAATATCGCAGTTTCTTCAAATTGTTTAATTAATCCCCACAATGTTTGTTGATTTGTAATATTGAATAATGAACTCAACTCGGCTAGAGAGAAAACCCCACCCACTTCAGCCGAAAAATTCAACAGCAGTTCAACATTTTTTATTGTTTTTTTCATATTAACCAATAATATAAGAATGTGTATATTATAAGTCAATATGAAAAAAATATTTTTTTAGCAAATTTTCCCACACATCCTACGTAAAGTTGCAGGATGCGTATGCGAATGAAAATTCAAAAGTTGGCTCCTGGAAGATGATTGGGTACATTGCTCCTGGTGAAGTTACCGCTACAAAGGAAGGAGAATACACATCAGCGACTTCTGCTTTCAATTATTTTGAATCTTTTACTGAAGGCGGAACTAATGCTGCATGGGGAGCTGATAATATTGGAAAGTTAAATGAATGCGGGGCTGGAACTGCTACTGCCGTTGATGACTCACATTGGTCTGTGACTGCTACACCAGCAGGTGAAGATGATGACGCTGCTTCCGTAGGCGAAGTCAAGTATGAAGCAACAGTAGATGGTGATTGCGAAGCATTGACTCCATCTTTCACAAAAATTGGCAACACATCTGCTGCAGGCACCTAATATTTAAACTACACAAGAGTTACTCTACAAGGAACTCTTTCTAATCACAAAAAAGCTCTTGGTTTTTACCAAGGGCTTTTTCGCTTTACATAAAATTGATTATTAAAATTTTTAGTAATCGATTTGAATGAGTTTTCCATTATTTAGCTCTGATTTTAGCAATTCATAATTGTAAGCAGAACTTTCTGAATAAAGACCAGTTGCTGGATTTTGTAATTTTTCAAATGTTGTAGAATTGTATATAAGCGAAAGTGCTGAATCTAAAGTAACTTCGCGTTCTTGCATTACCCACAAAGCCATATCGCCAACAATACCTTCAATTAAAAAACTTTGCTGTTCTGTCATACTGATTCTCTTTTTTGCAATAAAGCTATGGCCTTCTCTGTTTTAAAAGCATATTGATTATTTAGTTTGCGATATTCTAAACCTTGAACCAAAGCATCAATAGAAATGAATCCAGAAGAAAACGTTCTAAACAGCATAGCAATATCATCATTTGCTACTGGCCCTACAATTAAATCGTAATCATCTATTATAGCAGAAGAATTTCGATTCCTATTTTTCATTACAAATTCTGCCCATTCCTGATTAGCGCTAGAGAAAGTTTTTACCCGCAAATCTGAAGCGAATTTTTCATCAAATTCAAACGCATTAACTATAGGTGTACCACCAAATCTTTCTGCTACCTTCTCTGCCATTTCCTTTGCTTGCTGCAAAATTGTCGTTAGGTAAAAGGCTTTACCAAAATCTTTATAAGGCTTACACATTGCCAAATCAATTTTTGATATTTTGGTATTAGAACCATGATAAAGAATCATTGAATTTGCCCTCCATTTTTTTGGCAAATGGCAATCAAATCTTCAATTGTATCTTCAAAAGACAGCAAATGCTCTGCTTGATAATGTATTTGCAAAAAATCTATTCCCTTAAACAAACTCAAATAATTGAAGGCTTGCTTAAGTGAAAGAGCCTTTGTTTTTGCAAATTCGCTTATTACTGCGACAATCCAAAAAATTTGCTGTTTATCCATATTATGAAATATATAAAATTTTCATTACATAACACTATGTTTTGAAAACACCTTTTTCCATACATCCTACGTAACGAATGTGCTACAAAACCAGCAAAATAAATTGGAGGATTTGGGTGAAATATCAGGAAATATTATATAAAATTCAGGGTGTAATATTTTTGGGAGATGGTATGGCTAAAAAACGTTGTGTGTGGTGTAATGAAAAAAATGAAAAGTATGTTTGTTACCACGATAAAGAGTGGGGTGTTTTGAATTTGTCGGATTCGTATTTGTTTGAAATGCTTCTTTTGGAGGCTTTTCAGGCGGGGCTTTCTTGGGAATGTGTTTTGAATAAGCGGGAGGCTTTTAGAAAAGCGTTTGATAATTTTGATTATGTTAAAATTTCAAAATATTCAAGTGAGCGTTTGGCAAAAATTCAAAAAACAGATGGGATTATTAAACATCGTGGAAAAATTGAGGCGGCTGTCACAAATGCTGAAGTTTTTTTGTTGTTGATTGAAGAATTTGGATGTTTTGAAAAGTATTTAAGAAATTTTTGGAATGGGAAAGTGATATACGAAACCGATTTAGCTTATTCGCCACTTTCTGAAAAAATTTCAAAGGATTTGCAAAAAAGGGGTATGAAGTTTATGGGAAAAACAATTGTATATTCATTTTTACAAGCAATAGGAATTGTTTATTCACATGAAAAGGGCTGTTTTTTGTTTAAAAATGGCATTTAGTTTGGTTCTGTGTTGTTAATCCTTGTTTTTTTACCTTTTATCTTTCTTATAAGAGTGAAAAAAGATTTTTTTACGATTTTACATTTTTTTTGTGATTTTTCTTGAAAAAAAACGATATATTCAAGCAGGACATTTTTTTTATTTGTCAAGAATCTGGAGATTTCTAATGGCAGAAGATTTACAATATTTGATTGATCGTATTCAAAAAGAAGCTGTAGAAAAAGCAGAAGCAGAATCTGCAGCAATTATTGCCGCTGCAAAAGCTAAGGCAGAAGAAATCATTAAAAATGCTAACGCAGAAGCGGCTTTGGCTTTAGAAAAAGCCGATAAGGACGCTGCTGTTTATGTCGAACGTAGCACTCGCTCTTTGGAACAAGCTGCTAGAGACGTTTTGATTTCTGTTGGTAAAAGTTTTGATAAAATGATTTCAGACATCTTGGCATTGCAAGTAGAAAAGGCTTTGTCTGAAGACACGCTTAAGTCAATGCTTTTGTCTTTGGTTAAAGATTATTCATCAGATATTTCTGTCGTATTCTCTGAAAATGACAAAGTCAAATTACAATCTTTTGTTCTTGGAGAATTCCAAAAAGCTTTAGGTCAAGGTGTTTCTGTAGATAGCGATAAAGCTATCAAATATGGCTTCCGCGTAAAATTAGATGGCGGTAACATTAGCCATGAATTTACAGCACAGGCTATTGCTCAAGCTATGTCGGCTTTAGTTCGTCCGCAAATTGCAGAAATTGTATCTAACGCTGCTCAGGGGAAATAATGAGCAACGCTCTTTACTTATTGGCATCTCTTCCGATGTTGAAGTTAGGCGACCAGCCTCCTTTGAGCATTGAAGAACTTCGCTATCGTTGTACTGGAGTTATGTCAGAGCAAGAGCTTTCTGCTTTTGACGCTTTAGTTGCAGGCGAAGATCACGAAGATCCTTTCGTGGCTTCTTATTATGCTCATGAAACTCAACTAAAAAATGTAGCTGGGCGGTTGAGAGCTGCTGCTTGGGGGCCAGATGTTCGTTTTTCTGAACGCTCCTTTGTTGGTTTTGATGTAACATTTGCAAAAATGGTTTCAGATGCTTTTGCTAAAACAGATCCATTAGAACGAGAAATGGATTTAGATAAAGCACGTTTTTGGCTTGTTGATGAATTAGCTGGAACTTGCGAAGATTCCATTGCCGCAGTTTATGCTTTTACTGTGAAATTGATGATTTGCTGTCGTTGGAACCGCCTTTCAGAAGAGGCTGGTAATGCGACAGTTTTACAAGTAATTAATGATAACGACCCTGCTTTTAGGCAGGAATGACCGGAGGTCCATTTTCAATGGCTAGTATCGGAAAAATAATCGGTGTGAACGGAAACTTGATTCGAGTCAAGTTTGATAGTGCCGTGTCCCAGAATGAAGTGGCTTATGCCAAGTTCGTGTCTAAAAATAGCGACGGCAAGGACGA
Organism: Fibrobacteraceae bacterium; assembly: GCA_045629945.1. Classification (GTDB taxonomy): domain Bacteria; phylum Fibrobacterota; class Fibrobacteria; order Fibrobacterales; family Fibrobacteraceae; genus UBA1765. The sequence continues at coordinate 92,162 of JAZQSE010000041.1, forward strand.
AGTAGTTCCTTTGAAAAGTGAAGTGATTCGAATCCGCGGTGATTATGCGGAACTTCAGGTTTTTGAAGATACTACAGGTCTTAAAGCTGGTGACGAAGTCGAATTCACTGGAGATCTTCTTTCTGTTGAATTAGGCCCAGGTCTTTTAACTCAGGTTTTTGATGGTTTGCAGAACCCGCTTCCAGAACTTGCTGAAGAATGTGGGTTCTTCTTGCAACGTGGTAAGTATTTGAAGGCTTTACCTCGCGATAAAAAGTGGGCATTTACTCCAGTGGCTAAACCAGGTGATGTTTTAGAAGCTGGTGATACACTCGGAACTGTTCCTGAAGGTGTTTTCACCCACCGTATTATGGTGCCTTTCAAAACTCTTGGCAAAGTAACTGTAGAATCAGTTGCAGCTGCTGGCGAATATGTTGTAGAAGATGTTATTGCCGTTGTTAAAAATGAACATGGCGAAAAACTTGAAATTTCTATGGTTCAAACATGGCCAGTTAAAATGCCAATTAAAGCATTTGAAGAACGTTTACGCCCAACAAAACCATTGACCATGCAGCAACGCATTGTGGATACTTTCTTCCCTGTGATGCAGGGCGGTACTTTCTGTACTCCTGGTCCTTTTGGTGCTGGTAAAACGGTGCTTCAACAGCTTATGAGCCGTTATGCTGATGTTGATATTGTGATTCTTGCGGCTTGTGGTGAACGTGCTGGTGAAGTGGTTGAAACTTTGCGTGAATTCCCTGAACTTATTGACCCACGTACAGGTCGTTCTTTGATGGAACGTACGCTTATTATTTGTAACACAAGTTCTATGCCTGTGGCTGCTCGTGAAGCTTCTGTTTATACAGGTGTAACTCTTGCTGAATATTATCGTCAAATGGGCTTGAATGTGCTTCTTTTGGCTGACTCTACTTCTCGTTGGGCTCAGGCTCTCCGTGAAATGAGTGGTCGTTTGGAAGAAATTCCTGGTGAAGAAGCTTTCCCTGCTTACCTTGAATCCGTGATTGCAGCATTCTATGAACGCGGTGGTGTAGTTCGTTTAAAAGATGGCTCTACTGGCTCTGTCACAATCGGTGGTTCTGTTTCTCCAGCAGGTGGTAACTTTGAAGAACCTGTTACCCAAGCTACTTTGAAAGTGGTTGGTGCATTCTTAGGCTTAAGCCGTGAACGTTCTGACCAACGTCGATTCCCGGCTATTCACCCATTGGATTCTTGGTCTAAATACGAAGGTATTATTGAATCTGCAAAGGTTGCTGATGCAAGACATATTCTTGCTGCAGGTGTAGATGTTAATAACATGATGAAGGTGGTTGGTGAAGAAGGTACTTCTATTGAAGACTTTATCACATACCTTAAGTCTGAATATTTAGATGCGGTTTATCTCCAACAAGATGCTTATCATGATATTGATGCGGCTTGCACAGGGGATAGACAGAAATATGTCTTTGATAAAGTTTATTCCATTTTAAAAACTCCAATGTCTTTTGATGAAAAAGATGTCGCTCGTACATTCTTCCTTAAGTTGACTCAGGTCACTAAAGACTGGAACCGAGTAGCTATGGATTCTCAAGAATTTAAGGAAATTGAAGCAAATATTACAGCTTCCGTAAAGGAGGTGGCTACAAATGCATAATGTCGCTTACCATCGTATTGAACGTATTGCAGGTTCTGTGATTTCTCTTCGTGCTGAAGGTGTTGCAAACCAGGAACTTGCTCAAGTTACAAGCTCTTTCGGTACTTCACTCGCTCGCGTGATTCGTATTGATGGCGATATGGTTGACCTTCAGGTTTTTGCCGGGGCTCGCGGTGTTTCCACAGATTCTGAAGTCCGTTTTTTAGGTGAACCAATGAAGGTTCCTTATAGTGAATCTTTGCTTGGTCGCGTTTTTAACGGGGCAGGAAAGCCTCGTGATAATGGTCCAGAAGTAGATGGCGAACGTATTACAATTGGTGGGCCTTCTGTAAACCCAGCTAAGCGTATTATTCCAAAGACAATGGTGCGTACGGGTATTCCAATGATTGACGTTTTCAATACATTGGTTGTGTCTCAGAAACTCCCTATTTTCTCCATTGCTGGCGAACCTTATAACGAACTTTTGGCACGTATTGCTTTGCAAGCAGAAGTGGATGTCATTATTCTTGGCGGTATGGGCCTTAAACATGACGACTACCTCTACTTAAAAGACTTCCTTGAAAAGAATGGTGCTTTAGGTCGTACAGTTATGTTTATGCATACGGCTTCTGACCCAATCGTAGAATGTTTGCTTGTGCCAGATGCTTCTCTTGCAGTAGCAGAAAAGTTTGCAACAGAAGGTAAGAACGTTCTTGTTCTTTTGACTGATATGACAAACTTTGCTGACGCAATGAAAGAAATTGCTATTACAATGGAACAGATTCCTTCTAATCGTGGTTATCCTGGTGATTTGTATTCTTCACTTGCAAGCCGCTATGAAAAGGCTGTGGACTTTAATGACGCTGGTTCCATTACTATTCTTGCAGTGACGACAATGCCTGGTGACGATGTGACCCACCCAGTTCCAGATAACACTGGTTACATTACTGAAGGTCAGTTCTATTTGCGTAAAGGTCGTATTGAACCATTTGGTTCTTTGAGCCGTTTGAAACAACAAGTTAACGGTTCTACTCGTTCTGACCATAGAACTATTATGAATACCATGATTCAGCTTTATGCAAGTTATAAAGAAACTCTTGAAAAGCAATCTATGGGCTTCAATATGAGTAACTGGGACCAGAAATTATTGAAGTATGGTCTTCGTTTTGAACGAGAAATGATGGATTTGTCTGTGAATATTCCGTTAGAAGCCGCTTTAGACCTTGGCTGGGCAATTCTTGCTGATTGCTTTGAACCAGAAGAAACGGGTATTCCTTCCAAGATGATTAGTCAATATTGGCCCAAAAAGGGGTAATTGATGGCGAAAGTCAAGTTAACAAAAAATACCCTGAAGGCCGAACGTGATGCATTGAAACGCTACCAGCGTTACTTGCCGACGTTGCTTTTGAAAAAGCAACAATTGCAAATGGAAATGCGCACGTTGCAAGAAAGGGTTTTAGCAAAACGAGATGAAGAAGACAAACTTCGTAAAGGAATGGCTTCTTGGATTTCGCTTTATGCTGAACCAGTTCAGTGGGCTGATTACTTATCGGTTAAAGAAGTCCGTCAAGGAGAAGGTAATATTGCCGGTGTTCGTATTCCAACCTATGATGGAGTCGATTTCAATGTCAATTTGCCGGATTTCTTTACAACACCTGTGTGGGTTGATGATGGTATTCGTGCTTTACAAGGGCTTATTTCTTTACGTTTAGAACGTCGTGTTTTAGAACGCCAATACGAATTACTTTCGATTGAATTGCGTACCACGAGTCAGCGGGTTAATCTCTTTGAAAAGGTTAAAATTCCAGAATCCAAAGATAATATCCGTAAAATCAATATTTTCCTTGGCGACCAGCAAACGAGCGGTGTGGCTCGTTCCAAACTTGCAAAAGGTAAATCTTCTGCACGTGCTGCCGCTTTAGATGCTCAAAGTGAGGAGGCAGCTGCATGATAACCCCTATGAAAAAGGTTACCATCCTTTGCCTTGAAAAGGATAAAGAAACTTCTTTGGAAACACTCAGAGAAATGGGTGTTTTGCATGTAACTCCACTTGTAAACCCTACAGGTGTAAAGTTGAATGCCGCCAAAGCTAAGGTTTTGCATGTTCGTAAAGCTTTGGAAGCAGTTCCTGATAAATCAAACAAAGATCCTTTACAAGTAGAAAAACCTATAGAAACGGTTCATGAATTGCTTTCTGTCCGTAAAAATGCGACAGATGAAATTTCAAAATTGCGTAATGATTTATTGCGTTTTGAATCTTTTGGCAATCTAGACCCAAAATCTATAGAATCTCTTGCAGAAAAAGGCGTTTTTGTCAAACTTTACGAAGTGGATGCCGGTAAATCTATTTCGGTTGATGGTGAAGCTTTAGTTTTGCCATTTGGTAAAAATGCAAATGGTATGACTTATGCTGTTATTAGCAGAAATACTCCTGTCTCTGTGAATAACGCGATAGAAATGCCTTTGCCTTCTTTGTCTCTTGCAGAAATGCGTTCTGGTCTAGAAAAAGCAAATGCCGAAATCCAAAAAGTAGAAGATTCTCTTGAAGGCTTAGCAGCTTCACGTTCTCAGATTGTTTCAGAATTGAATTCTGCAAGTGAAGAATTAGAATTGCAAGAAGTTGCTGGAGGTATGATTGGGAATTCTTGCATTACAATGATTCAAGGATTTTGCCCGGTTTCTCGTTTAGCTGAAATTCAAGAAGCTGCTAAAGTAAATGGTTGGGGAGTTCGAGAAGAAGAACCTTCTGAAGATGACCTTGTCCCAACGCTTCTTACTCATAAAGCAGTGGCTAAGCCAATGCAGTTCCTTTATGATATTATTGGAATTGCTCCTGGATATAGAGAAATAGACGTTTCTGCAGTATTCCTTGCATTTTTCAGTTTGTTCTTTGCGATTATTGTTGGGGATGCTTTTTACGGGATTTTGTTCTTAGCCTTAACAATTGTTGCTCGAATCAAAATGCCTAATTCTAAAAGCACAGGCTTTAGCTTTATGTATTTGATGAGTGGGGCTACGATTGTATGGGGAGTTCTTAATGCTAGTTATCTTGGCTTGACTCCAGAAATTGCTCCTTGGGTCGCAAATTTAGATTTAGTCAATCATTCTTGGTGCCCGTCTCCATTGAAATCTGCCATGGAATGGATTCGAGATAAGTCTAATATGCAATTTTTCTGTTTCTGCATAGCTGTAGTGCATTTGACTATTGCTCATGTTTGGAATATCGTAGTCCAAGTGAAACATAAGAGTACGACGGCGTTGGCTCAGTTAGGGTGGTTATTCTCTACTTGGTATATGTTCTTTTTGGCTGGGAACATGGTTCTTGGGCAAAAAGTTCCGGAATTCTGTAGGAATTTCTTTAGTGGGCCAACTTCTGCTCCTATGATATATGTGCTTATTGCTGGCGTTGTCTTGCTTGTTTTGTTCTCTGTTCCTGTTTCAAAATTGAAAGAAGAATGGATTTCAATTCCAATGCTTGCACTAAACATTGTCAATAATTTTGTGGATGTTATTAGCTATATTCGTTTATTTGCAGTAGGCCTTTCAGGGGCTGCAATTGCTGAATCTTTCAGCGAAATGTTAGCACCAATGTTTGGCTCAATAGGTGGTTTACTCGGTGCAGCGATTGTATTGTTGTTAGTTCATGCTTTGAATATAGCTTTAGCTGTAATGGGCGTTGCTGTGCATGCTGTGCGCTTGAATACGCTTGAATTTTCAAATGGGTTGGATTTGCAATGGAGTGGATTCAACTTTAATCCGTTCAAAAAACGGGAAATCAATTAAAATCAACAAGAAGAGGTAAAAATATGTTAGATCACGAAACCATGGTTACTCTTGGCAAAATGGGTGCAGCAGCAGCTCTGGGTCTTGGGGCATTAGGCTCTGCTCTTGGTTGCGGTACTGCAGGTATGTCTGCAATTGCTGTTTGGAAAAAGGCTTATGCTCAAGGCAAAAGCGCTCTTTTCACTCTCCTTGTTTTTGTCGGGGCTCCTATTTCTCAGACTATTTATGGGATGCTTTTGATGAACTTTATCTTAGGTGCTGCCGAAGGTAAAGATTTCACTAACTGGGCTGCTTGTTTAGGTGCTGGTATCTTTGGCGGTTTGGGAATGATGGCTTCTGCTTGGTATCAAGGTAAGGCTGCTGCTGTTGCTTGTGACGCTTTAGGTGAAACTGGCAAGGGCATGGTGAACTACTTGATGGTTCTAGGTGTTGTTGAAACTGTTGCCTTGTTTGTGATGGTATTTGCTACCCAGACATTCGGATAATAGGTAGGTTGTTTATACAGAAAAACGGCTCTATGCTAAAAGTCGTTTTTCTGAAATTTACTCCCTAAACCTTAAGGATAACGAATATGGATCAACAGACTATTACGACTTTAGCCAAAATGGGTGCAGCAGCTGCTCTGGGGCTTTCTGCTGTGGGGTCTGCTATGGGTTGCAGTACTGCAGGCATGGCGGCTATAGGCGCTTGGAAAAAAGCGTATCTTAAAGGCAAAAATGCGTTGTTTACGCTCTTAGTTTTTGTTGGCGCTCCGATTGCACAGACAATTTATGGTATGCTCTTGATGAATTCCATTTTGAGTGCAGTAGCAAAACCTGATTTTACCAACTGGGCGGCTTGTCTTGGAGTTGGTATTTTCGGTGGTCTTGGTATTATGATTTCTGCATGGTACGTGGGCAAAGCGGCTGCAAATGCTTCTAATGCTTTAGGAGAAACCGGAAAAGGGTTAGTTAATAGCTTAATGGTTCTTGGTGTTGGAGAAACTGTAGCGCTATTTGTTATGGTCTTTTCAATGATGCTTGTATCGTAGCTTAAAAACAACATTTTAAAAGCCTAATTTTAAAAACTACTATACGAGTGTGTAGTAGTTTTTCTTATTTAATTTCCTTTTGCTATTTTTGGCATATGCAAAAAAATCCGTTTGAACTTTTAAAAACTTCTGAAAAATCAAAAGCAAGGCTTGGTAAATTAACGACTGCTCATGGAGTGGTGAATACACCTATTTTTATGCCGGTTGGGACAGCTGCAACGGTTAAAGGGGTAATGCCTAGAGATTTAAAAGAAATGCAGGCTGAAATTATACTGGCAAATACTTATCACCTTTATTTGCGCCCTGGGACTGATGTTGTTGCGGCTGCCGGAGGCGTTCAGAAATTTTCAGGTTTTAATGGCCCGATGCTTACAGATAGTGGTGGCTTTCAAGTCTGGAGTTTGAAAGATTTGCGGAAAATCAAAAAAGAAGGCGTTGAATTTAGAAGCCATTTAGATGGATCTAAGCACTTCTTTTCGCCTGCGAGTGTGATGAAAGCACAGCGTGAAATCGGGGCAGATATTATTATGGCGTTTGATGAATGTACGCCTTACCCAAGCACATTAGAAGAAGCGAAACATTCTCTAGCTTACACGGAACGCTGGACAAGAGAGGCTATGGAATGGTTGAAAGAAAACCCTGCACTTCATGGTTATCCACAATACTTTTTTGGAATTGTGCAAGGTGGAATGCATAAAGAATTGCGGGCTAAAGCTATTGAAACTCTGAAAGAACTTTCTCCAGATGGTTATGCTCTTGGGGGATTGTCTGTTGGCGAACCGCCAGAAGTGATGTATGAAATAGCTGATTTTTGTACCGACCTTTTACCACAAGATAGAGCTCGTTATGTAATGGGCGTTGGAACACCATGGAATTTGCTTGAACTGATTCTTCGTGGTGTAGATATGTGTGATTGTGTAATGCCTAGCCGCAATGCTCGAAATGGAATGCTTTTTACAAGTCAGGGAGTTTTACGTTATAAAGCTGGGCGTTATGCGCGCATAGTTGATGAAGCACCAGACCCTGAATGTTCTTGTTATACATGTAGAAATTTCAGCAAGGCTTACCTTAGGCATTTGTTTCAAGCAGGAGAAATGCTTGGGATGACGCTTGCAACAATACACAATTTGCATTTTTATTTAGAATTGATGCGTCAAGCTAAGCAGAAAATTGCCGAAGGTGTTTTTGAAGAATGGGCTTTAGAACAAATTCCTATTTTACAACGAGACATTCCTTAAGGCAATTGCTAAATTTGTTTTATAAAGATTTTTTTTGGGAGGCTTATATGTCTGAAGAACTTAAGTTGAATTTTGTTGATCCAATGCCAATGCGCTATGGAGAAAATTCTCACCAAGCAGCTGTCTTTTATCGTGACCCAAATTGGGATGAAGCAAGCCTTGCTACAGCAAAGCAACTTCATGGGAAAGAACTTTCTTATAACAACATCGTAGATGCTGATGCAGCTCTTGAAATGGCTCGCGAATTTAGCGATTCTAATGCCGTTGTTATTGTAAAACACATGAACCCTTGCGGACTTGCTACTGGAGAAACTCTTGCAGAAGCTTTTGAAGCAGCTTGGGCTGGAGATCCGGTTTCTGCATTTGGTTCTGTAATTGCTGTTACTCGTAAAGTGGATTTAGCAACAGCAACTCTCTTGAAAGGGCGTTTTGTAGAAATTTTGCTTGCTCCAGCATTTGATGATGATGCTCTTGAATTTCTTTGTAATAAATCAAAAGACATTCGTTTGTTAGAAGTCGGTGAAATTCGCCCACCAAAGCCAGGTAAAGTTTATAAGCATGTGATTGGCGGTATGCTTGTTCAAGATCGCGATGTAGGTACTTGGGATAAATTCGAGTGCGTTACAGATATGAAATTCCCAGAAAATAAAGAAAAACTCGCTCGCTTTACATGGCTTGTAACAAAGCATACTAAGTCTAATGCTATTGTAATGGGTTACGAATACAAACCAGGTTATTTCCAAGTGATGGGTTTAGGTCCTGGTCAGCCAAACAGAATTGATTCTAACTTGAGACTTTGTCAACCACGTGTTCGTGATAATGTGGCTCGTTTACCAGAAGCAGAAGGGAAGTCACAAGCAGAATTAGCTGAATTAGAAAAGAAAATTTTTGGAGAATTGGTAATGGGTTCAGATGCGTTCTTCCCGTTCCCAGATAACATTGAAGCTTGTGCTGAAGCTGGTGTGCGTTATGTGGTACAACCAGGTGGCTCTAAAAATGATAATCTTTCTATAGAAGCTTGTAATAAACTTGGTGTTGCCATGGTCTTTACCGGAATGCGCCATTTTAGACATTAAGGGCACTTGATGACTTTTCAAGAAAAACAAGAAAGTAAAGCCTATTTAGCTGTTCTCAATTATTTGAGAACAGCTAGACTTGAATCTTCTGAAAAGAAAAAAGCATGGGATGAATTTCAGCAGGCTTTAGATGGGATTGTGATAGATGATTCTTTTAAGTCTGCCATTCAGTTTTGGGTTTTAGAAAATTTGGAACACCATCATCCAGAAGCGATTCGTGTGCGAGAATTGCATGAAATGGAATCTATTTTGATTTCTTCTGCTGCGCATTGTAAGTTTCTTGAAGCCACTCATCATGGTATGATTAGTCTTCCGCAAGGAGAGCGTTTGCTTGATGAGCTTTTAGAAAATAATGAAACGCAGTTTGATGGTTGTGATGAAACTCAGATGGAAAATGGTCTTTTGCGTATTTGGAAACGAAACGCTTCTAAATACAAGGATGTAAAAGTTAATTGATGGAAACAAAACGTGTTAGGGTTATAGGTGCTGGTCTTGCAGGTTCTGAAGCCGCATTACAATTAGCTTCTTTTGGCTTTGATGTAGACTTGTATGAAATGCGACCAGAAAAACCTACTCCCGCCCACAGGGGCGGGGCGCTAGCACAGTTAGTTTGCTCCAATAGCTTTAAAGGACTTGCTTTGACTTCGGCTCATGGACTTTTAAAGAATGAGCTGAATATGCTTGGGAGTTTTCTTTTAAAAGCTGCAGAGCGTACAGCGGTCCCGGCCGGAGAATCTTTAACGGTTAATCGCGATTTATTCAGTGAAGAAGTAGAACGTTTGATTCTTGCTTGCCCAAATATTACTTTGCATAGAGAAGAAGTAAAAACACTTGAAGGTGAGTTCCCGACAATTGTTGCCGCAGGCCCATTAGCAAGTGATACTCTTGCCGATGATATTTTTAAACGCCTCGGGAGTGAACGTTTACATTTCTTTGATGCCATTGCTCCAGTTGTTGAAACAGAAAGTATTGATTTTGAACATGCTTTTTACAAGAATCGCTGGGAAAAGGGCGAAACAGAAGATTTTATCAATTGTCCTTTAGATAAAGAAACGTATGATTTATTTGTGCAGAAATTGCGTGAAGCAGAATCTATAGAACCTAGGCCATTTGAAAAACATGAATTGTTTGAAGGTTGTTTGCCGATTGAAGAAATGGCAAGGCGTGGAACAGAAACTTTACGTTATGGTCCAATGCGCCCTGTAGGTTTAGGAATAAATCCTACCGGAAAAAAATGGCATGCTGTTATTCAGTTGCGAGCAGAAAATGCACAGAAGACTCTTTTCAATATGGTTGGGTTTCAAACGCGTTTAAAGTGGGGAACTCAGAAAGAAATTTTTTCAATGGTGCCAGCTTTAAAAAATGCCCGTTTTGCAAGACTTGGCTGCATGCACCGAAATACATTTATAGAATCACCAAAACTTCTTGATGAAACGCTTCGTTTGCGCCCAGAATTACCTTGTGCAAAGGGGATTCCGCCAACATGGTTTGCAGGGCAAATTACAGGTGCTGAAGGTTATACAGAAGCAATCGCTACAGGTTGGTATGCAGCCTGGAATTTAGCATCTACATTAATTCATGGAAAGCCAAAACCTTTGCCAGAAGAATCTTGCATAGCTTCTCTTTTAAGACAATTAGTTTTCCCCAATGAAAATTTCCAGCCAATGAATTTCAACTTTGGCCTTTTGCCGCATAAGCAAGAAATGAAAAAGAAAAATAAAAAGGAAATTTTAGGAAATGAAGCCATTTTAGCTGTAACGAAATGGCTACAAGAAAGAGAACAATTCCCTTATGCTATAACCTAATCTAAGTGTATTACGAGTATGCAAAAAACTGAAAAAGCAAATAAAATATTTAGTGCTTGGGCTTATAAAAAGTCTGCTTTTAAAAAGTGGTTTTCTTCTTTACAATTAGGAAAAAATCATGCGATAGCATTTGCTTTAACTTTATTAGTTCTCATTGTTTCGTTTTTGATTTTTAATAATACTTCTGTTAGTTATGCTCGTAAATGGGATATTGAATTTGGTTTTTATTCCATTCTTTTAACATTTATTCTTTTGATTGTTGGCTTTGTTGTTAATGCAAAAACAATTCCCTTGCTTTTAAAAGGGCGTTTACCTTCTGGTAGGTCTTTTGGAATTTTGACTGTTTTTGTTTTGATTTTTTCTGTTTTCATGTTTTCAAATATTGAAAATTCTCACCGAGTTTTAAGTGATGAAACGAGTTGGGAATCCATGGCATTACAAATGTATTTCAGCAATAGCGGCGGTGTTTGTAATGAAGGTGCCTGGGAAAATGGAAACCTAGAATGTTTTACAGAAGTGAATAATTTCAAAGGAAAAGCTTTAGGTTTTGTTCATTCTATTGCGTATCGCATTTTAGAACCTGGGCGAGACACCGCCCTTTGGGTGAATTATCCTTTTTATGTGCTTGGCCTTTATGCTTTTTTCTTGTCGCTTGTTCTTTGGTTTAAACGAGAATATTTTGCTTTAGCAGCAACTGTTTTTTTAGGCGGAATGCCAATTTTATTATTACAAGCACGTTCGGCTTCAACAGAAGTTTTATACATATTTTTATTAGCTATGCTTATGGCTTGGTATGCACTTGTACCAAGAGAAAAAGTATCGTGGAAACATTTTTTACTGACTATTCCTTTACTTGGATTTTTTGCACAGACTAGACAAGAAACTGTATTTGCATTTATTCCGTTTGCTCTTTATTATTATCGTTATTTTTTAGGAAAATTTTATCGTTTACCACTTTTTGTTCTTGCAGTAATTGCCGTTTGCTGGCCGTCTATTAACACAATGGCTGCTTATCGTGGCTATGATTTCCAAGGAGGCGAACACGCTGCCCATTCATTTGAAAACTTGTGGTTTAATATAAAATCAAATATTGTAACGATGTTGAATTTTGGAAAAGATTCTTCATTTGGCGGCATTTTAGAAAATCCTTTTTATACCACATTTACGATAATTCTTCTTTTAGCTTTTGTTTGGTTACTTATAAGATTTATTTTACAAGCCCGTTTTATCCGAGGTTTTGTATTAGTCAGTTTATTTAGTTTGCAAATATTTGTCATTTTATTTAATGTTTCAGGGACGTTTGAAATAGATATTAACCAACGTTATGTTTTAGTGGCTTTGCCTTTGTTTGCTTTTTTAATGGCGCTTGGTTTAGAAGATTTTTTAAGTTGTGTAACTAAGGGAAAAATAAAATCAGTTTCTAAATTAGTTTTTGTTATAGCAGGTGTTCTTTCTGTTGGGTTAATGCTTTACCATGCACCAAGTTTTAGAGCGAACATGCTTTATCATAAAAATAAACTTTTAGGCGAAGAACATTTTTTAGATAAAAAGTTAGAATCGTATCCAGAAAATTCGTTGTTTGTTTATGCAAGACCATGGCAAATGTTAGCTTCTAGGTATTCTGGCATTAGTGAGCGCACTTTCTTAAATTGGAGTGACGCTGAATTTTCCAAATGGATGTTAAAAACAAACGGAAACATTTATCTGGTGCAAGGACAAGATGGGCGTGGAACAGTAAACAGAAAATCGCGTGTAGTGGGTTTTAAAACAACCGATCAAATTGCGACGATTCTTGAAAATTATAAAACAGAAATAGTTTTGCAAGAAAAACGAAAATTCGGTTACCCATTGACTGTTTTTAAAATCCTTTCAAAAAGAGGCGTGTCGCTTTATCGGCAAAAAATTTCACTTTCACCAAATGAAGGTAAGTATTTAGTTTTAAATAAAGCTTTCCCAGAAAGTTTACCCGGAAAATTTTATTGGAATGAACATTTACGCGAAGAAATGGTTTTTGCCTCTTCTCAATCAGATACAATTCTTTTAGATTCAGCCTGGTTTAAGCCAGGGCTTAATCGTGGACGATTGGAATGTTTTTTACCTGATGGTGATACTTTGAACTTGAAATACGATTATTTTGTTGACGCAAATGATGTTTCGCTGGTTTCTACTTGGGATATGTTAAATGTTTCTCAGGAATGGGGAGACCCCGAACGCAATAAAAGTGTTGAAAATAATGCGTTGACTATTAAAAAAGAAACTTTCAGATATGGATTAGGAACACACGCCTCTTCAAAAATATTTTTAGCCATTCCTGCAAAATTTAAAGGAAAACCTTTACATTTATTTGGAGAAATCGGGCTTGATGATGAAAGTGTTTGTGGTGATGGGGCTTTTTATGAAATTTTTGCAGATGGAAAACGTATTTATAAATCACCAAGGCTTTACACAGAAGATAGAATTTCTGTTCAGATAGAAATTCCGGCAAGTGAAAATTTAGAATTGGTAACGCTTGCTGGTGAAAATAAAAATTGCGACCATACGGATTGGGTAAATATTTGGGTTAAAACCCAAACGGAGCCTTCTCCATGAAAATTTTAGTAGCGCCTCTTGATTGGGGGTTAGGGCATGCAACGCGTTGTGTCCCGGTGATTGAAGCGTTTTTAGAAGCCAAAGCAGAAGTCATTATTGGCTCTTGTGCTAATTTGAAATCTTTTTTTGCCGAAGCATTTCCACAACTAGAACAAGTTGAATTGCCATCTTATGGGATTGAATACCCAACACATGGTTATCAAATGCCCGCATGGTTACTTTCGCAATTACCGCGCTTACAAAAAATTGTAAAAGAAGAACATAAAATTGTTGAGTCTGTTGTAGAAACCCACAAAATAGATGTTGTTTTTTCAGACAATCGTTTTGGAGCTTATTCTACAAAAGTTCCTTCAGTTTATATGACACACCAGTTGCGTATTGCCTTTCCATTTGCATCGCGTTTTTTAGAAGGATTGGGTGTTCGTTTTCACGCTGAAAAAATGTCGAAATTTTCTGAAATCTGGGTTCCTGATTTGCCTGATTTTCCAGGATTTGCAGGGCGTCTTTCACATGAAAAAATTAATAAGCCATGTCGTTATATTGGTCCACTTTCTCGATTTCTTGAAATTTCAAAAACAGAAAAACCAAAAACAAGTATTGAAAAACAATTTTGTTTTTTAGGCATGGTTTCTGGTGTAGAACCAATGCGGACACATCTTGAAAATCTCTTGTTAGAAGCGTTTCAAAAACTTCCTGGAAAACATGCTCTATTACTCGGAAAACCAGAAATAAAAGAAATTGTTGAAAAGGGAAATGTCGTTTTATACCCACACCTTTCAAAAGAAAAGTTTAGAGAACTGGTGTTGTCAGCAAAATATTTTGTTTCAAGGCCTGGTTATAGTACGATTATGGATCAGGCAGTCCTTGGAGCGAATTGCCTATTTGTACCAACACCAGGGCAGACAGAGCAGATTTATTTGAGTAAAATTATTTCAAAATTCCGTTACGCTCGTGTTATGAAAGAAAGTAAACTCTCTGCCGAATCTTTAGAACAAGCTTTTGCTGGAAGCGTTTATCGTTTACCATTTGCAGATTCCTCACTTTTAAAAAAAGCCGTTTTTGAATTTATGGAGCAATACAAATGAAAGAATTTATTTTTGCGTTTCCTTTGGCAGAATCAATAGAAAATGTTTCTGTATTTCTTGAAAAATTACAAATCAGAAATACTTCAGGGACAATTATTGTTCCTGGTTGTTCTGTTTCGTTAGAAGTGTTTGTTAAACCTGCAGTCCCTTCTCTTTCAGAACTTTTTATGGCTCATCGCTCATTAGACGAATCGGAAAAGGTCGCATTAGATGCTCACCAATCTTTGTTTTTTTTGAAAGGCTCTTTGAACGGCCCGGATTCTTTACGGGAAATAAATGCTTTGATTTCAAAAACGATTGTTGCAGGTGCTTTAGGCGTTTATGCAGAACATTCTGGAGCTGCCTGGAGTGCAAAAGCTTTTTCAGAAATGGATATTGAAAATGCGCCACTTGATTTTTGGTTGAATTTTATTGAAACCAAAAATGTTTTATACTCGTTAGGGTTAGAATCATTTTCTTTGCCAGATTTATGTGTTTCAAATAGTAATGGCGATTCTGAAAAATTACAGGATTTGCTTTTAACAGTTGCTGAATATTTGTATTTAGAACGCGTTTTGGCAGAATCAGGAACCAAGGTTGAAACAGAAGAAAAAGAGACTTTTGAACTTTGTAAAGAAAGCTCGCCATTATTTACAAAAAACGATCCCGAATGGAATCGTTTAGGAACAATGCGTTTAGTAAAACGATAATTTTTACACCAATTTCACGCCAGTCATTTCTTTCCAGGGAAGGCCCCATTTTCCAATTTCTGCCATAAATGGATCTGGGTCAAATTGTTCCATATTGAATACGCCTTCGCCTTTCCAGATACCTTTTAGAATCATTGCGCCACCAAGCATTGCAGGAACGCCGGTGGTGTAGCTAATGGCTTGAGCTTCAACTTCTTTGTAACATTCGGCGTGGTCGCAAACGTTATAGACAAAGTAAGTTTTTGGCTTGCCATCTTTTTCGCCTACTATTTGGCAACCAATGCAAGTTTTTCCGCTGTAATTTTCACCAAGAGTTCCTGGTTCTGGGAGAACGGCTTTTAAAAATTCTAGGGGAACAATTTCAACGCCTTGGAATTTTACAGGGTCAATTCGAGTCATGCCAACATTTTGCAATACATCTAAATAAGTCAGGTATTGTTGCCCAAAAGTCATCCAAAAACGAGCTTGTTTAAGTTCTGGGAAATGCTTTACCAAAGATTCTAATTCTTCGTGGAACAGAACATAGCTTTCTCTGTCACCAATTTCAGGGTAATTTACAGCTTGGTGTTTTGACATTGCTGGGATTGTATGGAAAGAGCCGTCTTTATAGAAACGCCCAGGCTGGGTGATTTCGCGGATGTTTATTTCTGGGTTGAAATTAGTAGCAAATGCCTTTCCGTGATTCCCTGCATTACAATCAAGAATGTCAAGAGTATCCATACGGTCAAAGTGATGCTTTTTAGCATAAGCCGTATAAACGTTTGTCATACCTGGGTCAAAACCAGAACCAAGAAGTGCCATAATGCCTGCTTCTTTAAAACGTTCATGGTACGCCCATTGCCAGCTATATTCAAAATGAGCTTCGTCTTTAGGTTCGTAATTTGCAGTGTCTAAATAATGCACGCCTTCTTTTAAACAAGCCTCCATAATAGAAAGGTCTTGATAAGGCAAAGCAATATTCATTACAAGTTCAGGTTTGTAGTCGCGAATAAGGGCAGCTACTTCTTCTGATTTGTCGGCATCTACTTTAGCTGTAGAAACAGGAATGTTTTGAATGGCACTAGCAATTTTATCGCATTTTGATTGGGTTCTGCTAGCGATTAAAAGTTCAGAATAAACTTCACTATTTTGTGCGCATTTTCTAGCCACAACATTAGCAACACCACCAGCACCAATAATTAACACTTTAGACATAAACACTCCTTTTCTAGGATTTTTCAGGCTACAATTTAGGAAATTTTAGAATAAAGAAGGAGAACTCTTTTTAAGAATTAGTAAATAGAAATTTTAGAACTATGCTGGAATTAATTGAAACAAGATTTTACCATAAGCGAATAATCTGTTATTTTTTTTTTCGTTTGCGAAAACGGCTAGCAACTCTAACGCAAGCGTTCCATTATATGTTTTATAAAAGCGAAGCCCTCCCGTTAAGGAGGGCTTCATGAAAGGGTAGTTATAAGCCGGGTTCTGTATCTTAATAAGACGATGACCATCTATCTAGGATTACTGTTACCAATAACCTCAAGCGACCTACCCGGAATTCGAAGGCACGAGCCATACCCGCTAAAAAGCGAATCCCTGCTTGGTCTTGCACCAGATGGGGCTTGCCGTGCCACACTTGTCACCAAGTGCGCGGTGAGCTCTTACCTCACCGTTTCACCCTTACCAGCCATAAGGCTGGCGGTTTGTTTTCTGTTGCGCTATCCGTCGCATTACTGCGCCTGGACGTTATCCAGCATCTTGCTCTATGGTGCCCGGACTTTCCTCCAGCCAAAAGCCGGCGGCCATCCGCTACCCGAAACGAATTTAGAAAAATTCTTGCAAAAGTTGTTCGTAAAAATTTTAAAAGAAGAAAATTATGGCAAACCTATAAAGCATTGATTTTATAAACACAAGAAATTTATATATTCTCTTGTATGAAACGATTTTTATTCTTACTTTCTTTTTTCGCTATTTCAGTTTATGCTGAAGGCAAGTTAGTATTCTCTAATGAAGTTTATCAAATAGGGAAAATGAAACAAGGCGAAACGCGCCACATTGTATTAGATGGTAAAAATGCAGGAGACGCTATTGTTCTTTTAGAAACAGCAATGACTCAAGGCGTTGGAGGCTCCGATTTTAAATTCCCTAAAAAAATTATGCCAGGAGAATCCTTCAAAATAGAGTTTAATTTATCTACCGCTTATGCCGAAGGCTTTATCACCCATAACATTATTCTTGTAAGCACAAACGGAGAGGCTTACACAGCCACATTAGAAGGCGAAGTCATACCAGAATTTATTTTTAGCGAACAGCTTTTAGATGCAGGCTATTATTCTCCGGGAGAAAAGCGCGAATGGGTTTTCTATGTATGGAAACCGGATTCTTCCAAACCATCTTTAAAATTATCCAAAGAGGCAAGCAAAGATTTCAAAGCCAAATTCACGCCAGTTATGCTTAACACCGAAAAGTTAGACGACATCCGTGAAGGCGGAAAAACGCCGGGTGTAAAAATCACACTTTCCACCAAAGGCATTTCAAAAGCAAACACACTTACCGGTCAAAAAAGTTTAAGGCGAATTGTTGGATTTGAAAGCACAAGCAACACAAACGCCCACCCAGAAATTCTAGTAATCGGTTATTGGAAATAACTCTCGCTTGCCAAACGCAAAAAAAGTGCTAAATTTGAATCACCTCATCGGGATGTAGCTCAGTCTGGTAGAGTACTTGAATGGGGTTCAAGTGGTCGATGGTTCGAATCCATTCATCCCGATTTCTTAAGGCTCTCTGCAAAAGAGGCCTTTTTTTATGGAAAGGTGATTCAAAAGCAAGCTTTTGAATCGTCGACAAACCTAAAAAATCTTTCAAAAAGCAAGAATTTTGAAATTTTAAAAGAAAAAATCAAAAAAAAACAAAAAAAATGCTTAGAAACTCTCTCAAAAGGAATTTTTTATTATATTTGGTTTCGCTCGGGATGTAGCTCAGTCTGGTAGAGCGTCTGCTTTGGGAGCAGAATGTCGTCAGTTCGAATCTGGCTATCCCGATAAAAAAGAGTCGATGTTTATCGGCTCTTTTTTTTGTTTTTAAAAATTTCATAAAATCTCTTGCCGTAAAAGCTGAATCTTTTTATATTCCAAAACATGAAACAGATAAAGAACCTTTTACTAATTCTAGGTAATCACTGCTGAAGTGAGGTTTTTTATCGTATAAACAGAATGCCCGCTTCAGTATTGCAGCGGGCTTTGCTATTTTTAAAAGGAATCTTTTGAACGTAGCTTATTCCTCTGCTTAAAATGAAGCAAGGAGAAAATTATGCAAAATGAAAGAAAACCGTTTTTTTATGATGTTACCTTGCGCGATGGTAACCAGGCTTTGCCTAAACCTTGGAACAATGCCGAAAAAGAAGACGTCTTCAAGCAATTGTTGAAACTTGGCGTACAAGGCGTTGAAGTTGGCTTTGCTGCTGCTTCAGAAATGGATTTTGAATCTTGTAGAGGTATTGCTAAATTGACTGCTCGCATGGCTGAAGAAGGCGATGAAGCGGCAAGTAAGGTAGTTGTGGCTAGCCTTGCTCGTTGTAATGCAGCAGATATCCAGCGAGCCTGGGAAGCAGTGCAATACGCTCCACACCCACGTATCCATACATTCCTTGCTACAAGTCCACTTTCTATGGAACATGTTTTGCACATGACACCAGAACAAGTAAAGGCTCGTGCTGTTGAATGTGTAACGCTTGCAAAATCTTTAGTGGGCACAAAAGGCGATGTAGAATTTAGCGCAGAACATTTTGGTGATTGCTTAGACAACATGGATTTTGTAATTGATGTTTTAAAAGCAGTTGTTGAAGCAGGAGCTACAACCATTAACTTGCCAAATACAGTAGAACGTTACCGCCCGATGCTTTATATTAAGCAAGTAGAACAAGTTGTAAATGCCTTGCCTAAAGATGTGACTATTGCAGTTCATTGCCATAACGATTTGGGTATGGCAACTGCTGCGACTGTGGAAAGTTTCTTTGTGGGGGCAACACAACTTGAAGTGGCTTTGAATGGTCTTGGTGAACGTTGTGGAAATACAAACTTGTATGAAGTAGCTGTTGGCCTCCATAATTCTGGTGTAGATACAGGGCTTCACTTAGATAAAATTTATGAAACAGCCATTCTTATTTCTCATTGGTCAGGAATAAGTATTTATAGCCGTGCTCCATTGATTGGGGCAGAAGCAATTGTGCATCGTAGTGGTATTCACCAGGATGGTGCAAGTAAAACAAAGGATATGAAAAAAGGTGCTTATCGCCCGATTGATTATTCCATTATCGGCAGAACTCAGAATGATTCTATATCCTTTACAAGTCAAAGCGGGCGCACTGCGGTTTATGAAATCATCACCAAGTGCGGTTACAAATTGACGTTGCAAGAAGCGGCTTCTTTGCAGCCGATTTTAAAAGAATTGAGCGAAAAAGAAGGCGAACTTTCAGCCGATCGCGTATTAGATGTTTTCCGCGAACAGAAAGTAAATGTCAATGGTCGTTTGGTATTTAATAATATTGAAGTTATTCCAGATGAAAATCGATTTATTTTCCATTTCAAAAAAGACGGAGAACCTTTGGTACGTTCTGTGACTGCAGAAGGTCCTATTGAAGCAGGTCTTATTTTGATGCGTGAAGTAGGAATGCCTGTAGAACTTGTAAAGTATCGACAAGTTGTTGTTCCTGAACAAGATAAACTCTGGGCTGGTCGTGGTCTTTCTCGTATTCTTTTACGCGTTGGAAATAAAGAAGTAGAAGGCCGAGGCGTTTCTAGTGATACGCTTAAAGCTAACATGCGAGCTCTTTTCGGAGGCGTGAACTTAATTTATTCTAAATAAGTTCTTGCTTTTGATTTTATATAAAACTAAACTGCCGCGGGCTTTGCCCGCGGCAGTTTTCATAAAAAGGATTTTTAGAATTTAGTGAACCAGTTTTACATGTTTTCCGTTTTTAGTCTCAAGCGTATTCTTTGTATGGGGTAACATTTTATGCTCGACTAAAGTCCCGTCAATGCGGTAAATGCCTATAGGTTCTTGTGAATTGTAATTTTTAAAATTATTCCGAATCAGTTGAGGATTTTCTGTATTTTCATTATTAGAAACTTGTGTGGATACAGCAATAGAATCTGTTGAAATAGTAAAGTTATCATAGCGGATAAAACAATCCTTTGTCGGAGCCCATTCTGCAGAACTTCCACCATGGAATGTTGAAAGGTAGAACTTATCTACATGAAGCGTATCGTAATCTCTAAAACGTAAAGTATCAACATCTAGAGAAAGGTCTCCATCAAACCATGTTTGAATGCGCCCATCTTTGTTTCCAAGCCCATGACTTGCAATGGTATTCATGGACATTTTAGTAACAATTCTGTGCCATTTTCCTGTACTAAACTGCTTTTGTGGTATTGTTCCATTAAGGTTCCAAAGGAAATCATCTCCATAAACAGAAATTTGCCCCATAAAATACATGAGTTGCACGGCATAACCATCTTCTCGCCACATAATTCTTGCGCTAAAACCATCGCCGGTTGAAGGGCGTGCGTTTCCTGTATAACATTTTCCTCCACAAAGGCCAGGAAGTTTACCGCCTAAACGAAATTCAAAACCATCTTCAAAGAAAATATCGTAGGCAATCCACATAGTATCTGCTAGCTTTACAAGTGGCTGGATAATTTGCCCCGCACATGCCGGAGCTCCAATAGATTCATTACCAGTAGGACCAACACAACCTTTCGGGTATTTAAGTTGCAACACATTTCCATGCTCATTTCCATCATAAACGATTTTAGCATTTTCGCCATTGTTTTGCTCCATGGCATACCACCAACTATTATCAGTAGAATTGCGTTTGAAATCTTCTTTGGCGTAGGCATTCGTATAAGCCCCAATATTTCGGTTTTCAAAATTCACAAAAGAAATAATAGATGAATTGTCCTGAGCAAAACTCAGGCATGTTAATGCCAGTAAAAAACTATAAAGAACTTTCATAAAATACCTCTACAGAAGAATTTATATTCTTTTTCTGAAAGAGAGGTTTAGGAAAGAATTTTGTATGTTTGAAAATGAAAGTTATTTACAGGTAAAACCTTGCAATTCAAGCCCTGCACGCATTTCAGCATAAGTTGATGTTCGTTTCATATCCATAGCTTTCATAAAACGGCAGTCATTATCAATATGCATTTTAAAGCCGGTTTTTGTTTCAGTTACTTCGCCTTTACCGCTAGATTTAATTCTTGTAATCATTTCGGCTTTATGTTTTTCTAGTTCTTGTGGTACAAAAACATCTGTGACAATATCAACATTTTTAATTTCAAAATCGCTGAAAATAAAAGAAATGGTAACGAGATTTTTCAAGCCATTGAATTGCCCGTTAACAGAGCAAGTTAAATTCTTTTTCTTGTTCGGTTTCTTTTTAGCTACTTCTTGTTTTTCTTTTGGCAAAGGCGTATAACCTAAAGCATTCAATAATTCGGCTTCTTTTACAACGCCAATTAATCTATTTACAATGGTTCCATTTTTTATTAAGTAAAAAGTAGGGAATGCTTGAATAGGGAGAGTGTTTTTGATTTTTTCAATGCCTTTTTCGTCAATGCCAACAGTTGCAATTTTTATATCACTATAATTTTTTGCAATACTAATGAGTGTTGGAATCATAACAAGGCAAGGTGGGCAACTTGTCGAAGAAATTTCAAGGATGACTGGTTTGTCAGAATTTAACACTTCTTTTTCAAAATTACTGTCGTTTACTTTGACTATTTTAATATCTTCAATTTCTGAATTCTGACTTTTGGAATAAGAAATGCTTGCGATTAACAGAATGCAACAGATAATAGAAACAAAGTTTTTCATAAAATTCCTATTTGAATAATTTCTTCAGGGTTAAGATAGCAAAAAAAAAAGATTATAAAGGTTTTTTATTTTATTGCATAAAAATGAAAAGCTGTTATAAAACTGTTTCTATAGAGTATTTCAAAAGACGGCATTGACAACTTGTCCATAGAAAATATTCAAAATGAATTTTTTCGTATAAAGGGATAGATATCTTTGTCCTTGTTCATATTCTCGTTTAAAACAATTAACCAATAGTAAAAGTCTTTGTTGTCTTTGGACAACTACTAAATAAGAAAAAAAGAAGAATTTTAAAAAAAGGATAAAATTTGAACTAAATTAAAAAAAGAATATTTGGAAAAGGATTTTTATGGGTATCCGTTCATTGATAAAAATTAAGGTTTTCGTTTTAGTTCTAGTTTCTTTTGGTTTTTCGTATGAACCACCTTCAACAGCGATTTCAAAAATAAATAGCTATCGTGGGTATTCTGAATTAACTTCTGCAGCATCTGGAATGGATATCGACCAGTATACCTACAATATGACTACATGGCAAATAGCAAATGGTGGGTTTTATAAAGCTATGGCAGATAGCTATAAAAATCCATATTCAGGTGGTGAAAAATCAGGTTGGCGCTCTGCTACTGGAGAAGATCTTGCTACAATAGACAACAATGCCACAATTCAGGAAATGCGTTTACTTGCTGTTCGGTATAAAGAAACGACTAATTCAAATTATAAAGCGATTTTTAAAGAAAGTTTTAATAAAGCGGTGGATTTTATCTTTACGATGCAACGTTCTTCTGGTGGGATTCCACAGGTTTGGCCTAAACGGGGAAATTATTCAGACCATGTAACTCTTAATGATAACGCAATGATTCGCGTAATGGTTACAATGATGGATATTACAAATGCAGTTTCTCCTTTTGATAGTGATATTATTGATGAAACCACCCGTTTAAAAATGAAAAAAGCTCTTGATAAAGCGATTGAATATTTATTGAAAGCTCAAATTGTGAATAATGGAAATTTAACAGTGTGGTGTGCTCAACATGATACTCTGAATTACGCTCCGCGTTCAGCTCGTGCTTATGAATTAGAATCGAAATCAGGGAGTGAATCTGCTGGAGTTGTTTGGTTTTTGATGAATTTGCCAGAACAAACAGAAGCTATTCAAAAAGCTATTAAAGGGGCTATTGCATGGTATAAAAAAACTCGAGTTACTGGGCTTTATTTTAATAAAAAAGCAGGGACGTTTGAATCTCGTGATGGAAATGTCTTGTGGTATCGTTTTTATGAAGTAGATACGGATGATTATTTTTTCTGCGATCGCGATGGTGTTAGCACGAAAACGCAAGATTTTACAAAAATCAGTGAAGAACGTCGGACTGGTTACCAATGGGCAGGAGATTATGGAACGGCTTTGTTAAATACAGAATCCGCTTATTTGAAAGCTCTTGAAAATGATTCTGGTTCTGAAACGCCGATTTCTCCTTCAGAAATGTTATGCGGAAATGAATCTTGTAATAGCATTCTTGAAGGAGAAAATTATTTAGAAATTGATGGCCTAAAAGAATCTTCGAATAGTGGTTTTGTTGGAGAAGCCTACGCAAATGTAACAAATGCCGAAGGCTCTTTTGTGAGTTATGGCGTAACGGCAATGGTTGCAAAAAAATACACAGTTTATATACGCTTTTCTAATGGAGGAACATCTGATAGAGCATTTAATATTTTAGCGAACAATGTTGTGGTACTAGAAAATGCAAATATGGAAATGACAGGCGCCTGGACAAATTGGGATACGAAAGCGTTTGATATAGAACTTTCTCCAGGTTATTCTGAAATAAAGTTTATCAGTCTTTCTAAAGATGGTATGGCTAATATAGATGCTTTAGGCTGGCTAGATTCTAATCTTTTTGTAGGAAATGTAAATATTGAAAATGATAAGGAAAATACAAGTGCTATTTCTCATCGAGATTTTAGAAAAATTCCACCAGAACATTATAATTTGAAGTTTGAAAAAAGCGGAAAACATTCTACAGGTATTTATCTTATGCAGAAAAATAGTAACGTAAAATTTCGTGTAAATGGTGTCAAAACTTTAAGTAAATAAGGCATAATATGAAATGGTTTGTCTTACAAAAAATGATGCCTTGTTTATTGCTTTTGCTTTTTGCAGATGTTTTAGCAGTAGAAAAACGTCAAATTGATTTTGTTGTTGGTGTCGATGGTGATTTTAAAGCCGCTTTAAATGCGGCCCAATCTTCAAAAGCGACAGAATCAAATCATTTTGTCATATTTTTCCCAGATGGAGAATATGATATCGGAAGCCTTACAGGCGATGAAAACCAAAGAACAAATTTTACGGCGTCGCATGTTTCACTGGTTGGGCAAAGTGTTGATAAAACAATTGTCTATAATAAATCTATCAATGAAGGAATTAGTGTAAGTGCCACTCTTTATTTTAATGGTGTAAACGATATTTATTTGCAGGATCTGACTTTATTAAATAAAGCAATTTATGGTAATGAAGCAATTTGTGGAAGCGCTTGTCGTCATGTTGTTGTGCAGCAAGTTGGAGATAAGTTTATTTATAAAAATGTGAAATTGTTAAGCGGGCAAGATACATATTATACGAAAAAAAGTGGCGCATCCAGAACTTATTGGGAAGGTGGACAAATAGAAGGTACCGTTGATTTTATTTGTGGCGATGGCAATGTATTTTTTGAAGGGACAAAATTAATCATGCGGCGTTCTGGAGGTTATATAACAGCTGCAGCAACAACAACTGAATGGGGCTATGTTTTTAATAATGCCATTCTTGAAGTGAGTAATTCCAGTTATAATGGGACATTTTATTTAGGTCGTTCTTGGAAAACGGCAAAGACCGTTTTTTTAAATACTTTAATGAAAGCAGAACCAACGGCTGTAGGGTGGGGCCCCAATATGAATTCAGCACCACAAGTATTTGGTGAATACAATAGTAAAAATACAAGTGGTGGAAATGTAAATACTAGTCAGCGTAGGACTTATTTTGATGGAAGTAAAGATGGCTCAACAGCAACATTAAAAACAGTATGGAATGCAAGTGATGCTGCAAAATACACTCAAGCAGCTGTGCTTAGTGGAACAGATTCTTGGAGCCCAGATAAATTAACACAACAAATTTCGGCTCCTAAAATTGAACAAGTTGGTGGAGAAGTTATTTGGGAAAATAATGAAAATGTCCGTTGTTGGGTGGTTTTTGTAAATGGTAAATACAAAACAAATGTCGTAACGCCCGCATTCTCGTTAGAAAGTATTCCTGTAGGTTCTAAAATAAGCATTCGTGCTGCCAATGCAATGGGTGGTTTGGGCGCTTATTCAAATGAAATTTCCACAGTAGAAAGTGATGTGGTTTATTATAATGTTTCTCTCAATAATCCAATTGGTGGAAAAATCTTGACTTCTTTTTCTAGCATGAAAGTGGCTGAAGGTAAAACAGTCACTTTTACAGCAAAACCGATTTCTGGTTGGGCGTTTGAAGGTTGGAAGGGCAGTAGTGTTGCTGGTTTAAATGCTAAAGATTCCATTTTAACTTTTACTGTAACACAAGATATTGAACTTTCAGCCATATTTACTGCGAAAGGAGTAAGTGTTTTTCAAGCCGAAGAAGGGCTAATTGAAAATGCTATTTATGAAAATACTAATACTGGATTTCAGGGGAGTGGGTATGTTAATTTTGGTACAGAAAATTCTTATGTAAAAGTACCTGTTTATACAAAAGGCTATGGAGAATATAAATTGGTAATGACGTATGCAAATGGGAGTAATGCGGCTCGTAGTCTTTCTATTTTGACTGACTCCAGTACAATTCAAGAAGTTGTTTTTGAAAGGACTTCTTCTTGGACAACCTATGTCACACAAGAATGTTCTGTAAGGCTCCCTTTGGGGGCAAGTAATATTGTGTTTTCAACTCTTAATGGTAACGATGGCCCCAATTTAGACCAGATAGAACTCATTCCTATCAATATAACGAAACCCGATTCTAATACAACTCCTATCAGAAATGTTCCAGTAGAAAAATTTAAAGTGGAAAGCGATAAAGCTATTTCTGTAGTATATAATATTCAAGGAGTTCCTATTCGGCGAGTTCTTGGCATGTCTATAAAAACGGAAGGACTTTCACAAGGCGTTTATATAGTGCAAACAGTTGTTTCTGGAAAGCGGATTCAAAGAATGATTCATGTTAAATGAAAAGTAAAAAGAGATAATTTTAAGAAATAAAAGAGAACAGCTATATTCAAATAATCAAGAAAAACCTGCGTTTGTTTATGTTATAAGTTTTTTTTGCAGAGAGCTTCACTGAATATTATAAAGTGAGTCTAATAAAAAAAGCCACTAGCAAAGCTAGTGGCTGAAAAGTTTCAATAAGAATTATTGATTACCTAAATCACCAATACGATTTTCAGAACTTTTTCTTACGCTATGAGCTTGTTTTGAGCCCCAAAGTTTATCAACAAGACTTACGCTAGCAAAAGATTCCCAAGCATCATCAACCCAGCACCAATGGAAAATCTTGTTGGATTTTTCAGTAGCGTCAACAACAACCCAAGGATAACGTTCATCAGTTGCAGTAAAGGTAAATTGCATTGAATCAGTAAAAGTTTCTGTTGCAGGATTCTTTACGATTTTTAAGTATAAAGGGAACTTTTCTTCGTATTCATCTGTTGCATAAAAATCACGAGTCCATGCTTTGTTGTTTGTTTTCTGGAAAACAACTACATTGATAACGGCAATCAAGGCAAGCAAAATCAAAATGCCTTTGACGTTTTTCTTAACGGCAAAGAAAATGCCCAAAAGAAACATTAAAACAATAACGGCCCCAAAATTATAATGGACCATATAAAAAGATTTGAGGACTTCCATAGTCAACTCCTAACGTTATTTGGATTTTTTGGAATTTATACCCGCTACGCTAAAAGTTAGAACATTTTCGTTAATTGTGCAAGTTGTTCGTAAATGTTCTTTAGGTAAAGAGAGCCCATTTGATGAAAGTGTGCCCATAAAAGAAGCATTGGCATGGCTTGCTATGGTGCGAACGTTCTGATACCCCTTTTTCCCAAAAGTCAGAGTAAATGTTTTTGATCTAGGATTATAATCAGCAGAGAATGTATTATTTTGTTTTGTTTTTAAAAGGTCACAGGTTTTTTTATTTAAAATAAGAGTCCCGCGTGAATCAATAGAAACCATTGTCATTCCAGCAGAATTCCTGCATGGGAAAATTTCCCATTTAGCCTTAGTAACGGATTTATTTTCTAAAGAAAAAATAAGCATGTTTTTTTCTTTTTTTAATTCATAGGCACCTGGTTGAACGGTTAATCCTAAAAGATTCATAGCACCTTTTAAATAAATTAAATCAGAAGCAGGATTGGGTAGAACTCTGAATGCGGTCTGAGAAAGTTTTTTGGTAAGAGAAATGCCAATGCGTTTATTTTTTTGGTCAACAAAAATTTCAGCATAAGGGTGTAATGAAATTTTGGAAGCTTTGGCGACATTTTTTTGTATTCTTATAAAACCACGGATATCAACTTTTACAGGAATGATTGTATTTGTATTTGCCATAAAAATTATCCTTTTATGAATTTTACCACTACAATGGCTAAATTAGTAAAAAGATTTTTAAGGTGCAAGATAAAGAAAAAATTGCTGATAAAGTAACAAAAAAAGAAGATAGGTTATTTTATAATTAAAAGTTTTTTCATCTTACCTTTTCGCCCATCACGATAAAGATAAAGTCCTGGAGCCAATGTTTCTTTAATTTCATTTGGAGAAATACATAAAAAATCAGTGTTGTGTTCTTTTTGTAAAGCTAAAGAACCTTTTCTTGTTCTGATTTCTAAGGAGGAATTTTCTTTTAAACCTTCAAAACATAAAGGCGTGTTTCCACGATAAGGGTTAGGGTAAGCATTTAATTTTACAATGGTATTTTTTGATGAATCAAGCGTAGTTGGCTCTAGACGACTATAAATTAAAAATACAGAATCAGCGCTTTGTAATTTCCAAAATTGTTCCCTATATTCTTTAAAGGATTTAGGCTGGATTTCTGAAAAAATAGAATCGTTCTTGTTTTTGTAGAGATAAGAAATATTTCCTTTTATGTCAGGAAAATCAGTTGTTTTACGATAGGTGAAAAAAGGATAGCCTTTAAGAGGAATTTCTTTTGAATTGTCAAAAATAACTGGAGTATTCCAAAGAGGAGCATCTTTATACATAGAAGAATCTTCAAAAAAGTTAGTTCGCGTTCCGCTAAAGAAAAGTTGTGTTGCTAAAGAATGAAAAACGGAATCTGGAGAAAGTTTTTTGTTGGAAATGACATTATAAAAGTGTTTTTCAAAAGGTTGGTTGGGAAAATTTTGAAAACTTTCCCAAATTTTTGTATCCAATGTGGGGCCGAAATTCTGATAAATTGTCAGAAAAAAAGGCGCTAATGAATATGGAGTTGAGAAAGCTTCAAAAGATTGCCACTGCATTTGAAAAAAAGTTGGAACAAAAGACATGTAGTCATCAATATCTGGGGCAAGAATTTCTTCAATACCGCTTGCTGAAGCTTCAAACCAATAAGTTGGATTTTTATGAAGATCTAAGTAGCGTAATTGGATGGCGTGATAAAGTTCATGGTAAATAGTGACGCGAATGCCGGCACCAAAATTTTCGTTATAAGTGTAATTGTATGTTTCATTTTTTAAAGGGAAATCAGATTTTAAATAAGAACAGGACTTTTCGTTTTGGGTGAAGTTTTCAATATATGCATTTGATGAAGCGTGCATAAAATCATTATCAATAATTATAGAAGATACTCCTTGTTCTGTTGCATCGGGTATTGTGATACCCATACAATATTGGCAATTATTTTCTCCGACTAATGAATGTAAATTGCGGAGTAAATCGAGTTCTAAAATTTCAATGGGGTAGAGATTATTTGGAACTTCTTTTTTATAATGATAAGAAATTTTGGCTCCTAAAGGTGGTAATGTTTTATGCGTTTTTGTGAAAATTTTATAAGCCGTTTCAAGTGTTTTTTCAAGTGAATCTAAAAAAACTGCAGAAACTCTATGGGGCCCATTTGTTGTGTAAATTAATGCAAAATGTGGTGTGGCTTTAATTTGTACTGAATCGTAGTAATCTTCGGGAGAACATGTTTCAGCTAATTGGCGTGCTTGAGGTTGGAATTTTGGTGTTTGAAATATTTGAATGGTGGCGCATTTTTTAGAATGAGCAGAAAGAGCAAAGCAAAGGAAAAAAATGAGAAGTATTGTGCGAGAATTTAGCATTTTAAAATTTGCTCTTGTTCTAAGATTTGTTTTGCTTTTGAAAGAATAATTTCTGGGTAAGTTAAAGGTTTCTGGTGGTATGGTTTTAATCGCGCATCAACAATAAGAGGGGCTTGACATTTCCAATGCTTTTCAACAATGGATGCATTTACGCCATAAATATCTTTTGCAGGGTCTGAACGCGTGAAGGTGACCCATAGCCAGTTTTCAAAAGAGGCTGCACAAAATTCAGAATTTTCAGTCAGTGTTATCCAAGGGTAGTTTTCTTTTCCTTGAAAATTTTCAAGAGCTTGTGCTAAATTTTCAGGGTTTGCTTCATTAGAAGTTTTTATTGCAAGAATTCCGGGGGCTACTTGCCGCGGATCAGAGAAACCTTCAGGAAGTTTTAAATCCGCGGCAATCTCGGCAAAATTTTTGCCGAGTGTGCGGCAGGGGATTCCTGCTGCACTTAGCACCAATTTAGAACCATGGTTAAACTTTCCGCCAGAATAATCCAAAGTATCCATTGTTGTAGCTGTCTGGAAATGCAAATCTCTTTCAAAATGCAAACGCGAAAGCATGTGAGCAAAAAAATCGGGAACATTCTGGACAGAAAGAGATTGAGAATCTTCTCTGGCTGCAATCCACAAGTACTTGGCTAAAGCCGCTTGGTTAAAACCCAGAAGAGCATTGGCAATTTTATGTAGTTCCATTGGTTCACGAGTGGCATAAGGAACAAAACGTTCTTTTCCAATGGCAAGTAAAAGAGGGTGGACTCCAGCAGTGTCAACGGCATTCATTTCATAAAGCCCATCAATAGAAACAGGAACCATTGGGGCGACTAATTCATGAATAAGTTCTCCAAAAATAGAATCTTCAGCTGGTGGCCTGTGCACAACGGTAAAAGGGAAAATGGCATTAGGCTTGTGATAAACTTTGTGCACTTTCATATAAGGAAAAAGGTGCTTAGCTGAATAATATCCAATATGATCGCCAAAAGGGCCTTCTGGTTTTAGGTCCGGGCTAATTTCACCTAAAATGCAAAAGTCGGCATCAGTAGAAATAACCCAACCATCTTGAATGCAATACCTGAACCCTCTCCCCGCTAAAATACCTGCAAATACCATTTCTGGAATATTGTGAGGCATAGGCATTGCTGCTGCCAGAGAATGGGCTGGCGGACCACCAATAAAAACGCTGACTTTAAGAGATTTACCTTTTTGTAAAGCTTTTTGGTGGTGTGCTGCTATACCGCGGTTAATTTGGTAATGTAAACCGCATTCTTGGTTTTGTACATATTGGTTCCCTGAAATTTGAATGCGATACATTCCAAGATTAGACTTTAAAATATCATTGGAATCAATAGGTAAAGAACAAACTTGTGGTAAAGTTAAAAAAGCTCCACCATCTTCTGGCCAAGAATGAATCTGGGGTAAATCAGATAATTGACAAGTGTGCTTTAAAACATTTTTAGAAAAAGAATGTCTAGGTAAAGCATTAATACCGGCAAATGGCAGGTTAAAAAAATCTTTTGGGCGTTTAAAAAAATCTTTAGGAGATGCTTTAAATGAAATAGCGGCTTTAATTTCTTTTAAAGTGTGTCGGAATAAAAAATCAGCACGTTCTCTTGTTGCAAAAATATTTGACACTGCTCTGAATGGAGAACCTTTAACTTTTTCAAACAAAAGAGCCGGACCTTTAGCTTCAAAATTCTCCTTTGCAATAGCGGACATTTCTAAAAAAGGATCCACTTCGGTTTTTATCCGAGAAAGCATACCGGCATGTTCTAAATCTAGAAGAGCGTCTTCTAAAGAACGATAACGCATGTTGAATTTTTAGCCAGCTGATATGGGGGTCTGAATAGCGGCAAAGGTTCCGGTTTTCTTTTCTTTTTGCACTTGCAAAAGAATATCAAGAGCTTTTTCTCTAGAATTTAATACATAGAGAACAGAAGCCTTTTCTAAAATGGAGGTTAGCTCACTAGATTCGCCCTGGAATTCAAAAGAATCATCACAAAGAGTTAAGGCCCCATCTTGAATAAATGAATGAGTGGCTGTGAACCCACGGAACGGCCCCTGGTCTAATCTAACAGTAAAAGAATCTTCTGTTGCAGAAGAAACGATACCTGTCCACTGTAAACGTTGGACGCCATAGAACAAAGCGTAACGTACCGAGGCAGAACGAGCAAAACCTTCTGGGAAATAATAATAAAGAATGGCGTTTTCTCTGGTTTCTAAAGAAAGTGGAGCGACTCCCATCCATTCCAAAACACGTTTTTTGGAGTATTCAAACCAGGAACTTTGAGTAAGTTTTACCATATGAGTTAAAGATAGATTTTTTACAGTAAGAAAACGAAAAATTTGTTAAAAAAATAGTGTTTTTTTAGTGAAAAAAATCCCCTGAAATAAGCGTGAATAAAGTATCTGAAACTATGGAAAATCTTGTTGAAAAAGTGTCAGTTTCTCTTAAGAAAGAGACACTTTCTCGATTAAAAGAAAATCCTGTTGTTTTTTAAAATTCGTAATCTACAACACAACGATCTTCAACGATGGTTTTAACAAAAGCAACAATTTTTTGGTGCTCCGGATGAGCCTGGTAAATATCAAGTTCTTCTTTTGTATAAAAAACAGTGTTCAGAGCAAAATCCCAGGCTGCAGGAGAATCATTAAAGTTAAGGCCTGATTCAATTTCAATTAATTCAGGAATTTTGTCCTTGAGGGATTGAAACATTTCAATAAGTTTTTCTGCATTTTCTTGTTTAGAAGCATTATTTGCTGTTTCTTTTAATTTCCAAAAAACGAGATGACGAATCATAAAAACCTCTTAATAGTTTGGGGTTAAAGCAAGTTCTCTGTAAAGAGCTAGTTGTCGTTCAAAACAAACTTTCCAACTAAAGCGTTCTGCATAGTGCCTTGCAGAGTCTTTCAAATTTGTGTCTAAAAGTGATAAAAGAAGAACTATTTTATCGGCTAATTCTTCAGGAGTTCTTTTTTTCAATAAACAACCTGCAGAAGAATTGCGTACATGTTCTGCGGCTGCTCCAGTATTGGCTGCAACCTGAGCGTTACCTGAAGCCATACTTTCTAAAATGGAAAGACCAAAAGTTTCCCAGCCAGAAAGAGCTAAACCTATATCGGCACTTGCATAATAACGAGCCATTTCTTCGATTGAAGAAATAAAACCAACATAGCGGATATTAGGGAATTTTTTAGCAGCAAGTAAGGCGTCTGGCAATAAAGGCCCGGTGCCTGCAAGAACTAAGGCAGGAGCCTTTCCCAATTTTTTTTCAAGTAAAGGGTAAGCATCTAAAACTAAATCAAGCCCTTTTTCTTTACAAAAACGATGTGGGAAAAATATTATGGGACGATCTTTGTCACCTTGCTTTAAAAGGCTCACCAATTTTTCATCGCGTTTTGTCGGCGAGAACATAGATATATCGCACCCAAGTGGTACTTGATGGTGTGCAGGTAAACCTTTTCTTTTTAGACGAAGTCTTGTTTCTTCAGCTGAAACCTGGATGCCTGTAAAACCTTTGAATTCATAGCGAGCATAAGCAAAAGCAACCTGACTGGCTAGTTTACCTAATTTTTTCCCAAATTTTTCAGCAATAGGGCGCTCCACATAGGTAATTGGAAAATCGGCATGCCAAAAGCCCAGAAGTTTTGCCCGAGGCACTATTTTTTTTGCATTTTTCCTAACGACAGTTGGGAGAATATAAGGGGAACCGACTTCAATAATGTCAGGTTTGTGTCTCTTTAAAATAGGCGCAATTTGAGAAGATTTCCAAAGCATACGGTATTCCCATTTACCTGGGAATTTAAACGCTTTAACGTGTTCTATAATTAAAGAATCGGTTAATTGTTCTGTATAAGTTCTGGAATCGGGCATCACGAAAACATAAACAGCATCTGTTTCGTAACGATAGAAGTTCATTTTTTCTAAATGATAACGCCGAACACCGCCTCCTGAAGGGCTCCAGAAATTATTAAAATCCACTATAGTAAGAGACATTATTCTTCTTTTATCCTTGAAGAGTTAGGGTCAGCAATCAAACTCCCTTCAAAAACATGATTTTTACCAAGGCGTTTGGAATTAACAGTCAAGAAAATGTTTCCGCCTTTTGCTTCTAACCAGTAAATGGCATCAGCGTCTCTTAAGTATGGTCTTGGACCAACGAGATTACCATCTTGCTCAAGCAAATCACCACCAAGGAATATTGGAATGTCCAAAGCCTTGTAAAGGTCAAGCATCGCAGAAGCTCGTCTTTCATGAATGTCAGTAATATCTTTATGGTCAGATATTTTTAAATGGTCTATGCCATCTAAAATAACAAGTAAATTAGCGTTACTCTTTTGTTCGTCTTTTAAAATAGTCAGCAATTCCTGATTGTCGAATGTCGGGTCATCTTCCCAAATTTCAAAACGATTGTTTTTAACATCGGCAATAAGTTCTTTTGTTGCTTTTAAGATAGCTTGGTTAATTTCATCGGATTCGTTTTGCTTACGGGTTTCAAGAATAGAAAGCCCAGTTTTCATAGCTACCAAGCGATCAAAGACTTGCCTACGAGGTGTTTCAAGAGCAATGTAGATAAGTTTTAAATTTGGATTGTTTTCCAAAAAGTCCAACGCAAAGCTGCTTAAAAGTTGTGACTTGTAAGCATAAGGTTGCGATGACACAAAATAACACCCTGATTGAATGCCGTCGAGAGTTTCTGTAAGTTTTGGGAACGAATGAAGAGCGTAACCAACACTTTCATTTGATGGACAATTCATTGCTGTATCAAAGTTTTCTTTGATATCTTGTAACAACATAGAACGACGATGCGAATGAACAGTGTCTTCTTCGGTGCGACGAATGAGTTCTAACAATTGATCTGCATCGTTTTTGCGAATGATTTTATCAACCGTTTCATTTCTAGGTAAAACGATTGATTTCATTCTAAGGCCAAGATTTTCAGCCATTTTGAGATAGCGTTGGATCCGGAATTCCTGTGCTCTGCGGTTATCTTCTCGGCGTAAAAGAAGGGTTACTGATTCGGCACCACAAGCTTTTAACTTATAAAGATGGCTTTCTGCTAGTTCTTGGTAAAGTATTGAGCATACACCAGGAATGCCAGCAAGGTCTGCAGTCAAAGCATCAAAAAAACCTTCAACGATAATCGGGCGTTCAATGTCAGACTGGATATTGAATGGAATCGTTGCAGGACCAGAAGCAAAGGACATGTATGGATTTGGAGAATCGTCTAAAGTTCTTCCATATACGGAATGGATTACGCCCTTGGCATTACGGGCAGGTATGGTTAAACGAGGTTCTCTAGAAAGTTCAAGGTTATCTAAATAGAACGTCACCTGATGGCGTTCAATACCTTGCAACATGCAATAGCTATAAAAAGGTTCTGGATCTCCGCTATAATAACCAATGCCGTAAAGTTGAGCTTGACCAACGGTCCAACCTCTTGATTCAAGGAATTCGGCAGTAGTTTCACTTTTAGCAGCTGCCCAATAACAATAAGAAACAAATGCTTCTAGAATTTTGACTTTTTCTCCGCCAA
This sequence comes from Fibrobacteraceae bacterium, assembly GCA_045629945.1. Classification (GTDB taxonomy): domain Bacteria; phylum Fibrobacterota; class Fibrobacteria; order Fibrobacterales; family Fibrobacteraceae; genus UBA1765. The sequence goes on from JAZQSE010000041.1 coordinate 126,743, forward strand.
GTTGTTTCCACTTTTGTAATTCTTTGTCTTCGGCATTTGCACTACTAGAACCGAAAAATTCTGCGGCTTCTTCTTTAGCCGATGCTTCATCTAAACCATTAAAACGACTGCGGATAATAAATTCCATCAAGTCGCCTTCGTTACCACATTGCAAGCAACGATAACGCCAATAACCTAAAGCATCATAAAAAAACAAAGATGATTCTTCTGGGGCATGAAACGGGCAACAAGTGACGAGATTACGTCCCCAACGATCTAAAGCTATACCCAATTGACGAGGGTGGGTCTTTTTATGCGAAAAAGGAGTGTGTTCAGAATCCATAAAATCCTCTCGTGTACAAGACACGTTTTTTTAAATCTAATAATTCTCTTTAAAAGCGGTTTCTTCTTTTTTAATAATGTGCGAAAATTCAGAGTTTTTTGTTAATTTTAAAAGAGAGTTTGGTGAAAATAAATCAAATTATCGCATCAGATTTTTGTCTGAAGGTTTTTATGATTGTTCTTGGAATAGATCCCGGTTCTTATACAACAGGATTTGCGGTTTTAGAAAAAACAACATCAGTTAAGGTGTTAGATTATGGAGCTATTCTCTGTAAACGTTCTGATAGTGCAGACAAGCGATTATTACACATTGTAACCGAACTTGAAAAGATTTTGGATAAGTATCATCCCGATGTTTTAAGCATGGAAGGCGTATTTTTTGCAAAGAATCCTAAAAGTGCTTTGATGCTTGGTCAAGTTCGTGGAGCTGTTCTTGTAACTTGTTCACGTTATGGATTAAGTTTTGCTGAATACAGTCCTCGTTCTGTAAAAATGGCTGTGGCAGGAAATGGAGCAGCATCAAAAGAACAAGTTGCTTTTATGTTAAAGGCTTTGCTTAATTTATCTGTAATAGAAGGCCCGTTAGATGCTTCAGATGCTTTAGCTATTGCTTGGACTCATGCGTCACCGCCGCCCCTTTTATCTATGCTACCACCTAAAAAGAAGTCTAAGAAAACTAAAAATGCTATGAGAGATTTAGCTATTCGTATGGGAGCTATTTTACCATGATGCTTCGAGAACCCTACGGAATTTCAGAATTGGGACTAGGAAAAATTTTCCCGGAAAATCTTTTTGTAGCAAAAGATATTATTGAAGATCTTGAAAAGTTGAGACAAAGTGCTTTGCAAGCAGGTTTTTCTTTAAAAGTTGAAAGTGCATTTCGTTCATTTGAAAAACAATTGTCAATATGGAATAGAAAAGCTTTTGGTGAATTGCCTTTATTAGATAAAAACGGAGAAGTTATTCAGAAGTTACCTGAAAATGAAACAGAAATGATGTATTGTATTTTGTTCTGGTCTGCTTTGCCAGGGTGTTCTAGACACCATTTTGGAACAGATATAGATGTTTCTGATGCAAGTGCAGTTTCTGAAAATTATGAAGTTCAATTAACGCCGCAAGAATGTAATGGAATTTTTGCTCCTTTTCATGAATGGCTTTCTGAATGTATAGCATCTGAAAAATCGTTTGGTTTTAGCCGTATTTTTGAACCTGGTCGAGGGAAAGTACAACCAGAAAAATGGCACTTATCGCATTTACCGACGGCAAGAAAAATACAGGATTCCTTTTCTATAGATACATTAAAAGCAATTTATGAAAAAACAGATATTGCCTGTAAAAATGCGATTATAGAAAATTTGGAAAAATTATTAGACGAATACGTTTACCCTTATTTTATTTGATTATATGTTTCGATCGATTGCTGAACAAGGGACTTTTTCTTTAAAATTCAAGCGTTATGGAACGTCTGTTCTAGGTGCTCCTCTTTATTATTTACCTTCTGTTTTAAAAACTGAACTTCTTGTAATTGCGGGGATTCATGGTGAAGAAGCAGAAGGCGTTTTTTTATTAAGTAGAATTATACGCTCATTGAATCAACCTTTGGAAAAAACGGCTTTTGTGTTAGCGGCAAACCCTGATGGGCTTTTTCTTGGCACGCGTGCTAATGCAAATGGGGTGGATTTAAACAGGAATTGGCCAACTAAAAATTGGAAAAAAGACAAGTGTTTTTCAAGGCCTTATCTAGAATCTAAGCCGGAAATAGAACTTTCTGCGGGGAATTCTAGAGGATCAGAACCAGAGACAAAAGCACTATTAGATTTGATACAAAAACTTTCTCCTAAACAAATTCTTGCGATACATTCTCCTTTAGCATGTATAGATTCATTAAAGCGAACGCCCGTTGTTTTGGCATTAGAAAAAGTTTTTTCTTTACCATGGGTAGAAGATATCGGGTATCCGACTCCGGGGAGTTTAGGTTCTTGGTGTAAAGAAAATAAAGTGGAATGTATAACGCTAGAATTACCGCGTCAATCTGGAGAAGAAATAGTTAGGGATTACCAAAAGGGATTTACTGAGATTTTAATAAATGGCGTTTAATTTTAGGTTTAAAACGACACAAGTGAAAATTTATTCAAAAGGCTTTCCAAACGGAAAGCCTTTTGAATAAATTAAAGAAATTTTAACGAGAAGCTTCTTCAATGATTTCTTTTCGGTGAAGAAGTCCGCTACCAAAACCAACAACGATATAAATAGCCATTTCTATTAAAAGAAATTCGCTGATATAAGGGATTTTTTCTGATATAAAAAAGAAACCACTAATGTAGGTCAGGATTATTAAAACAATTTGCCCCATATTAATGAATTTATTTTTTCTCATTTGAAGTTTTGGGAGGAATAAAGGGCTTACCATAAGAAGCGCAGAAACAAGCATTGTAAAGACTGGCACAAATAAAACGAGAGAACTCTGGTTGTCTAAATAACCTTTTGAGAGCATAAAGGCCAAAAGGATAACATTTAATGCTCCGGCAAATGTGGAAGGCAACCCTGAGAAGTGGTGGTGGTAAGAATCAGAATCTAGAGCGTTGTATTTGGCTAAACGCATTGCGGCACACAAAACATAAATGGAAAAAACGATTAAAAGCAAAATGAGATTTTGTGAAAACCATTCAGGAACTTTTGCTTTGTAACAAAATACAAGCCCAATAGCTGGTGCTATACCAAATGCAATAAGGTCTGCAAGACTATCAAATTGAGCACCGAAAGCCGAACTGGCATTTACAAGTCGGGCGGCAAATCCGTCTAATTTGTCAAGTAGAACGCAAAGAATGACAAAATAAGCACTCATACGGAACGGGTCTGCAGAAGAAAGATCGGAAAAAAGTCCAGTAGCCCAACAAATAGCAAAAACACCTAAAAGAAAATTCATGCTTGTAAAAGCATTAGGCAAGATAAAACGCGAATTTTTCAAAATAAGACCTCTTTGTTTTCTTTTTGCAACAAAGTTAGTTTTGTTTTTTGGTTTGGCGGATAGACCAAAGAGCTTTTACACCTGCTGCGGTGATTAAATTCTCTGGTGGTGCGTAAGGATTCTCTTCTGTTGGGAAATTAGTCCAGTTTTTAGTCGAGAATTGATAATATTGAGTCGGTTTATAGAAAACAGGAATGACCGGAATATCTTGCATTACAATACGATTCAGTTCTTTGTATGTTTTTCTGAGTGCGGTAGAATCTTTTAATGTTGGGATAATATCCAAAAGTTCATTTACTTTTTTGTTTTCGTAGCGACCCTGGTTAAAATACAGAGGTTTTCCTAGTTCTGGTAAAGAGTTACTATAAAGCAACTGTTGTAAGCGGAACCAAGGGGTTGCAACAGAAAGGTCTGCAGTTTGTGTTTTCATAGCAAGGTCAAACGTGCCTAAACGTAAGTTGCTTTCCCAGACCGGATAATCAACAAAACTTTTTTCAGCAGGTATGCCAATTTCTTTCATTGAACCAACGATAACAAGAATGGCGTCTTCCCAATCAGTCCAACCTTTAGGGCATTCTATATGAATAGTAGGGAGTTGTTTTCCATCTTTTTCTAAAATCCCATTAGCATTCCAAGAATAACCAGCGTTTGCCAGAATTTCTTTAGCTTTAGCGGAATCAAACTGGTTGCCAAAACGAGTAGCGTCTTCTTCATTGAAATACTGATTTTCTTTACCGAATGGGAGAATTAAGCCTGGACGGATATTAGGAGAGTAACCAGAAATTGCTCTTTCTCTAATTTTTTCAAAATCAATAATGTGAGAAATCGCATGTCTAAAAGCTGAGTCATTGAATGGAGGTTTTTGATGGTTGATTATAAGAGTGACTATGGCCCCAGGATTATGATAAGGTGGATTTAAACTCCAAGCCCGAATTGAATCTCTTAATTTGTTCTGAATGTGTGGGAGGAAAACAGAAGAAAGGTCTAAATTGCCTTTAGTCATTGCGCTATTAAACGCATTGTTCCCTGCATAAAGAGAATGGATTATAAAGCGAGGTGCGGGTTGTTTCCCATCGTATTTAACATTGCCCCAATAGGCAGAATCTCTTTCTAAAACAATTTTTTCCGGTGAAAAAGAATGTAAACGATATGGGCCTGAAGCAACAGGATTTTTGGAATTATCAAAAGCGGCAATTTGTGAATAATCATAATTAGAGGCTTGCTTATGTTGTTCAATCAAAGGAGCGAAAACATGTTTGGGAAGTATAGAAGTCCCTGCAAGAATATTGAGAATCATCAAAGGAGATGGGTTTGTTGGATTAAAATGAAACTCAATAGTGTTATTTTCTGAAGTTATGCTTTTAAGATATTCCCAAGAACCATGACGTGGGGTGGGCAAAATAGAATCAAGATAAAATGTATAAGTAACATCTTCAGTTGTGACAGGCTTGCCATCATTCCAACGCGCTCTAGAATCTAGTTCTACAATAATAGATGAATCGGTTTCTGTAAAACTTTGGGCTAGCATTGGTTCAAGCTTTGCTTCTAGAGGGTCGTAAGCAAATAAGGCTTCGTAAAGCAAGCGGACGTTTCCATCAATCGGAAAATTAGGATCAGCGTTTAATGGATTGAAATTTTTTGGAACCGCCCAATCAAATCCACCTATATAGAGAGTTTCTGCTCTAGGAAAGGCTTCTACAGTCTGTTGGGGTTCTTTTTGATCGTTACAAGCGATTAAAAAACAAGAAGGAATAACACATGCAAAGGCAAGCTTTTTCCAAAAAACAGACATTCGACCTCCAAATATTTTCTCATAATATATCATTCTTTTTAATAAAAGAGAATAAAAAAGCAAAAAAAGAGTAGTTTTTTACGTGAAAATAAACATAGGAAAAAGACATTATTTTTTTGTAAAATAGGCGTTTTTTTATCTAACTACTTTAGTATCAAAGAGTTAGATAAATGTTTACAGAAATTGACAGATTTATTCTATTGTTTATCTAGATTGAATCCAAAAAGTAATTGTTGGGTTGTGGGGCAAAATAGCATATTGTCAGCAATAAAAGGAGAACCTGCATCGCTAGCAATACTCAAACGTTTTATAGTTTTTCCGGTTTCAATAGAAATTTCAAGCAAATGATTTTTTTTGTCTATCCAAAGTGAATTTTTATGCAGAGCAAATTTTCCAAAGACAGAATTTCCACCTTTATGTTGCCAAATAATATCGCCCTTAGGGAGAGAATATAAGCGAAGTTCCTTGTTGTTTAAGCTAAGTAATATAGCGGCGCCTGCTTTTTTATGTTTAATAAATTCAGCATTTAAAATGTCTTGGCCAGGAGAAAGTGTAAGTAGTGGAGCGTCAAAATCTGTATAAAGTAAAATTCTGGAATCTGTTGTAATGAATGCAATACAGGAGTCGCTTGTGGTAAGGCTTGCAATTTGAGCTTGTAAAGAAATTTTTTTGTTAATTGGTAAACCAGAAGAATTTTGTAAAAGTTGTATATCTCCATTGGTTGTAACAGAAACAAGATGTTTTTTATGTAATATGGTAAAAGTAGGCTCAATACCAATTTTTCTTGACCAAGCTTGCTGAAAATTAGGCAAAAGAATCTTAACTAAAAATCCATTCCATGTAGAAACAAAAAGAGCGTCTGACGTGAAATAAATGTTGAAAATTTTACCTGGCAAGTCCATTGTTTTTTGTTGAGATAGATTTTCAATATTAAGAATGTTTAAAGAAAATCCAGAGCCTAATGCAAACCAACGATTATAATGGGCACTAACTGGCGCACTTTCCATTTTTCCTATGGGGTGAGTCCAGCGCAAGGTTCCATTTTTAGAATTTAAGGCGATTAAATTTTTAGAAGCGGCGTCTATTGTGAAAAGAGAATTGCGGAAAGAGAAAAATTGAGGGTAAAGAGTTTGTTGGGAAATGGGGAGAGAAGTGATATAATCTGCGCCAATAATTTTAGCGTAATGGTTGAAAATTTTATTTTTTGGGAGAGAATTCTTTGTGGACAAATTAATGGCTTTAGCCCAAGCTTTTTCTTTTTCAGGCAGCGGAGCATTTGTTTTTTCTAAATAAAGAGCTTTTAAAAATAAACCTTCCAAATTTCCAGGTTCAAGAGTTAATGCCGAATCAATAATAGGGATTGCTTTTTCCCAATTATCTTGTTGTACCCAAATAGAGGCAATCTGAATCATTTTTTGGGATTGAATAGATTTTTTACCATAATGTAAAGCATTTAAAACTTTTATCGAATTGAGAGTGTGAGGGTAGTATAGTATGCCATTTTGTACCCATGGCTGAGAAAGAGCAGAAACTCCAAGGTGAAAGTTCCAAGTGGATTCTAACAATGTATCCAAAGCCAGTAATTCGCCGTTTCTAGAAAGCAGAGCAATTGAACCTGTGTGTAGAGAAATAAGGGAATTAGCAGAAGTTTGTTTTTGAGAAATAATTTCGCCATTTTGTTTTTTGATTAGAAGAATGTTGCCTGACGGTTCTAGAATAACAAAGTTTGAATTGAGAATAGCGACTTGTTCTATTGTGTGAGAATTGATGCGCCATTGTGGAACATTAAGATTGTTATTTGAGAAAAACCAAATGGCATCTCCAGAAGACAAAAGGATTCCATTTTTATCTTGGAAAAAAACAGTGATAGGGTCTAGCATTGATATTGTACCAAATTCTTCACCATTTTCTTTTGAAATCATATGAAGTGCATTGTCCGGGCAATTGAGCCATAGAATTTCTTGATTGTATAGACTCTTATGTAAAGAACAATCTTTATATTTTTTTTCAGAACGAAAACGTTCGTTTTTACCAGAAAGTAAAACAAGTTCTTCGCCATCAATGTAGGAAATAGAATGAGGAGATAAATAGAGAAAATCGCTAAGTGTTGATTGTATAGGGATTGATTGAACAGGAAAGATAGATTGATAAGGGGAGTAGGTAAGAGTATTTGATTCAAGCCACCATACTCCTAAATCGGAAATATGCAAAATCCTTGCAGAAAGAGAAACATCAGCAGGTAAATTAGTTTGTTTTTTTGTGTTCGGGTTGTAAATTTTATTATTGGTTAATAAAATTAAAACGGAGTCATCATTGAAAAAATGTTTTGCATTTGCGGGGAGATTCAAGTTTTCATAAATCATTTTTTCGGCTTCTGGGTTTAGTTTGGCTAAACGTTCTGCATCCCAAAAAGCTTGTGCGGCTAAATTAGTCTGGAGTAAATTTTGTTTGTAGAAAAAAGAAGCGTTATTAATTTGCCCGGAAATGTCATTGATTTTTCCAATTAAAAAATCAGCTTCGTTTCGTTCCTTTTCATTTCCGTTTCTTGAAATGTCTTCTAAAATTTTGAGCGCTTCATTAGCTTCTCCTTTCATTTCAAATAAATAAGCGGCTTTTTTAAGTTGTATAGAATAATTTTCAGCATAAGAAATTTGAACAGAAATTGTTGTAATAAGCAAAGCCAGAGACATTGCTTTAAAAAACAGTTTCAAGTTCATAATAAGCATTTTTAACCTAAACGTTGAATTTATAACCAACCGTTGGAATAGTGATTATTTTTGGTGTGGTTGAATTGACTTCTATTTTTTTACGAAGGTTTGCAATATAGTTGTCAATAGTTCTTGTGGTTGGCATGGTTTCAGATGTATAACCCCACAAGTTTTTAAGAAGATCATCACGTTTAATAACTTCGCCACGATGCTGCCAAAAATATTTTAGAATTTCAAATTCTTTAGCAGCAAGTTTTAGAGGCTCGTTATTTTTAGTGGCTTCAAATTTTTTAAAGTCAATACGTAAATCTGCAAATTCTACGATATCATCATCTTCAGGAGAAGTTTCTGCAACAGAAACCGTTTCTGGTGCCCGGCGTAAAAACGCTTTAATGCGAGCTAAAAGTTCCATAAGGGAAAATGGCTTTGTGACATAATCATCTGCACCGATTTCAAGTCCGAGAACTTTACTGGTTTCATCGGTTTTTGCCGTAAGCATTATGATGTAGGTTTGTGGGCGTTTTTTACGGATAACACGACAGACTTCAATTCCACTTTTTTTAGGAAGCATCAAATCTAATAGAACCAAGTCTGGTTTAAAGGAATCTATTTTTTCAATAGCCATTTCGCCGTCTTCGGCTGTTTCTACTATATAGTTTTCCATTTCCAAGTTCTCTTGGAGCCCAAAACGAATCAGTTCTTCGTCTTCAACAATTAATATTTTGTGTGACATTATTCGACCTTCTTGAATTGAACTGTGAATGTTGAGCCTTTTTGTGGCTTGCTAGTTAATTTAATTATGGCATGGTGTGCATCAGCGGCACGTTTTACAATGGCTAATCCTAAACCTGAACCTTTTGTATTGCGTGTCATTTCATCACCAACCCGATAAAAATCATTAAAAATATTTTTTTGTTCTTTTAAAGGAATTCCAATGCCAGAATCTTCTACTTCAAAAATAGCTTTTTCCTTTTCAGAATAAACACGGATAAAAATATTTCCTGGAGCATTAGTGTATTTAATGGCATTTTCTACAAGGCTTTGAAACATACTATTGATTGCTGTATTATCCCCAGAAATAAAATTATCTGGTTCAATACTTTTTTCTATAGTCAAGCCTTTTTCTTCTGCCAGAGGTTTTAATGTTTCGTAAACGCGTTCAGCTGCTGTTGCTAAATTCAAGCGAACCCATTGGAAGGCAGAACGCCCGTTTTCCATGCGGGTGTAATCTAAAATGGCTCCGATTTGATTTTCTAAGCGAGTTGCTCCTTTTTCAATGTATTTAGCGTATTCAGGAACTTTTTCTTTTTTAGTTATTCGCCCTTGCGCAATAGATTCTGCATACATTTTTATGGCGGTTAAAGGCGTTTTCAATTCATGAGAAACACTAGAAAGAAAATTGGCTTTCATAGAAAGCAGCTTGCGTTCTTGTTGAATGAAACGCAACATAAAGAAAATACCGACAATGACTGTGATAAGAGATAAAATAATTAAGCTTGCGATAAGAATAATTCTTTGTCTAGATTCTGCCTGTAATTCTTTCATATCTTTTTCGTAAAGCAGTAAACGCCAGTTTAAGCCATTGCCGATTTCATATTCAAAAGCAATATTTTCACTTTCTTTAGAATTAGAAATAATTAAAGAATCTTTGTTATCTAAAATAGCGTATGGGATATCTTTCCAATCTTTAGCGATAGAAATTATGGTTTCTGAAAAACGTTTTTGCATTATTTTTTTGTCAAGTAAACCAACAATTATTTGAGCCCCCGGTAACCAAGGGTATGACATTCTAAAAAGGATATCGTTTCCTTGTAAGCTATATTTGATACCATCGTTTTCTACTTCATTATTTTTAAATAATTGAATAATGTCATTTTGTTTTTCAATATAACTTTCGGAATGAGAAAATTCTCGGTTTAAATTTTCACGTAGATTCCAGAATTTTTCACGGCTATCTTGGGAAAGGTCTTCAAAAGAAAGTATTTGATCTAAAACGGTTTCGAAAAAGAATTGCACTGAATACAAATCACCATAATCTTTGCCAGAAAGGAACTGTTCTAATTTATTTAAAACAAATTCTTCCGCTTTTCGATGTTGTTTTTGTTTGATGAAAATTTCAAAATGTAAAAGAGCTAAAGAAATGGTTAGGTCAGGTGTTAAATAGCCTTCTTGTTTATGGCGTTTTTCTAAGATATTTAAAAGTTTTAAGGCTTCTTCATAGTTTTGATTTTTATAAGCTATCCGGATCATGCCGAGCAGATTCATAGTTTGTTCTTGTTTCGTTTCCAAATTAGAATGTATTAAACGAAAGGAACGTGCAAGCATAGCTTGTTCGGGGAACTGTTTTTCTGTTACAAAAATTTCTTGTTCTAGAATAGAAGGCGTTATTGGTGAAAAAGTTTTTTGTGAATGCTGGAATAGTTTTGAAAAATGCGGGTAGACTAAAGTATCAGCATTAAAGAGATAGATTGAAGAAATACCATTGACTTTTTTGTATGGAGAATTCTTGGTTAAATCAGTTAATGTATGAGGTTGTTCGTATAAAAAAAGTGCTGCCGCTTTTGTTTCTTGCAAAAAAGAATTATGCTCATCTTTAACCGCCGTTTCAAGAGCTATTTTAAAATCTAAACGATTTTCTTCAAAAGTCTTTTCTGCTAGATAATTGGCATTTAAAATGTTTCGAAAACTAAAAAAAGATAGCAACAACGTAGGTCCTAGAATTAGAACAAAAAAAGCTATAATCAAAGGATTTTTACGAATAAATTGCATTATGTTTTTGCCAAATACTTTTTGGTGTTAGGTTAAATGACCACTTTAGAAAAGTATAAAAATTTCATACTTCTTTGGTAGGGGAAAAAAGAAAAACGTTCCCGAAAGGGAACGTTAAAAGAGTAAACCAAAAAAAATTATTTTACGATATTTGCTCTATGAGTAACCGATACAGAATGGCCTAAATCAATGCGGCGACTATTTGAATAAAGTTCGCGGATAAGAACAGATGCGTTATCTTCATCAGCTCCGGTAATAACACCTCTCCCTAATAATCTAGGAGGAATTGATGCGTCACTTTTGTCTTTTTCCCAAATAGCTACGGCATTACCTGGCTTAAAGCCTTCTTGGATTCCTTTATCAATCAAGACATAAGAATACGCTCCGATTACAAGAGTTGGGTCCATAGCATAACTTACTTGAGCCATTTCTTCAAAACTTGCTTCTTTTTCAGACTTATAACCATTTACGTTAATAGGTTTAAAATCGCGTTTTAAACGAGCTTTGGCTTGACGGATGTAAATTTCTCTGAAACTCTGAACAATAATTGCTCTTGATAAAGTATCTCCGATTGCTGTAATTTTAGCATAACCGGCTAAGCGTAAAAGAGCTTGTTCACTAAAGGAATTTCCTGCACGAGATGGAATGGAAATTTTCTTGGCATCCCAAATTTCAACTAAATCGCCTTTCTTTACTTTTTGGCTTGTATTTTTACCAATGCCAACAACGATTTCAGTTTCAGGAATGTGAATTAAAGGTTCTGTTTTTTCTCCTGAAACAATAGAGAACCAAGAACTATCTTCTTTTAATTCGTCTAAAGTGTAAACGATCGGAGAATGAATCTGGTAATAGGCATTGAAAATTTTTGGCTGAGGACGTTTTTGGTAATAATAAACGTTTTCAACTTTTTTCTGTTTTTGGATTTTTGAACGGCTACGCAAGTCGCCAATCATGTTTTCAAAATTATCTTCTCTAGAATCTGTTTCGCAACCAGCAGATTTGACTCCATTGGGGAGAGCAGTATCAGACGTTACTCCACAAGGAGATGGAGGAGGAAGTTGCGGTGCTGGTTCGGCAACAGTACTATCAGCTGCTTGCTGTTCTCCTAAATAAATGGAGTCACCAGGGTAAATCCAATGAGGGTCTGCAATGTGGCGGTTTTTTTCCCACAAATCAGGCCAAGTGAAAGGATCTTGAAAAAATTCTTCACTAAGATCCCAAAGGGTGTCACCTTTCTTGACAATATAGGCACCAGAGATAAGAGCTGTGGTACCAAGCAATATAGCGATAGACTTAAAAATTTTCATTCTAGAATCCCTTATATGTGCTTAATTTAATCATTTCTATCGGAAAGTGTTCTTTTTCGTTGTATAAAATGTGGAATATCTTGCACAAAATCGTTAAAATCTTGTTTTTTACCACTAAATTTCCGTTCTTTTGGCTTGATGGCACGTTTTTTAGCTTCTAAAAGAGCCTTATTGCCTAATAGTCCATTTCTGTCGGGAACGAAAAGAAATAAAAGTTCAAACCTTGATTCGTTAGGTTCAAAATCCAAAGGCAGCATTTTTCTTAATACATAACCTTCATTGCGGAAGTGTTTTATGTCTTTAATAGCTGATTCTAAAGAGTGAGTTTGTAAAAGGACCCTTGCAGGAGCGGCGTTTGCTATTGCATGGACTGTTCTTGCCGGTAAAGAATCTTGAGATTCTGGGTGAATATAGATAGTCCAGTTTTTACCTGCTTCTGTTTCAGAGAAAAATTTTTCTATCCATTCTGGTTCTACGGCACTCCGATGGAGTCTGAAATTATTTGAAGAACGTTTTTGTCGGATTCTTGCGGCTTTTTCGCCATAAGCGTGCATTTCAGCACATTCTACTACTTCAAAAGATGGCGCAAGCATTTCAGCTAAAAAAGCAGAACCAGCATTAAACAATAGAAGTCTGTCTTCTTTAGATGGGTGGATAAAAGAGTTTAATTTTTCGGGAAATTCTACCCATGCTGATTTTTGATGAGGAAGTCTGTCAAGAATGTGAATAGGATAAGGTAAGCCGGCTATGTATTGGAATTCGTTTCCAAATCCTTCTTTTAATTCTATTGATAATGAACGAGGTGGATTAGCCGGATCAAATAATATAGCTGGGCGGCATTCAATATGAAAACAAGCTGTAATTTCTTGAGAATGCATTCTTTGCAAGTATTCTACAAAACTTCTGTAGCCTCTGATGCTGTTACTTCCATGTAAATTGGCTTGTAACAATAAAGCAAATTTTCCGTCTCCTAAGGCTAAAAATAAAAGTTGCCTAATTGCACTTTTAAAAGCTTTTAAATGTTCTTTGCGAAGTTGCGTATGAATAGCTTGTACTACTTTAGGAGTAACTCCAGTTTTCCCGAGAGAAATGATTTTTAAAAGGTGATGTTTTCCTTGGAGTTCATTGATAATACGCCAATCGGTAAGAGTTTCATCGATAGGTTTTGAAAACCAGGCTTGAATTTTTCCAGGAATTTTATTTTCAGCAATCCAAGTTGAAAAAAATTGTTTTTTACCTTCTAAAGAAGTAGGAACAAAAACTTCTTTCTGAAAAGAAGCTTTGTTTGCAGAAATAGCTTTTGGATTTAATCTTGTTTTCGAACGTTTAAATGTTTTCATAAAAATTAAGGGATAAATTGCGGGAATCGCCATGAACATTCTCTTGCAAATGTTGGCGGGAATTCACGGAATGTTCCATTGACTTGGAATATGTTCGGACTACCTTCCATAGGCATAAGTGATAAATGGCTATCGGCTCTTGCTGCGACATACGGAAATTCGTCTGGGTTTGCGGCTGTGATAACAGCGCTTCCTGTCATAGAGAGAATAGCATCAATCATTTGCATCAAAAGCTGTGGAGGAGTTCCGGCAGCACGTGCCGTTTTTGGTGAATGCAGAATAGAGGACAATGGGTCAATTACAATTAACTTGTAATCGTGATTTTCTAATTTTTTAGCACCCTGAACACGTTTGGCAATATATTGGGCTATTTCAAGTGGAGACATGGCATTGCCACGCATATTCAAAAAGCCTAAACGATTGGTGGCAGGGCTAATGCCTTTGCGTTCGGCTAAAAGGTGTAATCGGTTTAAAAATGCAGAACGAGTTAATTCAAAGTTAATGAAAAGAACATCATGCGGTTGTGTTTGACAACCAAGCCATTCATCACCATAACAAACAGACAAGGCAATATCTAATAAGGCAAATGATTTTCCTGATTTTGGTGGGGCAGAAAGCAGCATAAGTTCGCCAGCTCGCAACATGCCGTCTAAAATCATTTCATCTTGTTTAGGAGCTTCTTCAGAAGCACTTGCTTGTTCAATTAAAGGTTTGCCGTCTAAACTATATTCAACCCATTCTTGCCATTCGGTAAAGTTTTTAGCGCCTTGAGAAAGACCAATTAAGTATTGTTGTTTACCGTTTCTGAGAACGCCAGGCATACGTACCATGCAATCTGGGCGTTTGTTGGCAGAGTCAACTTTAAAACCTTGACTATCAAGAGTTTTAAAAAGAAAATCTACGCGTTCAGAAAATTCTTCGCCATCATTAGCTTCAATTTTAATCCATGCCTGAACAGAATTAGCACCTGTATTAACCAAAGCAGCGCAAGGGAGATTTAAAGCTTTGTAATAGGCAAGCTGTTTGGCTAGAGTCATTTTTGGATTATCTACAACAACGTAACGATAACGCCATTTTTCGTCTTTGGAACCAGGTTCTGGAGCAGTTGGGTTTACTGCAAGCAAAGCTCCTTCTGGGCCGTCAAGACTTTTCATTATTTTGCGAATAGCATCGCTTTGTGATGTGATAACAGAAACTTTTTCTTCTGTAAATTCAGAAGTATTTGAAATTTTAAAAGCTATGGTTTCTTCTGGTAAAAATACGGCACTTAAAAGTTTTGCAAGGTCTTTTCGCCAGTCTGCAGAAGGCCAAGGAATGGAAAGCGCTTCAGGGTCAATTCTGTGGTTTTGCAAAAGTTCAAGGGACTGCATGTCAAGGCCCATAGCAAGACGTGGGTCCAAAAACATGGCTGCCGGAACAGGTTGTGCGGTCTGAGAGTCTTGCTGTTTTGTAGAAGTTGAAGAGTCTTCTTCTCTTTCTTTACTACGTTTTTCGGCAGAAAAAGCCCGACGGATAATAGATTCTGCTTCTTCTGGCGAAAGACCTTCGTCTTTTGCTTTACCTCCAAGTTGAAAGGAGGTCTCCATAAAAGTCCAACCTTCAGCGTGAGCCGCTTCTGCAGCATGAAATAAAGCATCTTTAAGATTTGCTTCTGTATGCGTCGCTTTTATAAAGTTGTTGATTATTTCTTTTGGAGATTCCATATTGACCTCAGAGATTTTATTTATAAGTATTTATAAATATATAATTTGATTTTTATTTGTTATTTGTTTTACGTTTTAAAACTTTGGCAAAGCAGAAAACGTTCAAAGCAAGAATGGCTACCCAAGTGCCAACCATAAAAATAATACCACTAGTTGTAAAAGTCATATTTATCTCCTACGAATTACCAAGTTCAACTTGTTTGATTTTGGCATCACGACCTTTATTTCCTTTTTTGGAATTCCAAGCAAATGCAATAGCCACATTCAATAAAATAGTGACTAGAACAAGGAAAATGCGTAAGCTCCAAGTGAAGGCGATTTTTGAACATTCAAACCCAAGGAACGTTACCATTTCATCTGGTTTTACAGATGTGAGAAGCAATACATCTAAGCCATTAGTTGCCATCCAAGAAACTAAAAGAATTATAAGATAACTAGGGCATACATAAAGGATGATTGGTCGGAAGAAGCGAGGTAGCTTTATAGCCGCTCCTTCGTTTAAAAGTGCAAAGGCTTTGTTCTCGCCTGGATGTGTTTCTGACTTTTGTTTTGCAAGTACAAAAGAGAAAATACATGCTTGAATAGTTCCTAAAACTACAAGAAGGAAACTTCCGCCCCAGAAATCAAGTTCATCTACGGCGCCGGCAGCAAGACCAAAAATGGAAATAACGCCACCAAGGAATGTAACTACGCTTATGGTTGAAATTGCTTTTGGACGGGAGAATTTTAAATCGTCTTCGCAAAAACTGATAAGTGGTTGGATAATAGAAACCGCACTAGTTAATCCTGCAAAGAAAAGCATTCCAAACCAAAGTGTTTGGATGATGTTTCCAAGAGGTAATTGCCCAAAAACGTGTGGCATTGCTTGGAATCCAAGACCGAAAGTCCCGAGTTTTGCAATTTCTTCAATATTCGAGCCTGCCATCATAATGATTGCAATAGGAATGACAATGGTTCCACCTAAAATGATTTCAGCAAAACCATTTGTTGCTCCAGCTGTAAGAGAAGAAAGAACAATGTCTTCTTTTGGTTTTAAATAACTAGCATAACAAAGGATAATTCCCATTCCAAGACTCATGGTAAAGAATACCTGCCCAGCAGCAGCAAGCCAAACTTGTGGGTTAGTGAGTTCAGAAAAATTAGGGTTCCACATGTAGGCAAGGCCTTGTCCAATATTGGGTATGGTTAATACGCGAATAACAAGGATAATTCCCATAATCAACAAAATAGGCATAGCTACTTTGTTAACGCGTTCAATTCCCTTGCGCACGCCAAAGGACAGAAGGGCTGTATTACATGCAAATGTGATTAAAAAGAAGATAATCGCTGCAGGAACTGGACCAATTTTTGTATTCAACATAATATAATCGTTGAAAAATTCTGTAATTTTTCCAGCTTGAACGACTTCCATTAATTTGCCTGTAATTGAGTAGTACGTAAACGCAAGAATCCAGGACTGGACAAAGATATAATAGAAGGAAATGAATAGAGGAGGAAGCAATCCAAGAGAGCCTAAGTATTTTGCCCAAGGCTTTTTGAAAATTTGGTGAAATGCCCCTGGCGCCGTTCCATGTCCGTGCA
Organism: Fibrobacteraceae bacterium; assembly: GCA_045629945.1. GTDB lineage: Bacteria > Fibrobacterota > Fibrobacteria > Fibrobacterales > Fibrobacteraceae > UBA1765. Next base: position 143,232 of record JAZQSE010000041.1, read on the forward strand.
TTCCTGCATAACGTCCAAAAGTCCATTCCATCCAAGAAAGAGGAATTCCTAAAAGGAGAAAAGCGATAAGATAGGGGATGATAAAAGCACCACCTCCATTTGTTGCCGCTTGTACCGGAAAACGAAGAAAGTTTCCAAGCCCCACAGCACTTCCAGCTACAGCCAGAATAACTCCGATTTTTGAACTCCAGTTATCTCTTGAATTTTTCATATTTTACCATAAAAATTCCTGCGGGGAACCCGCAGGATGATGAATTTATACAGAAGATTTACGAATAAGGTTCAACGCACTACCAGCTTTAAACCATTCCCATTGCTGAGAATTATAGGTATGAGCAAGTAAAACGCGTTCTTCAGTTCCGTCAAAGTGATGAAGAATAAGCGTGAAATTTTTTCCAGGCGCAAATTCTTCAAGACCGAGAATATCAAGAACATCATTTTCACGAATCTTTTCGTAATCTTCAGGATTGACAAAAGTCAACGCAAGCATACCTTGTTTTTTAAGGTTGGTTTCGTGGATACGAGCAAAGCTTTTTACAATAACTGCTTTGACACCGAGGAATCGAGGTTCCATAGCAGCGTGTTCACGGCTAGAGCCTTCTCCATAGTTTTCGTCACCAACAACAATGGAGCCCATTCCTTCGTCACGATATTTTTTCGCAAGAACCGGAACTTCATAAGACAAGTCGTCTTTACCTAAAACTTTATTCGTTTCACCATTGAAGGCATTCACGGCACCAATAAGCATATTGCCGGAAATATTTTCTAAATGCCCGCGGAATTTAAGCCAAGGCCCAGCCATAGAAATATGGTCTGTAGTGCACTTTCCTTTTGCTTTAATTAAAAGCGGAACGCCGGAAATATCTTTGCCATTCCAAGGAGCAAAAGGTTCCAAAGCTTGCAAGCGATTTGAATTTTCTGCAATCTGAACTACTATTGCAGAACCATCTTCAGCAGGAGCTTGGAATCCGGCATCTTTAACTTCAAAACCATTAGCAGGTAATTCAGAAGTTTCAGGAATAGGGAGTTTTACTTCTTCACCAAGAGAATTGGTTAAAGTATCGCGTTCTGGGTCAAAAAGTAATGAACCGCTAAGAGCTGCTATAACAGCCATTAACGGACTTGCAACAAATGCGTGGGTATTTGGGTTTCCATCGGCACGCTTTGCAAAGTTTCTATTAAAAGAATGGACAATAGAATTCTTTTCTTTTTTATCAGCACCGAGTCTGTCCCACATACCAATGCAAGGCCCACAAGCATTTGTCATAACAACAGCGCCGAATTGCTTGAAAATATCCATAAGCCCATCACGTTCTGCAGTAAAGCGGACTTGCTCAGAACCCGGATTGATAATTAAAGGAACTTTTGGAGAAAGTCCAAGAGCAAGTGCTTTTTTAATGAGAGAAGCGGCTTGGTATAAATCTTCATAGCTTGAATTGGTACAACTGCCGATAAGAGCAGCACTTACTTCTTTTGGAGAATCGTGTTCTACAAGAGATTTTGCCATTTCAGAAACCGCATAAGAACGATCTGGGCTGAAAGGACCATTATAGTGAGGCTTTAAAGTAGAAAGGTCTATTTCAATAACTTTATCAAAATAGTTTTCAGGATTTTCTTCTACCTCTTTGTCTAAACGCAAGTGTTCTGCAATTTTATCAGCAGCAATAGCAACCGCTTCACGACCAGTTGCACGTAAATAGCGACTCATAGAATCGTCATAGCTGAATGTAGAACAAGTTGCTCCGACTTCAGCACCCATGTTAGCGATAGTCGCTTTTCCTGTTGCAGAAAGGTTTCTTGCTCCTTCGCCAAAATATTCAATAATAGCGTTGGTGCCGCCTTTAACAGTTAAAATGCCAGCAAGTTTAAGAATAACATCTTTAGCCGTTGCAAAACCATTCAATTTACCGGTAAGTTTAACACCAATCAATTTAGGGTATTTGAGTTCCCAAGGTAAACCGACCATAGCATCAACAGCATCAGCACCGCCAACACCGATAGCAAGCATGCCAAGACCGCCAGCATTTACGGTATGAGAATCGGTACCAATCATCATACCACCGGGGAAAGCGTAGTTTTCAAGAACCACTTGGTGAATAATGCCTGCGCCTGGTTTCCAAAAATCAATGCCATACTTTGCTGCAACCGATTCTAAGAAAGCATAAACTTCGCGGTTTTCTTCTTTGGCAAAAGGCAAATCAGTGTCAGCACCATTTCTTGCAGTAATAAGGTGGTCGCAATGAACAGAACTAGGAACAGCTGTGCGTGCTTTACCTGCAGTTGTGAACTGCAAAAGAGCCATTTGTGCTGTAGCATCTTGCATAGCAACACGATCTGGGTTAAAGTCAGCAAAGTCTAAACCACGTGTGTATTTAGCGTTTTCAGAACCACTAGCTAAATGAGAGTAAAGGATTTTTTCAGCAAGAGTAAGTGGGCGATTTAATTGCTTTCTTGCAATGGCTACGCGTTCAGGGATTCTTGCATAAACAGACTGTATCATTTCTAAATCAAATAACATGTATTCCTCGGGAATAAAAATTTTAACGACTCTTTAAAATAGTCCAAGCTTCGTCGTAAAAACGGGCTGCTTCACCTGGATCACTTAAGAAAACAAGGCGATTCATTATAGTTGAATCCGGATAAATTACAGGATTAGAAGCCATTTCTGGATCAAGGAAAGGATAGCTTTCTTTGTTTGGTGAACCAAATGCTACGTAGTTTGCGAGTTTAGCTCCGTTTTTTGCATCAAGAATATAATTCATAAAAGCATAAGCTCCTTCTGGGTTAGGAGATTTTGAACTTAAAGTCATTACATCAACCCAAATAAAAGAACCTTCTTTTGGAATAGCGTAACGGAGTTTCGGATTTTCAGAAATAGCCATTTGGGCTTCGCCATTAAAGACAACTGCCATTTGAACGGCACCAGAAATCATTTTGTCTTTACCGGCTACACTACCATCAAAACCGATAAACTTTGGATTGGATTTTGCCTGAAGCAAAACATCAACAGCTTTTTTAATGTCTTCTTTGTCTTTTGTATTTGGATTTAACCCAAGACTTTGAAGAGTCATTGAAAGCATAGAACGGCTTTCATCGAGTAAAGAGAAATTGCTAGTTGTTTTTGTAGAATCAAAAAGCATTGCATAGCTTACGTCTTCAGGAGCGATAGTTGTATCGCTATAAACAATGCCACTTGTTCCCCAAAGATAAGGAACCGTATATTCGTTATTAGGGTCGTAATCTGGATTCAAAAATTTTGGGTCTAGATTTTTTCTGTTTTCAATTTTGGTTAAATCCAGTTTTTGCAAAAGATTTAAATGAATCATTTGCTGGATAACGACATCACTTGCAATAATGACATCGTACATAGCGGTGCCGCTTGCTTGTAATTTTCCAATCATTTCTTCTTGAGCTTCGTAAAGTTCAAGTTGAAGCGGGTAACCATAAGTCGCTTCAAAATCTTTCAGCATACTCGGGTCCATATAATCGCTATAAATAAGCACGGAAACGGGTTTGCGTTCTTCTTTCTTTTCTTCATTGCATCCCATAAAAACAGATGCAGAGAGAACAAGGGAACTTGCTAAAATGAGATTGAAAAAGTTTTTCATTTATCTTTTCCTTTTGATTTTTTTTGATTATTAAACAAAACTAACAACATTACGATAAGTGTAAGTGAAATGATTAGCGTAGAAAGGGCATGAATTTCAGGAGAAACGCCTCGTTTCAGAGAACCATATATATAAAGTGGCAAAGTTTGCGAAGTCGGACCGCTGACAAAGAAACTGATAATAAAATCATCAAGAGAAAGAGTAAAAGCTAAAAGAGCTCCTGCTATAATTCCAGTAAGAAGTTGTGGTAAAATCACGCGGAACCAAGCTCCGGATGTAGAAGCGTATAAATCTCTTGCAGCTTCAATCTGGTCTTTTGGAATAGAAGCCAGTCTGCTTAATACAACTAAAACAACAAAACTCAATTGGAATACAACATGGGATATAATTAAGGTGAGCATTCCAGGTTCAAAACAAGAAAGGAAGGTTCTAAATAAGCCAAATACGGTTACAAGTGCAATAGCCATAAGAATATCTGGTGTGACAACAGGGATATTTATAGAATAGTCAAAGAATGAGCGAATCTTTTTATTCCAAGGCGTTCTGTGTATACCAATAGCTAGTAATGTTCCAAATAGGGTGGCGATAATTGTACTTACTACAGCAAGAATAATGGAGTTTAAAGTGGCTTGCCCAACAAGTTCATTTGAAAAAAGTTTAATGTACCAATCAAAAGTAAAACCGCCCCAAGTTTGGCCGTGTCTGTTGGCATTTACGCTAAATAAAGCAATGAAAAGTAAAGGAATATAAAGTAAGGCTATGCCTACATAAGAAAGAATTATCACCAAAGGAGAAGTCTTTTTATACATAGCTTTTCCCCTTGCTGATTTTTTGTAATAAAGCAAGACTTAATACGCTTGCAAGAATCAGAACAATGCCTAACATAGCACCAAAAGGCCAATCACTAGCTGCTCCAAATTGTTGCTGAATCAAGTTGCCTATGAGCATGTATTTTGAACCACCAAGTAAATCGCTTACTACATACATACCAAGACTAGGGACGAAGGTTAAAATCACAGACGAAACAATTCCAATTGTCATTTGAGAAAGAATGCCATGGCGGAACACACGTAATGGAGAAGCGTATAAATCTTTTGTGGCTTCTACAATTCGCCAATCTAAACGTTCTACGCATGTGTATAATGGCAAAATAGAAAAGGGTAGCATAGAACTGACCATGCCGACATAAACAGCAAATTGTCCTGGGTAAAGTGTTTCTGTTTCACCGATAATACCTATAGCACGAGCAATCCAGGTCGGAGGCATCTGAGCTCCAAGAACAAGCATCCAAGCATAAGTACGAATAACAAGATTCGTGCAACTTGGAACCATAATAAAAGCAAGTAAAAGAGCACGGGTTGAAGGCTTATGGGCAGAAATCCAAAAAGCCATTGGAAAAGCTAAAGCAAGACAAAGGAGGGTTGTTACAGAGGCAAGCAAAAGACTTCTGCCAATAATGAGCAAGTTATCAGAAGCCCAACCAAAAGAACTAAAACCTAAAAGTCGTTTGGCGTTTTCTAATGAAGGCGTCCAGTCAATAACTCCATAAGCACCACGTTGCATGAAAGCAAGAACAACAAGCCCAGCAATAGGTAAAAGCAAAAATACAAGAAGAGTAAGCATACCTGGAGCTGAAAGAAGACTTCCAGTCCTTTGCATGTGACCTCTTGTGGTGAGTTTGCCTTCGAATACTTCGTATTTTGGTTTAGTCACAAAGAACCTGCAAATATTCTGGAGGGAACTCTAAGAAAACATCTGTGTTGGCTTCATACATTTCATCGGGGTCAGTCATTACATTTAAAACAACACCATTGCCAAGATCCATCAAAAATTCCCAGTAGTCACCGCGGAAAATGCGTTCTTGAATATGAGCTTTGAAAACATTGATTTTTTCAGGCTTAGAATCGTAGACAAAAATATCTTCCATGCGAATAGCAACCCCACCTTGAGTCCAAGCTGGAACTTTTTCAACTTGTAAAATGCCAAAAAGAGTTTTGACAGAAGTGTCATCAATCTTTTCACATTCAAGAATATTCGCTTCACCGATAAATGTGGCAACAAAGCGACTTGTCGGGTGTTCATAAACATCTTCTGGAGAACCGTCTTGTTCAATTTTTCCACCATTCATCACAAGAATTCTATCAGACACAGCAATGGCTTCATCTTGGTCGTGAGTGACCAAAATAAAGGTGATGTTCATTTTGCGCTGTAACGCTTTGAGTTCTCGTTGTAAATTTTTGCGTAAATTGGCATCGAGAGCAGAAAGAGGTTCGTCAAGAAGGAGAATTTTAGGCTGGTTTACAAGAGCTCTAGCAAGAGCTACACGCTGTTTCTGCCCACCAGAAAGAGTTTCTGGCATTTCTTCAGCAAGGTCTGTTATTTGGACAATAGCCATCATTTCTTGAACGCGTTTTTGAATTTCGTTTTCAGGAAGTTTTTGGCTACGCAGTCCAAAAGCTACGTTTTCTGTAACATTTAAATGAGGGAAAAGTGCATAGCTTTGAAAAACAGTATTAACTGGGCGTTTATTGGGAGAATGGTTTGAAATGATATTTTCACCCAGCAGAACGTCGCCTTTATCAGCTTTTTCAAACCCGCCAATAATGCGCAAAAGAGTTGTTTTACCACAGCCAGATGGACCAAGTAACGTAACAAATTCGCCACTTTTAATTTGAACATCTAAATCACACAAAACAGCTTTTGAACCAAAGCTTTTATAGATATGACGAATGTGCAAATCTGTATTCGATAAAATATCTGGCATAAATTCTCCATAAAATTCTTTAAGCGAGAACTGTAAAAACAGCAAGCCAAAAATAGAAACCCTTTAAGGATTCATTTTTTTAGAAATAAAAAAAATGGCATTTAATCCGTATTTTTCTGAAATTTCAGAGTTTTCGGGCTTCTGCAAAAATGACAAAAATATTTAGTCCGCCGTGATTGGTCCGGACGGCTGATATAACACCAGGCGAAAAAGCGTGTAAAGTGGTGTGATCCGGACAAATTAATGCTACTTTACAATCTCTATAATCGGAACGGATTTTTTTACCTATTTCACAGTATAAACGCTTGGTATTTGCTTGAAGCCGAATCCCATAAGGAGGGTTCAAAACAAGAAGACTCCCGGGCTTATGGGGAATAATTCCATCAAAGAAATTTTTATTTTGGGGTGAAATCAGATCTGAAGTTTTAGAAAATTCAACATTTTTTAAAACGGTCTGGATGCACTTTTTGTCAATATCAAAAGTTTGAATTGAAAAATTTTCAGAAAAAGAATAGTCGGGTAAGTGTTCTTTTGTGTAATTAAAAGAATCTGGCTTAAACGCAGGTTGTTTTTCAAAAGCAAAAGTCTTAGATAAGGCAGGGTGAAAATTTTTTATCATAGAGGCGGTTTCAAGAGAAAAAGTCCCTGAACCGCACATAGGGTCAATAAGTCCTGTTGCCTGAAAAATACCACCGGCTAATAAAATAGATGCCGCTAACGAATCTTGAATGGGAGCACTTTCAACAAATTTATCGTAGCCTCGTTTGTACATAGAAACGCCACCAATATCTATATAAATTCTACAAGAATCATTATCAAATTCAATACGAATGCGTTGGTTTGAATTTTGATTCTTTTGGGCATCGTATTTTTTTGAAAGAAATATTTCTAAGCGCTCTTTAATAGCGTCAGAATGATAAAGTCTTGATTTTTTAGTTTTAACTTTAATTTGAGGAATTTCGTTTGTATCGAAAAAAAGTTCCCAAGAAATTTTTTCAAATTCTTTTTCAAGTTTGCCAAAATTTTCTGCATGAAAATGCGCAATTTCCATGTCTAAACGACGGAGTGTTCTGGAATAAGCGCATATTTTCCAAGCTTCGGCTAAACGAGTGTTAATCAGAAGCCCGCCGGGAAAATTTTCAAAATGACTAATACCGCAACGAGAAAGTTCGCTTGCAAGAACGCTTTCAAAACCTAAATGAGCAAATGCACGAAATGTATGGACAGGTCCGGAGACATGCCGTTTTAAACGTTTTTCTAAATGTGTAAAATGAGAAAGAAAAACCATACAAAAACCTTTCTACTTATTATAAATCAAAAATAGAGAAAAAGGGAAAAAATATTTTTGCTTTTTTTATTTTCCTAAAGATTTAGCTGTTTCTATTTATGGTTTTAAATGCCTATAATCAACTTAGGAATGGCTTAGTCAACAGATTTCATTTAAAAATAACATTATAAATATTTGCCTTTTGCTATATTGGGGGCGTGCGATTTTTTATAGTGTTAGTTTTTTTAGGATTTTTGAGTGTTGCTCATGCAGAACAACTCTCTGTTCCAGAAGATTCTTTAAAAGCCTTTTTTGTAGATTCTATCGTTATTGAACGTTTAGATGCTTTTGACGATTCCAGAGCGCATACTTATTTGGATAGTGCGGTTTATCATTTATTAAACATTATTCACATAGAAACTCGCGAATCAGTTGTTCGCAAATTTTTGCTTTTTGATGTAGGGGATACCATAGACCTTTACCGTCTTATAGAAACAGAACGCCTTTTAAGATCCCAGCGGTATATTTCAGATGCTTCCATAAAAAGAGAACAAATTAATGGGAAAAACGTTTTGCGCGTTCGCACCAGTGATAATTGGACTTTTTCTGTCCCCGTTTCTCTTGAACATCCAGGCAGCGAATGGTATTATGGCATTGGCATTCAAGAAAATAATTTTTTAGGACTAGGTCAGACAGTCGGTGTATATTACTCTCACGATGAATTTAGAGATATGTTTTCAGCCTTGTATGAAAATATGCATTTTCTCTTCAGACACAATCATTTGCGAGCGACATATAGTTACAATACAGATGGTTATTCAGCTTTTGGACAAATGAATATTCCTTATTTAAGTCGTTCGAAAAATCAATTTGCTTACACATTGGAAGGTTATTCTTTTGAAGGTGATGCCAATTTTTATGCAAGCGGAAAAATGCCTTTTGGGGCAAAACAAGTAGATTACAAAAAAGATATAGCCTCATTGCCTGAATTAAATGGCGAAGAAGCTTTAAAAGTCCTTGAAGTTTCAAGAATGCGAGAAGATTCATTAAGTTTTCGTTTAGGGCGTTCTTTTGGTGGTTCTGAATTAAAATTTTTCCTAACAGCTTCTTATGATTATCATTCTTATGGTAAAGATTATTCTGATGTTTCGCGTTATATTTTTGAGCATAGTAACAAGGCTTTTGCAATAGATAGTGCTGCTGTTTTAGAATGGATTCCTAATTACAGAGATTCGCGTCCAGGTTTAGCTTTTGAAATATCTAGAATTCGTTATGATAGATTCCGTAATTTTCACAATGTAAAGTGGGTAGAAGACATTGATAGAGGGTATTCAATTAAAGCAAAAATTTCAAAAAACTTTGATGCTTTAGGAGCTGATAATTCTGATTGGCGATTGGATTATCGTTTGGCACTTTCATTAGGTGGGCTTTATAATCATTTATCACTTTCTGCGAATTCCTATTTTTATTTTAATGAAAATGACCGGCATGACATTTACGAAGCATTGAAATTAGAATATATCTTTAAGCCATTTGATAAACATGCGACTGTTTTTTATGGACAAATGGATACTTATAAACGTTCACCTTATGGAAAACAACTTTATTTAGGTGGCTTTGAAGGAATGAATGGTTTGCCTACAGCAATTTTTGCGGGACAATCTCGATTTTATGCATCGCTTGAACAACGCTTTTTCCCAGATATAGAAATTGGTACAGTTGTTCCTGTTTTTACTGCATTTATCGGTTTCGGCGAAACAACAGACCGGATTTCAGCATTTGAACCAAGAGATTTAGAATATTTAGCAGGTCTTGGTTTTCGTTTTGGTATGACAAAATCAATTATGCGTTCCGTGAGCCATATTAATTTAAGTTGGCCGATTCATGGTTCTTTGGAACGCAGTTTTATCCCCAAAATTTCTATCATCGGGAAGTTTTCTTTATGAATTGGAGTCATTTGAAGCACCGCTTTCTTTTTGTTGAAATGTTCGTGGGCGTTTTGTCTGTGATTTTTGGCATTGTTCTTTCTTGGCTTGTGCGGGGTTCTGGTTATTACCCAGGAGCGTTAATGCTTTGTATTACAGGTGCTTTAACGTTAGTGCTTAGTTTTAAAGAATGGAAAACACCAACCCCAATAAAAGACAAAAATCAAGTCATAAATTTGCTTTTTACTATTTTGCGTAGAGCATTTTTCTTTTTGAATTTAATGCTTTCTTCTCTTGTGATAGGAACTATTTTCCAAATAATTGATTTTAATTAAAATCTTTTTTAAAACAACGTGGCCATCTGTTGGCAAGTTGTCATCGCGAATGCAGTATGACTTGTCATCGCGAACGCAGTGCGGCGATCTTGGCTTTTGTCATTACGAGCGTAGCGAAGTAATCCAAAAACAAGTGTTGCTTGCAAGGAGATTGCTTCTGTCACTACGTTCCATCGCAATGACAAGCCGCTGGCAAGAAACAACTTGTCATCGCGAACGCAGTGTAACTTGTCATCGCGAACGCAGTGCGGCGATCTACTGGCAAGCAGATTGCGTCACCCCATTGGGGGTTCGCAATGACAAAGGTGTGCTTGCAATGACAAGAAACTTGCGACAAGTCTTGCAATGACACGGTCCTCGGGCAAGAACCCTGAACAAGTCGCTAGCAAGAACCGTGAGCAAGTTCACGGACAAGTGACAAGAAGGGTTCACAAGTTCCTTTGCGAGAGACAAGTTGTTAGCAAGTTCCTGTGCTATAACAACCCTATCAGGCAAGTCATGAACAATACAGAGCTGCGACAAGCTGGAGCACAATGAAAAAGCTTCTGCCTGGTTTTGACAAGTGACTTTGCCAGCAAAAAATATTTGTCGGCAAGTATAAAATAAAGAGTTCTGGCGATTTTTTTGGGAAAATATAAAAAAGACGTTTTTTTTCTGAAAATATTTGTATATTATATCTATGTGTATATGCGAATATGCGCATAGATAGCTAGTTAAAAAAAGAACACAATGCCATCAACAGGAGTTTTTTATGGCAGCAATATATATTGATGATTCCAAACCATTCCCGAATTTCTTTCCAAAGCAGGATAACAAGCGAGAAACCTTTGTGAATTTCTGCAATAGGCAGAAGGTTGACTTGAAACTTATCAGCGATCAAATGGGTGTAGAAAAAAGGGAACAGGAAAATCTACGGGAACTCATGGCGAAACGTAGCAAACGTAAATCCAAATTATTCTATGAAAACCTAGACCTAATCTTACGCCATAGGGATGAAATCTGTGCAACAGCACGGTATGCAGACATTGATGCACATTATCTTATTCAAGGAGGTGGACTTTATGTAGGCCCTCTTGCAACCGCAAGGCAGTTCAACTTTTCAGGGACTCTTCTTAATATCAACCTCAAACTTTCTACGCTTCTTGAAATCTGGGACTCTGAGCAGTTTCAAGTAAAATGCAAGTGTGGGGGTACGGCTGTTATTCGTTCGTTTAGAGGTTCACCTCTTTCTGGATGTTCTCAAGCAACGGCGATTTGCCCTGATTGCAAAAAGGAATGTAGCGTTGGAAATCGTAGCTTTGGCGCATATTATGGTCTTATGATTAAAAAAATTGAAAGCGATATTGAAAAGGTTGCAAAAAATATTGTCGCTAAATGGAATCTTGCTGAGGTGACTTATGACAAGAAAGTTGTCGGAGGGAAGGCTGCAAAATGGTCTGGAATTGGCAGTGAGTTTTGTGGCGATGGTGAAATCTGCGATCTTGAAAATATGATAAACGAACTGAAAATGAAGGAGTTTGAAACCCAAATAGGGGAGAAAGAAAAGTAATTGATGCATTAGAACCATGGCTTTTACACTCTATGTGTTAATCTCTTTAAAATCATTCTGCCAGATACAGCGAGACATTCCTCATCCGCTCTTCTACGCGATAGTCTAGCATCGAAAAACGTAGTCCGCGCAGATTCCCGTTTATTTTTAACATTTTTTTGAACGAATGGGGCGTTCCCGCACATTATGTGCGGTCGGGCTATATTTTAGGGGTTGCCCGGTTCACTTCGTTCCCGCCCAACCTCATAAAACGGAGCCTCGCTATTTTAAAAAGCAATACAAGACAGCTGCGAGTCTCCGCCCCAAGGGGTCACTATCCCTAACGCAAAGGCAAAGGCTACTAGGCCAATCTGTATGCCCGACTTCGGCTAGCAAACTTTCCCGACTTCGTAAGCCCCTTCCAGGCTACTTATTCATTACAGAGCCGTAGTTTTTAGGCTATTTCGGTAGGTTCCGACTTCGCAACGTTTTCGCAGTTTCGCCCAAAAGTACGGCCTAGCCTAGCAGAGTTAAGGCAAGGGCTCTGTCAAGTCATTTTATACGGTCACGGCGCCATAGCAAAATTTTCTCAATTTGTAAGCCCCTCCAAGGCTGCAAATTCACCCCCAAAATGCTGTTTTTAGGCTAAAAACGCCAATTAGCCCGCCGCAGCATAACCACAGCCAGTTCGCAACCATACGGTCAGGCTTGACAGAGCCCGCCCAAATTCCGCAGCCAACATACAGCCAGAATGCAGTGACCTTGCAGCTTTGTAAAAAAATACGGTTTGACTTGACAGAGTCAAGGAAAGTACTGCTCATTTGGATAATTTCTCAAACTAAATTCTCTCACAAATGCTACGAATTTATCTTAGAAAAGCGATTTTAGTTTAAATACCAAAATATCCCTTTATTCTTTATTTTTTTTTGAAATAATGCGCATATTTGCATTTAATAAGCAAAAGAAAAGTGATTTTTTCTAATAGGGTTGCTATATTTCGCATGGATATTTGTGAGGTACCTATGACTGCTTTGGCGGAAAAAGCCAACATCATTACTTCGTCCCTTGACTTTATTGTCAATTGGGGGCGTAAGAATTCATTATGGCCATTCCCTTATGGAACGGCTTGTTGTGCTATTGAATTTATGAGTACAGAGACTGCGCGCTATGACCTTTCTCGTATTGGTTCTGAATATGTGCGTTTTACTCCACGTCAGTCCGATGTGTTGCTTGTGGCCGGGACAATTACTTATAAGCAAGCTCCGATTCTGAAAAGAATTTATGAACAGATGGCTGAACCTCGTTGGGTGATTGCTATGGGCGCTTGCGCTAGTTCTGGTGGTTTTTACGATGCTTATTGCACAGTCCCTGGAATTGACCATATCATTCCAGTAGATGTTTATATTGGGGGCTGTCCTCCTCGCCCGGAATCTTTTTTTGACGCAATGTTCCAATTGCAAGAAAAAATTCAAGATGAATCTTATATGAAAGCACGTGCTGAACGTGTGAAAGAACAGCTTGAAATGATTAAGGCAAAAACGGCTGAATGTAAAGAAAATGCAGAAAAGGCAGTTAAAAATGCCGTTTCTTGCGGTGTGCAAACGATTAAAGACGGGAAAGACAATCTTTTGAAAAAGGTTGCTTTCTGGAAGGAGTAGGCTATGGCAGATTGTGAAAAGCTTTTGGCTATCCTTGAAGAAAAGTTTGGTGCTCGTCGTGAAGAAGCAGACCATCAGGGACTGACTGTTGTGGTCGATAGAGAAAATTTGCACGATTTGATGCTCTTTTTACGCGATGACCAGAGTGCTAAGTTCGACATGCTTTTAGATATAGTCGGCATTGATTACCAAGGCTTTAAAGATTACGAAGGTCTTCGTTTTGCGGTAGAATATGTGCTTAAAACGATGAAAGCACCTGTGAAACGTATGCGTGTGAAGGTTTTTGTTTCTGAAGCAGATTGTAATGTTCCTTCAATTCATGACCTTTATGCAATTGCAAACTGGCAAGAACGTGAAGTTTTTGATCAGTATGGTGTTGTTTTTAAAGGACACCCGGACCTCCGTCGTTTGTTGAACCATGCTGAATTTGAAGGTCATCCACTTCGTAAGGATTATCCGGCTCACAAAAGACAATGGCTTTCTACAAACGATTATCTCTTACCTGAACTAGAAGCTCGTTTGGAGTCAAAAGGGTATCGCATTGTATCTCGTTCCAAAGAAGTAATGCCTAATGACGACGAATATCTCGAAGGGAGCCGCAAAGTATGATAGTCTTGAATCCTAACGGTGAAAAACAAACCTTAATGCCATTGAACGTAGGTCCTTCTCACCCGGCTACACACGGCTGTTTACGTTATATGGCTGCAATGGATGGCGAAACGATTGTTGCTTGTGAAACTGAAATTGGTTACTTGCACCGTGGCTTTGAAAAAATGGCAGAACGTGGTACTTGGCAACAGGTTTTACCATATACAGATCGTTTGAATTATTGTTCTGCGATTATGAACAACATTGCGTATTGCCGTGCAGTGGAACAAATGCTTGGCATTGAAATCACTGAAAGAACAAAGGTGATTCGCGTTATTGTAAATGAACTTTCTCGAATTGCTGACCACAACATCTGTGTTGCTGCAGCAGCTCAAGACCTTGGTTCCACCACAGGCTTCTTCTACTTGTTTGATAGCCGTGAAAAAACCATGGTGATTTGGGAAAAGCTTACAGGCGCTCGTCTTACAAACAGCTATGCAAGAATTGGTGGCTTATACAGAGACCTTTATGATGGTTTCGAAGAAGATGTTCTTGACGTTTGTAATACTGCTGAACGTAATTTGAAAGATGTTCATGCTTGCTTTGACCGCAACAGAATTTTCTTAGACAGAACTACAAATGTTGGTGTAATTTCTGCAGAACGCGCTATTTCCTATGGCTGGACAGGCCCATGCTTACGCGCTACAGGTGTTGCTAGCGACTTGCGTAAAGATGAACCTTATTACGATTACGAAACCTATGATTGGAATGTTGTAGTGGGTTCCAAAGGTGACGTTTATGATCGTTTGATGGTTCGCTTAGCAGAAATTGAAGAATCCATTAAAATTATACGCCAGGCTTTAAAGAGATTACAGCCTGGTCCGATTGATATTGTTGACCCACGCATTCGCGTACCAGCTCACGCTCTTGTTTATCAAGATATGGAATCCTTGATTGGTCGTTTTAAAAGCGTTTATGAAGGAATCCGTGTGCCGGAAGGGGAACATTATTGCGGTTCTGAAACAGCAAATGGTGAATTAGGCTTTACTCTGATTTCTGATGGTTCAGGAAAGCCATGGCGCGTAAAGGTACGTCCGCCTTGCTTAACACAATTTGCAGCTTATCAAGAATTGGTTGAAGGAACAATGCTTGCTGATTCTATGGCAACACTTTCCAGTATAAACATTATTGCAGGAGAATTGGATCGATGAACCATAAACAAGGCGCTATCCATTTCGTAGCGAATAATAATCTGAAATTTGAAAAGGGTCCAGAGCCTTTATTTGTACGTCCTTCCTCTGCAGAGCCTGTTCAGAAGAAAAATGAAGAACAGAAACAGCCCTCCCGTGAAGAGGTGCGTGCAGTTTTGGAAGTGCCCGAAATTAAGGAACGCTGTGCTGATTTGCTTTCCCGTTATCCTGAGCCACAAGGCGCTCTTCTTGAAGTCCTTTGGCTTGTACAGGGTGCTATTGGTTGGGTTCCTACAGAAGGTATCCGTTGGGCTGCAGAAGTTTGCAGTTGCGCTCCTGCCCATGCTCTTGGTGTTGCAACCTTTTATACAATGTATAATCATGCCCCGAGAGGTAAGTTCCTTTTGCAATTCTGCAGAAATATCAGTTGTGCAATTAAGGGCGCTCAACCTTTAATCAAGTACATTGAAAATAAACTTGGAATTAAATCTGGTGAAACCACTCCTGATGGTCTCTTCACTATTCTCCAAGTTGAATGTCTTGGCAGTTGCGGTAATGGCCCAATGATGCTTGTAAATGATGATTTCGCAACAGATGTGGTAGATGGCCAATTAAAAATGAAACGCGGAACCACTCTTACAGAAGAAAGCATCGACAGAATTATCGATTGGTGTAAAGCAAATGCAGCAAATCTTAAAAGGCGTGATGTTTTAGGTGGCAAGGTAGAAGGTCACTTGGGACACCCAAGCGCTCCTGGTGCAACAGCTAAACCACAAGTTGCTGATTATGCTCCTCCAAGTCCTGTTTTGAATGTAAAGGCAGAAGCCGACGAAAATGGTGTAACTCTTACATGGAAGGGTGCTCCTGAATTCACAAAAATTGTTGTGGAAAAGAAAAACGGTTCTGCTTGGGATGTTGTCGGCGAAGCTGGCGTAAGAGACAAAAATTTTGCAGATGCTGCTGGTAAAGTCGGCGATACTTATCGCATGATAGCAACCTCTGGTGAACGTGTGGCTAAGCCTTCTTCAGAAGCTGTTGCAACACAGAAGCCTGTATCTGAAGAGAAGGCGGTATAGTTTATGGCAGAGTGTGTAAAAGTTTGTACTGAAAATTTTGGCAAAGGCGCTCAAGATATTGAAGTCTATAAGAAATTAGGCGGCTATGAAAATATCTCAGAACGTCTCTTTAACATGAGCCAATTTGAGGTTATCGATTACGTACAACGTTCTAATCTTCGTGGCCGTGGCGGAGCTGGTTTCCCTACAGGCATGAAATGGAGCTTTGTTCCTCGTAATTCCGGAAAGCCTGTTTATATCGTGGTGAATGCCGACGAAGGTGAAGGTGGAACATTTAAAGACCATTATTTGATGATGGAAGATCCTCATCGCTTAATTGAAGGCTTGATTATTGCTGGATGGGCTCTTGGAAGCCGTACCGCTTACATTTATGTTCGTGGTGAATTCCTTCCATGTATCGAAACTTTAAATAAGGCTTTAAACCAAGCTTATGCCGCAGGCTATCTTGGCGAAAATATCTGTGGAACGAAATTCTCCTTTGATATTTTTGTTCATCGCGGTGCAGGCGCTTATATTTGCGGTGAAGAAACTGCTCTTATCAACTCTCTTGAAGGGCAAAAGGGCCAGCCTCGCTTAAAACCTCCATTCCCGGCGGTAAGTGGTGCATGGAAAAGCCCTACATGCGTTAATAACGTAGAAACAATCATGGCTTTGCCTTGGATTTTCAAGCATGAACCAGAAGAATACGCTAAGCTTGGCACACCACGTGCAGGTGGAACAAAGGTGTTCTGTATTTCAGGTGATGTGAAAAATCCAGGTGTATATGAAGCACCTTTAGGAACCCCGATGATGACCATGATTAATGATTATGCAGGTGGTGTTGTTGGTGGAAACTTAAAGGCTGTGCTTCCTGGCGGTTCCTCTTGTGCTCCTTTAAATGCAGAGGAATGTGCTGTAGCAACAATGGATTATGAATGCCTCGCTGCCATGAAAACCATGTTTGGCTCCGGTGCTATGATTGTCATCAATGACACTCATAACATGGCTGAATTGTTGAATGTTCTTGGTAATTTCTATAGCCATGAATCCTGTGGACAATGTACACCTTGCCGTGAAGGAACAGGTCTTATTCACAGAATTTTAAATCAAATTGTGGAAGGTAAGGGGCATGAAGGCGATGTAGAATTTATGCAGAGCTTATCCAATGGATTTGGAGGCGTTACTATTTGTCCTCTGTCTGTTTCCTTAGGTGGTCCTGTAAGCTCCTACACAACAAAGTTCCGCAAAGACTTTGATGAATTGATTGCAAAGAACCCTGACCGTGCAAAACCGCGCGTTCAAGAAACAAGCCGTCCTGGAATTTTCTGGTAATAATATGAGTAACTACTACAATATGCCAAAACTCCCCACCGAAAACAGCCCGAAGGTGGAAATCTTCGTGGATGATAAGGCTGTAATGGTTCCTGGGGATACAAATCTTCTCGAAGCATTAAAGGCTGTCGGGATTGAAACTCCTCATGTTTGCTATCACCCTTATCTTCCGGTTTCCGGAAACTGCCGCCAGTGCTTGGTAGAGCAAGAAGGCCCTCGTGGTCGTATGTTGGTGATTGCTTGCTATACACCGGTTTCTCCGGGAATGAAAATTTATACTCCGGCTTCTAGCGAACGAGTAAAGAGTGCGCGTAAAGCAACACAGGAATTTATGCTTGTGAATCACCCACTTGATTGTCCAATTTGTGACAAAGCAGGTGAATGTACTTTGCAAGAAAATTACATGGAAGCAGGGCAGAATGAATCTCGCATGCGTCCGGAATATGGCAAAAACTATCATGGGAATCCGGCTCACCAATTCATTGATTCCAAAGGTCAGGTTCGTGGCGGTAAACGCGTAGATATTGGCCCTCGAATTGTTCTCGATGAAGAACGTTGTGTTCAATGTGACCGTTGCGTTCGCTTTATGAGAAGCATTGCAGGCGATGAACAACTTCAGCTTGCTTCCCGTGCAGACCATACTTACATTACCACATTCCCTGGTGAAAAGCTGGATCATGAATACGATTTGTGTGTCACAGATATTTGCCCAACAGGTGCAATGACTGGCAAGCATTTCCGTTTCCAGAAGAGAGTATGGCTTCTTTCTCGCACACCAAGTATTTCCATGGACGACTCTTTAGGAGCTAACATTTGGATTGACCACGCTGAAGGTAAGGTATGGCGCCTTATGCCTCGTTGTAACCCAGAGGTGAACCGCAGTTGGCTTTCTAATACGAGCCGTTTAGCTTATCAAAATTTCTTAAAAGACCGTATGCCTGCAGGAAACATGGCTTCTCTTAAGCAAGCTCTTGCTAAAGAAGGTAAGGTTGCTTTGGTTGCTGGCGGATCTTGCACCAATGAAGATCTTGCAGCATTAAAACTCTTAGCAGATAAGCTTGGAAATAAGGCTGAAATTTTCACAGGTTCTGTAAAGCCAGTTCTTGCGGCAGATGGCATTGCAAAGAGTGGCGATCCAGTGGCAAACCGCGTTGGTATGAAAATTCTTGGATTGCCTGCTGGTAATTTAGAGGAATTGCCTAAACGTGCCGGTGAATTTGCCGTATTACTTACAGTTAATTCTGATTTATGCGAAAATGCTGAATTTGCAAAAGCTGTTGAAGTAATTCCAGAAAGAATTGCTCTTTCAGCCTTTAACGATGCAACAGTTCAGGCTTCAACTCTTGCCTTTGGTATCAATCACTGGAGTGAAGTGCAAGGCACAATGGTAAACTGTAACGGAATGTTGCAGAAGTTAATGCCTGCTCCGGTTGCTCCAGAAGCTGATTTGCGTCCAGCATATAGTGTTTTAGCTGAACTTGCAGAAACACCACTTTCTTGTGCATGTGAAGCGTTTGCTTTAGCTAAGAAAATGGCAAGTGTATTGTCAGACTATTCCTATGAAACCATCCGCAGTACGGGTGTAATGCTCGATGGAGTGCAATTATGATGGAAATAATTCAATCAAAACATTGGATCGAATGGTTGATTACAATTGCGAAATTCGCTTTCGCCTTTGTTCCTATTTTATTCATTTTATTGTTAATTCCAATGGAACGTCGCGGCGCCGGCTTTATTCAAGATCGTCAGGGCCCAAACCGTTCCTACATAAAGATTCCTTATTTTGGCCGCATCCGTTTATTTGGTTGGGTTCAAAATGCCTGTGATGGAACAAAACTCTTCTTTAAAGAAATGTTTGCTCCAGCCGGTGTAAACAAATGGGTTTACATGCTGGCTCCAGCAATTCCTTTTGCGATTGTTTTGATTTCCCCCTGCGTTATCCCTTGGTTTGCTCCAATGGTTTTCGAATTCGGCGGTCAGGTAATCAGAATTCCAGGCATGACTGTGGATACTGAAGTCGGTATTCTGTTATTGTTTGGTCTTTCTTCCTTATCTGCTTATGGTGCTGTTTTGGCAGGTTGGGCTTCCAAATCAAAATTCTCTTTGCTCGGTGGCCTTCGTACAAGTGCAATGACCATTAGCTATGAAGTTTGTCTTGGCTTATGCTTAATGGGCATGCTTTTACTTGCAGGCACATTCCGCATCGATGAAATTATCGCTTGGCAAGATGCAAATGTTTGGGGAATTGTGGCACAGCCGGTGGCATTCTTCTGCTTCTTGATTGCGATGATTGCTGAAACAGGTCGTGCTCCATTTGACGTTGCTGAAGGCGAACCTGAACTTGTTGCTGGTTTCCATACAGAATACGGCGCAATGCAATTTGGTCTTTTCTACATGGGCGAATACAGCCACATTGGAATTAACAGTATTTTAGTTGCTTGCTTATTCCTTGGTGGTTATTCAATTCCGTTTGTTTCAATGGAAACAGTCCAAAGCAATCTTGGAATTTCCTTAGGCGTGCTTTTTGGCATTTGCGCATTTGCATGCCTTGCATTCCTCCATTTATTATACCGTTACGCTCGTTGGTATAAAACCTGCTCTGCATCTAACAAGCAAGTTATTTTAAGAGAATATTCCTTGTATAAGATTCTTGGTTGGTGTGCAGTTGTAGTATTCGTTATTCTTGGAATTGCTTCAGCAATGTTTATTCACCCTGAAGCTCAGATTATCAACGGAGAACCTGTTTACGGAATCGGAGTGGCACTTGGAACTGCACTTATCCAATTGTTAGTGCTTTTGGTTAAGGCTGTATTCTTCTGCTGGGTATGGATTTGGGTTCGTTGGACTCTACCTCGTTTCCGTTATGACCATGTAATGCATCTTGGTTGGAAAATTCTCTTGAATATTGCCATTTTGAACCTTGTCGTCACCGCTATTGCGGCTAAACTTCTGGGAGGCAACTAATGGTTCGTCAAATTAAGCAAAAACCGATGAACTGGATAGAACGTCTTTACGTTTTTGAAGCTCTTCGCGGTCTTTTTACAACATTGAAGCACGCCCTTCGCGGTTTGCTTCGCTATGAAACTTTACCAACGGTACCTTATCCTGAAATGAAACCGGAAATTCCAAGGAACTATCGTGCAAGGCATCGCCTAATGCTTCGCCCGGACGGAACTCCACGTTGCGTTGCTTGCGGTATGTGTGCCGCGGCTTGCCCAGCTCATTGTATTTACATTGAAGCTGCAGAAACAGAAGACCCTCGTATTGAAAAGGCTCCTGCAAGGTTTGATATAGACCATTTGGTGTGTGTTTTCTGCGGACTTTGTGTAGAAGCTTGTCCGGTAGATGCCCTTCGTATGGATACTTGTGATACAAGCTATGTTCATTCAAAGCGTGATGATTTTGTTGCTCCTATGTTTGATTTAATGACATGGGATCCAAAGACTTATCCGCAAAATGATTCCCAAAGCCAAATGGCTCCTGGGGGAAGTCTTAACAAACAAGCTCTTGATGCTTGGGGGATGAAGGTAAACTAATGCTAGCGTTGATTTATTTTATCATATTAGCTGTAATAGCTGTTGGCGGTGCCTTGTGTGTCTTGTTTGCTAGACATCCGCTTTATGGAGCATTATCCTTAGTGGTATCGATGCTTTCTCTTGCCGGTATTTACGGTTTACTTGGCGCTCCATTTGTCGGAGTTGTTCAGGTGATGGTTTATGCTGGTGCAATCATGATGCTTTTAACTTTTGTTATCATGGTCTTGAATGGCGCTCGTGATTCAAGAACCCCACGCTTTGACAAAGTGTCACTCTTTGTTTTCCCGGCAGTGATAGCATTAGGTGCATTACTTGGCTTTGCTTTAGTTTCTACTCCTTTGGCTTTCAGCGCAGAAACTTGGCGAGGTTCAGTTGCATTGACATCTGCGACTTTGTTTGATACTGCAAAATCAGGTCATGGTTATTTCATTTTGTTTGAAGTCGTTGGCTTGCTTTTACTTTCTGCTATGGTTGCTGCTGTTTTAATGGCAAAACGTCGTCTTGGAACTACAAATGAAACAGAAGGAGGTGAAAACTAATGGAACTCCAGGCTGTATATGTTCAGATTTTGGCTTTAGTCCTTTTTGTAATAGGGCTTTTAACTGCGATTTCTCGCCGGAACGTATTTTTCGTTTTGATGGGCGTAGAACTTGCGTTGAATGCAGTTAATTTAAGCTTGATTGGTTTTTCAAAAACATTGCCAGCTGATTTAAGTGTCGCTGGCCAGATCGTTCCTTTGTTTACTATTGCGGTAGCGGCTGCAGAAGCTTGCGTTGGTCTTGCGATGGTAATTTTGATTTTCCGTAATCAGGAAAGTGTCGATTCTGATAACTATTCTGGAATGAAGGGGTAATCTATGACAAATCTTCCTCTTTGGCTCATTCCGCTGTTCCCATTGATTGGAACGGTTGTTCTTGCAGCTATTACTCTTGCTTCTACTGGTTCAAAGAAAGGAGCAACTGAAGGAATAGTTGGCGGACTTGCAGTAATGTTCCCGCTTCTTGCTTTTGTTTCTACAGTTGTCATTGGCTGGAATATGCCTGCGCAAGGGATTCAAGAAACATTAGGAACTTGGATTGATGTCGGTTCTTTTAAAGCAAGTTTTGGATTCCTCTTTGATTCTCTTTCTCGTATCATGCTTTTGTTTGTAACGGGAATCGGAACATTGATTACTTTGTATTCCACAGGTTATATGCATGGCGACAGAGGCTTTGCCCGTTTCTTTGCATACATCAACTTGTTCTTGTTCAGCATGATAGTGCTTGTGCTTTCGGATTCCTTGCTTTTAACATTCCTTGGCTGGGAAGGCGTTGGACTTTGTTCTTACTTGCTGATTGGTTTTTGGAATTCTGATACAAATAATTGCAAAGCAGCAAATAAAGCATTTATTGTAAACCGCGTTGGTGACTTGGGCTTTATTCTTGGTATGCTTTGCCTTGCAATGGTATCAAGCGATTTACTGTCTTATCGAGAACTTTCAGCATTCCTTCGCGATGCTGGTAATATAGAACTCATAAAGATTCTTTTCCCGGTTTTCGCTCTTGCCGGACTCTTGTTCTTTGTAGGTTGTACGGGTAAATCTGCTCAGATTCCTCTTTTAACTTGGCTCCCAGATGCTATGGCTGGTCCGACACCAGTTTCTGCATTGATTCACGCTGCAACCATGGTGACTTCTGGCGTTTACTTGCTCGCTCGTTTGTCTGACTTGTATGTTCTTTTGCCGCAAGTAATGGCAGTTGTGGTTGTTATTGGTTTGCTTACTGCTTTCTGGGCTGCTGTTGCTGGGCTTTTCCAGAACGACATCAAGAAAGTGCTTGCTTATTCAACCATTTCCCAATTAGGTTATATGTTCATGGCGGCAGGTGTTGCTGCATTTGATGTTTCTATTTTCCACGTATTCACCCACGCCTTCTTTAAAGCCGCACTCTTCCTTGGTGCAGGTGCCGTTATTCACGCTCTTGCCGGCGAACAGGATATGCGTAAAATGGGTGGCATGCTAAAGAAAACTCCTGTTACAGCTTGCGTTATGATTTTTGCATTCCTTGCCATTATCGGGTTCCCAGGCTTTGCAGGGTTCTGGTCTAAAGATTTGATTCTTGAACGCTTGTATGTTTCTGGCCCAATGGGACCAACTCTTTATGCAATAGCTCTTTTGACTGCTGTCATTACCGCTATTTATATGGGTCGCCTTATGGTTCTTACCTTCTTTGGTAAATTCCGTGGTGGAGAAGAACTTGAAAAGCATGTCCACGAAGCTCCGGCATCAATGCTTATTCCAATGGTTATTCTTTCATTGGGTTCTATTTTTGCCGGCTTCCTTTGGGCAGGCCTTATTCCTGGCGCCAATCTCTTTGAACAAATGCTTGCACCGGTTGTTGGTGTGGCTCAAGTTTCATTTGCTCATAGTGGGGCTCATGTATCGCCATGGATTTTTGCCTTGCTTGGAACAATTGCAGCAGTCTTTGGAATGTTCGTTGCTTGGAAACTTTATGCGAACCGTCGAATTCCTTTGCCAAAAGGTTCTTCTGCTCCAGAAGGTTTTGGTGCAACCTGGACATTCTGTTTTGACAAGTTGCATGGCGTTTTCATTAACGCATTTAACGTTCTTGCCTGGATTGCAGAAAATGTTGTGAACCGCTTTGTGATGATGCTTCAATGGTTAATTGGCGGTCTTGGAGAACTTCTCGGAGATTTCGTCAGTGGTTTGCAAGTGGCAAAGGTGCGTTTGCAAATGACTCTTAGCATTATTTGCATTGTGGCTCTTGTGGTTGTTGTATTAGTTCGCGGAGGGCTTCTCTAATGTTATTACATATTTTAGTTTTAGCTCCGTTCTTTGCTGCATTGCTTGTTGCTCTTGTAGGTGGGCGAGGCACTTCAGCTTATCGTTTGTCACTATTTTCTGCGGCTCTCCTTTCAGCAGCATCTGTAGCTTTGATTGCAGGCGGAGATTTGACAACAACAGCAATAGATTGGTTTAAACTTCCTGGAAGCGATGCTTCTGTCAAATATTGGTTAGGTTCTTACACAATCAATGCTTGGATGGTTTTCCTTTCTTGTGTACTTTCTCTTGCAGCTCTTGTTTTTGCAAAATCTTCTGTTGCAGAAGGCGAATTCAAAAATTTCTCTGTAGGAATTTTAGCACTTCTTGGAACAATGAACGGAGCATTTCTTGCTCTTGACGCTGTTCTTTTCTTCTTCTTCTTTGAAGCCATGGTTATTCCGGCCGCTCTTTTGATGGCGGCTTATGGTGGAAAAGACAGAAAACCAGCAGCCATGAATTTTGCAATTTACACATTAGTGGGCTCGGCTCCAATGGCAATAGCTCTTTGGTATATGGTGGCTAAAAGTGGCGTGACAACGGCTTCTGATCTTTTCACATTCCTTCAAGGTGAATCGGCAGAAACTCAAGCCACACTTGCTATTGCATTCTTGTTAGCTTTCTTGGTAAAGACTCCTATTTTCCCATTCCATGGTTGGCAAGCAAGTGCTTATGCCGAAGCACCAGCTCCTTTATCAGCAATCCTTACAGGTGCTATGTCAAAGGTTGGTGTTTATGGAATTTTAATTTGGGTTCTTTCTTTGTTTACTTTGTCAGAAACCTTCTTTACCACAATGCTTTGGCTTGGTCTTATAACTGCTGTTTATGGTGGTTTAATGGCTTTACGCGGAAAAGATGTCAAGAAAATTCTGGCATTCAGTTCTATGGGGCATTTAGGTTTGGCTGTTGCTGCAATATTCACATTTAGCCCTAAAATGTTCCCAGCAATTCTCGTTTTGCTTGTCGGGCATGGTCTTTCTGCTGGTTCGCTCTTCTTGCTTTCTGGAGTAGCAGAACGTATGACAGGGACACGTGAGCTTTCTAAAATGGGCGGTCTTGTAAAATCAAAGCCTGTATTTGGTTTCTTGTTCGGAGCTGCTGGTATCATTGCTTTAGCTGTTCCAGGAACTGCGGGCTTTATTGGTGAATTCCTTGTAATGCTTTCTCTCTGGGATGTAGGCCCTTTGCCAACATTAGTTGGGGCAATTTGCCTTGTTCTTTCTGCAGCTTATATGCTCCGATTGATTCAAGGAGTAATTTTTGGAAAAGCAAATCAGTGTGAAGAAAATCCGGTGCATCTTGGTGTATTAGAAGGTTCTGTCATTGGGGCATTCCTTTTCCTTTTAATTCTCTTTGGATTACGTCCAGGGCTCATTTATGAAATACGCACTACAGAACCGGTTAACGCTCCTGTAGTCGAAGAAATCCCGACAGCAGTCCCACAAGATACGCTTAACGTTACTGAAGGGGCTCTTGAAAATCAAATCGTAGATTCGGTTAAAACAGAATCTGCTTTGGAGGTTTCTACAAATGACTAATTCGCTTCTGATTTTAATGCCGGTTCTTATAGCCGTTTTAGGTGCATTAGTCACCATCGCCGCAGAACCATTTTTGCAAAACGAAAACAAACATTCTGTTTTGCCTTGGGTTGCAATAGTCTTTACTGTTTTAGCGGCAGCATCATTGATTGTTTTCCCAGATGGAAGCTATTACCAAGTTTACACAATGGACTCTATGCGTCGACTCTTTTCCTTGACAATTTTGTTCTGTCTCTTTTTGGGAATTGGTGGCGTACAGTGGACTCTTGCTCGTGAAAAGTTCCAAGGTGGTGAAGCTTATGGTTTAATGCTTTTAGCTTCAGCTGGTGCTGTTTTGATGGCTCTTTCAACAAACTTCCTTTCTCTTTTCCTTGGCATGGAACTTGCCGCATTCCCTGTCTATGCTCTTGTGGGAATTCGCAGAAAAGACGTAAAAGGAAATGAAGGTGTCTTTAAATACTTTGTAACAGGTGCAATATTCAGCGCGGTTTTCCTTTATGGTGTGGCTTTGGTTTATGGTTCAACAGGCTCTATCCAATTTGCATCAGAAGTGTTAAACGGTCGCCTTCCTTTGTTTAAGATTGGAGCCCTTTTGGTAATGCTTGGCCTTCTTTTCAAGGCTGGTGCTGCTCCTGCCCATTTCTGGGTTGCAGACGTTTATACAGGGGCTCCTGTAGCTGTAACAGCATTCATGGCTGCTGTTGTAAAGGTTGGCGCTCTTGCCGCTATTGCATCCTTGTGGACAGCAATGACCATGGATTCTTCCATGAAACTTGTAATCGCTATTGTAGCTCTTGTTTCAATGATTATTGGTGCTTTCTCAGGCCTTGCACAAAAATCTATTCGTCGCATTTTGGCATTCTCTGCTGTTATGAACGCAGGCTTTATGCTTTGTGCATTGTTCCTTCACAAAGAAAGCTCAAACGAATTCTTTGGCGGAGCTTTACAGTTCTTCCTTGTGACTTATGCTGTTGCTTCTGCCGGTGCATTAACAGGCATTGCTTACCTTTCTGGAAAAGATGACAAGCGTGAAACACTTTGTGGGTTGCGCGGTCGAGCTCGTAAATCTCCGGGTGTAGGTGTTGCTATTGCTGTTTGCCTCGCTTCTTTGGCTGGCTTACCACCTGCAGCAGGTTTCTTAGCCAAGTTCTCTCTCTTTACCGGAATGTTCAAAGAAGGTTATGGGGCACTTGCTTCTGCAGCCTTTGCACTTTCTCTTGTTGCAGCTGTTTACTATTTGCGCATTGCTTATGTGCTTTTTGCACCAGCTTGTTCAAAGAATGAATGTTGCTGTTGTTGCAAAGAAAAGCCACCAGTTTCAGCTTCTTGGATTTTAAAGGCTGGCATTGCTATTGCAGCTGTTGCTATGCTTGTATTATCCGTTAAGCCAGATTGGGTTTGCTTCTAAACTTGAGTGAGTAAGTTTTAATCCCAGGAAGTTGTTCTTCTTGGGATTTTTTTTTTGTAATGTATAAACGGATTTTCTATTTTAGAAACGATTCGATTTTCAATTTTATAAAGGATTTATAATGGAAAAAATATACAGATCTGGAATTGGTTTTGATGTTCATAAACTTGTCGAAGGGCGTAAATGTATCATTGGCGGGGTAGATATTCCCTATGAAAAAGGGCTTTTAGGCCATAGTGATGCTGATGTCCTTTTACATGCTATTTCAGATGCTTTGCTTGGAGCCGCAGGCCTAGGCGATATTGGAACATTTTTTCCAGATACAGACCCGGCTTATAAAGGGGCAGACAGTTTAGTTTTGCTTGCTGAAGTAGGAAAAAAAATCAAAGAAGCTGGTTTTCAAATAGTGAATATTGATAGCATTGTAATGTGCGAACGCCCAAAGGTGAACCCTCATCGTGAAGAAATGAAAAAGAATATTGCAAAAGCTTTAGATATAGATGTCTCTCAAATTGGCGTTAAAGGCACAACCACAGAAAAATTAGGTTTTACAGGCAGGGGAGAAGGAATCGCTTCGCAGGCTGTAGCAATGTTAAGTAAAGGGTAGTTATGGAAGGTGTAATGACAGACCCTCGAGATGGCCAAACATACAAAACCATAAAGATTGGTGAGTAGTATGGGTTGTCATGGCGAACGTAGTGTAACTTGTCATCGCGAGAGGCCTTGTGCCTCGTGGCGATCTGTTAGCAAGTTGTCATCGCGAACATAGTACGAATTGTCATGTCGAGGAGTCTTTTAAGACGACGCAGCCATCTTGGCTTTTGTCATTACGAGCGTAGCGAAGTAATCCAAAAACAAGTGCTACTTGCAAACAGATTGCTTCACCCCGTTGGGGTTCGCAATGACAAGAACCGTGAGCAAGAACCGCGTGGCAAGTCGTGGACGAGTTTCTTCGCAATGACAAGCCGCTGGCAAGTGTACAAATAACTTGTCATCGCGAACGCAGTGTGGCGATCTGTTAGCAAGTTGTCATCGCGAACGTAGTACGAATTGTCATAGCGAGGAGTCTTTTAAGACGACGCGGCCATCTTGGCTATTGTCATTACGAGCGTAGTGAAGTAATTCAAAAACAAGTGCTGCTTGCAAACAGATTGCTTCCACCACGCCACAAGTGTGGCTCGTGGCAGGCTCACATTTAGGCTTCGCGGAAAATTTTGTTTGGGTTCGCAATGACAATTTCAGTGTTGTCATGGCGAGAGGCTTTTAGCCTCGTGGCATCTTGGCTTTTGTCATTACGAGCGTAGCGAAGTAATCCAAAAACAAATGTTGCTTGCAAACAGATTGCGTCAGTCACTACGTTTCTTCGCAATGACAAGGTTCGCGGGCAAGAACCGTGTGGTAAGGAGATTGCCACGCCGTGTATTCTACACGTCTCGCCATGACAAGTTGTTCGCGAGTAACAAGAACTACGGACAAGAACCGCGAGCAAGTTCCATA
>JAZQSE010000042.1:0-65275 GCA_045629945.1 Fibrobacteraceae bacterium
CGGGTAAAGCAAGTATTCATCAAAATACATATCCAATTCCCAAATATTTTCACCAACATTTTTAAGGCTAGGTTTAGACACCGGCGTGTACCAATCATCAACAGGGATATAAAGTTCTTTACCTTCTGGAACCCGGAACCAAAGTTTAGCATGGTAATCTTTCAAAGCTACAGTCCCTATATTCTTAATTGTGACTTGTGGTTTAAACATATTCTTTTCCCATGGAGCAGAATCTTTCCAAGATAAAACACCCTCCGGTGATGCAAATACACTATTGTCCGTACTCTTGAATAATTCTGGTTCTTCACCCCATAGAATATGGTCGTTTGCGTCGTAAACCACAATTTTCCTGTTGCCCTTGGGAATGCCAATATTGTAATCAGCAGACCAATCATCAAGATGATCAAAGTCCGCCCAATCATTATAATGAATTCGAATCTGCCAACCATCTAAACTCGGGAAAACTGACTTGGCTTTTAAAATCGAATCCGAAGCATCCAAAACAAAACGCCACTGGTCTCCACCTAAATTTTCAAGAGTTACAGGAATACTAGGATAATCAACTTCAACAATAGGATTCCTTGCAGGGTCTGCTGTAAAATAATAAGCCACCTTGAAACCTTTAATATCCTTATCAGTTGAATTAGCCACAAGTATTCTCGGCCTTGACGTATTGGATTCATAATCATCACGGGCTTCGCGATGCATAACAAATACATCTTTACTCTTTTTCCAAGCGGTTGGCGAAACTGGAGCAACTTGAGTACTCAAATCGCTTGCATTTCCAACACCGACAACGACTCTAGGAAGCAAAGCCCCTTCATCGGCAAGAATGGAAAAGATTGCTTGCGAAGCCATTTTAGTCATTGTATAGTCTTTAGAAAATGTCTTACCAGATTGATTGTCAAAACTGACCGTAATGACAGAACCTTTTCTCTGAATACGCGGATTTGTCGCAAAAACGGATGATAATACAACATCATGCTGTAAATTTCCTTCTGCATCGGTATAATTTACATAGGAGCCCACCCCGGGTTCATATACAGCTTCTAGATAGTTAGTTCCATCAGAGACACGAGAACCCTGCTTGCCAACTCCAAGATACAAAGGAGACAAATCAAAATCTCCTGCCAAGCCAACGCTGCCATCATTCAGATATATCAACTTCACGCCAGCTTTTTCAGCAAGTAATTCATCGCAATAGACATGCAATGCACAGGCGATATCTAGCCCCTGACGGGCGGAAGCAGCCATATTCCCCATTTTCAAATCCAAATGAGTAACAGTTTCCCATGGTGCAAGAGCATCATGGAATTCGAATTTACGAGGTGTTTTTAATCTTGATATAAGTTTGCTGGATATACCCAGTTTTTCACTTTCATACTTTTGACTTTCTGATTCCACAATCAAGTCACTATTTGCCAGCCAGTCATCTACCAAACTTTTTAAAATACCTAACAAGTCCTCATCCAAACCAACATCGTCAATATTGATGATGTTATACAAAGAATCTTCAAAATCACTTAATTTTGATTCTAGATACGATTCAAGAGATACGCACGCCGCCTTTGAATCGTTTCCTTCTAGTTCTGGACATGAAAGTTTTAAATTCTCTGCAATTTCCTCTAGAGCCGCAGAAACAACTGCTTTGGTATTTCCCGAATATAACGGAACGATTTCAAGATTCAAACCATTCGGTTTTTTTGGATAGGACACACCATCTGTTCCATAATTCAAATTTTGCAGAAAATCACTTTCTCTATCAAGATGTTTTCCGATACTTCTCGTATGGTAGGCTTGCTCTCGATATTCTTCAAGAAAATCCTTTTCCATAATATCTACATCAACACTGCCTGGACCAAGCGGATCCATATTTAACGAAATCGTGTAAGGACCAAGGTATGGTCCTTTCATATTCACTTCATAATCAGATGTTACTATAGTGGCAGTTTTACCCCAACCAAGAAGAAATGTACCCGTAACAACAACTCCCAAATCGGTCAACCAATCCGTATAATCAAGAGAAACTTTAATATTTACCAAATCATGAACTTCGGGATTATTTAAATCATCAACAATTTTGCCCAAACCAGGATATTTTGCAAAGGATTCGGATTCCGAATTTTCAGCTGCAGTTGCAGCGCCCAAATGGGGTGTATCAACAGTCACCACTCGCCCAATATGATTTGCTGGATTTTCAGACCCAGAAGATGCGCCTTCAGCCCAAAGACCACGAAGCATTTCACGGACAATGAGTCCTCCCTGACTATGAGCCACTATATCAATGGTGGCCTCTGGAGTTTCGCGCCAATTAATTACGGTTCCTTCGAAAAAGTCATCTAGAATTTCTTCTAATTTTTGATATAACTTTCTAGACTGAGAGTTTTGTGCATCTGCGTTGTCCCAATTAAGCGAAGCCTCTTCCCACCTTTTCTCCTCATTTATTTTACCTGGAGCCTGAAAAAAATATAATCCATCACTATTAATATTATCATCTGTAATATAAATACCCTGATTACGAACTATAATATCAGGAGCCGACCCTATGCTGTATTTTTTTACCACCCCCTTCTGAAAATCATCATTAGTCCTTAACAAAGCTTCTTTATAATTGTTGTATTTTTTCTTTAATTCATCAGTGCAGATTGCTTTTTGGATATTCGCTATGGGGGAGCCAAACGGATATTTATCATCACAAAAGGAGGGCCACATTTCTGTACAAGTAGCATCAATTTTACATAGAGAGTCAACATCAACAGCAGATGTTACTCCCCAGGATTTGTAATCGTCACCCAAACCATGTACAAACAGAATTGGCTTTGCAAGTTTTTTCCCAGGCACACCCATATACTTCCATTCAGGATAAGCAACTTTTTGTTTTTCCCAATCTTCAATTAATGCTTGTTTGTCAAAAATTCCATCATAACCATCAAATTCTGAACAAGCTTCATCAAATTTTCCATCACTTTTTATGCAAGAAAAAGGTTTAGAAATCCAATCATGTTGCTGAGATTTGAAATTTTCAACTTCTTTATCACTAGGATTTAATGTTTCATTTAATTTTTTAGGATCACTCAATAAATAAGAAACACCTTCATATTGCAATTTATTTAGGCAGGAAACACGATAAGTTATTCGAACAATGCTTACTAAACAATAATAATGGTTAATATCAAATAAATTTTCTTTTGAATCCCAGTAATAGTCAACTCTCTCATCTATGCTTGTAATTTCAAAATTTTCAACATTTCCACATCTGTTATAGGGTAAATATGTTTCATTATAAGGTTTCAACCAACTTATTTCTTCATTTATATTTTTTGGTATTTTTTTGTATTTAGAGACGGCATTATCGTAATCATCTTCAGCAAAAATTACAGAAAACAAGAAGAAAACTATAAAAAACAATATTTTCATTACGTTTTACCTTAACTTTCAAAAATATTACAAAAATATAATAAAAGGAAACTTCTTGTTGTAACTTTCTTATAAGAAAAAAAAATAAAACTTTATGAAAATAATTGACCACAAACTCACTACGAGCAAATCATATTCTAAATAAAGTAAAAAAAATCAAACCATAATTCAAATAGATTCATACAAAAGTAGCCCGACGCTATAACAGACATTTCTTCATATACGGGACCAAGCATAATCAGTTATTTTCAAAACTGATAAACACTCTTTCTCATGACCGCCAGAAGGCTTTTATGGAACTACCGGCGTAGCCGGTAGTTTTCTGTATACAAAAAACCTATGCTTTCGCATAGGCTTTAGATTATTCAGATGCTCTGTAATTTGGGGCTTCTTTTGTGATAGTTACATCGTGAGGGTGAGATTCTCTAAGGCCTGCACCGGTGATTCGAACAAAAGTTGCCTTCTTATAAAGTTCGTCTAAGTTTGCAGCACCAACATAACCCATTGCTTGGTGAATACCACCAACAAGTTGGTAAACAGTGTCGCGCAAAGGACCTTTGTAAGGAACTCGACCTTCAATACCTTCTGGAACGTATTTCTTTTCTTCTGTTACGTTCGATTGGAAATAACGGTCAGAAGAACCAGCCTTCATTGCCCCAACAGAACCCATTCCACGGTAGCTCTTGTAACTACGACCATCAGCCAAAATGATTTCACCTGGGCTTTCTTCTGTGCCAGCAAAAAGACTGCCAAGCATTACTGCATGACCACCGGCAGCAAGAGCTTTTGCAATTTCGCCTGAATACTTGATACCACCATCAGCAATAATTTTTACGCCAGCTTTGCGAGCGGCTTTACCACATTCTACAATAGCGGAGAATTGTGGGTAACCAACACCGGCTACAATTCTTGTTGTACAAATAGAACCAGGACCAATGCCCACTTTTACAATATCAGCGCCGCATTTTGCAAGTTCCATAACTGCTTCTGGAGTGCAAACGTTACCAGCGCAAATGGTAAGTTTCGGGTATTTTTTACGAACGGTTTTTACCATATTGCGAACGCCAATATGGTGACCATGTGCAGTATCAATCACAAGTAAATCTACACCAGCTTCCACAAGAAGTTTAATGCGTTCAAGAGAATCAGCAGAAGTACTTGCGGCAGCACCAACCAAAAGCTGACCATTTTTGTCTAAACTTGCATTCGGGTTGCTTTCGCGTTTAAGAATGTCTGTCATAGTGACAAGACCCTTTAAAGTCCCGTTAGCATCGACTAAAGGCAATTTTTCAATACGGTTTGTATTTAAAATCTCTTTTGCTTTAGCAAGGCTAATCTTTGGCCCTGCAGTAATCGGCTTTTTGGTCATGACATCTTTTACTTTCACAGACGTATCTGTAATTGTTCTTAAATCACGACTAGTAAGCATACCAACTACTTTGCCTTTTGAAAGCACTGGGAAACCGCTGACTTTAGTACGAGCGCGCATTTCAAAAGCATGAAGAACCGGTTCGTCGGCATCAAGGGTAACTGGGTCACTTACAATACCAGATTGCCAGCGTTTCACTTTGCGAACTTCTTCTGCTTGAGCTTCTGGGCTCATATTTTTATGAATAATCCCTAAACCACCTTGCAAGGCAATAGAAATAGCAAGCGGCGCTGTGGTAACCGTATCCATCGCAGCACTGATAATAGGAATTTTCAATTTGATAGTGGAAGAAAGTTGAGTGCTTACATCTGTTGCAGACGGAAGGACCGCAGATTCCCCAGGAACAAGAAGAACATCATCAAAAGTTAAAGCTTCAGGCAAAAGTTTCATAAAAACCTCATTTTGCAAGGGAAATATAGAAAAAACCTTCTATTAAAACATTTTTTGCCTTTTAAAAAACACAGTTTTTAGGCTAAATAGCAATTAAAGAAATCTCCTTCTAACGCCCATTGGAACAATTTTAAAATAAATGGTAGTGTAATCTTTATACGAACTAAGATTTTCAACAAAAAGGGATATTCACTTTCCGTTATAGCGTTCCATACAAGTTTCTATACCATTTTTTAAATAGCAGTTAAGTAGTGCCGGAATTTTTTCAAGCGTTTTGTTGAATACTTCTCTGTCATCTTTGCTGAATTTAGCAAGCACCCAATTAGAAAGGTCATAATGTTCCGGACATTTTCCAACACCTAAACGAATACGCATAAACTGGTCACCGATTTTTTCAATAATATTACGAAGTCCGTTTTGCCCGCCATGACTCCCCTTTGCCCTGATACGAATGCGGCCTAAATCCAAATTCACATCATCAGAAATGACAATAAGATTGGCTGGTTTAATTTTATACCAAGTCATTAAAGCCTGCACCGATTCACCACTTAAATTCATATAAGTTTGCGGTTTTACCAAAAGAACATCTTCTGAAGCTATTTGAATTTTTTGCGTTAAAGCCTTGTGTTCTGATTTCCAGTTTGAAGATTCGGCAAGTGTATTTACAGCTAAAAAACCAGCATTGTGGTGGGTGTTTTCATATTGCGAGCCAGGGTTTCCAAGTCCAACGACTAAATACATAACTTCTCCGGTTTAAAATTTATGGGGCTTGCATCTGTGTGCGAGAAAGCCTGCCCTTACTTTCAAGGTAGCGCTCATACATAAAAAGAGCAATTAAATTTTTGCCATCAAGGAATTTTTTGGAAGCTTCTTCATATGGTAAAACTTCTGTGCGAATCCATTCTTCTTCTTTTGTATAACTCTGCTCTTTACCATCTAAATTTTCAAGTTCTTCTCGTGTTACAGTACGTTCTATTGCATACAAACGAATTTTTTCATCAAGAAGTCCGCAAGATGCCGCAAAGCCTTCTACATTTTCTCCATGGAAAAAAGCAGTCAAGTCAATGAGTTCTTCTTTTGTTACTTTGATTTGTGCTTCTTCTTCGAGTTCTGCAAGTGCTACTTTTGAATAGTCCCCGGACCAATCTAAAATGCCTGCAGGAATTTCAAGAGATGAATGTTCGGCTATTGGAAATCTGGGTTGTCTGACTAAAAGTAAATAAGGTTTTCCTTCGCAATAAAGAACAACAAGAACTCCTACAGCATTACCACGCAATAAAACTATCCCATGAACTGGCTTAGAATCAGGCAAAAAAGCTTTGGCTTTCAATTTAATAAACAAAGGATTCTTTGAATTAAAACGAAAATCAACAGAAGAAAAATGAATTTCTTCTACTGAAAATTTTTCTTCTATTTTTTCTAACCAATCTAAATACAATTTAGAAGAGACAATAGCGTCTCTGTCATTTTCATTTATTTCTGCAGAAAAAGAATACTTAATCATATTGAATCAACTAATCTAATGCCAAACAATCTGCTAATTCTAAAGCATCTTTTAAAGAATTCGCATCAGCAATTCCTTGCCAGGCAATATCAAAACCAGTTCCATGATCAACACTTGTCCGAATCACCGGTAATCCAAGCGTTGTATTGACACCACCTGTTTTTTTAACTTGCCCTAATTGAAAGAGCAATGTTTTTGTTACGATATGCCCTTGGTCATGATACATGGCCACAACGCCATCAAAAGCACCACTACGAAGTTTCGGGAAAATCACATCTCCTGGGAACGGGCCTTCTGCTTTAATTTTTTTCTTTTTCAATTCACGAATTGCCGGAATAATTTCTTCTATTTCTTCTGTCCCAAAAAGCCCGCCTTCGCCGGCATGTGGGTTTAACCCAGCGATTCCTAAACAAGGAGTTTTCACTTTTTTATAGCGAATTAAAAAATCATTAAGGAGTGTTGCCGTTTTTAAAATACGTTCTTTTTTTGCTCTGTCACAAGCTTCGCGTAAAGATACATGTGTACTTACATGAGCCACAACCCAATCTTTATGAACAAGGCAAAGTACAGGGCGCGAATCGCCGCACATTTCACCGATAAATTCTGTATGTCCTTGAAAGCCAGGAACTGTTTTTTCTACAGATTCTTTGCAAAGCGGGGCTGTTACAACTGCAGTAGCTTTTTTTTCAAGACAGAGTTTTGTCGCTTCACGAACCCAGGCAATACTTGCTTTCCCTGCTTCTTTACAAATTTTCCCTGGACGAATTTTCCCTTTAAAATTAACGCCACAAGAAAGCACCGGTATCATTCCCAATTCACAAGCTTTTTTAGCTTCTTCAGGAGATTCAATCAAAACCGCTTCTTTAGAAATGCCTTTTAAAGCAAGTGCTGAAAGCACAACCTGAAAGTCCCCAACTAAAGCAATAGGGCGTTTGACGCGATGTTTCATTTTCCAAAGAGAAACGGCAATTTCTGGGCCAATTCCGTTTGGGTCTCCAATAGTAACAAGTAAAGGCAAAAGATTTTTTTTAGCCATAAAAATTCCTTATAAAGTATCGCGACCTATTTCTGCATTTTTAAAAACAGAGTAAAGAGAATCGTCATAAGAGACTTTTTCTCCTGTCCGCAAATCATAAAACATCAAAGAAGAATCCGGGTTTGTAATGTAATCTTTTTCAGATTCTGGTTTGAATATTTCTTCTGTTATTTGGACTTTTGTCTTATGAGAAATGTTTGAATAAGACAATTTGTTCAACATTCCTCCCTTTGGCATTTCTTGAATTAAAAACCAGGAATAAAACCAAAGTGTGTCTAAGCGTTCATTCAATTTACCTAATGCAAGGGAATCATTTTTCCAATCTCGTTGCAAACAATAACGCAGCGTTGAATCTTTACAAGTCAAGCGAATCGGAACAAGATTTGTATCTCGCAAAGACCAAGAATTTGGGTACAAAGTATCTAGCTTTGTTTCGCAAGTATCTACAATATAAGTACAACGAGATTCCATTGTCCTCCAATAAAATGTACGTTCTTGCAAAGAATCAATTTTTTTTAGAATCGAAGGTTCGCCTTTGGTTTTACGCGGTAAAAGGTAAGGGTCTGCAAAAGAAGAATCAATATAGATTTCAAACGTATCTTTCAAAAAATCACCATTTCTTAAGAAAATAGAATCTTCAAATTCTCCCTGAGAATCCATAACCCGAATTTCTTGAAAGGATTTCCAAGAATCTGATGGCGGTATAGAAATCAAAGTTTCCGGAAAAAATAATGGAGACGCACAATCCGTTGCAGAAAGAGAAAAATGAATTATTGGTTTTAAAAAGAGTACAGAGTCTTCTTTTGACTCTTCAAATGAAATATTTTCTAAAAAACAATTTGACAAAGTCCAAATGCTATCTAAAACAATGCGAAGCGTGTCTTTTCGTAAATGAATAAAGTTTCCGGAATCTAAAGAGGCAAACAAAGCAAAGCCTGAATAATCACCTTCTAGTTCTTCTGGGTAAATAGAAATAGGACCGTCTTCAGAATAAGAACAAGAATAAATACAAATCGCCGATAAAAAAGCAAAAAGAATTTTCATCATACATTATTGTCCAAAAAATTCTGAAGAATAATTGATGCGGCTTCACAATCAATTATCCCTTTGGCGTTCTTTTTTTTCTTTTTGCTCAAATAAGAAGTGCGTTCTAAAGCCTGAACACTTGTATAAGATTCATCTTGTGTGTAAACTGGAATTTCAGGAAAATGATTTTTTAATTCAACAATAAATGCTTCAACGACAACATTTTTTCCATTAGTTCTTCCATCAGGATGGTAAGGCATACCGACGACAAAACAATCTATTTTTTCTTTTTGTTGGATTTCTGTCAAGCGTTCAAAAAGGTTTTCTTTTTTTTGGTCAATCGTCACCCGCGGAAAAGCCCAGCGCAGTTCAGAATCTGCAAAAGCAATCCCTACACGATGTTCGCCATAATCTATGCCTAAATAATTCATTTCAATCCTTTAAAAGAACTTTTAGAAATTAGAAAAATATTTCTTTTTGGTTTTAATCGCTATAAACAAATTGCCCGGAATGCTAAAACCTGCTGATTATTTTTGCCACTTATTTTTCAAAATATTCAACATAAATAAAAAACACAAAAATTAAATACATTGTACATCTCTTTACTAAAAAGTATATTTAACAAAAAACTTCTTTTATCGCTTTTATTCTATGGATTACGTTTTTCTGATTTTAGCCATTTTGTTTGCTCTTACTGGTTTAGCTGGGGCTGTTTTACCCGTTATTCCAGGGCCTCCGATAAGTTACATTGCTTTACTTTTTCTACTTGCTTTGCCAACAGAAGAAGCTAATTGGATTTTTTTACTGACAACAGGAATTTTAGCCGTTCTGATTACGGTTCTTGATTACATTGTTCCAATTTATGGCACCAAAAAATTAGGTGGGACAAAATACGGAATCTGGGGCTCTACTATAGGGCTTGTTGTGGGTATGTTTGTTTTACCGCTTCTTGGAATTGTGATTGGACCTTTTGGTTTAATCGGAATAATTGTTGGTCCATTTGTTGGCGCTTACATTGGAGAAATCATTGCCAAGAACAACGAAAAAGCATTAAAAGCCGCTTGGGGTTCTTTCCTTGGTTTTTTAGCGAGTACTTTTTTAAAAGTTGCTTATGGTATTTTTGTTCTTGTAATGGTTATTATTTCAACCGTTGAATTCTTTTCAAATTAAATTTTTGATTCCTAAGAAATTTTTTGCAATGGTGCGTTAGAACGTTTTTCAAAAGCCCTGAACAATTCTAATGTGCGTTTAGCTTGTTCATGAATGTTTCCCATTCCAATTTCAACAACAGCTTGTAAAGGAGTGTTGGCTAAATAGCGCATTGAAAATGGCGAAAGAGACAAAATTTCTGCAAGAGTTGTTGGGTCTGGTGGCGGAAATTCTGTAAAAGTCAAGGCAAGCATTCCGCGTTTCAAAAGCAATCCTTGTATTTTCAAGAACGCCGCGCAAAGCCCAACTTCTGTAACAAGTAAAAGCATTTCAGCAGCAACTGGCAAATTTCCAAAACGGTCTGTTAATTCATTACGCAAATTTTCTAATTCTTGTAAAGTTTTCACTCGCGCAATGCGTTGGTAAAGAGAAATTCTCGTTAAGCCATCTTCTATCCAATCTTCTGGCAAGAACGCGTCTACGCCTAATTCAACACGTGGCTGCAATGGCTTATCAACAGAAGAACCGCGAAGCATTTCTACTGCTTCTTTTACTAAACGCACATACGTTTCAAAGCCAACTTCTGCGATAAAACCATGCTGTTCAGAGCCAAGTAAATTCCCTGCCCCACGAATTTCTAAATCGCGCATCGCTAACTGATAGCCAGAACCCAAATCCGTAAATTGCGCAAGTGCTTCTAATCGTCTAGAAGAATCCTGAGAAATTTCTCCTTGTGCCGGAGTCACCAAATAAGCATACGCCAAAACATCGGAACGCCCAACACGGCCACGCATCTGGTAAAGCTGACTTATTCCAAAATGGTGTGCATTCATTATAATAATTGTATTGGCTCTTGGAACATCGAGACCAGATTCAATAATAGTTGTACTTACCAAAACATCAAAATTTCCGGCAAGGAACGCTTCCATTGTCCGCTCTAAATCTCTGTCATTCATTTGGCCATGAGCAACTCCTACACGAGCTGTTGGCACCCAGGATTCTACATCGGCGGCCAGAGATTCAATGGTTTGCACTCGGTCATTCACCACAAAAACTTGCCCGCCTCGTGCGATTTCATCTTTAATCGCTTCAGCCAAAATAGCATCGTCCCGGCGCATTAATTTGGTTTCAACCGGCAAGCGATTCATTGGAGGCGTATTAATTAGCGAAATATCGCGAACACCTGTAAGACTTAAATGTAAAGAACGTGGAATTGGTGTTGCACTCATAGAAAGCGTATCCACAGCCAAGCGGAGTTCTCGCAATTTTTCTTTTTGCTTTACTCCAAATTTTTGTTCTTCATCAATAATCAACAAGCCCAAATCTTTAAAACGCCCTTTTTCAGAAAGGAGTGCATGGGTTCCTATAACAATGTCCACACTTCCTTTTTCAAGTTTTTCAAAAATGGCATTTTTTTCTTTTGCTGTTTTATAGCGGTTCAACAATTCAATATTCACTGGGAACGCGGCAAAGCGTTCACAGAAATTTTCGTAATGCTGGGCTGCAAGAATCGTTGTTGGTACAAGAACAGCCACTTGTCGTTTAGAAAGCACACATTTAAAAACGGCGCGCATAGCGACTTCAGTTTTACCAAATCCAACATCACCGCAGACAAGCCTATCCATAGGCTTTCCACTTTCCATATCGCGTTTAATATCTGCCGTTGCAGAAATCTGATCTGGAGTAGGAGTATATTCAAAAGAGGCTTCAAATTCTTCTTGAATCTTAGAATCGGGTGGGAATGCAAAACCTTCAACCAATTCGCGTTTTGCATAGAGTTCCACTAGTTCTCTTGCAATCTTTATAACTTTTTCTTTAACGCGTTTTTTCTGGTTTTCCCAAAGTTTTGAACCCAGGCGATTCAACTTGACTTCTACTTCATCGGGTTGTTGCAAACGTTCAATTTTTTGCAAATCAGAAACAGGAAAACGTAACCTGTCACCGCCAGCGTATTCAAGTAAGGCGCAGTCCACCATACCGCCATTGACTTCTACGCGAACAAGCCCAAGATAGCGCCCTACACCATGATCTTCATGAGCCACTAAATCGCCTCTTGAAAGCGATTCCACTAAAAGTGCCGAAGAAACAGAGCCTGCTATAGAACGCTTACGACTTTTCTTTTGATGGCGGTTGAAAATTCTTGCATCCGAAAGAAACGCTATTTTATCGTCTTCTAACCAAAAACCTTCTGTAAGTGGGGCTTCTAAAAATTCTTCTACTGGCGATTCTCCAAAAAGATGTTGCATTCTAGAAATAGCACCAGATGTCGGAGCAACTAAAAAAACTTTTCCACCATTTTCATAGAAATCAATTATTTTCTTTTCGGTGGCTTCAATGCCTGCATCTTCAAAAGATTGCGGTTTTACATTTATCTTTTGCCAGTTCTTGCCTTCGGCTTCAATTCGGGTAATGTCTAAAGAAAGTGCTTTACCAAATATCTCAGAAAATTCAGCGTATTTCCACCAAAGTTTTTCTGGCAAAAATTCTGCCGTTACAGAACCTTTTATTTCAAAGAATTTCTTTTCAATCTTTTTCCAATAATCCCTTGCAAATTCAGCCAGATTGCCCGATTCATCAAAAACAATATTAGCATTTGGCAAATAATCAAAAACAGTAGCAATTAAATTTTCATACTTTGGGCGTTTCCACCAAAAGCCCACTAAACTTTGTTCATCTGCAAGTCGTTCTTTTGCTGGTAAAGAAAATTCCCCCATCGGATAAATTCGGATTTCTTCTAAATTTTCAATGGAACGCTGTGTGAAAATATCAAAGAAACGAATCGATTCTAATTCATCTCCAAAAAATTCAAACCGCACAGGGTGTTCATATAAAAAGCCATTAACATCTACAATACACCCACGCATAGAGAACTCACCAACGCTACCGACCATTGGCTGTTCTTTAAACCCCATATTCAAAAATTTTTCACGCAAAGAAAGCGGGTCTAAAACATCGCCCACTTTAAAATCCAGAATTTTCTTTTCTAAAAAATCTTTTTCAGGCAACCTGGCTAAAAGAGAATCTATCGGGCAAACAACAATGTGTTTTGAATCATTAACATGGGCAAAAAAACGCAAACGCTCTTCTAACAAGCCATCAAACGGATTTTTTTCTTCGTATGGTTTTAAACCTATCCCCGGCAAAAAAAGCAACAATTCTTTCGGAACAAATGCTTCTAAATTTTCAAGCCAGATTTCTGCTGTCCGATAATCGTTTGTAATGACAATTGTATTTTCTTGCGTAATTAAAAACCGCTTTGCCACTAGCATTGCCGCCGAAGGCGGTGTAAGGCCAGTCACATGAAAAATGCCATTACTTGCGTTTTCCCATTCAGAAAACGATGCAACATTTTCAGAAAGAAGAAAATCTTTCAGAGTTCTCATAAGAGATTCGGGTCTATTGTGGGTTCATAACCAGGAGCCGTTACTTCTTCTGGATTTTCACCACGTTTTTCAGCTTCTCTTTTTTTGCGTTCAAGCTCTAATGCTTTTTTCTTAGCTAGGCGTTCTTTCTTTTTAGCCAAGCGTTCGGCACGTGTCATGCGTTCTTTTCTTGGAGGAGCTTCGTATTCGCTTTCCTCTTCAAAAAATTCCTCTTCTTCAAAGCGCATTTCAGCATCAAAGGCCCTAAATGAATCCATTGAAAAATCAGGAGCATCACTTTTTACACGTTCACGCAAATATTCAAGAACTTCAGCAAATTCCTTTTCATGCGGGACTTCAAATTCCATTTCTTCTTCAGTCCGTGGGTGCACAAATCGGATTTTAACCGCTTGTAACAACTGTGCAGAAGTCATATTCAAAGCATTTTCGGCAACATCTCGGAAAAGTGGTGGCACCCTTGTTAAACAAGCATTACGGCCTTCATAAAGCGGGTCTCCAAAAACCGGGTTTCCCATAAAACGGCTGTGTACGCGAATCTGGTGTGTACGCCCTGTTTCCAAACGGTATTCTAGTAAACTTGCAAAAGTAAAAAACTCTAACGCTTTAAAATGAGTCTTTGCATGCTTGCCCGATTTTGTCACCGCTTGTTTAAGCCTGTTACGAACATCTCTGCCTAAAGGCGCTTCTACATAGCCTTCCCAATCACGAGGGTTTCCCCAGACAAGAGCATGATAAGTTCTTGCCAGCGAGTGAGTTTCTAATTGTTCTGCTAGATGCCTATGTGCCTTATCGTTTTTTGCCACAAGCATAAGGCCTGGCGTATCTTTATCTAACCTGTGCACAATTCCTGGTCTAAGCGGACCATTTATAGAAGAAAGGGATTCTTTAAAATGGTAAAGCAACCCAGCGGCAAGCGTCCCTGTTTTCACACCATTACCAGGGTGAACCACTAGATTTCTGGGTTTATTCAAAACCACAATATCATCGTCTTCATAAACAATATCAAGAGGAATATTTTCAGGTTCTAACGTTGAAGCTTCTTTTTCTGGCAAAGCTAAAACTTCTATTTCCATACCCGTTTCAACGCGGAAATTCTTTTGCAGCTCTTTTCCCTGAAATAAAACTTTTTTAGCAAGC
The DNA here is from genome assembly GCA_045629945.1 of Fibrobacteraceae bacterium. GTDB lineage: Bacteria > Fibrobacterota > Fibrobacteria > Fibrobacterales > Fibrobacteraceae > UBA1765. The sequence goes on from JAZQSE010000042.1 coordinate 14,472, forward strand.
AATAATTTCTGAAGATCTGTCCGAGAAAAATCGGGGCAAACCGTTTGCAAAAACTTATCAATTCTTGAACCACTAGAAGTTTCTTCAACAACAAACTTTAACATGCTGATTCCTTTTTCGCTTTCGCTTCTTCTTTAATTTCTTTGTGGATTTTTTTCAAAATAAGTGGAGAAAGGAGTAAAAGAACAACTCCAACTGTTACAAAAGAATCTGCCACATTAAATGTCGGAAAACGTGGCATAATAAAATCAGGCAAATCACAATCAATAAAATCCACCACTTTCTGAATACGCATTCTATCAATAAAATTTCCAATCGCACCAGAAAAAACCATGGAAAGCCCAAGCCTTGAAAGCCAATCACGCAAATCAATTGAACGATAAAACCAAACAAGTGCAGCCATGGCAACAATAGTCAAAAGCAAAAAGAAAATCGTTGGTGAAAGAAACGGCAAAATATCTTGCGGTCTGCTACTAAAAGCCGCGCCTTCATTATAAGCAAGCGCAAAACGCAGATAGTCTCCAATAATCTGTATTTTCTGGTAATTGGGAAACCCGCTTTCATTCGTAAAACGAGCAACGGCCCAAAATTTTGTCACTTGATCAAAAACAACTCCAAGAACAATTACAAACAAATGAAACTTCCATGTATTGATTTTTTTCAGCATGGTTTTAAATCCTCAAAAGTTTTACGGATCCAGCGGTTTGAATAAAAATGACGGGATGTACTTGTAATTATTCTTTTAACATCTTGTCTTGAAATTTTCACTTTCCCCACAGAATCAAAAACAATATGCCCGTCGCCAATTGCTTTTAAATTTTCTGCTGCCATAAGCAAAGGCCACAAACAGAACAAACGAATGCGCATATAACGCCTTGGCACAAGAAGAATGTATTCCACTCCTTCCATCACATGTTTCCAAGCTTTTTCGACAAGTTCAGCTAAAACCGCTGCCCTTGCATCTCTATTGGCGTATTCTTCAAACAATGCTGGTGAATTTTCAAAACCATGAGCTTTACAAATAGATTTCGGAATAAAACAAACTTTACGTTCAGCATCTTCTAAAACATCTTTAACAATATTTGTTATTTGTAAAGCAAGCCCAAAACTCACATCGAGCTTTTGCATCTCGGCTAAACGTTTGTCATTAATGCCAGAAGCAGCCGCATAAAAATGTCTTGTTAAAAGCCGACCAACAATACCAGCCACATAATAGCAGTATTCATCTAAATCTTCAACTTTATCTAAAGTAAACCAACCAAAGGCTAAAGAGCGTTCTTGCCGTAACGCAAACTTAGCCATACCACTGCACATTTCAACAACCACTTCTCGAATAGGGCCAGCGTATTTTTCATCTAAATCAGAAAGCAATGGCACCACTCTTGTCGCATGCACACAAAGGTGATGGTTTGGATCTTCAGAAGTGGACCAATACGAAGGCAAAGCATTTAAAAATGCCATTAAGCGTTCTGTACTGATTCTAGGTTGTTCAAAAATAGCAGAGAACAATTTCAGCAATCGTTCTTTTTCACTTGCATGCAAAACAGGATCATCTTCAACCGTGTCGGCAATACGCAAATACAAATAAGCCAGTAAAATGCCTTTATGTAATTGTCCTCGCAAAACATTTATGTTCAGCGCAAAAGTTCTAGACACTTTCAAAAGCATTTCTTCTGCATAGCGGTAATTTTCATTTTTCATAAAACAGCCTCCGCATACAAATCCTTAGGAATCTTTTTTGTCTTTGCCGCAGAAAAAAGATAGCGCAAAAGCCTACCAGATTTTTCAGTCCGTAACAAAGTCCGTTGCAATTCCCATGAAGTTCTTGAACGCAAATCGGAATCGTTCATAACGCGGCCATTTTTTTGAGAATTGTGCAACATTCGTCTATAAAACAAGAAATAAGTGCTTCTTTGTAAAGAATAAACAAACTTAGAAGAACGGCGAAACACAAAAACCGAAAGCAAAACAAAAACCGGAAAAAATAGACAACCAAACAAAGCATGCCTTGGAGAAACAAGTCCTATTACCCAACAAGCACAAAGTGTTGAAAAAAGAATTGTAAAAAGAGAAATGGTAACAGAAAAGAACCTGGCCCAAAAAGCCTTTTTCGTTTTCCACCATTGCGGAATATACACCCAGGTTTCCCCTTTTCTCAAAAATTTACGGAGTGTAATCGGGTAAGCCACATAACGGGCAAAAAAGAAATACCCCACCCAAAAAACAATAGGCAACCAAAACAAATAATTAAATACATCCAACCAATTCATAACCATTCTGCAAAAATAGAAAAATAAGATTAAAATTTTAAAATTAAATCCTATTCAGAGACCTTATAAAAAGGCTAAAATCAAAAATTATTACACCCAAAAGTATTTTTTTCTATATTCAATCTTACATAAGTCTGTAGAACTTCTATAGACACATAGACATTTGAGTTATTTGCTCTTATTCTAGCTACTGGAATCTGGAACATTTCAATAGACCGCTAGGAATGAGGCATTCACTCGCGCACTCTGTGCGTGGGTCGTTTGCTTGTTTTGCGGTCGGCTGTTCCAGAGCCTCAGTAGCGTCAAGCTTCGACTTCACGCATTTTTTATTTAAAAAAGTGCAAATCGAATGGCGAAGAATCAGGGCAAGTTCCCTGAGGTTTCGTGAAACAACAAAAGCAAATTAAATCAAAGCAAAGAGTCGCTTGCCATGGCGAGGTTTTCACTGCTGAACGCGAAGTGAATGCCATGCTTGATTTAGTCAAGCAAGAAACAGAAAGAATTGACTCTAGATTTTTAGAACCAGCTTGTGGAACCGGGAATTTTTTAGTCAAAATTTTAGAACGTAAACTTTCAGTTGTTAAGAAAAAATACAGAAAAAGTCCTTTAGATTATGAACGCAATGCAATCCTTGCTCTTTCTAGCATTTATGGCGTAGAACTTTTAAATGATAATGTAGATGCCTGCCAAAAAAGGCTTTATAAAATTTGGGAAAAAGCCTACAAAAGCATTTGCAAAACAGAAACAAATGAAGACGTTCAAAAATCGGCTCGTTTTATTTTAAACAAAAATATCGTTTGCGGAAACGCCTTGTCTTTAATGCAAGTCGATGAAAATGCTAAAGACACCGAAATGCCTATTGTTTTTTCAGAATGGGCTTTTATCCGTGGAAACATTATTCAAAGAAAAGATTACACCTTTGAAGATTTAATGCGCATTGGAAGTAGCTCAAATAAAACTGAATCTACCAACGAAGCCAATGAACAAATCTCCTTTTCAACAGAGAACACCCCAAGTGATGAAGGGAAATTTTTAAAGCAATACACCACCGATTATAGGAGTCTTTGGAAAGATGAACAAACATAATCCAGATGTATTGAGCTGTCTTGCAAATTTGTCAAACGATGAAGTATTCACACCGCCAGAAATTGTGAATAAAATGCTTGATATGCTCCCACAAGAACTTTTTGAAAGTTCCAAAACCACATTTTTAGACCCATGCTGTAAAACAGGTGTTTTTTTAAGAGAAATTGCAAAACGTTTGCTTAAAAACCAAATGCCAGGTTATGAAAAAGTAATAGAAAGCATAAATCAAAAAGCAGAAAACGACGAAGAACTTTCTACAGATGATATCTGTTTCAAAAAAGAATTACAACAAACAATTGACCATATTTTTCACAAACAACTTTTTGGAATAGCCATTACAGAAATGACAAGCTTGGTTTCCCGCCGAAGCGTTTATTGTTCTAAATCACCTAATTACAAATACTCTATTTCTCACTTTGACAATGCCGAAGGTAACATTCGCTTTAAACGCATAAACCACACATGGGCAAATGGCAAAGCAAATTTTGCGGAGCAAACGAAGAACAATACAGCCGAGGCGATTCCCTTGAAACACACGCTTATGAATGGATTCACACAGAGAACCCCGAAGGAATTTTCAATATGAAATTTGACGTGATTATTAGCAACCCTCCGTATCAGTTAAGCGATGGAAGTGGAGGTAGTACCGATGCAGCAATGCCTATTTATCAAAAATTTATTGAAAAAGCATTTGTATTACAACCTAAATATGTATCAATGATAGTTCCTTCAAAATGGATGGTGGGGGAAGAGGCTTACAAAATTTTAGAGAACAAATGATGAATAATAAGAATATTCAATTTATTTACGACTATGAAGATTCTTCTGAATGTTTTAACGGATTGCACATTGATGGTGGCGTAAATTATTTCTTATGGAGTAGAAATCACGAAGGATTTACTGAATATGTATATAAACCTAAAAATGAAAAAGAAATAAAAACTAAACGATATTTAAAAACAGAAAATTTTGACATTGTTATTCGAGATTCTAGAAGGCAATCAATTATTGAAAAAGCAACTATTGAAAATACTTCTTTTACCAAAATAGTATCTCCTAGAAAACCTTTTAACATAAATACTGATTTATTTAATTGTCCCAATAAATATCCTGAATTAAATTTAAAAGAAAAAACATATTCTAACTCTGTATTAATATGGGGTGTTAAAGGACTTAAAGGTGGCGCAAAAAGAATTCAAGGTTTTGTAAAAAAAGATGCTGTACAGAAAAACATTCCATGGATAAACAAATACAAATTATTCATTTCTAAAGCTTATTCAACTGACGCTGTTGAATTTCCAAAATTAATTGAAGCTGATCAAAATGTCATTTGTACAGAGACTTTTCTTGTAATTGGACCTTTTGATAACAAATTCGAACAACAAAATTGTCTTTCTTACACCGAAACAAAATTTTTCAAAACTCTTTTATTTTTTGGACGAGGAACAATGCAGGTATCGCAAGAAGTTTTTCGTTTTATCCCACTCCAAGACTTTTCAAAACCATGGACAGATGAAGAACTTTATGAAAAGTATAATTTGTCACAAAATGAAATCAATTTCATTGAAAAATTATTTGAAAACGCCTAACCTTATAGCCCAAATAAATCAGTATGCGAACCTGTATCCACCAATTCAAGAATCAAGATATTCTCTTCAATCTTGTAAATCAAAAGCCAATTTGGTTCAATATGCAATTCTCTATGACCAATCCAATTGCCTGTAAGGGCATGATCTTTATATGCAGAAGAAACCTCTTCGCCTTTGGCAAGTATTTCCACAATGTCTTTCAGTTTTTGTATTCTTTTACCACGTTTTGTGGCTCGCTTCACAGATTTTTTGAATTTTTTAGTTATTCGTATTTGATACTTATATACTTTTTCGCTCATAACCCTAAATCATCCCACAGTTCCTTTGGCGATGCATATGTTTTGGCATTAGGGTCACGGGCTAAATTTTCACCTTCTTTTATGGCTTCTAATAGTTCTTTAGAAGGGGGCCTTGTAACGGCAAATGGCAAGCCATGGTGCAACAAGGACTGTTTTAAAAAAACAGTTATAGCCTGCGATAGCGAAAGCCCCAGGTCATCAAAAAGTTCAGTCGCTGAAGCTTTCAGCTCTTTATCTAATCGAATATTTGTAACTACTGTGCTCATACCACTAAATATACTACAAATACTTTCAAAAGTAAAGCACTTGTATTCAAAATGTTGTCTTTTTGCCGAATTTTCAGTTAAAAATTCATATTTTGGCTGCTTGAAACGCCATTGGGAGTTGTTATGCAATTAGATCGTTTTTTTAAAGAACGCCCACAAATAAGCCCCACTATTTACGCTTATACGCTACCCGAAGTGAATTCTCATAATGGCTACATTAAAGTGGGATTTACTGACCGTTCTGTTGAAGAACGTATAAAAGAGCAAGTTCATACCGCTGGTTTAAAACCTAAAATTTTATTCAAAGAACCGGCTATGTGTGCTGATGGCTCTTGCTTTACCGATAAGCAAGTGCATAAAATTCTTGAACGCAATCATTTTTTACGTTTAGAAAAAAATACGGAATGGTTTAAGTGTTCAGAAAAAGATATTCTTGCAGCCATTAATGAATTAAAAACAGGCGTTCGTTCTGACAGAGATAGAAATGAAATTTTTTCTATGCGCCCAGAACAACAAGCTGCCGTAGAAAAAACGAAAGCTTATTTTGATTCTGCATTAAAAGAAAATCCAAAGCAAGCTCCAAAATTTTTGTGGAATGCTAAAATGCGTTTTGGAAAAACTTTTGCCACTTATAAACTTGCTGAATCAATGGGACTAAAAAAGATATTAGTTCTTACTTTTAAACCGGCTGTCGAAAGTGCTTGGGCTAGTGATCTGATTCATCATATTGATTTTAAAAATTGGCAATTTATTTCTAATAAAGATGCTAAAGAAAATAAACTTTCTATTGATGAATCTTTTGAACAAGCCGACAAGAAAAAGCCTATTGTTGTTTTTGGTTCTTTCCAGGATTTACTTGGTACCAATCAAACCGGGGGCATAAAAGCTAAAAATGAATTTATTCATGCTACACATTGGGATCTTGTTGTTTTTGATGAATACCATTTTGGTGCTTGGAGAGAGAACGCTAAAAAACTTTTCCAAGTGGCAGATGAAGAATCTGAAATTGATTTTGATATAGAAGAATTTCAAACAAAAGAAGCCGGTAATGCTTTAGATGAAAGCGTTTTACCAATCACTACAAAATATTATTTATACCTTTCCGGGACGCCTTTCAGAGCTTTGAATTCTGGGGAATTCATTGAAGAACAAATTTTTAACTGGACTTATTCCGACGAGCAACGCGCTAAAGAATCTTGGGCTAAAAAAGAAAATCCTTATAAAAGTTTGCCGCAAATGGTAATGCTAACTTACAAGATTCCTGAAAGTATCAGGCACGTGGCAAATGCGGGCGAATTTGATGAATTTGATTTGAATGAATTTTTTAAAGCTTCTGGTAAAGAAAATGATGCAACATTTAAGTACGAGCGCGAGGTCCAGAAATGGCTTGATTTAATTCGCGGTTCTTATTTACCTTCTAATATTGATGATTTAAAACTCGGGCCAGATAAGCGCCCTCCAATGCCATATTCTGATACCCGTCTTTTGAATATTTTGCAGCATACGCTTTGGTTTTTACCTGATGTAGCTTCTTGTTATGCTATGAAAAATTTAATAAAACAAAGGCAAAATACTTTTTATCATGATTACCAAATAATTGTATGCGCTGGCACAAAAGCAGGTATTGGTTTAGAAGCGTTAAAACCTGTTCGAAAAGCTATGGAGAACCCTCTTAGCACCAAAACAATTACTCTTTCCTGTGGTAAATTAACTACTGGTGTTACCATTCGCCCTTGGAGTGGTGTTTTTATGCTTCGCAATTTAAAAAGCCCGGAAACTTATTTTCAAACGGCTTTCCGCGTGCAATCTCCTTGGGAAATAAAAGACGACTTTGGAAATCAAAAAATTCTTAAAGAAAATTGTTACGTCTTTGATTTTGCTTTAGATAGAGCTTTAAAACAAATTGCAAGTTATAGTTCTAGGTTAGATATTAACGAATCAAACCCAGAAAAACGCGTTGCTGAATTTATCAAATTTTTGCCCGTTCTTGCTTATGATGGCTCTGCAATGACGCAATTAAATGCTTCTGCGATTTTAGATATTGCTATGTCTGGAACTTCGGCATCTTTACTTGCAAGGCGTTGGGAATCTGCTTTACTTGTAAACGTAGATAACATGACTTTAAATCGTTTAATGAATAACGAAGACGCTATGAAGGCGTTAATGAAAATAGAAGGATTCCGCAGTTTAAATTCAGATATTGAAACTATCATTAACAAATCCGAACAAGTTAAAAAACTAAAAACAAAAGATAAAGAACTTACCCAAAAAGAAAAACGAGAAATTTCAGAAGCCGAAAAAGAGTATAAATCGAAACGAAAACAAATTCAAGAAAAGCTAATCAAGTTTGCCACACGTGTTCCTGTATTTATGTATTTAACAGATTACCGCGAGCATTGTTTAAAAGATGTGATTACTCAACTTGAACCCGGTCTTTTTAAAAAGGTAACAGGGCTTGATGTTAAAGATTTTGAGCTTCTTTGTTCTTTGGGTGTTTTTAATGCCAGTTTAATGAATGAAGCTATTTTTAGCTTTAAACGCTATGAAGATTCAAGTTTAAGTTATATGGGACTTGATAGACATAAGGCAGAAGATATTGGTGGTTTTGACACGGTTCTTCGCCGGGAAGAATATGAAGAACTTTTTTATTCACAACAACTTTCAATGAAGCTAAATCCTATTGCTACTTTAAAAGCGGAAGAGAATTCCGGCCTTCAAAAAGCTGCTGAAACAAAGAAATTTTATAATTCCATACAAAAAGACACAACTGTTTTCCATAAAGAATTCGGGAAAGGAACTGTTTCAAAAATTTCAAAAGACAAGAAATACATTTATGTGAAGTTTGGCAAAATAGAGAAAATGTTCGTTTTTCTTGACGCTTTTGAAAAAGGTTTTTTAAAACTGTAGTCTAAATCGGCTTTTAACTCAAGAATTTTCAAAAAAAATCCCAATTTTTCTGCAATTTGTATATATTACAAGTTGGACTATAACTTGGTACGCCCCGATCGATTTTATCGAAGTATTTGGGTTTACCGACTTTGGAGGCTCCGTGTCGTATAAGATTAACGGACAAACAGAAATTCTGGGTGTATTTGGCCACCCTGTTACGCATAGTAAATCCCCGACTATGCACAATGCTCTTTTTAAAGAACTTGGCATAAATGCCGCTTATTTACCTTTTGGCCCTATTCCTGAAAATTTTTCTACTGCTCTTGACGGATTAAAAGCTTTACATTTTCGTGGCGCCAATTTAACCATTCCATACAAAGAACAAGTTTTAGAATTGGTAAATGAACTTTCGCCTATTTCTGAATTTACCAGAAGCGTAAATACATTGTATTGGAAAAACGGCGAAAAAGGTAATGTTCTTTGTGGCACGACAACAGACCCTTATGGGGCTCTCAAAAATATGGAAGAAGCCGGCGTTTCTCTTGAAGGCAAATCTCTTGCTTTACTCGGGAACGGTGGCGCAGCTAAAGCTATTGCTTATGCTTTGTTAGAAAAAAATGTTAAATTGACAATTGTCTGCCGGAATGAATCTCGCGGCAAAAATCTTGTAGAAAAGCTTTCTTTGTTTTTCCCAGAAAATGTTCCGACTTATTGTTCATTCAATGATTTTAACACAAGTGAACCCGATATTATCTTAAACACAACTCCTGTTGGCATGCACCCCAATGTAAACGATTCGCCGCTTCCGAATGCTTCTTTCAGAAAAGAACAATTTGTTTATGATATTATCTACACGCCGACAGAAACGCGTTTATTAAAAGACGCAAAAGCACAAGGTTGTAAAATTTTAAATGGCGAAGGTATGCTTGTGCACCAAGGTGCTGCTAGTTTTAAATTATGGTTTCCAAAAGAAACTGAAAATATTTCAGAGGCGTTCTTAGTTTCTATTATGCAAAAAGCTTTAAAAGAAAATTCGCCCGAAACTACTTTAAATTCTAACCACGCTTCGGCTAAAATCTAGTAGGTATAAAATGAATAGCAATAATTCTAATAAAAAGCACATTTACTTTACTGGATTTATGGCCAGTGGCAAAAGCCGTGTCGGAAGATGCCTTGCAGAACGCCTTAATGTTCAATTTATTGATACAGATACTTTGATTGCTGAAAATGCAGGCAAATCTATTTCTGAAATTTTTGCTGAAGATGGCGAAGCTGTTTTCCGCAAAATGGAAAAGGATTTAATTCAAACTCTTGAAGAAGATAATACGCCCAAAGTTATATCTCTTGGTGGTGGTGCTCTTTCTCAAGAATGTATTGTAGAAGCCATTCGAAATTCAGGGACTCTTATCCGCCTTTGGGCTTCTCCGGAAGTTCTTTCAGAACGTATCGCCAGAAAAAATACTCGCCCACTAATGGCCGGGCTTTCTGACGAAGAACGTCTTGCTAAAATCAAAACCATGCTTAAAGAACGGGAATGCTGGTATTCAAAAGCTGATTTCAGCGTTGAAAGTTCTAATGATTATCCAGAATATGTTGTCGCTGAAAAAATCATCCAGATTTTAAAATTTTGGAAGTCTTACGCACTTTCTGTTGAAACTTCTTCTGGTGAACGCTACCCTATCTTTATCGGAAAAAATTTACTTTCTCACCTTGGTTGTTTACTTGAAACAACAGGGCTTATTAAAACCCATAAATTTTTGGTTTGTACCGACACTACAGTAGCCAAAGCACAATCCCGCACTTTAGATAAAATACGGCGTCAGGCTTCTGACTGCCCTGTTTTCAAATTCAGAGCTGGTGAAATCAATAAAACACTTTCTAGTCTTAACCAACTTTATTCTTATATGCTACATAGAGAATTCGGGCGCAAAAGTTGTTTGCTTCAATTTTCTGGTGGTGTCGTTGGCGATATGGCTGGCTTTGGGGCCGCTACTTATCAAAGAGGAATTCCTTTTATTCAATTGCCTACAACTTTATTGAGTATGGTGGATAGCTCTGTTGGCGGAAAAGTGGCTGTAAACCACCCTGCTGGCAAAAACATGATTGGAGCATTTTACCAACCAAAAGCAGTTGTATGCGATTTAGGCGCTCTTGCTACACTCGCAGAAAATGAAATTCAGGCAGGTATTGCTGAAATTGTAAAATACGGCGTTATTTACGATTTGGATTTCTTTGCTTATATGGAATCCCATATTGAACAAATTAAAGAAAAAAATGAAGAAGTTCTTAAAAAACTCATTCATCGCAGTTGTTCTATAAAGGCAGAAGTTGTTGGCATAGATGAAAAAGAAAACGGACTTCGGGCTATATTAAATTACGGGCATACATTTGGCCACGCTATTGAAAAACTTTCAAATTATAAAACTTATTCTCACGGAATAGCTGTTAGTTTAGGAATGCGTGTTGCGGCAAGAGCTGCCGTTCTTTTAGGCATATTCTCTGAAGCGGAAGAAAAACGCCAGAATGATTTATTGAACGCTCTTGGTTTGCCAGAAAAAGCATGTTTTGAAATAGATGTAAATGCGGCTTGGCAAGCAATGGGCGTTGATAAAAAAGCAGAAAAGAACAATCGCGTTTATATTTTGCCGACATGTATTGGTCATGTTGAAAAAATTTCAAATATTCCAGAAGACATTGTACGAAATGCTTGGAGCGTTATCCAAAAGGAACAGGTATGAAAGTTCTAGTTACAGGCGGAACCGGCGCACTTGGGTATCATATTCTTTCATCGCTTTATCGCGATAGCATAGAATTGCATAGTTTCAGCGACGAACTCCCACAGCCTTGGCAAAAAGTAGAAAACGTTCAATACCACACTGGTAATCTTCTTGATTTTCAAGAAATGCTTGAACAAATTAAGCAAATTCAACCAGATCATGTTTACCATTTAGCAAGCCAATCTTCTGTAGGTATTTCTTACAAAAAGCCGTTTGAAACATTAAGCACCAACTTGCTTGGTACACAAAATCTTTTAGAGGCTATCAGGCAAGTTGTCCCTAAAGCCAAAACATTGCTTTTAAGTTCCAGCGAAATTTATGGTAGAACTTCTGAACTTTTAACTCGCCTGCATAAAGAAACGGATTTACCAAACCCACTTACGCCTTACGCCACATCAAAAGCTTGTATGGAACTTCTTGGTAACCAGTTCAGAAATGCTTATGGCTTGCACATTGTAATTGTACGCCCTTTCCATTTTACAGGCCCACACCATAGCAGGCGATTTGCTATACCTTCTATCACAAACCAACTGGTTCGCATAAAAAAATACGGTGCAGAACCTGTTGTGATTTCTGGTTCTCTTGACATTAGCCGCGACATCGTAGATGTTCGAGATGTCGCGCGCGGAACCATTCAAATTTTAAATTCCGCAGAATCCGGCGAAATCTTTAACATTTGTAGCGGCAGTTCTTATACTTTCAGAGAACTTGTCGATTTACTTGTTGAGATTGCCGGTGTTGATGTAGACTTTTTCTTTGACCCAAATCTTGAACGCACCAATGAAATTCCTTTACTAATCGGGAACCCAGAAAAAATACTGAATATTGGCTGGAAACCTATGATTAGTATTGAAGATTGTTTAAGCGACTTGTTTAATGAAATGGTTGTCAGAAACCGTATGGAACGAAGTCTGAAAAAATAAAAGCCTATAAACGTTCAAATGAACTACGCCAGAAATGAATTTCTCCTCCGGCGGCAAGTGTTTTCTGGACATCTATCAGACGCTGGTTCGAAGAGCCTCTGAATTGTAGTTCTAAAGATTTTTTGGCTAAAATAAATGGCCCATCGACAAGCAAATCTGCTAAGGATAACAATTCTAAAATGGCGTTATCTTGTTTTCCTTTTTCTAAAAGGCGTTCAAATAAATAGCCCGTAAAAATGGTTAAATGCAAAGAACGCTTTTTAACTTCTTTTGCAAGAGAAAGTAAAGCTCGGGCTTGTTCAAATGGTTCGCCACCGCTAAATGTAACGCCAGAAAGCAAAGGATTTTCATCGATTTGCTCTAGAATTTCTGAAATAGAAACAAGCGTTCCGCCATTAAAATCATGGGTTTCAGGATTATGGCAACCCACGCAATGGTGTGGACAACCTTGGACAAACACCGTTAAGCGAATACCAGGGCCATCCACTATTGATTCAGGTTCAATGCCTGCAAGCCTGAGCGTTACATTGTCAGACGCCATTAATTGACACCTATAAACTTCACAATTGATGGGTAAAGTTTACGCAGTTCATTCAAGCGTTCAGGAGCAATAGCTTCGCCATCATGACGACCACAACGTGGGCAAACATCGTCAATCACCCCAACAAATCCACAAACTGGGTCTCTGTCCACAGGGTGATTTATAGAACCATAACCGATTCCGGCATCATTCATTGCAAGCACTATTTTTTCAAATGCTTCCAAGTTTTTGCCTGGGTCACCATCAAGTTCTACATAACTGATATGGCCTGCATTGGTAAGTTCATGATAAGGGGCTTCAAGCTTAATTTTCTTGAAAGCAGAAATCTTATAATAAACAGGAACATGGAAAGAATTGGTGTAATATTCTCTGTCAGTAACACCAGGAACCGAACCATAGATTTTCTTATCCATGCGCACAAAACGCCCGGAAAGGCCTTCTGCAGGCGTTGCAAGCAATGAGAAATTCAAATGCAAACGCTTGGATTCGCTATCGCAGAATTCTCGCATAAAGCGAATAATTTCAAGGCCGAGTTGTTGTGATTCTTCGGATTCACCATGGTGCTTGCCCGTTAATACAACAAGTGTTTCTGCAAGGCCAATAAAACCAATAGACAAAGTACCATGCTTGATAACTTCACGTACTTCACTTTCCCAGGAGAGTTTTTCGGAATCAATCCAAACACCTTGTCCCATAAGGAATGGGAAGTTTTTAACTTGCTTACGGCTCTGGACTTCAAGACGTTCAAGAAGCTGGTCACGGACCATTTCTAAAATGCGTTGCAATTCTTTAAAGAAAAGTTCTTTGCCTTTTACTTTCATGGCAATGCGAGGCAAGTTAATAGAAGTAAAACTCAAGTTACCGCGCCCAAAAGTAATTTCTCTTGATGGGTCCACTTCGTTACCAATTACGCGAGTTCTACAACCCATGTAAGCAATTTCTGTTTCTGGATGGCCTTCTTTGTAATACTTTAAATTGAATGGAGCATCTTGGAAACTAAAATTCGGGAACAAGCGTTTTGCACTGACACGACAAGCAAGTTTAAACAAATCGTAGTTCGGGTCACCTTCACGCAAGTTCACGCCACTTTTTAAACGGAAAATTTGGATAGGGAAAATTGCGGTTTCGCCACCACCTAAACCTTCTTCTGTTGTAAGAAGCAAGTTGCGAATAACCATACGAGCTTCTGGTTCTGTACACATACCATAGTTAATACTTGAGAACGGCGTTTGAGCGCCAGCACGACTGTGCATGCTGTTTAAGTTGTGCACAAAAGCTTCCATTGCCTGGAATGTCGTTTTATCTGTTTCGGCATAAGCTTCTTTTTCAGCAAATTTCTGTGCTTGAATAACAATTTCAGGATCAAAAATTTTTGAAAGTTCCCGAGCTTCTGCATCAACAAATTCCTGATTCGGTTCTAATGTCGGGCGAAGACCTACTTCGTCCATTTCTGCATGCAAGCGTTTGATATCTTGTTCTAAATCTTTTTGGTCTTTACCGGTTAAAAGTGAAAGCGATTTTAAAAGATTGGATTGATAAAATTTGCGATAAGTAATACGAACGCCATCGGACATAGCGTAATCGAAGTTCGGAATCGATTGACCACCATGCTGATCGTTCTGGTTACTTTGAATAGCAATGGCTGCTAAAGCCGCATAACTGCGAATGTCTCTTGGTGCGCGTAAATGACCATGCCCTGTATTAAAGCCATTCTTAAAAAGTTTTTGCAAGTCAATCTGGCAGCAAGTCATAGTCAAAGAGTAGAAATCCAAATCATGAATATGGATATCGCCTTCTTGGTGCGCCCTGCTGTGTTCTGGCTTTAGCATAATAGACGTATAAAAATGCTTTGCACTTTCTGAACCATACTTTAACATGGTTCCCATTGCTGTATCGCCATCAATGTTTGCATTTTCACGTTTCAAATCAGACTTTGCAGCATCACTAAAAGTGATATCATGTAAAGTTCTCATTAAGCGTGTATTGAGTTCACGGACTCTTGAACGTTCAGCACGATAAAGAATAAATGCTTTAGCTGTTTCTTGTAAACCCATTTCACCTAAAACATATTCTGCGGCATCTTGAATCTGTTCAATGTCTGGGCTTTCTAATCCAAGGCTTTCTAAGCGCCCAACCACACCACTAGCTACTTCCATTGCACGACGTTGGATTGTATTACTACCAACGTTCAACAAATCCAACTGAGAAGCTTCTGCCTGAATTTCTTCAGAAAGTTCGCCCGAAGCGCGAAGTGCTTTTTCAATAGCACTTGTTATCTTATCCATATTGAAGGGCATTGTGCGCCCATCTCTTTTCCGAACTTGCCAAATCATATACACACACCTTATATGAAACGTTTTTAACAAAAAAATCGGTTAAAAAACAACTAATTTAAACCCCAATCCCAAAAATAAGCCATCAAAACCTTTTTCAGGAAAGAAACCTATATCTTGTGGTTATTTTTTTTTCAAAACCAAGATATAGGTTTAAAGATAACAAAAGCTTTTTTAAAACGCTAGAAAAAAATGATAAAAATTCCCCTATAAGGCTCTTATTCGCGTTTAGTTCCATTTTTAAGAATTCTGTCTAGCACCAGAGGTCAGGATTCTTTAAAAATAAAATTCAAAATTAAGGCTGAAATGACCGTTGCACTCATGCTAATTAAAGGCATCCAGGGCCAGCTTAATACATTTTCAAATAATGGGTCTATTCCAAGAGGTTTTATTCCTTGGAACAAGAAAAGAGAGAACATGCCACAAAACACCCCGGCAATGACTGTTTTAGGAAGCATTTTACCCGCAAAAAATGCAAGAATAAACATTCCAAGCAAAGGCCCTGTAAAAAGCCCTGTAAAGAAAAGCGCACTTTTTAATAGTGAACCTTGCTGAGCAGCGGCAAAGAAAGCCCCACCTATTCCTAAAAGTCCCCAAAGAACAGTCCAAACTTTTGCACGGCGAAGACTTTTTTCTGAAGAAGTATCTGCTAAAAGTAAATCGTTTTCGGTTGTATTGCTTAATGAATTAATAGCACTTGAAAGACTGCTCATTGCGGCTGCACAAATAGCTGCTACAATAAGCCCCGTTATCCCTTGCGGTAAAGCATTAACTATAAAATGCGGGAACACATCGTTTTGTCCAATGGAATCAGGCAATGGAGCTACATTTTTCACTTTATAAAAAACAAATAAAGCCGCCCCCACCCAATAAAAAAGTATAGAAATAACTGCCCCAAGAACCATACTCAAAATACTTGAAGCATTAGCTGCTTTGGGGCTTTTACAACTTAAATAACGCTGGACAAATTGTTGGTCGCACCCACGAATGGCTATTTCTAATACGGCATAAGCAAAGCCTGCAGAAATCAAAGTCCTGTCAAGAGCTGGCGATAAAGAAGGGTCAAACCATTTTGTTTTACCTGCTTGCGAAGCCAAATCAGCCATAATAGCAAAGCCGCCACAAGACTTTGCTACTAGATACAAAACAAGTATACCGCCAAAAAAGAAAACAAAAAATTGAAGAACATCTGTCCAAATAACGGCTTTAATTCCGCCAAACCAGGTATAAATAATCGCAAGTATCGCTGTAATTAAAATCGCTATATAAAGGTTACAATCTAAGATTTTAGAAATCACTAATGCTGGTGCGTATAATAAAATACCTGTTCTGAGCAATAAATGCAAACAATAAAATATGGCAGCTAAACGCCTGACTGATGGCGAAAAACTCCTTTCAAATAATTCATAAGCACTCTGGATATTGGCTTTACGAAACCTTGGAATAAAAACAATTCCCACCACAACAATACTTAAAAAGCCACCTATTTGGAACATTAAAAAACGCATGTCAGCGCCGTAAACATCGGCAGGAGCCCCTAAAAATGTGGTAGCACTAACCGAGGTGGCAATAAGGCTTATCCCCACAGCCACCCAAGGGATTTTTCCACCGCCGAACATGTAATCTTTAAAATTTTTATTTCCGCGACTAGGCCTTGAAACCCATAAACCAACTAAAAGAGAAAAGGCAAAAAAAGCAACAAGAACAATCCAATCTAATAAGGTAAACACAAAACTACCGATTTTCCTCTTCTGATATGGTACTGTTTTCTGGTTCTGTTTCTAAATATTCAACAACCTGATTGCGCCCGCCTTCTTTTGCTTTATAAAGCGCCGAATCGGCAAACTTTAAACTTTCAGCCATAGAATAACGGCCATCCGGACGTTTTAAATAAGCACCGATACTTACCGTTACTTTTAATGGTAACTTTTGTTTGATATCAAAACTTGCCCGTTCAATTGCAAGCCTGATGCGTTCTGCCGTTTCTTTTAAGCCCACTTCTGAAGTATCTATTAAAGCGACAACAAATTCTTCGCCACCATAACGAGCGACAATATCTATTTCAGAGCGAACTTCAGTAACAATAGTTCTTGCAATGCCTTTAATGATTTCGTCGCCAGCTGGGTGACCATAAGTATCGTTAATACTCTTGAATTTATCAATATCCATCATCAACAAACCAATGTTGATTTTCTGGCGCTCTGCTCGCATTTTTTCAATATTGAGTTTTTCATGCATTGTCCGATGGTTCATAAGACCTGTTAAACCATCTCTCATTGCCAAATCTTTTCCTTTTTCAAATTGCACAACGCGTTCAAGTGCAAAACTTGCTGTTCTAGCGATTGTTCTAAGCCTTATTTTATCGTGTTCAGAATAGGCACTTGGGTTTTTCTTTTCTAGAGCTATGGTGAAATTTGCAATAGGAATATCTGATGTTGAAGAGGTCGCACATAAATAATGAAGCGAATCATTACGACGTTCTTCAGAATTAAATCTTATCGTATAATCTGCTTTATCGTTTTTCAAAAGGCGTTCTACAGGAATACTTCTATTTAAAGCATAAACAAGCACACCTTTATCATTTAAAGAAAATTCCATATCTTTAAAGAAGTCAGAATCTTCACCTTTTGCAACAACTACTTTACCTTTGTCTTCATCTTGTAAATCACGAGCAAGAAGCATCATACGATCAAATGGCACGTAATTTTCAATGTATTCACCTATATGGCGATAAACATCTTTTACAGACATCGAGTCAAAAAATTTCTGCTGGTATTCATAGAGAACGGCGTATTGTTCTTGTTGAATGTAATTATAGGCTGCCGCATAAATTTTAGTGCTTAAAAGTTGCATTATCCCGGCAGCAAAAAGAAGCACATCTTGAGAAAGATTATTGAACGCATTTAATTGCAAAGAATCTAGCATCAAAAAGCCACAACGGACTTTCTTTTGGTTTGTTATAGGAATAGCAAAGACTGATTTAACGGGAACATCTTCTTTATAGATTTGTAAAGCTTTTCCGCTAGTTAAATCGCCTTCAAGTATCTGCGTTTCATTTACTTTTAAAAGCCTTGAAAGTAAAGAGCTAGATTGTGCGCCTATACGTGCTTGACCATTTATTTTAGAAGCTCCTGCACCAACAACTTTTAATGGAATAAAAACATTTTCTTTACTGCGTAAAAGAAAATAAGCCGCTGTATGAATGTTAGGAATAAGGCGTAAAAGAATAGTCAATTCATTGCCTAATGATTGCGAAAGTTCTTGGTCTACTTTTCGCCACAATTCTTCTTGTTTATAGCCGATAAGTGGTTCTTCTTGCACATGTTCTGGGGCCAAAGTCGTTACTAAAGCTGTTTTTGTTGTAATGCGAGCCATTTTAAAAGAACTTGTATCTCCAGAACGCTGGATGACCGATGGAATCGGCGCATCAGTTGAATCACGACTAGAGTTATAGATGTAAGCAAAAACAAAAGCGAGCAGTCCTACAAGAGCTAGCAACATCCAAAGCCCGCCTAAAAAAGAAAGACCTACAAAAATTCCACCCAAGGAACAGAGTATATAAGTCAACCTACTATTCATTACACCACCTATAAGCGAAAAGACCGATACAACAAGACACCAGCAATCGCTAGAAAAATAAAATGAGGCCCATAAGCACCAAGCCATGGCGAGAGCGCACCATTTTCACCCATCTTTAATCCTAAACGGATTATTATATAATAGCTAAAAATTATAAAAAGGCCTATTCCAAATTTTTGAGAAAGCCCTCCAGAACGGCTAAAGCGGTGACAAAGGGCCGCTCCAATAAGCAAAACAATAAAGTTTGTCCATGGGCTTGCATATTTAAAATGGAATGCCGTTTCAAGAGTCCGCGTATCTTCTCCTGAACGTCTAAGAACTTCTATTCGTTTCTTAACTTCTTTTGTGTTCATTTCATCGCCGGTCTGGCGTTCATTGATAAAATCTTCTGGTAAAGTTTCGACTTCATAAAGCGGGTAATAAAAAAATGATTCTGTAACAACATTCCCGGTCGGTAAAAAATTACGTTTAAAGCCTTTTTCTAAAATCCAACAAGAATCTCGACCAGCAAGTATAGTCTTTAAAGAATCAATTGAAGGTAAAAATTTTTCGGGTCTGCGTTCAAAAATTTTAATGATTTCATCAACACTTTCAAAACGAATGCGCTTTGCATCAAAGCGAACTGTTAATTGGCCAGATTCTTTAAACAGCAATAAAACATCACGTCCTGCTTTTGAAACACTGGAATAATGCCTGAAAAACCAACTTGCTTTTTCACTATCAATAAAAGCAAAATCCCGTTTCTCTTTAACGCGCTTATTTTTTCTTTTTTGCGCATTGGTTTCCATAATTTCTAAACGTCTGTAATTAGCTTCTGGCAAAATAGTTTCACTTAAAACAAAAGAACCTAACGTTACTAAAAGGCCAAAAAAGAATATCGGTTGTAAAGCCCTGAACATACTCCGCCCAGAACTCTGAACAGCTGTTAATTCAAGGTGTTTGGCCATATTGCCAACAGAAGCAATAACGGCTAAAAATAAAACCACCGGAGAAATCAAATAAACAATGTTTGGCAAATAACATAAATAGTAATCCACAACATCATTCATTTCTCTTGTAAGCCATGTCCGAATATTTCCGACAAAATCTATAACAACAAACATGACTATAGCCCCGATAAAAATCAGGAAAAACATTTTCAAAAAATTCCAGATAAGGTAACGGGAAAATTTCATTTTTCTTTCCTGAATTTATGTGGCAGTTTTTGCAAAATAAAACGACGTAAACGTAAAAGAGGTGATTCTCCTGAATACGAATCTTTTTGCATTTTCCAAGTAATAAAAATTCCAAAAATTCCAATGACTACATTTGAAAACCACATTGCCACTTCTGGTGGAACAATTAATCTGTCTGCAAAATTTTCGCCACCAATAAGGCTCACCCAATAAAGAACAAAAAACGCTAGACTATAAATAATACCTGTACCAATCCCACCTTTTCTTGCCATAATTCCAAGAGGAGCCCCAATAAGTACAAAAACAAAACAAGCAAATGACGTGCTGAATTTTTTATGGATTTCAACCAAATATTGTGCTTTGCGTTTCTTTTCACCTTCTAAGCGCATAACAGCGCTTTTAACGGAACGTTCCTGAGTTCGTTCTAAAAGTTCTACTTTTTTCAATGCTCGGAAAAATTCCGCAGAATCAAGTTCTGGTAAAGAGACATCTTTTGGCATGTCCTTAATTTCTTTTAACCGATTAATCGTTCCAAAAACACCCGGAAACAATCTTTCTTCATAAGAGTTCTTGAGCGAATCATAAGAAAACGTTGCTTGATTAACCACTTCAAGCATCATTTCTATTGGCATTTCTCTATCACTTCTGTGCGTTCTATCACGGCGTTCCAAGCGATCATCTACATTAGCCATCGCTAGTTCTTGCATAGAAAAACGAATTCTAAAATAATTCTTTGGCGATTCAGCATCGGCTACATGGTTTTCACCACTATAAAGCGTCAACAATAAAGTCGCTCCGCCATCAACATAGCGCATTTCTGCGCTATCGGCATATACAAAACGCGGTGGGCCCCGGCGCTCCATTTCAAAAATCTGCACGCCATAAAGTTTTCCACTTGAAGGCTCTATACGATTTACCCAAAGCTGCACTCCTGGGAATTGCGTGATTAAACGCCCGGCATCAATAAAAGCATGGGGTTGCTTTCTTGAAACCGCTGACATCAGTTCTACAGAACGGTGGTTTGATTCTGGCAAAACCCAATTATTGAAAAGGACCAATAACTCAGCAAGTAAAAGACCGACAAGTAAAACAGGTCGCATTAATACCAATGGCGAAATGCCAGCCGCTTTAACAGCTGTAATTTCCTGGTCTCCGGAAAGGCGCCCAAAAGCCATCAGACAAGCTACAAGAACAGCCATCGGAATCGAAAGCGAAAGCATCCAAGCCAGATTCAAAACAAAAATTTCAAGAACTGTCGCCCAAGGAATTCCTTTTGAAAGGACATTATCTAGAATTTTGACGAGAAAATCAATTACAAACAAAAAGGTTATCACGCAAAGAGCCGATACAAACGGCGCAATATGTTCTTTGATGATATACCTTGCTAGAATCATTTTTTTTAAACGCGGTTTTTTCTACATTTTCAACATACGAAATAATAATAAAAAAAAAGATTGTTTCATGCTTATTTTTAAAAAGTCTATCGCCTGCCTGTTCTATGCAAGTCTTTTATGTCTTGTAGCTTGTTCTTCTGCACCCAAAGATGACGACGCTAAAAGAGCGGCTATGTGTAAAGCCCGTTACGACAAAGCTGATGCTGCCTTCAAAGACGGCAAATTTGGCCGCGTTAAAGAACCTCTAGAAGAAATTTTAACTCTCTGTGCTGGTACGGGGTATATGGAACAAGCCCAGTTCCTTTTAGCCGAAGCTCACTTTAATTTAGAAGAATGGATTGAAGCCCGTGGTGAATACGGGAGCTTTATTTTGAACTTCCCCGGTTCTCCTTTTATCGAAACGGCTGAATTCAGGAAAGCGATTTCTTCTTTTAATATGGAATACCACACCGCTCGCGACGAAGCAAACTCAACTATTGCAATGAAAGATTTTGAACGTTATCTTTCTAATTACCCGGAATCGCCTTTACAAGATAGCGTGAATTTCTACAGAGCAAAGCTTATGGAACGCTTTGCCGAAAGAGAATACCAGACAGCAAGACTCTATTACCGAATGGAAGAACCGCAAGCTGCTGTTATTTATCTCAAAGAATTTTTAGAAGTTTATCCTCTTTCTAAACGTCGTAGTGAAGCATTCTTTTTAATAGCCCTTTGTTATACAGAACTTGACCAGTTCAATGTAGCCCGTGAATACTTAGCCATTGCTAAAGAAAATCCTCCACAAGGCGTTGATTTAGAAGACTTCCAAAAAGACATAGCCAAAGCTGAAAAGAAAATTGCTAAAGCTGAAAAAAAGTTTGAAAAACGCGTCCGCAAAGAACAAGAAAAAACAAGACAACGTAAAGACGATAAAAAAGAAATGATTTTCTAGGGTGCTTAATGAAACGGTTGTTTTTTATTCTTTGCTTTCTTTTTTCATGGAATGCCTTAGCTGGAGAAGCAACTGTTTCTGATGAAAAACCTGAATCAGCAAGACTTTCTCTTTTCCTCCAATCTGGTGTTTCTTTTTTAGGCTTTGATGACCGCGATAAATTCCAAGAAGCCGTCGATACCATTTATAATGATTTGAAAGCAGAAGCAAGAACAGATGCAGAATCTTTAGCTGTTTCAAGACAAGATTTTCAAAAAGTCAATTTGGCCGTTCCTCTTTATGCTGGTTTACAAGCCCAACTTTTAGACAACCATTTCTTAAGTTTAGGCATGGGATTTATATATGACAACGAATCCATTGTTTTAACAGACAAGTCAGAAAAAACACACAATTACCATTACACATTACAAGCTATACCTCTTTTTTTAGAATACCGCTTAGCCATACCTTCTTCAATCATCAGCCTTTCCGATTCAGAATTATTCAGTGTTTCTTTACGCTTTTACTGGATGCTGCCCGGAACAGAAATTTATTCTTCTTGGGGTGTTTTAAAAGCAAAAAATTCTCCATTAAATGGTTTTGGTTTAAGTCTTGGTTATTTAATCGGTTCCTGGAAAGGCATAAAAATCTATGGCGATTTAGGCTTTAACAGTATTTCTATTGAATCAGATAAACCTTATTCAACAATTGTTCCAATTTATACAAAAGAAACCGAAACAAAAGAAGACAATGCTCGCTGGGATTTAGGCGGTTTACAATTACAAATAAGAGTAAGTTTTGGAGTAATAGAATCAAAACCTGAACAATCTGAGAGTAAATAATGAGTTTATTTTTTCTCGACACGCCAAAATACGCTGAGATTCATTTCAAATTCAAACTCCCCTGGTCTTTGCTTTTTCGACCTTGGCCCGAAATTTTCTTTGACGCCCCGTTTCAATTTGTAAAAGGCAGTGAACCTGTTATATTTCTCGTAATAAAAGACGCTAACCTTTTCCCTGTAGAATTAAAAACAGCCATAATTGAAATCCAACAACAAAACAACAGAACAAAACTTGAAATTCCATTAAACTTAAAAATTGAAAAATCTTTTTCCTTCATACCAATAAAACTGGGGAACTTGTCTTTTGGAAAATATAAAGTTTTCCCAAAAATCATGGTTCAAAAAGGGCATAAGCAAAAAACTTTTTCTCGTTGGAATTTTCCATTTCTCTCTCCAAAACCATTAGAATTTCAAGTCCTTGAAGAAGAACTTCCAAAGCCTTCTGGATACTTTGCTGGTGAAATGCATTGCCATACGCACTACTCTTCTGACCATGTTGAATTCGGAGCCACTCCGCAAGTATTTCAGGAAGCGGCAAAAGCCATTGGACTTGATTTTGTCTGCTTAACTGACCACGCTTATGATTTTGCTTTTTCTGAAAACGACTATACTAAAGAAACTGAACCTGTTTCTCGCTTTGAATGCCTTCGTGAAGAAATTAAAAATCTTGAAAAATACCCGTTATTAATTGCTGGCGAAGAAGTTTCTGCAGGGAACTCAAAAGGTGAAAACGTCCACATGACCGTTTTTGCCCCGGAAAATTACATCCCTGGTTTAGGAGATTGTGGGCGTTATTGGTTAAAAAATTCTCCAACGCTTTCTATCCCTAAAATTTTAGAAACCACAAAAGCACCTTGCTTTGCGGCTCACCCCAAAGCCCCTATGGGCGGCCTTGAAAAATTTATTTTCCGACGTGGTTATTGGGAATCTAAAGACATTACCCATAAAAGCCATCAAATTAAAGGTATTCAATTTTGGAATGGCTCTAGAGATGAAGGCTTTTTTTTAGGAAAAAAATGGTGGGTAGAAGAACTTGGAAAAGGTAACTTTCTTTTGCCTATTGGCGGCAATGACGCTCACGGTGATTTGAACGATTGTGTTTCCGTAAAATTTCCACTTGTTTCTTTACGCCACAACCGCTTTCACATTTTTGGAAAAGTCAGAACGGTTATTAAAGCCGATAATCTTTCTTGTGAAAATTTAAAACAAGCTTTTAACCAAAACTCTTTGTATGTAACTGATGGCCCGGCTTTATGGTGGGAATATAAAGAGAATAATTTTCATTTATTTGCCAAAAGCAATAAAGAATTAGGACTTTTCAAAACCATTAAAATTTTTGCTCGGGAAATTTTACCCAACCAAAAACTGGCTGCCAAAGAAATCTTGCTGAAAGAAAGTTTAGTTCTTGCTCCTTTTGAAAATGACATTCTTGTGCTAAACGCCAATTACGCTTATTTGAGAGCAGAAGCCACAACAGAATTTGGCTTTTTTGCACTTACTGCTGCAGTACCTTTAAACAATCGCGCTTGAACCGTAACCTTAAACTAAAACATCTTGAATTAAATAATCTATATTAAGCTATTATCAAAGGAAAAATATGTCCGTTAAAGAATCTGGTGAAATGTATTTAGAAACCATATTAAGGTTGCAAAAAGAACTTTCTGCAGTTCACTCTGTTGACATTGCTAAAGCTTTAAATGTTTCAAAACCAAGTGTCAGCAGAGCTATCCAGATTCTTTTAGAAAACGATTACATTACTCTAGGCGAACATAAAACGATTCTTCTTTCAGAAACAGGCAAACAATTAGCGACCGCTATTTTTGAACGTCATGAAATTCTTAAACACTTTTTAATTTCTATTGGCGTTCCTTCTGAAACAGCTGAAACAGATGCATGCCGAATGGAACACATTATCAGCGCAGAAACATTTGAAAAAATTAAATCTCATTACAATTCAAAAAAATAGACCTTGTAACTGGAATCCCAATTACAAGGTCAGACAATTCTAAAAAGATTCTACGATGCTCTGATAGGAGCTGTTGCCTTTTCAATATCAAAAAGACGACGAATTTGTTCTAATTTCACAGCATCTCTTTCTTCTAATTCCAAGAAAGCAAAAGAAATAGCCACCACTATCGCTGCCGGATAATTATTGGCTTTCTTTACAAATTCACTATCAGAAACACCTTCGTTCATAAAATCTACAACAAAAGTATCCCAATCATCTTCATCTAAAATTTCAATGGCTTCTTCTTCTGAAGCAACAGCTTGAATTTCTGCACCTGTCAACAAATCCGAGAGAAATTCTAACGCTGCTTGACGGCGGGCATCATCATTTTCCCAAAGAAGAATTTTGCGAGAAGTATAATCCTGAACAACAGGTTCTGCAGAAGATTCAACAGAAACTTCTGCAGAAATTTCTGTTTCTTGTACAAATTCATTTTCTTTTTCCATAAAGCCAAATATAGTAAAATCCCGAAATAAAAAATCTTAAATATTCCTACCAACATTTGAAATGCATTCAAATAAAACAAAAGACGCTCCTGTTTAACGGAACGTCTTTTATAGCGCGTATGGGACTCGAACCCATGTTACCGGCGTGAGAGGCCAGCGTCCTAGACCACTAGACGAACGCGCCTCAAATTATAGGCATTAATCTTTATAGTAAAGATCTAAATTATTGACAACTTCTGCAGAAGCTTCTAATTCCTGAACGTAATCAGAAACCACTGTTGAAGAAGCAAAACGATAAGCGTTCAAAACTTCTTCTGAAACCGCTGCATTCAAAGCTTCTTCTGATGGAGTAGAAACAGCATTAATGCGAACCATAACGGCACCAGATTCTGTTTCAATAGGTGTTCCCCATTCGCCCACTTTTTGCGTCTTTACAATTTCAGACAAAACAGGCGAACCATAACCAATACCAGCCACAAAACCATCAACAGATGAATGAGCATTTTCACAAGCTACTTTTTCTACTGTTGGCAAAACAGAATCTGTTGGGTTCCATACTTTAATTTGAGATTCTACAGAAGCCAAATATTCTTTAGCTGCTTTGACAGACGCATTTTTAGCAAGTGTGTTGCGAATATCATCAAAGTAAGGACCAACCTGACGTTCACCAGCCACTAAGCTATCCTTTTTGAAAGCAAGAAGTGTAAACTTTTTGTTTTTCAAAACGCCAGAGTAAGCGCCTTGTGGTTCCGGACTATTTTCGTTAGCAAACAAGAAAGAAGAGAAACCTTGTAAATATCCAGTTTCTTGAATGTTACCTTGACGAGGAATCCAAGCACTTTCTTTAACTTCAAGATTCATTTCTTTAGCTGCATCTTTGAAAGCCTTGCCACTTTCAGCACTTGTTTTTAAAGAAGCAAGAATTGCTGAAAGACTATCTTCTGTCTTAGAAGATGGTGTCACAGTAATCAAGATATGAGCGGCTTTTACTTTTTCAACACCTGTTGAATCAGTCATTTTTCCATGAGATTGAATAATATGATAACCAAATTGAGTGCGAACTGGTTCAGAAATAGCACCAGAATCAAGAGCGAATGCGGCGTTTTCAAATTCTTTTACCCAAGCACCACGAGCGGTATAATCTCCAAGCATACCACCTTGTTCTGCACTTCCTGGATCTTCTGAAGACAAACGAGCCAGTTCAGCAAAAGAAGCAGAAGAATCTAAAAGTTGGTTGTAAAGAGTCATGGCATAATCGCGGATATTAGCATCATCTTTTGCTGATGGTTGTAATGGAATCAAAACGTATTCCACACGCATCATATCTTCGCGAACAAAGAAACTATCTGGGTTTGCATTGAAATATTCTATAACGGCAGCCGAATCAATAGAAGCCGGATCTACGCTAAAATCAGCCGAAGAAACAGAAGCGACTTGGAGGTCTAGTTCCTGCAAACGACGATTGGCAGAAAAACGAGCTTCTAAAGAAGTTGGATGAACTCCTGCAGCAACAAATGTCTGCAATTGCTTCATTGGAATAGTGCTGTTTTTCATTTCTTGTTCATAGCGCATCATAGAAGCCCATTCGTAAGCTTCTGAAGAATTAAGCCATTGTTCGTATTCTTCTTGTGTAAATGCTGTATCCACAAGGAATTTAGGCAAAGAACCTAAGAAAAGCTGGATTCTCTGGTTTGCTTCTTCAGCATTGGCAGCGCTAGACTGAATCATGTAAAGGCGCTGTTGAGCTTCCTGGCCAACAAGATTACGCACCACGTTCATATTGCGGAGCAATTCATCTTTCATTTCAGCAACAGAAGCGCCCAAACCGTTTTCTTGAACCTTTTCTTCTAAAACATATTGGCGAACAAATGAACGGAACACATCGGCACGTAATGCTGCGTATTGTTCGTCTTCAAAAGTTTTACCACGTTGGTTTTCTGTAATAGTCTTTACACGAGAATCAAATTCTTCTGGTGCAATAGTACGACCATTTACTTCTCCAAGAGGAAAGCGGACCGCCTGATCAGGAATGTTATCCATAGCCAAAAGCCCGACACCAATTCCTACAGCAGAAATTGCAATAATCCATTTAGCTTTTTCGTTTATCCAAGTCAGCATTAAGAAAGTACTCCGTTAAATTTGGAGGCAAATATAGCAAAATTTTTCTATTTATGTATTTCAGGACTCTTCTGGAGGTTCTTTTGTACGATATTCTTATTTTAGGTGCCGGTATATCCGGACTTTCTGCTGCCATTTACGCAGCTGAACAGGGACTTTCTGTTCTCATTCTAACCAAAGGTGCAAAACCTGATGGTTCTTCAAATTACGCACAAGGTGGTATTGCAGCCGTTACTTCAAAAAAAGATTCTTTTGAATTGCACATTGCAGACACTGCAGAAGCAGGGGCTGGTCTTTGTAAAAAGAAGCCCGTAGAAATTCTTACAAAAAGCGGGCCTTTAACTATCCAGAAATTATTGGATTGGGGGGTTCAGTTTACACCAGCCGCTAAAAATGAAGAAAATCTCAAATTTGATTTGCATTTAGAAGGTGGGCATTCTCATAAACGCATTTTGCATGCCGCTGACTTAACCGGTAAAGAAATGATGCGTGCCCTTTTAGCCCGTTTAAAGAAAACAAAGGGCATTGATTATATTGAAAATGCATTTGTTTATGATTTAATTTTATCCAAAAAAGAAAAACGTTGTATCGGAGCGAAAATCGTTTTACAAAAAACGGGAGAGGTCCAATCTATTTTTGCAAAAGCAACAATTCTTGCTACTGGAGGCGCTGGTAGAATTTGGTGTTATACCGTCTGCCCACAAGATAGTACCGGAGATGGTATTGCTATTGCGGCAAGAGCTGGCAATGCCTTACAAGATCTGGAATTTATGCAATTTCACCCTACATCGCTTTATGCCCCAAAACTTAAAAAGCCTTTTTTAATTTCAGAAGCGGTGCGTGGTTTTGGAGCTATTTTAAAAAATAAAAGTGGCGAAGAATTTATGGACCAGGTCCACCCTTTACGTTCTTTAGCTCCAAGAGATATTGTGACTAGAGCTATCCAGAGAGAAATGGAAAAGCGCAAAGAACCTTGTATGTTTCTTGACCTTTCTGCGCATACACCTAAAGATATAAAATCGCATTTCCCAAATATTTATGCGAAATGTCTCGAAGTGGGTATTGATATGACTAAGGAATGGATTCCTGTTGTTCCTGCCGCACATTACATGTGCGGCGGAGTTCTTGTCGATACCAATTCACGTTCAGAAACAAGAGGGCTTTACGCTTCCGGAGAAGTAGCTGCCACAGGCGTACATGGCGCAAACAGACTAGCTTCTAACTCGCTTCTTGAAAGTGTCGTTTTCTCCTTACGAGCTATTGACGATATTGTAAAGAACGGCATTTTAAAAGAAACATTTAAAGCACCTGCTTCAAAGTCCACTTTTGTTTCGATCAAAAATGGTTCTGACTGGAAAAAGAAACGTTCTGCACTGCAGAAATTAATGTGGAAATATTGCAGCATAGTCAGGACAGAAGAAGGTCTTAAAAAAGGTTTAGAAATAGTTAAACAAGAAGAACAACTTATGAATTCGGCAATGAAAAAGACAGATCAAATTTCTCTTGCCTTACTTGAATTCAGAAACGCTGTACAAACATCTAGACTCATTCTTGAAAGTGCTTTAAAACGAAAAGAATCAAGGGGTTTACACTATATTCTTGACTACCCCAATCAAGAAAAGAATCCAAAGCATTACAGCATTTATTTATAACATTCCTCAAACAAAAACTATACCAACCGCATTTGCGCGAGTTGGTATAATTTTTACAATCTGACAAAGATAAATGCCGATTAGATTTATCTCTACAATTTACATTGTGGTAATGGATTTTCTAATTGGACACGAATCGTATCCAAACGTTCTGGGTAATCAAGAGCTGCATCCATTTGCATAACACCGATAACTCCATCGGCTAAGCGCGCTTTTATATTAGAAACATCGTCCCAGATTTGAGCGTGTCCTGTGCCTTTACCGCCTTTATCATAGCCAGCATCAGCTAAAACAGGCTTGCCAGTAATTTCTGCAATTTGTTTCCAGGTCATCGGGTTTCCAGAACGGATTTTTTCAGAGCCTGCTAAAGTGCGGCCACCTGAAGTACTTGCAAAATCAATTACATCCAAATTAAAATTTGAATACCAGGATTCAGGGTTTTCTATCCACGGAGAAATGTCTATTGCAATTTTTGCCTTTGGTAATTCTTGTTTTATAACTTGAACAATTTGTTCAAAATAAACTCCCATCAAAGAATCCGGAATTCCGCCACCTACTTGTGCAATACTATCATAGCGCACTTTTTGTTCTGAACCAGAATGAGAATATTGGTAAAAATCAGGTTCTATAAGCCAAATGGATTCAAATTCTTTTGGATCCATTGAATAATAAAATTCTATTTGTTCACGCATCCCGACTGCATAAGCTTTATAACGAGCCAAAATAGAATCCGCAAAAAATTCCCTAATCAAAGAAGCACCGTGCGTACAATGTGTAGATTCTTCAGCCATGTCGCAATCAGAAAGACCATGGTCTTTACCAAATTCTGCTATGACATAAGCATAAATCATTGGTGTTGCTTTTACTTCTAAACACATATCTATCATTCTTGCTTCAAAAGCATTGTAAAAATCGTTATCCCCTAACCACACCGCAATGTAATCGACTCCGGCATAATGGTCTTTATCTTCACTTGCCGCTTGCCAGGCCGCTCCGAAATTAAATTTACATGGGTCAAAACCTGTTTTTGCCGCACTTACTTGATGTTCTTCCCAAATACCATTTTCACAGATTTTATAAGAGTTTCCTTGAGAAACCCAAGCAAAAGCGCCATTTTCTTCACAAGTTTGTTTTGTAGAACCAGACAAAACAGGTAAAGAATCATTTTCAACACCAGAAGAAAAAATAAGAGAATTTTCTACAGAAGCCGAAGAGATATTTTCAAGAGACGCATCTGGTGCAGTAGCATTTTCGCTTTCGCTACAGCCATTAAAAAATAAAGCAAAAAAGAAGGCAAAAAAGAATAAAAAAAGACCAAGCAATGAATGCTTCATAACATCTCCTTTATCCCCGAATATCCCAAACATTACCAAAGGTAATAAAAAAAATATTTTCTATGTGATTTAAAACAACATTTAAAAGAAAAACTATATTTACATCTATGGAGTCTAAAACAAAACCAGAGGAAAAAGAAAAAACCACCGTTAAAAGAACTCGCAAAAAAGCAGTTCCCGATAAAATCGGTGGTTATAAGCCTGTTCAGAAAATTGGAGAAGGGGCTATGGGCGAAATTTGGCTCTGTGAAGACCCGTCTCTTTCCCGAAAAGTTGTTGTCAAACAAATGCAGGCAAGTCTTACTGGTTACGAAGACTTAATCCAACGTTTTCAACGTGAAGCTATTTTGCTTGCCCACTTGAATCATCCAAACATTGTGCATGCTTACTCGGTTTGGCAAGAACGAAATGGCAGACTTTCTCTTGCAATGGAATTTGTCCATGGCAAAAATCTTCGCGAAATTTTAGACATTTGTGCAAGACCTCCTGTCTGGGTCGTTTGTTACATTCTCCACGAAATTTTGCAAGCTTTAGTTTGCGCCCATAAGCACCAGATTATTCACCGCGACTTAAAACCAAGCAATATGATGGTTGAAAAAAATGGTAAAATCCGTTTGCTTGATTTTGGTATAGCTAGGAACGCCGGAGCCGGTCAAGAAATGACATTACCTGGTAGTGTCCTTGGAACAGCCGCCTACATGAGTCCAGAACAAATTTCAGCTCAGCCGGTCACTCCTTTGTCTGATTTATTCAGTTTAGGTATTATTGCTAGTGAAATGCTTTTGGGAAAAAATCCTTTCCGTGGAGAAACCATTGAACAAACATCTCAATTTATTCTAAACGTCAAGTTAAGTCCAAAGCATTTCCCTGCTGACGTGCCAAAACCTCTTCGCCATTTTGTTTGCAAAATGCTTGAAAAGAAACCGCAGAATCGTTTCAAAGATGCACAAGCAGCCGCAGATGCTTTAGCTGATTTAATGGTTGATTTCCCGCGCCAATTAGATTTACCTTTAGCCCAATGGCTTAGAGCAACTTGCGCCCAGGTTCCTTATACCGATTTAATCCAGCAGAATTATTCTCGTAAAAAATGGATAATTTTTGGCCTTGGCGCTTTAGCCCCAACATTGCTATTTATCTTGATTTTTGTCATTAAAGGACTATTCTCTTGATAGCTTTAGATATTTTTTGTCTAGTCATTTGTGCTATTTTACTTTTACAAGGCATTTGGTATGGCTTCTTGAAAGGATTGTTTTTTATTGTTGCCTGGTGTACTGCAGCCATAGGAGCCTATTTCAGTTATGACATTTTAGGGAATTTCCTTTCTGGAATTTTTGAATGGAATCAAACCACTATAAGAATCCTTTGTATAGCTATCGGTTTTCTTATTCCATTTTTGCTTTTCAGTATTCTCGGGCGTTTTTTACATAAAGCCATTACAGATACTGTTTTAAATTTACCTAACCGTCTTCTCGGGGCTTTACTTGGTCTTTTCAAATCGATTCTTATTTGCTCTTTTATTTTAACTATCGTTCATATTCTTCCATTAACCAGTAGCTGGGAACAAGCCAGACAAAAATCTGTCGCTTACAATTTATATCTACAAGAACTAACCTTATTTGGCATTGACAATACAGCTCCTGATATCAAAGGTTTTGTAAAAGAAAAAGCAAATACCGCAATAGAAAATACCGAACAAAAAATTAAAGAATCCGCAAAAGAAATTGTCAAAGAATCCGTCGAAAAGAATTTTTCTGAAAAAGTGCAATCGGATTCTTCAAAGAAAGCATCAAAAACTATCAATCCTCAAAAATAAATCCAAAAACAAATCTTTATTTTCCAGAAATTCTCTTTTAATTTCACTTTTTTAAAATATTTTCACTTTTTCCCTTGACAGTCCAAAAGGCTTTTTTATATTTGGGAACGTCAATCGACAATGCCTCATAGCTCAGTCGGTAGAGCATTCGGCTGTTAACCGAATTGTCCTTGGTTCGAGCCCAAGTGAGGCAGCGAAATCCCGATTCTTCGAATCGGGATTTTTTTATTTAAAGAGTAAAGTTCATTTTTAATACCTAAAAACTCCCCTCTACAATAAATTTTGATACAACTCTTAAAAAAAAAGTTAAATTTCTCTCGTGGGTCACATTTTTTTCATAGCACCAAATTCCGATTCTAATCTGGATGAAATTGCAGAGTGGACGCTTTATTGGTTGTTAGAACACAACCTCGTTCCTGATACTGCTATTTATAATTGCCATAATTTAAGGCAAGCTCTTGTTGCTATTGAAGCGCCGCTTTCTATAGGAGAGCCCCCTGCGTTGATTGTTTTAGACCACTCTACTCCACCACAAGAAGAAACTCTCCAATTTGCAACTAAATTGCATAATTGTATCCCTGAATCTTGGATTGTAGAAATCACCCCAAGAGATATGCCGCTTCCTCACGTTCAAGAACATTCTTTTTGGATTCCAAAACCAGTATCAGAAGCCGATTGGAAAGCCGTTCTTGAACACGTCTTTTTAAAAGCTGGTACCCCACAATGGTCAGCAGCCACTCTTTAAAACGCGGAGTCAGCTATTTTGGGGTTAGAAACCCAAAACATGTTTTTCAAGACATGCAGGATTTAAAAAAATCTGGTTTCACTCATGTTTTGCATACTTATTCCGAAGAAGACTTGCAATATTATCGTGAAACTATGAAAGAAATCATAGATATTTCTGTAGAGCTCGGGCTTTCTGTTTATGTAAATCCATGGGGCCTTGGAAGAGTTTTTGGCGGCGAAGCTTATTCTGAATTGGTAGCCAAAAATCCCGGAACAGCTCAAATTAGTGCTGATGGCACTATCCAACCAGCCATTTGCCCAACGTCTCAGGTTTTTATCGATTACTTAATGAATTGGCTAGATGCCATTGCTGAAACAAAAGCAGAAACTATTTTTTGGGATGAACCCCATTTTTATTTTGCAAAAGGGAACTTGAATAATTGGGCTTGTCGTTGCCCGAATTGCCAAAAACTTTTTAAAGAGGCCCACGGCTTTCAGATGCCAGAAAATTTAACGCCAGAAGTTTTAGAATTCAGAGAAACAACTTTAGTCCACTTTTTGCGTCAAATGACTGATGCCGCAAAAGAACGACAAAAAAGAAATACCGTTTGTATGTTACCTCCTTGGTTTCCTGCAGGAATTGATGACTGGAATAAAATTGCTTCTTTACCATCAGTTGATGAAATCGCCTCTGACCCATACCAAGAGCGAAATGATTCTTCTGAACTTGTTTTAAAGCATTATAAAGAAACCGCAGAGCGTTTAATTAAAACAGCAAAAGAATTTAATAAAGAAGCTCAGATGTGGGTAAAATGCTATTTGATAGAAGAAGGTAGAGAACAAGATGTCACAGATTCTGTTCTTGTTTCTTACGATGCGGGCCTCCGAAATATTTTCGCTTGGTCTTATAAAGCGTCTGAATACTTATCCTGGCTACGTTCTGACAATCCAGAAAAAGCTTGGCAAGCCTATTTAGAATCTTTCAAAAAATTACCTGTTTAAATTTTATTCTTCTACTTTACTTGCTGAAAGATCAGTGAGCTCTGCCTGATTTTCTACTTTAGAAATGCGACTAGAATCATCTTCAAGTAAAACATTTATCGTATCTTTTTCAACTGGCTGCTGGAGTTTTTCAAGAGAATCTTTTAAAACACTATCTCGTGGTGGAAACATATTCTGGTAAATGACCGCTCTGCGTTTTGCCATAAACCGACTTTGTCGCATGTACGGGTGGTGCTTAGTCGGGCTTGCCAAAACAGCAGCTAAATTAATCGCTTGGTCTATATTCAATTTGGCGCAACTCTTTTTATAATAAACTTGACTTGCCGCTTCACAGCCAAAAATATTTTTTCCCCATTCTGCATAATTCAGATACAATTCAAGAATTCTCTTTTTCCCTAATTGTTTTTCCATTAAAAGAGCAAAAGCAAATTCTTTGAATTTTCTTTCCCAAGAACGTTCATTGCTTAAAAAAAGATTTTTCGCTAATTGCTGTGTTAATGTAGAACCACCAAATTTTGTTTTCCCTCGAGCTTGGTTTTGTGCAAGAGCTTCAGCAATCGCTCGCACATCAAATCCTGGGTGAAAATAAAAACCAGCATCTTCACTTGCAATTACAGCCCGTTGTAAATAAGGGCTAATGCTATCTAAAGGAACATAACGGTGTTTAAATTCCGTTTCTTGTAATGAATCTTTTAATGAGTCTTGCAAGGTTTGCATGTATTTACTCATTACTGGTTGCGTTACTTTTAAAGTATCTACCGCTTCATAAATAGAATAGCCATAAGAAACCGTTTTATAAATTAAATAAGTCCCTGCAAGACTAAAAAACACCGCATATAATAAACCAACGAGTAAAGTCCCGCGCACTATGTAATTCAGCACTCGGTAAATCCATTTTAACACACACAAGACTTTATTTTTCAAAGCAGACTTCCATTTATTAAAAAATTAAGTTATTCAAAATATAGTTTCATTTACGTCCGCCAAAAAAATCATTTACATCATAACCTTCTTTCATTCTAAACATTTCAGGTAATTTTAAATTTCCACCAATTACATTATGGATTCCGGCAACACTAAGAAGTTCTTGAACCACTAAAGCCCCATTACGACCGGCTTCATCTTTATCAAAAGAGATAATTACATTTTTGCCTTTAAATAATGGTACCCATTCTGTTTTAAAGGAAGAAACACCAGGAATACCGACAGCAGAAATATTACGGCAAAGAAGTGTAAGTGTATCGACAACGCCTTCACAAAGATACACCCAATCCGGAGAACCATCTAGTATTCTTGAATTATAGGGAAAAGGAACTCTACCCGGTAGATTTTGTTCTTTTGGCAATGTGTTTGCAAGAATAGTTCTTGCTTGAAAATAAGAAGCTCTACCCTGGCTATCTAAATAAGGAAATATCAATCGGTGTTTATAATACCTTAAATGCCCGCGCTTATTAAACAAGCCCACTTTTTGTAAAAGCTCTAACCCAAATTCTTCTTGTAACGATTTAGAAATTCCATCATAATCTTCTACATAGCGCAATTTCATTTTATTCCAGACAGATTTAAAAATCCGCCGACGAATAAGCCAACCGGCAGCTTGTGTATTTTCTACAGGGACTAATTTTTTCAAAAAAGATAAAACCACTTTATCATGTAAAGAAGGAGAAATTTCTTCTTCTACCGACAATGGTCGTTCTTCTGGAAATATTATTTCTTGCTTTAGACGCGTTGCATTTGTCTGTAAAGGCTCAGAATTTTCCCAAGGGCGAAATTCTTCTACTAGCCACTTTAAAGCTTCTGGAAACGAACAATCACGCACTAATTGCACCAAATCAATCACATCACCGCGAACATCAGGGCAAACCCAGCAACGAAAAAGTCCTTTAGCTTCTGAAATAGATAAAGATGGCGTTCTGTCTCCATGAGCATGCCGCATAGGATAAAAACAATGGCAACGGCCATTTTCTACTGAAAGTCCAAGGGCTTTCGCTACAAGAGTTATCGAAAGCGAGGCTTTAAATGAGTCAATCTTTTTTTTATCCCATTGCATCTTGCTAAATTGTTTTTAATGTCTGCTCTTAATATACAAGAAAATTACCCTATGCGAAAACACCTTTCTTTTAGATGTGGTGGGAATGCGCGTTTTTTTGCAGAAATTGAATCTATTGACGAACTGATTTTGGCCCAAAAATTTTCTATTGATAAAAACATTCCGCTTTTTATTCTTGGACAAGGAACCAATATTTTAATTTCTGATTTAGGCTACAATGGTCTGATTATAAAATTAGGCAAGTCCTTTAATTCTTTTGAACTTACAGATAATACAAGCCAGATGATTGCCAAAGCCAAAGCAGGTGTGATTCTTGGAAGTTTATCAAGAAAAGTTTCTAAAGAAGGCTTTGCTGGCTTACAAATGCTTGCAGGAATTCCAGGAACTGTTGGTGGTGCCGTTTATATGAACGCCGGTGCTTATGGCCAAGAAATTGCAGACACATTAATAGAAGTCAAAACACTTACAGAAAAAGGTGAATTAAAAACTTATTCCAATAAAGAATGTTCTTTCGCTTACCGTTCTTCGATTTTTCAAAAAAACAAAGAAATAATTTTAGAAGCCTCTTTTGAATTGCAAAAATCAGAACGAAATATTTTAGAAAGTGAAATCGAAAATGCAATGAAAAGCAGACGGGAAAAGCAACCTTTAGATAAACCAAATGCAGGTTCTGCGTTTAAACGACCAAAAGAAGGGTTCCCCGGTGCTTTTATTGAACAAGCAGGGTTAAAAGGTTTTAAAATCGGAGACGCTCAGGTTTCTGAAAAGCACGCTAACTTTATTGTCAATTTAGGAAACGCAACTGCAAAAGAAGTTGCAGAACTTTTTAATTATGTAGAACAAAAAGTTTACGAACGTTTTCAAATAAAACTAGAACGAGAAGTTATTTTTCTAGGCGATTTTTAATATGATACAAGATATTTTCCCGCATCAATTTTCGAATGTTTTTGAAAATACTGTTTCTGGTTCAAATGCATGTATCTGTCCGACTTTTGAAAACCAAATT
The DNA here is from genome assembly GCA_045629945.1 of Fibrobacteraceae bacterium. GTDB lineage: Bacteria > Fibrobacterota > Fibrobacteria > Fibrobacterales > Fibrobacteraceae > UBA1765. The sequence continues at coordinate 51,499 of JAZQSE010000042.1, forward strand.
TTTCTACTTGAAGAAAATGGCATTTTAAAATTCATGGAAACTCCTAACATTCCAGAATGCCATCAATTTCTTTTTAAGTTAGATTCTGTTCCATTTTATTTCAAAGAACAAACAAGTGAAGAAAAAGATATTTTATCTGAAAAATTCCCTAACGGAAAATGGATAAAGCGAAAAGACTTACGCCATATTTTACCAAAACACATTGCCTTTGTTTCAGCTATTGCTTTACAACTTGCTGATTGGTATAAAAACAATCAATACTGTGGACGCTGTCAAAGTAAAACACAACATGATTCAAAAGAACGAATGGTCTTTTGCCCAAAATGCAATTTGCAAATTTTTCCAAAAATTTCCCCAGCCGTTATTATAGGCATATTTCATCAAGATAAAATTCTACTGACGAAATACAGAAACGGACCTACAGCCAATTACGCACTAGTCGCTGGCTTTTGTGAAATCGGCGAAACGTTAGAAGATACTGTTTGCCGAGAAGTCAAAGAAGAAGTAGGATTACAAGTAAAAAACATTCGCTATTATAAAAGCCAACCATGGCCGTTTACTGATACTTTGCTTGCAGGATTTTTCTGCGAACTTGATGGGAGTGCAGAAATTACTTTAGAAGAAAATGAACTTTCCCTTGCAGAATGGCATTCACGAAATGAAATACCTGTTGAAGAAAATTTTGTAAGTCTGACAAATGAAATGATTTTATTCTTTAAGAATCACCCTGAATATTTTGAGAAGTAACCTTAGATTTTTTTGCCAGAATAAAAAATTTCATAATTAAAAAGTAAATCAAAAAACCGATAAACGCTCCAACAGAATCGGCAAAAAAATCTGGCAAACCGCCGTCTCTCCCTGGTACAAATGTTTGGTGAAATTCATCACTTGCGCCATATAAAACAGGCAAAAAACAACCTATTAAAAATGCTTTCCAAATTTTCTTTTCCCACAAATTTGGTTTAGCCCAAAGTGAAAAAGCCAATGCAAGAGACATATAAGCAAGACCATGTAAAACTTTATCAATTGGAGCAACCCAAGAACCCAGATCTGTGCTAGGCGTTGCTGACATTCTGAAAATCAAAGCCATTCCTAAAATAGCTGGAATATAACGGAAAAATGGATAACGAGTAAAAAGTGTTTCAAACATGATTCAAAAATAGTAAAGCCAAAAAACGAGAAAGTTTTTTCTAAATTTTTATTTATGAAATTGATAACATTAAAAGCTGGTCGCGACAAATCGGCAATACGTCGACACCCTTGGATTTTTAGCGGAGCCATTGATGAAGTTTCTGGCAATCCAGAATTCGGAGACTCTGTTGAAGTTTATGCTTATAACGGTGATTTTTTAGGTATAGCCGCCTATTCTCCTAGTTCACAAATTCGCGCCCGCTTTTGGACTTTTTTTGAAAAAGCAGAAATCAACGAATCTTTTTTCGAAGAAAAAATTGAAACGGCTATTGCGTTGCGTGAAAGCAGAGGCTTTTCTATTACAGACCCTTTAAGTGCATTTCGCTTGATTTATGCCGAAAACGATGGCATTCCTGGTTGTATTATTGATAAATACGGTGAATATTTTTCTGTAGAAATTTTAGCCGCAGGCCCTGAAAAACACCGAGAAATCATTTATAAAGTTCTTGCCAAAAAAACAAATTGCCGTGGTATTTATGAACGTTGCGATTCTGATGTTCGCAAAAAAGAAGGTATGGAAAAGCGCGAAGGTGTTGTATATGGTAGCGTCCCTGAAGCACCTGTACCAATGGAAGAAAATGGCATCCGTTTTTTAATTGACATCAGAAACGGTCATAAAACAGGTTACTATTTAGACCAACGCGATGCAAGAAAACGTATTGGCGAACTTTCCAACCAAAAGAAAGTTTTGAATTGCTTTTGTTACACAGGTGGTTTTGGCTTATTTGCATTAAAAGGAAACGCCTCTCATGTTTATCAAGTAGATGTTTCCAAAAGTGCTTTAAAAATCGCTAAAGAACTTCTTGTAGAAAATAAACTCCCTACCGCAAAAGCTACGCACACCGAAGCCGATGTTTTCCAGTATTTAAGAAAATGCCGTGACAAAGGTGAAACCTTTGACCTTATTGTTTTAGATCCGCCCAAATTTGTAGAAGCCAAAGACCATTTACAAAAAGGGGCACGCGGTTACAAAGACATTAATTTACTCGCTATGAAATTGCTTTCTCCAAACGGGATGCTTGCCACATTCAGTTGCTCTGGTTTAATGGACATGGCATTATTTCAAAAGATAATTGCCGACGCGGCTGCCGATGCCAAAAAAGACATGCAAATTATTGAACGTTTCGGGCAACCAGCTGATCACCCTGTTTCTTTAGCATTCCCCGAAGGGCAATACTTAAAAGGTTTATTAGTGCAATTAAAAAACTAGATTAGTTTTGGTTTTCCTGTCCAACCCAATTTTTCGCGTAAAGCATCCATAAAGCCGTGTTGCATACGGATAAATGTCGTAACCGCTTCGCTTTTAGAAAGTTCTATGGTTTCACCTGGTTGTAATGTATAACTAATACGGCCATCAAAAACTAAGCGCAAAGAAACTTCTACCGCAGAAGCAATAGTACATTGTGCATTAGATGGGATAACCAAAGGTCTAACAGAAAGACTACTCGGAGCAAGCGGAGTCAAAACAAAAACCGGAGCCATCGGGTGAACAATCGGGCCACCGGCCGCTAGATTATAAGCCGTTGAACCTGTTGGCGTTGAAATCAATAAAGAATCAGCCCAGTATTCTGTAAGGTGTGCGCCGTTATAATCAACATTCAGGTTCACCATGCGTTCAGGGCCATCTGCTCTTACATGGACTTCATTCAAAACAGTTTCGCTAAATAAAAGCTTACCATTTTTGCCATAAATTTTAGCATTCATCATGATGCGTTCTCGCGTGGTAAAGCGCCCCGCTTGTAAAGCATCTAAAATTTCAGGCAATTCTTCTACACGAGTTTCTGCCAAAAAGCCGACTTTCCCGGCATTCACACCAAGAATAGGCACAGAAGTCCCTAAAACCAAACGAGCCGAAGAAAGTACAGTACCATCGCCACCGATTGCAATAATCAAATCCACAGAACGCATGGTTCGTTCTGAGACAACGCGGATTGGTTTTTGAACTAAAGTCCGCAAACTTTCCATTGCGTAAAAACGAACACTTTTATGAGTAAAAGCCCACTTGGCAATCACTTCTAGTGCCGCTTGCAATTCAGAACTTTTTGCTTTAAAGCCAACAATGCCAATTTTTGAAAAACGCATCAGGCCTCCTTACCACATATCTGGTCTATGATTTCTAAAGCATTCGGGAAAAGCTTTTCTGTAACTTCTATACCCATAATATCAAATGGACTTTTAGTCACAACTTTTAAAACATAAAGAGCAAGCCCCATTACTGGAAACTCTTCACAATCAAATTCAGCTCTATCTGGTTCTTCTTTTCCACGAACAACCAAACCATCTTCATAAACGCCAATTTCAACGCCTGTTTTGCGCAAATTCGTTGCTAGAAGTTCTAACCAATGACGCTTTCTAACAACTTCTTCTGCAGGCAAATGAAAAATAGTTTCCTTTTCAGCAAAACACGCCGCCACCGCTAAAACAGGAATTTCTTCAATAGAAGCCGAAAGGGAATCCCCTGAAAAATGGCAACCTTGCAAGCGTTTGGTCAAAAGTGGCTTAACCGCTAAATCAGCAAAAGGTTCACCATAGCGTTCGTGCTTTCCTAAAAAATCAAGTTCAGCACCCATGCGTTTTAAAATCGTAAAAACCGAAGCTCTACTAGAACTACTGACAACATTTGAAAAAACATCTTGCTTTCGCTCTGGAGCAGAAGAAAGCAAAGCCGCTAATGCATAAGCAGAAGCAAGAGTCGCATCGCCTGGAACAAAATATTCTCTTGGCGAAAGCGTATGGGTTTCATCTAAATACGTTTTCCAGGTTTTAATCATTTTAATGCCCTGAGCTTTAGCCAACCGGCGTTCAAACTCATCTTTGAATTCAGGCATCTGGACTTCATAATTTAAATTCACGCCAAAATACTTAAGCATTGAAGACCATTGGTCACGAATTGCCATACGTTCATCAAATGCAAGTGTTTCTCCTAAAACCAACGCCGAGAGCAACGCAAAATTCCTTTGCAAATAAGGGTAACTTCCGTTTTTAGAACAAATTAAATTTTGCGATTTAGGCTTAAAAGAAAACGAAATAGAATTTTCTGTTTCTTCTTTAACATTCACTTTAGCCACATGCAAAAGCAACTTTTTCTTTTCTGCAAGTTCTTCTGCGTTTGAAGCAAGAATCGTATAATCCGTATCTGAATTTTTAGAAGCAAGCGCAAGAATCAAGGTATTTGCATTTAAAGAAAAATCTTGTGGCAGAACAACAGGAACGCGATACCCCATACCAACGCCTTCAAGAACAATCTGGTCAGCCACTTGTTTACAGTTCAAACCAAATTCTTGCAACGCTTCTGCAAATCGCAAAACTTCTTGAGACGGTTCGCATTCCTGAACAAGTGTTCGGCCATTCACCAAAAGAGAAAGAACAAAACATTGTTCTAACATTTCTCTATCAGGCAAAACATTCCACTTACGCATTCTTATTCCCTAATAACTGCATCTTGCCCAGCAAGGCTAAGAATATCAACTGCTTGCAACGCTTCGCGTTTCGTTTTAAAAGAAATCAACAACGTTCCAGAAACATTTTCTCTAACTTTCATCAACTCAATATCGCGCACATTCAAACCCGCATCAGATAACGGTTGCATAACAGCCAGAATCGCACCAGGCCTATCTTCTAACGCCACATTCACTTCATAAAAACCATGAGCTGTCAAGCGACCTGGTGTAAACAAAGAAGCTCGCCCGGCATTCCCGGCTTCAAAAATTTCATGCAAAGAAGCATCACCTTCCAAAGGCAATTTTTCAAGAGCCTCCTGCACCACCTTAATTCCCTTAGAAAAATCAGCCAAAGCATTCAGAACCGATTTACGGTTAGTCATAAAAATATCATGCCACATATTCCAGCCAGAAGCCGCAATACGCGTCATATCCCTGAACCCGCGTCCCGCAAAATGTTGGTAATTATTTTTCAGCAAACGTTCTGGCAAATTCCCTGCAAGAGTCGTACTCACCATTTGTGGCATGTGACTAAGCCATGCAATCGTATCATCGTGTTCTTTTGCATCAAACAAAACCTGTTCGCTACCTAAAAAAGAAATCAACTCTGAAAGCAAGGCATAATCTTCTTTTTTCGTAGAAGCTTGCGGACAAAGAAACCAAAAAGCATTTTCAAAAAGTGACGGATCATTATATTCTAAAGTCCGCTTTTCTGACCCAGCCATCGGGTGACCACCCACAAACAAAAACGGTTTTGGAAGCAACGCACCTGCTTTACAAATTTCAGCTTTCGTACTCCCGATATCAGAGACAACAACAGGCCTATCCACCGAAACATTTTTCAACATTTCAAGCATTTTCAAAATATGCAAAATAGGCGAACAAAGTAAAATCAAATCGGTATCTTTAGCCCACTCTTGCACATCATCATAAGAAAAAGTCTCATCGGCAAACCCAAGTTCACGCGCACGATAAAGTGTATTTGGAGAACTCACGACACGAATAGTCAAAGGCAAACGGGACGCTCTAATTGCAGCCGCCATAGAACTTGCAAGCAAACCAAAACCAACAAAAGTAACGTGCCCTGAAAGCATAACTATTCCTCTACTTTTCTTGTCTCTTGCATCAACGTAGCAAAAATCAACTTCACCGAATCAGCCGAAAGCGGGCCTTTCGATTTTTTCGCCACACGTTCCAAAATTTCATTTTCTCGAGAAGCATCCAAAACAGGCAAGCCCAATTGCTTTTTCAATTTCCCAATTTCTAACGCATAAGAAGCCCTTTCATTCAAAAGAGCAATAAGTGAATCTTCCAGAGAATCAATCTTTTTCCGCCAATCATTTATATCCATAAAGTAAAAATTAGCATTTCCAAAATAAAACAAAATCAAATGGGGGAAGAATCCCCCTCGTTCCAGCCCGTTTTCACGGTCTTACTCTACCCCCTCCCCTAGGGGCTATGCCCCTAACACCCCACAAGCGAGAGTCGCGGCAGATGAGCTTGCTCAATCTGACATGACCGAGCGCAGAGGGTTTCTTTAACACCCCGAGAAGCGAAAGTTGCGAAAAACAACTTGTCACTCGCGAGAGGCCTTGTGCCTCGTGGTCATCTGTTAGCAAGTTGTCATCGCGAACGCAGTGTGGCGATCCTGGTTTTTGTCATTACGAACGTAGCGAAGTAATCCAAAATAAGTGTTGCTTGTGAAGAGATTGCTTTCAGCACGCCTCGCCATGACAAGATTCATTTGCAATCAGGCAAGAACCGAGCGCCAAGTGCTCCTAAAAAAATCAAATTTTACCCATGAAATAAAAATTACTTATTACTTTCTCTTTTCCCAGAGACAATTTTATCATAGATTTTAAAAATTTCACTATGAGAAAGAGTTCCGACAATTTCACCTTTAGAGTTTTTAACGCACAATTCAGAAACGCCTAGGTGAACAAAAAGTTTAGATGCCGCATGCAAATCAAGAGAATCCAAAAGCAATGGGGCTTTCACGGTACAATCAGAAACTTGTAAATGTCGAACCATTCCAGGAGCTGCCATATAAGTATTTCTCAAAATTGACATATCCAAAAGCCCAAGATAATTTTCATTTTCATAAACCGGATAAATTGAAGAAGAATCAATAAACGGCAAAACACCCAACAACGGATCTTCTGCCCGCAATACATGAAATTTTCTATTTGTAATGACTTCTTTCACTTGAACAATACGCAAAACATCTTGGTCTAAATCACCACGATGTGCAGGAGAAACAAACTTATTCAAAACCTGACTTTTATAAATACTCCATGGCCTAGAAAATGCAATGTGCATAACCGCAGACATTAAAAGCCCTGGTAAAAGGCTATAACTCCCTGTCATTTCACAAACCATAACAACACCAGCAATCGGTGCTTTAGCAGCCCCCGCAAAAAACGCCCCCATTCCAACAAGAATCATAGCTTCTGGCACGCGCAAAAGCCCTGGGAAAGCCATTTCTATAGCACCAGCAAAAGCGGCTCCCAAAACACCACCAATAAAAAGAGATGGCCCAAAAACACCACCAGAGCCACCACTTCCAACAGTAAAAGCCGTTGCAAAAATCTTTGCAAGAGCTATACTTAAAAGCAAAAGAATCCCAAAAACTGTAGTCGGAAGCATTTCTGAAAAAAGTTCGCCAACAAAATCAAAACCGCCGCCCGCTACTTCTGGGTAAACCAGCAAAATCAAACCAACAAACAAACCACCAATCGCCGGTTTTAAGGCATTTGAAACTTTAGATTTTGCAAAACGCTTTTCTGTTTTCTCATAAATTTTAACATAAAGAAATGAAAATGGCGCACAAAGAACACCTAAAAGTGCGCACGCTAACAATTCATAAAAATTGGTAAAAGGAAACACAGCCCCCACAGCAAAAACAGGTGCTGAACCAACAAATGCAATATAAACTGTAAATGCAGTCACCGAAGCCACAATAGAAGTCACAAAAGCATTTGATTCAAAGTCTTCTCTATAAAGAACTTCTACAGAAGTAAGAGCTCCAGCGAGTGGTGCTTTGAATATGGCACCAAGGCCAGCTGCAGTCCCTGCAAGTGTAAAAACACTATGCAAACTTCTTGGCATTCTAAAAAGCCGGCATATACCTGAAGCTACTGAAGAACCTATTTGAGAAACAGGACCTTCGTACCCGGCGCTTCCACCACTTGCCAATGTAATAACACTTGTTAAAAATTTTACAGGAGCCACTCGCCTTCTGATTTTTCCACCTTTATGGTGAAAAGCCCGAATCATATTATCGGTTCCCTGGCCTGAAGCTTCTGGAGTTTTTGTGATTTTAAAAAGAATTAAACCAACCAATAAACCACCAACAGCAGGAATCGGAGCAAAAGACCACCATGGTAAAGCATTCTCACCAACCCAAGGAGAAAAAACAAACGCTGTCGCCCATTCTAAAGATTTATGAAACGCAATCGCTACAAGACCTGTTACAAAACCAATAATCGCCGCCAAAAATATTTTGGGCAAATAGCCATTGATAATCAAAAAACGAGCAAAACGCCTTTGTAAATGAGTAAGAGTCACCTTACGCCACCTTGTTGCATTAAACGGCGCCAACTACCTGATTTCCAACGATAAATTAAAGCAATAGGGAAAGCAAAAAATGCGATAACAACTGTAACCCAGCTAGCAACAGGACCTAAAGCAAATACATAACCACAAAGCCATAGAGCAAGGACTGTGAGCCAGTTTAAAATAACCATAACACACATAACCCAGAATGTATCACCAGCCCCACGAAGAGCGCCTGCAAAAACAACTAACCCCACTTCTACAACCACATAACAAAAGGCAATACGCAACATAGTAATAGCAAGTGGTCGTGTTTCTGCAAACAAACCGGCACTATCGTTTTCTGGGCGGAATATATCTGTTAAAAATCCAGGGAATCCAACAAATAAAACAGCGACAACAACCGAATAAACAAAACCAATCACAATCGCTGAACGCACAGAACGCCTGACAGCAGCCGGGTCTTTAGCACCAACATAACGCCCGACAAGGCTCATAGAAGCCACTTCAAGCCCAAGCAAAGGAACATAAGCCACCATATCCCAATTAAACATCACCGTGGCAGCAGTCGCTACAGAAGGTCCCATTCCATGAAACAAAAGAATCAAAGACTGAAACGCAAACATCGAAAGAAACATTTCTACACCAGAAGCACTTCCCTTTCGTAAAAGCTCCATAAAAAGTTCTTTATGAAAGACAAAAGAAAAACCAAAAAATGAGTGCTTAACTTCTCTACAATATTGAATAAAAAGAACTAAAATGGTGGCAAAATTTCCAATAATTGTTCCATAAGCCGCACCAAGAATCCCGCATGCAGGAAACGGGCCAATCCCAAAAATCAATAAATAATTCATAGTGACATTAACGACAAGTCCTATAAAAGCAGCCACCATCACTATTTTTGTTTTTCCAATTCCAGAAAAAAACGAAACAAAAACTTGCCTGAAAAGAATTAAAACAGCTCCATACAAAAGCGTATCAAAATAAACTGTTTGCGCTTCAAGTTGCACAGAAGAAACTTCTGACAAAGAAAACAGCCAATACACAAATGGTTTTACAAGCAAGACAAGAGGTGTACAAACTAAAGCAAGAATCGCTGCTTGCGTACAGGATTTTGAACAATTATGAAACTGCTTAGCTCCAAAATTTTGAGCGACTTGTGCTGTAGAATAGGCAATAAGCCCATTAAAAAAAGTCATAACCATCACTTGAGCAGAACCACCTGCAAGAGCTGCATTCATAAGTTCCAGGCTGAGTTTAGCCAAAAACAAACGGTCAGCAAATGTCATTAAAGTATCAAATGACATAGAAAGTAACATAGGCAAAGCCACAATCATCACATCGCGGATATTACCTCTGTGCGGTTTTTCTAGAATTTGCTTAAGAAATGTTTTTCTCTTGTAATAAAGCATGCAGAGCCAAAGATAGCAAAAAGCCTTATTTTTTCTATTTCAATTTAGTCTATTTCCACAAATGACCTACATCTTATATTCTTTTAATTATATTTGCACATTATGTTTTCTCAATTAACTGACTCTTTAGAATCTACTCTTAAAAACCTGCGCGGGCAGGGAAAACTCACCGAAGAAAACGTCGCAGAATCTCTTCGCGAGGTCAGGCGTGCTTTTCTTGAAGCAGACGTAAACTTCAATGTCACTCGTGATTTTGTAAAGTCCGTTAAAGAGAAAGCTCTCGGTAGCGATGTTTTACTTTCTGTTACGCCAGGTCAGCAGATTGTCAAAATCATTCACGACGAACTCGTGAACACTATGGGTGGAGAAACAAAAGAAGTTTCTCTTACAGGGCAAGCTCCAATAGGCATTATGATGGTTGGGCTTCAAGGTTCTGGTAAAACCACATTTGCCGGTAAAATTGCCCTTTATATGCGCAGTAAAAAGAAACGCAAACCGCTTCTCGTTGCAGCAGACGTTTACCGCCCGGCCGCTATCAAGCAATTACAGGTTTTAGGCAAATCTATCGGCATTCCTGTTTATGAGGAAGGTCAAGGGAACCCAGTAGAAATCATTAAACATGGTTATGAATACGCCAAAGAAAACGGTTACGATTTAGTTATTTATGATACCGCAGGCCGCCTTCAAATCGACGAAGAACTTATGGTTGAACTTGAACAAGCAAGTGCTGCCGTTAAACCAAATGAAATTTTCTTTGTTGCCGATGCCATGATTGGTCAAGAAGCGGTAAATGTCGCAGAAACATTCTTCAAACGCTTAAACTTTACAGGTGTATGTCTTTCTAAAATGGATGGTGACACTCGCGGTGGTGCCGCTCTTTCCATCAAGAAAATGACTGGTGTTCCCATTTGCTTTGTCGGCCTTGGTGAAAAACTTTCTGACATAGATGTGTTCCACCCAGACCGTATGGCAAGCCGCATTCTTGGCATGGGTGACGTGGTCACACTCGTTGAAAAAGCCCAAGCCGTTATCGATGAAAAAGACGCCAAAGATTTAAAGAAAAAAATATTCAACAACACATTTGATTTAAACGATTTCTTAAACCAATTGCGGACCGTCAAAAAAATCGGGCGATTTAAAGACATTCTCAGTTTAATCCCAGGCTTGAACAAATTACCGCTTGACCAAATTGATGATAAAGAACTCGTTTATGTTGAAGCGGTTTTAAGTTCAATGACTCCAAGAGAACGCAAAAAACCATCCATTATCGATGGCAGTCGCAAAAAACGCATTGCAAATGGTTCTGGCACAAGCGTTCAGCGCGTCAATCAGATTCTCGCTCAATTTGAAAACATGAAAGAAATGTTCAAAAAATTGGGGGCTTTTGCTAAAAAACAAAACGGCGGAACCCAAATCGGTTCAAATTACACGCCACCCAAAAAGAAAAAGAAAAAACACTAAAAAAAGAGACCTCATAGGTCTCTTTTTTTACTCCATAATTTTCTTAAGCACTTTACAAGGGTTTCCGACTGCAACAACTCCAGAAGGAATATCCCTGACAACAACACTCCCTGCACCAATTACGCTACCTTCACCAATAGTAACCCCTGCACAGATAGTGACATTTCCAGCAATCCAACAATTATCGCCAATAGAAATTGGCTTTGCGTATTCAAGGTTTGCAAGAGAACCATCAGATTTTGTGAACATATTGCGTTCTTGCCACCGAAGCGGGTGTAATGGCGTGTAAATAGCAACATTTGGCCCGAAAAACACATTTTTCCCAATGTTTACAGGGGCACAATCAAGAACGGTAAAATTGAAATTAGCGTAAGTATTTTCACCAATCTGCGTATTCACGCCATAATCAAAAAAAACAGGGCCTTGTAAATAAACACCTTTAGCGATATTTTCGCCAAATAATTTTTTCAATATCAAATTTCGCTCTTCGTCAGTTTCATCTAGATTATTATACTGACGACAAAGAGAATGAGCCATTTGACGCTGTGAAACAAGTAAAGCGTCAGAAGGGTCATAAAGTTCGCCTGCAAGCATTTTTTCTTTTTCTGTCATGCTAGGAATATAGATTTTTTACTCAATACAAACGTTCCCCACTAGCGTGGGTCGGGCTATATTTTATGGGCTGCCCGGTTCACTGTGTTCCCGCCCAACCTCATAAAACGGAGCCTTGCTCCAATAAACAGCAATACAAGATTGCCGCAAGTCTCCGCCCCAAGGGGTCACTATCCCTAACGCATTTTGATTGAAAAAAATATAACCGAATTATTTCAGCACAACATTCTTTCCGCTGACGGAACCGTTATGTTCGATAGTCACCATATAGCGACCGCTGGGAACATTTTCAGAATTCCATTTCAGAGAATTGTAACCGGGTTGAGCATTTTCGCCGACAAGTTTTGCAACCACAGCACCATCTGCATCCATAATGGTGATTACAGCCCTACCAGCAGATTTCAGTTCAAAGCCAACGGATGTTCGGCAAAATCCCTTCAATGTTGCAGAAGCGTTTTTATTCAAATTAGGTCGCATAACTTTAGGAGCGAACTCGTCCGCTTTTTCGACATAGATTCCGTTCAATGACTTAGCGGAAACCTGCGACTCAGATTTTACCAACGTTCCGTTTTGCAACACAGCTACAAGTTGCTTGTTACTTTCTGTCGCACTTGCGTAGGTTTCAAGTTCCTGCGCATTAAATTCGGATTTGTCACCATACCAAGATTCAACTCGTTCGCGCTCCAAATTCTTTACCGTAATTTGTGTGCGGCGAAGAACAGCCGACAGCGTATCAACGCCATTGACAAAGGTAATCTCAAGCGGCTTGTTCTTCTGACCGCGAAGTTTTGCCTTTGACTCTTCAATAGACTTGCCCTTGAGCGATTCTCCATCGACTGCAATGATAATATCATTTGCTTGCAACTTTGTTTCCGCAGCCGGGGTGCCGGGGATTACCTCTGCAACCTTAACGCCGTCGCGTACCTGGTAAATTGACACACCAATGCCACCGAAAGATTCGGAAGCAAGAAGGTGCGTCACAGATAGAACCATAAAAGCAGCTACATTTTTAATAGTTATTTTTTTCATATTTGATCCTCCTTAAAATGTTAATTTATTTGTCATAGCAGACATCTCTTTCTGTCATTGGCGAAGTTGCAATGCAATAGCCATTATAACAGCCCATTCTGGTTGATACGGACGGAGCATTAAATTCACTAAAAAAAGGTCTTACAGGATTATCCGTATACCCAAACCATTTTGTTGTATCCTTTTCGGGAATGATGTTAACATAAAGACCTCCTAATGTAATGCGAGAAAAATTAATATGCATTTTATTTACAGAATCGAATAGTTCCAAATCTAGAACACCTGCATTATCATCATCTACACCAGGAATTCCACCAACAAAACAATGGAATACCCGCCATATAATTTTTTCTGTTCCGACACATTTATTCGCATTTTCCACATCATTTACAGCAACCATATAACCAGTTGCTAAAGTATCGTCACATATTATCATTTCATGATAAGTACCGACATTTCCATAACAAACTTGTTTTTTATTTATGTAAAAGTGGATGCTATCAATATTATCAGTCGTAAAGACATCTAAACTAACATAGTGATCCGAGCTAGAACACTCAATATCACCTTCATAACATCCGAGTACACAAGATACAATCGAAATCGCAATTAGAGACCACTTTTTCCACATAATTTAAATCTCCAAAAAATTTATTGAATAATTTAAATCAGTAGCATAAGCAACAACAGAGTTATTTTGTTGCGAAACAAAAGGCACCCATGTAATTCTCGTATTCTGATGAATTACAATACTCTTCGCATATATAGCACCATAGAAATTTTTACCAACTTGTCCAACGATTACTTCTGCATTCGGAGCAATAATTGTTCCAGCGAATTCAGTTTGAATATACACAGGATTTGTGCCATAATAATATATCATAAAATGATGCGCTGCAGAAATCATATCATTTGTAACAATTGTTCCGTTCCATTGGAAATCATTACCAACATAGAAAATTACACTGCCATTTGTTTGAGGGATCAGTTTAGAATCTTTTTGAAATTTTAATGCTCCTGCATAAAATTCACCGGGAACATTTAAAATCAAACTTGAACCAGAATTAAAATTAAAAT